>CAJUTH010000018.1 GCA_910589275.1 uncultured Dorea sp.
TAATTCTTATCAGAAAATCCTATTTTTCACAGACACAAGATTTTTTACAGCCTCGACTATTTTATATTGAACCGTCCCAATAGGCTGTTCAGCATCTTTGCCTGATCAGACAGTTCCTTTGAAACTGCCGCGCTCTTTTCAGCGGCGGAAGAATTCATTTGTACTACGTTAGAAATTTCTTTAATTCCTTTGTCTACCGAAGCGATCATATCAGACTGCTGGACGCTGGCGGATGCAATTTCGTCCATTAGTCTCTTAATTGATTGAATACATTCGGTTATAAGCTGCATAGCAGATACGGCGTCGCCGGTAGATTCCGTTCCGGTTTTTACATCCTGAATGGAGCGGCCGATTAGGGCGCCTGTATCCTTGGCGGCTTCTGAAGATCTTGCCGCAAGATTGCGGACTTCTTCTGCCACCACTGAAAAACCTTTTCCGGCGGCGCCTGCGCGGGCAGCCTCAATGGAGGCATTCAGCGACAGGATATTTGTCTGAAAAGCAATGTCTTCGATGGTTTTAATAATACTGCCAATCTGGGTGGAGGATTTATCAATATTTTTGGTGGCTTCAGTTAGCTGTGCCATCTTTTCATCTGCAGAAGTTGCGTATCCAGCGGCTTTATCCACCAATTCGCTTGCATCGCCGCAGCGGACTGCACTGGTCTGAACCTGTGAAGTAATGGAAGATACGTTAGACACAAGTCCATCGATGGATATCGTCTGCTCCAGTGTTCCCTGTGACAGCGTCTGCGCTTCCGCAGACACCTGATCTGCGCTGGTATCCACCTGATTTGCGATCTGGGAAATATCTCGCAGTACGTGAGTGAGATTTGTCCGGATCGTTTTCAGGCTTTCGGCAAGCGCTTGAAAATCACCAATATAGTACGTTTCATTTTTTGCAACGTCAACTGCAAAATTACCTTCTGCCATTTCACCCAGAATCCGTCCGACATCATCAATAGTCTTCCGCAGACATCCGCAGACAAGATGGATGGTTTGGGCAATCATACCGATTTCATCGGTTCTTCCATAAAAGGGATTCAGATCCCGATCCGCCTGAAGATCCAGCTCGCCCAGATATCCGATGGCATTTTCCAGAACCATCAGCTCTTTTCCTACACGCCGTAAGATCAGCAGGGAGACAAGGATGATAACGGCTGCCACCGCCGCACACAGGACTCCTACTATAATTTTTACTTCCGTCACTGTCCGATAGACTTCGGCAGCGCTGTCCCGAACCATGAATACCCATCCGCGGTCCTTCAGATATTTGTAAACGGTAAGCTGTTTCTCGCCATGTTCATCCTCATAAGAATATGTATCCGCCTTGCCGCTCTGGTTTGTCTGAATCCTTTCGATAATTTCAAGATATCCGCTGTCAGTGGTCTCTGTATTCAGCAATTCTTCATCCTGATGATAAAGATAGATGCCCGTATCTGCATTCAGAAATACGTATTCGCTGTCAGGAAGTCCCTTTATTCCGAGATCTAACAGTGCGTCCATTAAATGACTGGCGTAAACTCCTGCTCCTACGTAGCCGATGCATGTGTCATTTTCAAAAATAGGATAGTACATAGACAGGATCATGCTTCCGGTTCCCGGGGATTTCATAATTCCCAGATTGGTCAACTGCTGCTGGGCCAAAATCGTATTCTGAAATTCAGTCAGCGAGTCACCTGTTCGCGTAGTTATTCCGATGGCACTCCGGGAAGTGTGCGTCAGCACATGAGTATCCGGGGTGGCAATATATAGGCCCTCAAAAATACCCTTTACAGCAGCAAAATCTTCCGTGTATTTCTGTGCCTTATTCAGCAGATCTGGATTCTGCGGGTCTTTCAGAAGTTCATGGACCTCGCTGCCCAGTGCGAAGGCAGTCATATATTCTTCGGCCGAGGCCACATAGTCATTAATAATGGAGGCTCTGGATTCCACGGCATCCGTCATCTGGTTGGTGATGTCCCGCCGGACTATGGAAGCGGCGTTCGAGGATACCGTAAGCCACAGAAGCAACATTCCTATAAGGGTAATTAGAGTGGGAATGATACTAATACGGGTAGCAAGTTTTTGGTTGGTTAGAAGTTTCATTTCAATTTCCCCCACAACAATATTTCTTTAAAAAATTTTATCATAGGATACAGGCAATTTTAATTCTCTAACATAATTTTAGGCGTTATATGACATGAGAAAAAACATTTGCGGAGTGAATTTTAGATAGATCTGGGGAAGCTTTTACGTATAGTAACATTTTTTATAAAAAGGAATAGTAGTAGATAATAGTGCAGATACTATTTGTTAAAAAGATATTTAATTTTCGTAAGGAGGAGTCATCGATGAAAGCGACTGTAAATGAAGGATGTATCTCGTGCGGCATGTGCGTAGCTACATGCCCGGAGGTGTTTCGGTTTAATGAGGATGGTACAGCGGAAGCATATGCAGAGGTGGAACCGCAGTACATGAGTACGGCAGAGCAGGCAAGAGACGATTGTCCGGTGTCAGTTATTGATATTGACGAATAGCAGGCCGGATGATCAGCCATCGTGTGTGCTTTGCCGCTGTAAAAGTAAAGAATAATCCCCGAACTGTGCTGGTACACGATTCGGGGATTTCTTTCTTTATTCACCTGAAACTTTGTGACTTCTAATGTTCACTTATCATCTTTCGGTTCGAAAACTCCGTCGATGAGATAATCGTAGGATACCTGAAAGACCTCTGACAAGGCTTTTAGTTCTAGGTCTGTGACATACCGCTTGTTAGTTTCGATTCTAGTGATTACGTTTTTATCCATATCATATCCGGCAAGCTGAAGCTGGTAAGCCAGATCGCGCTGGGAATAATCGTTCCGTCTGCGGAGCTCGATCAATTGCCGGCTGATAAGATTTTTCTCACCGGTTTTTGTCTTTGGTTTTGGCATCGTATCATTCCTCCCTGAATTGTGTCTGTGCTATCGTCTCACTTTTTGCATTTTTAATGATTTTACTAGTGAAAGTACAAAAAGTCGGTTGGGAAATTGAGACAAGCAGACAAATCCTCAGAGAAATGCCGTGCGTAGGTATTGTCTTAAATTGCTGCTGAGACGGATTAAGAAGCTTAAAGAGATTTTCTTGGGAATAGCGCCTTATTTTAGCCCTCCGTACGCAGAAGGTAAATTTAGAATTTATTATACCATCTTTTTCAGGGCTGTCTACGAATAACTTTTCTGCCAGAGTGTTTACAGAGTAGTTATTCCGTGATAAATTGAACTTGTAGTGGAAATCAGAGCCAATTTAGGATGGGAGCGGACAAATCCGGCGGGTTAGCCAGTAGTAATTCGATAGACGCCGGAGTATATGGAGGAATAGAATGGCATTTACATTTGCTTTAATAGGCATATTTATACTTATCCTTATTTTGGCAATAGTATGGGATAAGTTTTACCAAAAGCCGGAAATAAGGCCGGAAGTAAGGGCCGGAAAGCAAGGAGAAAAAGAGGCAGTTAGAATCATAGAACAGGTTTTGCAGGAAGGAGATATACTTTTGTCTAATATCTGCGTTTGCTATAGAGAAAAAGAAACGGAATTAGACAACGTTATTATTAACAACAGAGGCGTATTTATCATTGAGGTAAAGAATTACAGCGGAGTGCTTGTAGGCTCTGAGGATGATTATGAGTGGACAAAATACAAAATCAGCAGAGGACTAAATATCTATGAAAAGCGAGTGCGCAATCCAATGAAACAGGTTAAGCGTCAAGTATATATTCTGTCCCGATATTTGAAATGTTATGGGATCAGAGTCTGGATTGACGGTTATGTATTATTGCTTAATAACAATAGTCCGATACATAACAACATGATTCTGGAATCATCGAAAGCGATTGATCAGGCAATACACCGGAGGTCCCAAAATTCACTTAATAAAAAGACGGTGGCCGCAATTAAAGAGCTGTTGATGTAATTCATTATCTGGCGGGGCCGGCTGGAGAAGGCGGTGATATTCCGGCTGAATCCGGATTCGCGGAAGTAAAGGAGAGACACAGGATGGTATATCTGAGCAGTTTTATGGTATCGGAGCATCGGATGAGGAATCCGAATGTGTATCCATACCATGTTTTCCGAAAAAAGGAGATTTACCCGATGGTATTTGCTCCGATTACGGTTTTTTATGGAAATAATGGCTCCGGCAAGTCTACGCTTTTGAATATCATCGCCCAGAAGGCGGGAGTCAGAGGCTGCGAAACCTATGCATACGGTCAGAATTATATTGATAAATTTGTCGGGGAGTGTAAATTCGACGTGGGGGAGGATGATTCCGGCAGGAGGCTTTGCATCCCGAAAGACAGTCTTTACATCAAGAGCGAGGATATCCTGTATGAGATTAAAAAAATACAGCAGGAGGAAGCGCTGGAAAGAGGCTATGTCTATGAAAAGATGAAGGAGAAGGGCGTAGGCCGGACCGAGGCGGAGCATGAGTTTCAAAGCGGGAAGGGGATGGCGTGGTCCAGAAAGGAAATCATACAGTTTGCACAGGAAAAGTATTCCAATGGGGAGACTGCGATGCAGCTTCTTATGGATGCCTTTGCGCCGGATAATCTGTATCTGCTGGACGAGCCGGAGGTATCGCTGTCGCCGCAGAATCAGGTGAAGCTGGCGGAGGAGGTTAATAAGCTGGCGCGCTTTCTTGGCTGCCAGTTTATGATTGCGACACATTCGCCGTTTATGCTGGGGACGCTGAAGGCAAAGATCTATAATCTGGACTCGGACTCCATGGAGGAGGCGAAGTGGTACGAGCTGGAAAATGTACGGTTCTTTTATGAGTTTTTTGAGAAGAATAGGGAATGGTTTCGGTGATGGAGGAAGCCTAATATATAGGAAGAACCTTCCGATTTGAATGGATATAAAAAGATTTATTGAATTGTCAGGCAAATGTAGTGCGTTTATAATAATGGAGGTGTAGACTTGCAGTTACCATATTCTGAAAAACTTGATATTGCTCATTTTTCCCGCCTGTTCGATAATAAAAGCGAATGTTACAAGTTGTTCTGGTTTCAGGCGATTAAATCTAAGCTTATGAAAGGAAAGAATGTTTTCACTTACGAAGAACTGATCCATGAAATGATTGCGGACGCATGGTACATGGTGACGGAGTATCATCTGAATCTTGGCCCGAACGATACTTTGGAAAAGGTAGTAAACCGTCTGGCTGAAATCAGCATGATGAAGTCCAGCGAGAAGAAAGAAGCAGTTCTGGAGTATTTGGAAAATTGCAGGGACAGGGCGGTTTTGGAAATGAAACGGACGCTGGCGCGTAATGTCCCGTATCGTCTGCAGGCGCCCTTTATGGCGTCTATGCGTGGGAATGAATGGAAACGTACCGAGGAAAAACTGGCCGCGCGGATCAATCAGGAAAAGCGTTTGATGTATTATTTTCAGGCGTTTAAAGGGCTTCAGACCAGAATAGAGGTTCAGCCGGACTGGGCCTTTTATATCCAGCAGAATCACGAGATCATCAGAGGATGGCTCGAACTGAATATGATTACGTATTTACAGCGGAGAAATCCCAGTGTGCCGGGAATCGTGGACAAGCTGTATCCCCCGAAAGAGAGGAAGCTGGATAAGGTAAAGAAATACTGGAAGCTGATCATTCATATACATCCGGTTCATGAGATCTACGCAGATACGGAATTGAGTGAGAAGGATGTATCAATCGACCATTTTGTGCCATGGTCTTACGTGGCGCACGACGAGTTTTGGAATCTGCACCCGACAACAAAGAGCATAAACAGCAGAAAAAGCAACCACCTTCCGGACTGGGAGTTATATTTTCCGCTGCTGTGCAAGACGGAATATGCTTCCTATGAAATGATGTGGAGGTTCCCAAAGGTACATGAGGAATTTGAAAGGTGTGCGAAAGAGCATTTAAATAATATGGAAATCCGGGGAAGGCTGTATCGGGAGGGACTGGATGAGAAGGAATTTTCAGAACGGCTTGCGGAGGTGATCCTGCCAGTCTATCAGTCTGCCAGAAATGCTGGATTTGGCAATTGGGTTATGAGGTGAAATTCGTGTTGGATTATTATGACATACATGCGGAAGAATATGTTATACAGACGCTTCAGACAGATATGACGGATATATACAGACGTTTTCTGCCAAGGATTCCTGCAGAAGGGCGGATTCTGGATTTGGGAAGCGGTAGCGGCAGAGACGCAGTATATTTTAGCAGACAGGGGTTTGAGGTGACGGCGCTGGAGCCGTCAGCAGGTCTTTGCAGAGAAATGAGCAGACGGTTTGACGGAGAGATCGTATGCCTTCCTGTGGAGGAATACCATCCAAGCAGTAAGTTCGATGCAATTTGGGCATGCGCGTCGCTGCTTCATTTAACAAAAGAAAATCTGCTTAATTTTTTTGCAGGGATTGGTACATATTTGAAGCCGGACGGGATTATATATGCGTCGGGGAAGAATGGAATTGAGACTGGAATATGTGGAGATGGGAGATTCTTTTTGGAATTTGACGAACAGCTTCTTGGAGAAATATTGGAAACCGCGCCGTGTTTGAGCTCCCAAGAACTCTGGTATTCCAGAGACGCGGCGGGGCGGCAAGGATTTCGGTGGATGAATTATATATTGAAATACAGGGGATAACGGTAAAGCGCTGCCCAAGCCATCCAAACTGCCGATCAAGCCACCCAATCGGCCACCCAGTTCACCCAATCGGCCACCCAGTTCACCCAGTCGGCCACCCAGTCCACCCAATCAGCCGCCCAGTCGATTTATGCAGTAGAGATGGGGCCGATACGGACGATTGCTAAGCTAATTGAGAAAAAGGACTGATAAGTTTTGAGCAAATTATTTTGAATACGACGGGCGCAAGGCAGCAGAACTTTGCGGAGTATAAGAGGAATGCCTGTTACTGTGTAGTGTGTTCACAGCAGCAGGCATTCCTTTTACTCATGCTATCTATTATCTTCACTTAGATATTCATTGCAGTCTCATAAGCGCCCCAGATTACGCTCCGGAGATTACCGACCTTCTGGCAGTCGCCCACCAGATATACATTTTTCTTCTTCTGATCCGGCTCTAGCGGATTCGAGATATAGCCGGCGGAGGAGATTACGCTGTCGCAAGGAATCGTAATGGTTTTTTTCCATTTGTCGATGCATACGACGGCGCCTTCTTTTACTTCCTTCAAGCTGGTTTCCAAGTATACCGGAACCTTATGCAGCGCGAACCACTCCCGCAGGTAGGAGCTGTTTGCCAGACAGACGCCTTTCTGGGATACCAGATCGTCCTTCATCTCGATGATAATCGGTTCTTTGCCCATCAGCGCCAGTTCGTAGGCGATTTCGCTTCCGGTCAGGCCGCCTCCGATGACGGCTACCTTCTGGCCGACTTCTTTGCCGTTCAGAAATTCGCAGGCTTCTATCATCCGTTCATGCCCCGGAACGCTTTTTAAGATACGCGGCGTGGAGCCGGTGGCAATAATGACTGGTTCGCCGTTAAACCGGGATAAATCCTTTACTTCCTCGTTTAGGCGGACGTCGATGTTTAGAACCTCCATCTGACGGCGGTACCATGTGAGCAGATCCCGGAGCTTGCCTTTGTAGGATTCTGCGCTGGCAGGGATAAATGTGCCGCCCAGCACGTCGGCTTTCTCATAAATGACCGGGGTATGGCCGCGTTTTTTCAGTACGCGGGCAGCTTCCATGCCGCCGATGCCGCCGCCGATGATGTGGACGGTCTTCGGCGTTTTGGCCGGAATGATCCGGTGTTTACCCCACTGCATGGTTTCGGCGTTGACTGCGCAGCGCGCCAGATGCAGGCTGTCGCTTAAATCCTGATCGTTTGGAACGCCTTTATAGTGGCACATGTTGAAGCATCCGTTGTGGCATAAGATACAGGGACGGATATCCTCTTCTCTGCCCTTCATCAGCTTGGTCACCCACTGCTGATCTGCAAGGAACGGCCTTGCAAAGCCGGCGCCGTCCAGTTTCCCGGCTGCGATAGAGTCAGCGGCGGTATAGGGATCTAAGCGCCCCGCGCATACCACGGGGATATCGACAAATTCTTTGATGTGTTCTACGTCGGCCAGATTGCAGTTTTCCGGCATGTATACCGGCGGATGCGCCCAGTACCATGCGTCGTAGGTTCCGTTGTCGCAGTTGAGCATGTCGTACCCGGCGTCCTGAAGATATTTAACAGCCCGTTCGGATTCTTCCATATCCCGGCCGGCCTCGGTATACTCCTCGCCCGGCAGCGCGCCCTGCCGGAAGCCCTTGGTCTTGGAAAGGACGCTGTAGCGTAAGGAAACCGGGAAATCGTCTCCGCAGGCCCACTTGATAGCCTTTACGATCTCTACGGCGAAGCGGTAGCGGTTTTCGAAGGAACCGCCGTACTGGTCGGTCCGTTTGTTTACATATTTCAGGGTAAACTGATCCAGCAGGTACCCTTCGTGGACGGCATGGATCTCTACGCCGTCTACGCCCGCGTCCTGCAAAAGCTTTGCAGTTTTGGCGAAGGCTTCTACAAATTCATGGATCTCATCTACTGTCATCTCCCGGGAAGGAACCTTATCCGACCAGCGGTTGGGGGAGGGGCTTGCAGAAGCGGTGATCTTGTCCAGATCCATAAACGGTTTGGAAACCTTCCTCAGCATGGGACTGGTATAGAGCTTTTCCATCAGCTCGCTGATGGTGAAAGAGCGGCCGAATCCCGCGGTAAGCTGGATAAACAGCTTCGCTCCGGTCTTGTGGAATTCGGGCATCCATTTTTTTAAATCCTGATACATCTTTTTTTCTCTGTGCAGCCACTGGCCGCCCATGGGATTGTAAACAGGCTGGCAGCCCGGCAGTACCAGTCCGGCGTTATTCTTCGCTACTTCCATGATAAAACGCGCGCCGGCTTTGTCGAAATGGTGCTTTTCCATCCATCCGAACAAATCTGTGCCGCCCATGGAAGTCAGGACAATACGGTTCTTGATCTCGCAGTTTCCGATTTTCCATGGAGTAAACAGCGGTTCTAATTTTGTGTTCATACTCGTTCATCTCCTCTCGCAGTATGAGGTTAACAGCAGCAGGTTACTGCTGGCTGGAACACCTGATTGAAATATTTGACGTGTGTATATAGTAGATTTATTATAACAAATTTTTGTCTAATCTGCAACAAAAATTGTCGAAAATAACTGAAATTTTGTTGCAAATAAACAAATTGTGTGATAGAATGATAGAAAGATTGATACTATGAGCGGCTTTCCCAGCCGCGAATGACTGCATTTTGATAAAGAAAGGAAGGTGGGACCATTGCACAAGACAACAATCATTGCCGCGGCAGGCAAGGGCGGCGTGGGTAAGACCTCCATTTGCGCGGCTATGGTACGCCTGCTTGCAGAGCGGTATCCGGAATCAAGGATTCTGGCGATCGACGCAGATCCGGCCGTAGGGCTGGCTGCTGGGCTGGGCGTGGAAGCGGAGTCTACGCTGGATGATATCCGCAAGCGCATCGTAGCCAGTGTGGAGCGGGGAGAACCCAAGGAAGCGGTGGAGCTTTTGGGCGAAGCCCGGTTTCAGATTTTTGATACTATGGTGGAACAGGAGGGATTTTCATTTCTTGCCATCGGCCGGCCGGAGAGCGCCGGCTGTTACTGTAAGGTAAACGCTTACTTAAAGGAAGTGATCTCCCTGCTGGCGAAGGATTTTGATTATGTGGTCATTGACGGCGAGGCGGGGATTGAACAGATTAACCGCAGGGTTATGGAGGAGGTAACGCATCTGGTACTGGTCACGGATTCCAGCCGTAAGGGCGTACAGGTGGCGAAGACGATTCAGAAGGTGGCGAAGGAGCTTGTGATGTACAGACAGTGCGGCGCTATCGTGAACCGGGTATCAGATCCGTCTATGCTCGCGCTGGTAGATTTATCTCCGGTTGAGATGCTTGTCAGCATTCCGGCCGACGAGGAGCATGCGGCAAATGAAGTCAGGGGCTTGAGTGTCTTTGAACTGAGCGACGGCGCGCCTCTTTTGCAGGGAGTAAAAAAAGCGCTGGAGCGCTGGGAGATCCTGTAGGGCATAGCCCTTTTGCGGATGGAAAAAGCGGGAGATAAAAGGAGATCAATGGAGATCAATGGAAGAAGAACGGAGAGAGGTGTGATAGTTGAAAGACCTAAAGCATTTGATTTATTTTGAAAAACTGTTGGAGACGGCCAATAACACCCTGATTGAGAAGGCGAGGAAGGAAGGGAAGCTGGCGATCGGCTATACCTGCTTTCACATGCCGGAGGTACTGCTGAATCTGGATAACTGTTTTTCCGTGCGTCTGAGAGCGCCGAATACGGGATCTATGGACATTGCTACCTATTATATGTCCAATTACACCTGTGAATTCTGCCGGGCATTGGTGGAACGCGCTTTTGAGGGTGGATTTAATTTTCTCGATGCGCTGGCTGGCGTGGATGCATGCGCGGAGATGAATCGCTGCATGGAGAATATCGAGCTTCAGGAGCTGATACCGAATGAGAAGTTTTTTGTGACTCATGCGGATATTCCATATAAAGTGGAGGATTTTACGATCGAGCATTATGTGCGGCAGATTAAGAATCGGGTTCTGGCCCGGCTGCACGAGGTATACGGCGTAGATATTTCTGATGAGGCTATCCGGAAAGCGGTAAAGGAGCACAACGAGCTCTGCCGGATTATTACCGAGATCGGGGAGCTCAGGAAGCTTCCGAATCCGCCGATTACAGGATATGAGTTCCATGTGCTGAATATGGTGACCTTCTGCTGTCCGAAATATCTGATTCTGGACAAGCTGAAGAAGACGCTGGCGGAGATTAAGACCCGTAAGCCGGCTCCTAAGCCTTGGTACCGAGCCAGAGTGGTGCTGGTAGGCAGCGAGGTGGATGATCTGGGCCTGACGAAGCTGATCGAGGATACGGGAGCGTTTATCGTGGCGGACCGGTTCTGTTTCGGCTCGACGCCGGGCCGGGAAGAGATTCCTTTAAATGATGAGGAAGACGCGCTTACGCAGGTGTGCCGTCATTACCTTGAGGTGTCTGAGTGTCCGCGGTTTATGAGCAATGAAAAGATTACCCAGCGCAGGGAGACGGCGGACCGTCTTGCCAGAGAGTACGACGCGGAGGGAATTATTTTTGAGCAGATTAAGTTCTGTGATTTTTGGGCGTTTGAGCGTGCGCTGGCCAGCCATATTCAGGAGACAGAGTATCATCATCCGGTGCTTTCGATCGACCGGCCGTATAATGCCCGGTCTTCCGGACAATTGCGCACCCGGATGCAGGCATTTGTAGAATCCTTGGAAATTAAGCGTATCCAAAAGGGAGGAGGCAGCCGCGATGTTGAAAAATAACCTGAAATGGGCAAAGAAGAATGTGCCTCAGGATTTGAAGATCTGGAAAGAACTGATTTCGGAGGTTGACTGGAAGGAAGTAGGAAAAAAGGTTAAGGAAAACTTTAAAGCGACGGGAGAGCGGATCGCGGACGAGGCGAAGACGGCTGCTTCTATGTCCGGCAAAGAGCGGATTGATCTGCTGGTAAATGGAGAGAAGCATCTGGGACGGCTGTACCGGTCGGGCAAGATTGCATTTACCAGAAGAGAATGGAAAGGAATCGAGGGCACCGCAAGGGATTTTATGGGCTGGTTAAAGATCTGGAAGATCATGGCCGGGATGACGATGAAGGATCCCCTCTCTCTTGCGGAAGGGCTGTTTGAATACCGGTGGCTCAGTTCTTATCTGGCGCTGCCCGCATTTGCAGACCGGAATAATCTGGGACTCAGAGGCCCGCATGTGACGATAGGAAACGAACTGTTTCTGCCGGTGTTCCAGTATGGAGCAGACATGATTTCGACGCTTTTGAGGGCGGATGAACGGCTGGGAAATAACCAGAAGATCCGCAGCAAAATGATGCTGTTCGATGAGATGACCATGAGCCAGATGATGGCGGGCTTTCCGAATCTGGAAGGAGTTCCTTACCAGCTTATGCCGGTATTCCTCGTATCGGAGATTGATCAGTTGGTGTGTATCCCTTACATAGATGCGGTAGAGAGCTTCGGCCTCCCGTCGGATACCTGTCCGGTGCCTACGTCTGAGTGCGGCGCGGCGATTATTGACGCGCTTCCCCATTGCGGACTGGGATTTATTTCCACATCGACGCCATGCGACGGATCGGATATGGCTACTTCTTATCAGGACCGCCGGTTTAAGATGCCGACCTATCCGCTTACGCTGCCGGTGCGGTATGACGACGAGGATACGGTGGATTGCGGCGCGGAAGATATGAAGCGGTGCATCAAATGGGTAGAGGAATTGACAGGCGAGACTTGGGACTGGGATCATTACTTTAAGGTAATCCGCCGGTTTAATGAGCAGACGAATTATGAAATGAATAAATGGGAAGTGAATAAAACTCCTTATCCGCAGGTGATCGGTCCGGCTTACGAGCTGTTCCGCAAGTGGAGCTACGAGATGGACGGCGGACTGAATCCGAAGACGATGAAGACCTTCAAGCGTGTTGACAAGATGATGATGAAGGCTTATGAGAAGAAGATGGAACCGTACCGGGCGCCGATCCGCCACAGGGCGATCGTGTGGAGCTGTCCGGCCCACTATTATGCAAATTTCTCCAACTGGCTTCAGAATTGCTGGGGAATCGGCGTACTGGTGGAGATGGAGAGCCTGAATTTTACCAAGATGCTCAATACGGATGATAAGGAAGAGGCGATCAGAGATCTGGCAAGACTGTATGAGCGGATGGTTATGCGCAAGCATACCAACGGCGGTCATGTCCATGTGCTGGAGGAATTGTGGAAGCAGGTGGAAGAGTTCAACGTAGAGATCGTAATTATGTACCAGCATGTGTGCTGTAAGACGATGAGCGGACTGCAGGGACTCTTTGACGAGCAGGCAAGAGAGAAAGGCATCCATCTGATCTGGGTAGAGCATGACCTGATGGATCCGCGTACCGTATCCCGGAGAGACATGCGCAGCAAGGTAAATAATTATATGGTGAATGTATTCCAGGAGGAGCCGTTAGATCCATCCCTGGTAGAATTTGAAGATGATGTGACATGGTAATACTGTTACCGGAAAGGAGTTAAAAATTATGAAATATTTCGGAGGATGCGACGTAGGTTCCACCTATACGAAAGCGGTGATTATCGATGAAAACGGCAAGCTTGCAGCCCACACTACGATGCGCAGCAAGATCAATTCCGAGGTTTCCGCGAAAATGTCCATGGAGGAAGTGATAGAGCAGGTGCCGGAGCTTAATACTCCGCAGGATTTATGCTATCTGATCGGAACCGGGTACGGGCGGAATAAGGTTCCTTTTGCGGATGAGAATATTTCCGAGATTTCCTGTCATGCCATGGGCGTTCATGTGACGGATCCGGATGTAAAGGCGATTATCGATATCGGCGGTCAGGACGTAAAGGGAATCAGCATTGACACGGACGGAACGGTAAAGAATTTCGCGATGAACGATAAATGCGCCGCTGGTACGGGACGGTTCTTCGAGGCGATGGCCCGGAGTTTTGAGATGTCTCTGACAGATTTTTCCAACCTGTCCCTGACGGCTAAGAACGTGATTCCGATCACGGCTCAGTGTACGGTATTTGCCGAGAGCGAGGTTATTACTCTGGTGGGCGAGGGCAAGCCGATGGACGAGATTGCCGCGGGTATCCAGATGGCGGTTGCAAAGCGCTGCTTTGTTATGGCGAAAAAGGCCGGAGCTACGACGGCGATCACACTGACGGGAGGCTGTGCAAAGAATGCCGGCTTGAAGAACGCGATCGAGCATGTGCTGAAGCTGAAGGTGATCGACCTGCCGATCGATCCCCAGTTAATGGGAGCCTTGGGCGCCGCAGAGTATGCGAGAAAGAAAGGATTAGCGAAATCATAAGCGGAAAGAGGTTGCTGTGAACAGTAACGGAAAAAGAGGGGATTGACATGAAAAAAGCACTGAAAATTTTGTTCAAGATTGTTGGCATAGGGTTTGGTGTGTTATTTACGATCTATATGCTGAATCTGGATATGAAGCTTGTGGGATTCATTTATACCTGGCTCAATAAGTTCCACGACAAGAAGGATTCCCTGAGAGATATCCAGTTCTGATGAAGCTGTATGATTCTATCATCACCGCGACAAAGGAGCAGCTTAGCGCGCTAGAACCCAAGGTCTGGAACTATGAGGAAGGGAAAGCATGGCCGGACGCGGGGGCAAGCGAGCTGGTGCTGCAGCGGGACGCCGCCTACGAGCTGGGAGGCGGCGGCCTGCCGGCAGTGAATTTTACCTGCGTGACGACGGATGATCATTTAATCGGGGATAATCAGGTAATGCTTTGCGGCCCGGACCTGCGGGAATTAAAGAGGGACGCCCCCTATGCAAGAATCGCCCTGATCAGGACGGCCGGGCTTGGAGAGGACGACGAGGCGGCCTACAAGGCGATCCGGGATATGGAGTTTGTGAAATACCATGTATTCCCGAAAGGGTATATGTTTCGCATTTCTTCGGGAGATTTCAGAGAGCAGGTGCGGGTGAGCAAGACGGCGCTGAAAAAGGGGATATCCTTTCGGAGCGTGGGCTTTGATTTTATCCGCCAGTATCTGAAGAATCCGAACGTGCTGCAGGTTCAGGTGATATTTGTCACGGATCAGAAGGCTCCGTATCAGAGTTTCTTGGCCGGCGCGAAAAAGTCGGCGGATATAACGAGGACTTTGACGCATATTCTGGACGGGATGCCGACGGACTGCAGCAGTTGTAACTTGAAACCGGTGTGCGATGAGGTAGAAGGAATGCGGGAGCTGCACTTCGGAAGAAAGAAGAAGTGAGAGAGTGAATGAGGCGGTGAGACAGCGAGAAAGGGATTTGCCCTCCGAGAAGCCTTAGGCAGCGCCCTTTCCTATGCAAAGCTGGGCAACACTCCAGCGGACTAACAGCTAACTTCGGCTAGGCGGCTCAGGAATGCCTGAGCCGCCAAGTCTTCGTAAGCAGTGGATTCCGCTTGCGTTAAAAGCGCCCTTTTATGCTTTGTATAGGAAAGGGCGCTGCCTAAGGCTTCTCGGAGGGCAAATCCCTGCCGCGGAGGCTGCGGCTGCCTGGAGGGTGTACTCTTGCCCCTGATTCGCTCCGCGTCCCTTGTTCAACATGATAACAGCCGTCGCGAAAATCGAGCGGCCGCCATGTTTCATATGCGAAAATCAGTTATACTATCGGTATGGAAAGGAGCGCCGTTTTGGGAAGGGTTCTGAGTGCCGTGATTTGTTTGACGGACTTGAGATTAGTCTCTGCGGGCAGTATGAGAAGCATTTGAACCGACACAATGTTATTTATATTACGTTTAGTGAGATGCCGAACGAGGCAATATGGCAGATTAAAGAACGGAGATATGATCTGAAATTGAAAGGAAAGCTTGGGGAAGAGGCAAAGTGCAGGGGCAGGATAGTGTTCTCCGGGAGGCCGTAAGCAGCGCCCCTTCGTATGCAGAGCATAAAAGGGCGCTTTTAACGGAAGCGAAATCCACTGCTTACGGAGACTTGGATGCGCAGGCTTTTCTGCGCATTCTAGCCGAAGTTAGCAGTTAGTTCGCTGGAGTGTTGCCCAGCTTTGCATACGAAGGGGCGCTGCTTACGGTTTCCCGGAGAGCGCTATCCTGCCTCACAATCCGCAGATTACGCCGGTATGTCCCCGGCATTGCTGACAATGATTTTATTTTCCATCAGATCCAAGCTGCAAAGCTGTCCCTTATATTCGGTTTGGATTCCCATGATATCAATAAAGGTCAGCTTGCCCGGCTGTATGCGGACGTTCGCGATATTGCGGCACAGGAGGGATTCTCCCTCGGGCCGGTGTTCATATACTGCTGACAGGCACATGGTCTATGCTCCTTTCATCATGGCCAGAATCTTGGCCAGTTTTTCGTTACCCCGGTTAAAATCCTCCACGGCGTCGTGGAGCAGCGAGGCCGCCTCCTCCGGAAGGCTATGCGCCAGTTCGTGAAGTTCTTCCGCGTGATGGCGGTTGTGGCCCAGCATATAGTTCAGCAGGGCCAGTGATTCTTCCGGAGAACCGGCTGTTCCATGTGAATGATTGTGTTCATGCATGGCAGTTTCTCCTTTGCTTCTTATTTGTCTGTATCATTCCGCCCTTTGATGGATTCCGCAAAATCCTTGGCGGGCATCACATCATAATGGTACTTATTTAAAATCGGCATAATCCGGTAAAATAGCTTGGTGTCCAGATTGAAATAAAAAACGGTAAAAAGCGCTGCATAAACGGACAATGCTATTTTCGCCAGAGTCTTCAATACCGGCAGAACCGTTCTGCATACCATGCAGGTCTGCTTCTTTTTTCCTTTTCTGCATAATGCTTTGCATCTGCGCATTCGTTATACCTCCTCTCTTACCATCCGCGGCTGTCGTCGATGTCCAGCAGAGACGGATCTAACGGCTCTTCATTCATTACCGTGAACATATAATCGTTGACGATCTTACGCATCTCTGCGCGCTCTACAGTGCGGTGGTCTAATAATTCATGGGGAACCCAGATCGCGTGGATATCCCGCTTGCGGTATTCGTCCTCGAATACGCCGTGAAGCTCCTGCGCGCCCTTGCAGGCTACCTGATCGAACATGATAACCATATCGCAGTCGAATTGTTCCATGGTATCAAATACCTCAAGGAAATGCTCGTAGCCGCCCACGGCATGGGTTCGCATTGCGCCCTTTTCATACATCTTGGCAAAATCCAGCAGGCACTGGTCGCGGTCGGAGGTGTCGATGATATTGTGCCCCATCAGGGAGTCCATATTGATCACCACATTGATGCCCCAGCAGTTGTACAGCCATGTAGTAATATAAGAATAGTACAGCGGCGCGCAGGACCATACCAGCGCGCGGTGCCTTGTCTGCGGGAAAGGCTCGATCTTCTTGCGCACGCACCGCTCCATGATCCGCTTTACCTTCCGGTCGGTCTTGTGGAAAATGGGCCGCTCGCCTACATAGAAGTAGAAAATGCGGTAGAGAGCCTGTGCAACGGAAGACACGGGGTTGTAAGGCGTCTTTGCCGCAACGTCCCATTTCTCAAGCTCGAATCTTGTCTGGTCATTGAATCGTTCGATTCCTTCATAGAAGGCATCCCAATCCCATTTCATGCCGAGATGTTCCTCCATAAATTCGATGCATCCCAGAAATTCATCAATGGTGTATTTGTGAAGATCCGCATCATCGTGGCGCATGGGCGCGGGGAAGGAGTGGAACGGTTTGTTAAAATAAAGCTCCTGAAGGATCGATGTACCCACGGAACCGTCGCACGCCATGTTGTTGGCAATAAAGCAGGGACTGAAATCCGGATAGTCGTCGCGGACACAGATACCGGCTTCGGATGCGCATAAGGAACAGGCGTCCGGCGCAAGTCCGATCGATTCTACCGCGTCGATGTACCATGGGATCGTCTGCTGGTTTACATGGTTCTGGAGGAAACAGGTGGTAAGCTGTACGCAGATGTCATCCTTTAATTCCGGGAAGCCGTAGGCGATATGGCCGGGAACCGTCTCGTCATGCTGCAGGGTTTTGTACCAGCGTTTGTTCCGTCTGCCGCCGCGCAGGTTGGCGTCGGCGAGAAACTGAGCGTTGAGCTGGCGGACAGAGTCGTCGAACATGGCGATAAAATGCAGCGAGCTTGCCCGCAGGGCGGGACCCCGCATTCCCTCGTTTCCGCGGTCGACCCACGAAATGCCGGAGAGATATGTCTCCATCCAGCGGTAACGCCACAAACCTTTCAGGAAATAAATATTACCCTGAACAAGCGTGCGGCCAATCAGGCCCAGAAGCCGGAGCCATACCGTAAAGTAGTAATTGGTATCCACTACGCCGCGCCATTCTCTGTGGCGGAAAACGCCGGTATCTCCGATGTAAAGCTCTCCAAGCCTCCGCTCGCCGTGGGGAACCCCGCACCAGAAATCCTTGGCAAGCTTCGCGGCTTTTTTGCCGCTTACGCGGGTTTTGCCGTCGTCGCGGACGATGGGAGTATAGTGATCAATCAGGCGGTCTGCGTGGGCTTTGGAAAAAAATTTCTCCCGGCCCGGCTCGTTATAGATCGGCGCGCAGAAATCTTTTACAATATTGCCGG
This sequence comes from uncultured Dorea sp., assembly GCA_910589275.1. GTDB lineage: Bacteria > Bacillota > Clostridia > Lachnospirales > Lachnospiraceae > Claveliimonas. The sequence continues at coordinate 18,112 of CAJUTH010000018.1, forward strand.
CAGTCTGGGCGGAACCCTTCACTGACTTGGCAGCAGAGGTGATTTTGTTTAATACTTTCATAATTTCCCAGCCTCCTTCTGTATTTTTTTGATCTCCAAGCTCTCTACAAAGGCTTGGAAGCGGGTCCGAAGCTGGCCAAAGGCGTTATTGTTGTAATCCTTTTCAATGGAGCAGCATGGGATGCCGTAATCGCCGGTAAGGATCAGGCTGTCCGCGACCCGTTCGTAAGTCCAGTATTCGCAGAACTTCATCTGCTCAAGGATTACGCCGTCTGCATGGTAGTCTTCGTACAATTTTTTCAGGTAGCGTTTTCTTCCGTGCACCACCGCGGTATCCATATACCGCGGGCATTCGCTGTACTGCAGATAATGGCGTGCGATTGCGTTAAGAGGCGCTTCCCCTTCCTTTATTTCAATCGGTTCTCTGCCGGGCAGGGAACCGTAGCAGTGGCGGTCTGCCACAACGAGGGCGCCGCAGCTCTCGATGAGCTTGGTAAATTCCGGGTCGTCGTTCTCGCTGCCAGCCAGTACCACGCGGACCTTCCATGCAGGTCTCTCGTCCGGCTTCCGGTTCTTTACTTCTTCAAGGGTTTCCCGCAGTTTATCCATGATCAGATATTTTGGACAGACAAGGGAAACCAGATTGATTACGTGAAATTCATATCCGGTAATCGGAGGATTGGGAAGCTTCCTCAGTTCTCCAATCTCGGAAATGATCCGGCACAGTTCGTTGTGTTCCTCGACAGCGGCGCGGAGCGCTTCGTCTGAGATGTCTACGCCCAGATTCTCATGCAGCGGTTCCAGCACGAATTTGCGAAGCTGGGACGCATAATGGTCTTCGTTGCTGCGAATCCCTTTCTTGTGGGGGACGTCAATGAAGGTTACGAAAAAGCCGGGGTTGTCCACAAGCTTAAGGATCTCCAAATGTTCCTGAAAACGGTTGGTTGCCGTACAGGTTTCCGTAGCAAGCTGGGCGTCTAGAAAATGGTATCCGCCTTCAATGGCGCGTTCTAACAGAGATCTTGCATAGGGACAGCTCCGGTTGGACATATAATAGCTGGCAATGTCGGGCGAAGAGCTTCTGGGAGCCCGCAGCCGGACGCTGAAACATCCCGGCAGGTCTAAGAGCACTTCCGGCATAAAATAGCAGGTGTAGCCCAGAGCCAGTTTTCCGTCTTTCTTTGCCTGACGCACCAGAGTATTATTTGCCTCTTGAAGCAGATCTTCAAATTCAATCAGGTATTTTAAGTCTCTCACGGTCTTTCTCACTCCTTTCAAACATGTTTGGTATACGATAAAAAATATGATACTTCTATTATAAATGTTTTACAAAAAAAGTCGAGTATTTTATAAAAAATTGTGAAATTTGCAATAAAATATCTGTAATTAAAAGATTAAGGCGCTTACTGTATAACAAATGATATGCTGTATTCGGAGAAGATGCACACCTCCTTATTTTGCCGGGTTTGCTAAATTAGAAGAAGCTATACGTATTTTTGGCATATTTATCAGAGTATTCTTTTATGATAAATTATAACTGAAAATTTTTCGCCTGTGCGGGCGGCTTTCACCTGTACGGGCGGTTTTATTCTGACGCAGCGCTATCGGTGAAATGAAAGGATGGGTTGGATGATAACATGGAAAGCCCGGAAAAAAGAGGATGAGGGAAAGGAGAAAGGGACAGAGCCGAAGAGGAAGATTACAGGCTGGGTACGCGTTCCTCTGATTTTTATTATAACAGCCATAGCAGGAGGTCTGTTCTGGAAGGCAAACCATACGGCGAGAGACGATCTTGCGGAGAAGGGAAAGCGTTTTTTTACCGGAGAGGAAGGAGAGGTTGCCACAGTGACGGAGAGCCTGCTGGAAAGAAGCGTGAAGCGGAGCAGGCTGTATACGGCGGAATATCCGTATAACGGTTACACCGCCGTATATGAGGAGGATCAGAAAACGGTGAAATATTATGTGGCTTATGAGGGAATAGTGAAAGCCGGTATTGATGTGAGTAAAATAGAGGTGTCTCTGGATGAGGAAACCGGCACAATATATATTTTGCTTCCGGAAGTTACGGTGGGGAAGCCGTGGGTGGATCCCGGCACACTGGATTATATATTTGAGGATGATAAGTACAATACAGAGACGGTAGCGCAGGAAAGCTACAAGGCTGCTGCTGCGGATTTGGAAGAGCGGGCGTCTGCCGATACAAAGCTTATGGACGCAGCGGCGGAGAATGTAAAGATCTCTGCAAAAGCTCTGGCAGAGCCATGGCTGGATGAGTGGGACGACGGGGCGGAATATACCGTAATGGTTTTGATTGCCGGGGAGGAGAAAGATGAGTAGGAAGGAGATAAGTAGATTGAAAAGACGGACTGTGTTGTTATGTATCATAAGTTTTGTTTTTGCATTAACAGGCAGCAGAGCCGATACTTTGGCAGAGACGAAGGCAGGCGGGGAAACTGCTGCAAGAATATCTCCGGAAGAGGAAGAGAATCACGCCCCAAAGCTTAGCAGGATACAGGGGATCTGCGAGCTGGCAGTGTTAGACTGCTATTACCATAATGTGGCAAAATCCGTGAAGGAGCCGGGAACAGGACTGCTCCATTTTGGAGAAAAGGAGCGCCTTTTCTGGATTGAGTATACAGGTGTTGCGGAGATTAGTTTTCGGTCTGATCTAATAGAGATGGAGCGTCATGGCAGAGAGATTACCATTACGCTGCCGCCGCCGGAGGTCACCTGCAGGGTAGATCCGGATTCGTGGAACGAAAGCTCCTATGTGATTTCAAAGGATCAGTGGATTCAGAAGAATCCAATTACCGCAAAGGATCAGATTCGTGCGGTAGAAGCGGCCCAGGAGGATATGCGGAAACTAGTGGAAGAAAATCCGTCAATATTGGAGAATGCAAGGGTGCAGGCGAGGACTTTGATTGATAATTATATTGATCAGACGGGCCGCGCCGCGGGAGTGGCATATCATGTCTTGTGGAATGAGGAGAATGAGGAAAGTACGGGGCGTCGGATAATTTCAGGGAGAAGTACAGTATTTGCTGACAGTTATTCGAAAATGAATTGATTTAAGGAGAAAGATTGTTTATAATAAAAGCGTGGCAGGGATATGACTGCCACGCTTTAGCTATTTCTGGGGATTTTTCTTGAAATAATGAGGGAGATGTAAATATATGTTTAAACAGACGAAAAAATTTTTACTTGCCAGTGCATTCTGTTTAGTGGTTTTATGTATAGCAGTTTTTTTATGGCTTGGCAGCACCATGGGGGATAGGAGCCAGGAGGCAATTAGTAAGATTGGAACCATTTATATGTCCGAATTGAATCGGCAGCTCCAGCAGAAATTTACAGCAATTGTTGATCTGCAGATGGCGCAGGTAGAGGGAATTGTAAAGAGAACTCCGCCGGACACAGTGAGCTATGGCGACGAGATGATTGAAGAGCTGAAATTGAGCGGCAGCGTACGGGAATTTTCATATTTGGCTCTTTATGCGGCCGACGGTGAGTTTGAGCTTATCCTTGGACAGCCGGTTACGATGTATGATGAGACGGAATTCAGGGATGTATTGAACAATAGGGAGCGTAAGGTAACCAGCGGCTATTTTCCAAATGGGGAGAAATTGTGTCTGTTGTCAATGGATGTAGAATACCCTATGAAGAATGGTAAAAAGAGCTCCCTGATAGTAGCGGGAGTACCGATGGCATATATGGAGGATGCGCTGGTTCTGGATGAGAAGGGAGCCGTTGCTTATTCCCATATCATTCGTGGGGACGGAAGCTTTGTGGTTCGGAGCGGAGGAGCTTACAGGGATAATTATTTTACCAGAATCCATGAAGCGTTTTCAGAGCTTAACGGAAAAAGCCCGGATGATTATGCCTATGAACTATATGAAGCCATGCAGAAGAGGGAGACGTATTCGGTAATGGTTTTGGCGAACGGAGAATACAGCCAGCAGTATTGCTCAGCGCTTCCCGATTCGGCATGGTATTTGGTGTCAGTTATGCCGCACAGTAATCTGAATGATGCGATTATTCAGTTGAGCAATGACCGTCAGACTACGATGATAAAGGCATTCGGCGTGATTTTGGCGGCTATGGTCCTCATCTTTTTCCTGTATTACCGGATGTCCCAGCAGCAGCTTCGGGAGATAGAGCGCGCAGAACAGGAAGCTGTTCAGGCGAATCGGGCAAAGAGTGAGTTCCTGTCGAATATGAGTCATGATATCCGTACGCCGATGAACGGTATTGTAGGGATGACGGCTATTGCGATGACAAATATTGACGATACGGCGAGGGTGGAGAACTGTCTGAAGAAGATTACTTTATCCAGTAAGCATCTGCTGGGGCTTATTAACGATGTGCTGGACATGTCTAAGATTGAGAGCGGTAAGCTGTCGCTGAATATGGATATGATTTCTCTGCGTGATACTATGAATAGCTTGGTTAGTATTGTGCAGCCTCAGATTCGGGAGAAGGGACAGCATTTTGATATTTTCATTCAGGAAATTAATACAGAAGAGGTGCTCTGCGACAGTGTGCGTCTGAACCAGATACTGATAAACCTTTTGTCTAATGCGCTGAAATTTACGCCGGAGGGAGGCCGCGTGAATGTGTATCTGAATCAAGAGGTTCTGCCGGATAAGGAGGGATATATACGCTGCCATTTCCGTGTGAAGGATACCGGTATCGGTATGACGAAGGAGTTCCAGAGCAAGATATTTGAAACGTTTACAAGGGAAGAATCCAGTTTGGTAAGTAAGACTGAAGGAACAGGACTCGGTATGGCGATTACAAAGTATATTGTCGATATGATGGGCGGCAGTATTACAATTCAGAGTGAGCCGGGAAAAGGAACCGAGTTCCATGTGATTCTTGATTTGGAAAAAGCTACGATTCAGAGGGAGGATATGGTGCTTCCGCCTTGGAGAATGCTTGTTGTGGATAATAATAAGGATCTATGTCTCAGTGCGGTTGAAGCTTTGAAGAAGATTGGCGTAAAGCCGGATTGGACGACCAGCGGGATTGCGGCAGTCAGGATGATTCAGGCTCGTCATGGGAAGGGCGACGATTATCAGATCGTTCTTTTGGATTGGAAGATGCCGGATATGGATGGATTGGAGACTACGAAGGAAATCCGCAAGATTGTGGGAGATAAGGTTCCAATTCTGATTATTTCAGCTTATGATTGGAGTGATATTGAGGAGGAAGCGCGGGAAGCAGGCGCCCATGGATTTATCTCGAAGCCGTTGTTCAGATCAAATCTTTATCTTGGGCTGACAAAGTATATGGGAGGAGGTTCCGAAGAGGAAGAAGAGAAGAAAGAAGAGAAGAAAGAAGAGAATTGGGGCTTTACCGGAATGAGAATACTGCTGGCGGAGGATAATGAATTGAACTGGGAAATCGCAGAGGATATCCTTACGGATGCAGGGTTTGAAGTAGATTGGGCTGAGAACGGCAGAATTTGTGTGGAGAAGTTTGAACAGTCTGAGCCGGGAACCTATGACGTGGTTCTTATGGATATCCGGATGCCTGTAATGATGGGCTATGAGGCGGCTGAGAGGATACGTTTGCTTGATCGTCCCGATGCCGGACTGCCGATTTTTGCCATGACGGCGGATGCATTTTCAGAGGATATTCAAAGGTCGCGGGAAGCCGGCATGAATGAACATATAGCAAAACCAATAGATGTAGACAGATTAATGATGCTTTTGAAAAAATATTTAAAGAAAGCATAGAAGGATTTAAAGGAGCAAGTTTTATGAATCAAAAGGAAAACGGCCATATACGTAAGAAGATATTGATAGTGGATGACTCGGAATTTAACCGTTCTCTTTTGTCGGATATGCTTTCTGACGAATATGAAATTCTAGAAGCGGAACATGGAATGGAAGCAGCGGGAATTCTTCATAATCAGGAGCAAGAGATTGCCCTGATGCTTTTGGATATTGTGATGCCGGTGATGGATGGATTTGAGACGCTGGCAATTATGAATAAGAATGGATGGATTAAGAGCATCCCGGTAATTATGATTTCAGCAGAAACGGTTCCTACATATGTGGACAGAGCGTATGATCTGGGCGTTAAGGATTATATCAGCAGACCTTTTGACGAACGCACGGTCCGCCGGCGTGTTGTCAATACTCTGATTCTTTTTGCAAAGCAAAAAGAGCTGGAGCATATGGTGACAGAACAGATTTTGGAGAAGGAGAAAGGCAATAAACTGATGATTGAGATCCTCTCCAACATTGTGGAATTTCGTAATGGAGAGAGCGGCCTTCATGTGCTGCATATCAGAACTCTGACAGAGCTGTTTATGAGAAGCCTGTTGGAGAAAACCGACAAATATGAGATTTCCAATAAGGATATTCCCCTTGTATGTAATGCGTCCGCCCTGCATGATATAGGGAAGATCGTAATACCAGAGGAGATATTAAATAAACCGGGAAGGCTGACGGATGAAGAATTTGCAATTATGAAGACCCACTCGGAAGAGGGCGCTAAGATGCTGGAAAGAGTTCATGTTCAGGAAGATGAACCTTTGCTGAAGACTGCTTACCAGATCTGCAGATGGCATCATGAGCGGTATGACGGGAGAGGCTATCCGGACGGCTTGAAGGGGGATGATATTCCGATTGTCGCTCAGATAGTTGCGCTTGCGGATGTGTATGACGCACTGACCAGTAAGCGGGCTTATAAAGATGCTTTTTCTCATGAGAAAGCGGTAAACATGATCTTGAATGGGGAGTGCGGTACCTTTAATCCGCTGCTTTTAGAATGTTTGAGGGATATTGAGGGCAGTCTTGAAAAGGAATTTAAAGAATTATCAGAAAAACGTGATTCCCAGAAAGAAATTATGAGTACGGTAGAGCAGATGATGGAGGGCGGCGAGCTAAGCGTATCTGAACACTCTATCAGGCTGTTAGAGCATGAACGGATGAAATATCAGTTCTTTGCGACGCTTTCGAAAGAGATTCAGTTCGAATATACAAAGACGCCGGAGATGTTGATTTTATCTGAGTGGGGAGCGAAATATCTGAATATGCCGGAGACGATTCTGGCTCCGAGGGAGGCTGGCTTCGGAATAGAGGTATTTAATAAGAGTGATTTTGAACAACTGCTTATGGATCTTGAAGCTACAACTCCGGAGGAACCGATGGTAGAGGAGGTTTATCTTCTGAATATCAACGGGCAGGGCAGATGGAGCAAAGTGATTGCAAGGTCTATGTGGGGGGAGGAAGAACCGCCGGAGTATGCGGGAGCGATTGGCAAGATTGTGGATATCCATGAGGATATGGAGAAGATGAACCGTCTTGAATCAAGAGCTGCCCATGATTCCCTGACAGGTCTTCTGAATCATAAAGCGGCAAAGGGTCAGATTTCTGAGATCTTGGCAAAAGACGAGGAACAAAAGTTTATTCTGCTTGTGTTTGATTTGGATCACTTTAAGGATGCGAATGATACTTATGGGCATTTGTTCGGGGACGAGGTGCTGAAATATGTGGCGGAGACATTGAAGAGCAGTACCCGAAATGCAGATATCTGTGCCCGTATGGGGGGCGATGAATTTTTGGTTTTCATGCCCTATAAAGAAGAGGCGGAACCTCAGGTTAAACGTATTTTTAACCTTCTGTGCAGTAAATATAAAGAGTTCCAGATTAGTGTCAGTATCGGCGTAGCATACGCAAAGGACTGCGGAAGGGATTATGATACATTGTTCCATATGGCGGATGAGGCTCTTTACAAAGCAAAGAGAAGCGGGCGCAATACCTATCGTTTTTATGAAGAGGCAGCGGAAAGCTGCTGTGAACAGTAACACAAACCGGACAGGCGATTAGACAGTAGTAGAAAGGAAGGAAGAAAATGACAGTAAAAGAATGCTATGACGCAATGGGAGCCAATTATGAGGAGATAATTAGCAGGCTTCGGACGGAAGAGAGGGTAAAGAAGTTTGTTCTTAAGATTTTAAATGATAAGAGCTATGATCTTCTGATAAATTCTATGGAGGAAAGAAATATGGAAGAGGCGTTTCGGGCGGCGCATACAATAAAAGGCGTCTGCCAGAATCTGGCCTTGACCCGTCTCTATCAATCTGCTAATGAATTAGCAGATATGCTGAGAGGACGCCAAGAATATGAAGAGCAGATGGGACCGGCGTTGGAGAAGGTGAAAGAGGATTATGCAGATATGATTGAACAGATTCAGAAGCTGGAAGTCTAAGACGCTGCCGGGTTTGCTCAGAATGAGAATACAATATTTATGGAAAGAAAAGCAGCCGCCTATTCAATACCGGGCGGCTGCTTTTCTGTCTGTTTTTAATCTGTTAGTCTGTTTCAACACTTTTGCGTTCAAAGAATTTGTCAATTTTTGATTTGATTTCATCGTGCTTTAGATATTTTGACAGGTATCCTTCCGGCTTAAGTGAAATAACCTTCTTTACGCTCTCGGGGTCAGTCCTTCCGGTAAGGAAAATGACCGGAAGATTAGCAAAACTTTCCTCGGAGCGGATCATTTGCAGAACCTGCCTGCCGTCGCAGACCGGCATCTCATAATCCAGAAGAATCAGATCCGGTTTATCCAGTGAAATGGATTGAAGGGCAGACATTCCGGATTTGGCAAGAGCTATCTCATAATCGTTGCACAGAAGTTCTTTCATGCCCTGCCGAATGGTCATAGAATCATCTACGATTAGGATTTTCGGTTTCTGAGGCTCTTCGCGTTTCATTAGATATTTTTCAATTTCGTCTAGGGCGTTGCCGGTTTCAATTGCTGTTCCCACGCCTTTGTGCAGGAGATGGGGCGCGGCTACGCAGTAGGAAAAATATCCCTCGCCTGTATCGAATAGAAGGCTTGCCTGCAGGGATTCGCGCTCAAATATATTGCGGAATTCTTCGTATGTAAGAAGATTCTCTTCCTTTAATCCTAGTAATTCCATATCTGGCAGCAGTTCCCGGACGCGTTCCACGAACTGTCGGGCAGTATATCTGGTAGCGTTGATCAGCATGCTGTCAAGTTTGTTGGTTTGAAGACCAAGGGCTTTTCCCACAGTGTTTACAAGGAGTTTCTCTTCGAAGACCAGAATAATCTCGCACTCTTTCTCTTCTTCACTGTCATCGCCTCCCACGTTGTAAAGAAGGCGGTAGTATACGCCTTTCCCAAACTTCTCGCCGCTGTATGTTTCGCTTACAACATGGGATTCCAGTTTAAACATGTCGTACAATAGCTGGAGGATTACCTTCTTCATAGCTTCGTGCTCTTCTTCCGGCAGAAGATTGATCCATTTGCTGATTCCGTCTCCGATAATGGCGCGGTCCTCCGTCAAGGTATGCCCGATCAGCCATCCGGCGCATACGCCGAGAAAATGATCGACGGATTCCGGTGCATAATCCGTTTGCTCCAGTTCCTGTTCCAGAGCCGGCAGAGTTTTGTTGCGGAAGTTCTCATGGAGCTGCCGATGCGTCTTAAGTCCTTCGTAATTAATGGACACCATGTAGTTTTCTTCATCGGAAAAGTGTTTCATGGCATGCTCTTTGAAATATTTGATCCCTTCCTGACATGCCCATTGGCTTTTTTTCTTCTCATCTCCAAACGCAAAGAGCTTGTTGATAATCTTGAAAAGTCGCTTATGCTCTTTATCAATAATGTCTACTCCAATGTTGTATTCATCAGACCATACCAGTTGAGTGTTCATAATGAAAATCCTCCTTTGCTGCGGTCAGGATTATCCTGCCTATCAATAAATAATATATCATATTATAGATGTAATTTGCAATCATATCTGAGAAGTAACCTTTAGTTATTGTTACTGTGAACCAAGTGAACAGTAACACGGAGAGCAGGCGTAAAACTAAATTTTTTCAAGAGCCTTATTAGAGCCGATGAGCATGAGTATCATCCCGGCTTTCAGAGGCATGTCTGGGTCGGGTGTGATTTCTACATGCGCGCCTTCCTTTATGCCGGCCACATTTACGCCATAGTTTTTCCGGATGTCGAGTTCCTTGAGTGTACTGCCAATCCATTTTTGAGGGACGGCGATTTCAATGATGCTGTAATCCGGTGATAATTCAATCCAATCGGCAAGGTTTGCAGACAGGAGATTCTTGGCAATCTTCCGGCCCATTTCTTCCTCAGGGAAGACGACGGCGTCTGCGCCGACCTTTCGGAGCACTTGGGCGTACCGTTCACTGTGAGCCTTGCACAGGATATAGGGGATTCCCATTTCCTTTGCAGCCAAAGTGGCGAGAATACTGCTTTCTAGATTCTCTGAGGAAGCCACAACGATTCCGTCAAAATTTCTGGAGCCAAGAGATTTCAAAAGATCGGGATTGCCGATATCCGCCTGCATAGCGTAGGTTACCTTGTCTGCGATCGCGTCGATCTGTTCCATATTCTGATCTACGGCCACAACATCGCAGCCGAGCCGCTGAAGCGTAACGGCGACGCTTGCCCCGAAACTGCCAAGGCCCAGAACGATAAATTGTTTCTTCATAATCACTCTCCTTTTCTATCCAACCATAATTTGTTCTGAAGGAAGTCTGCGGATCTTGTCCCTTGGGTGTGTTTTACCTGCAAAGGTCAGCGCAAGAGTCAATGGTCCAAGTCTTCCGATATACATCATGCACATCAGGACAATCTGGCTTCCCCGGCTCAGATGAGGAGTGAGATCCGCCGAGAGACCTACTGTTCCGATCGCCGATGCGGTTTCGTAGATGATGTTCGCCAGCGGGATGCTGTCAGGCTCCAGAGTAAGCAGGAGAAGCGTTCCGCTGATAAATGCTGTAAATGCCGCCATTACGACACAAAAGCCTGTGCGGAAATTTGCGAGGGATATCTGTCGTCCCATGCATTCCGTATCGCTGCCGCCCCGCACGAAGGTCAGGCAGGACAAAAACAGCATGGCAAAAGTGGTAGTTTTTACGCCGCCGGCTGTTCCGCCTGGAGAGCCGCCGATAAACATGAGTATGGAGCAGAACAGTTTTGACTCCTCATGCAGCGCGCTTTGGGAAACCGTATAGAATCCGGCTGTTCTTGTGGTTACCGACTGGAATAAGGATGCCAGAATTTTTTCGCCCAGATTCATGGCGCCGATGGTTTCCGGATTATGATATTCCGAGACAAAGATAAAGGCGGTTCCAGCGGTGATTAGAAGCAGGGTCGTGAGGATGACTAGCTTTGAATGGAGACGAAGCCGTGTAAACCACCAGCGGGCAGGAACCTGCCGGTGAAGCATCTTTTTAGCATTGTCTATGACGTCAAACCATACGGTGAACCCGGCGCCGCTTATAATAATTAATAATATCGTAGTGATATTAAACATCGGACATCGTGCATAGGCAGCGAGGCTGCTGGTTCCTAAAATATCAATTCCCGCATTACAGAAGGCGGATACGGAATGAAATATGGAATACCAGATGCCTTTGACCGCCCCGTATTCCGGTATGAACTGGAACATATACAGTATGGAGCCGCATCCCTCTACAACAAGAGTTCCGATAATTACGTTTTTCACTATTCTGACGATGCCTCCGGGGCGCTGTGCGCCGTAAGTTTCCTGAAGCACCATCCGTTCTTTTAGATTGATCTTTTTTCTAAGAAGAAAGAAAAAAACTGCAGCGCATGCAATTACGCCGAGTCCTCCGATCTGGATCAGCAGAAGCAGGACAATTTTTCCGAAAAGAGTAAACTGGGAAGCCGGCGTGATGGTTACCAGTCCTGTTACACATACGGAAGTGACCGAAGTGAACAGGGCGTCTAGGAATGGCAGAGGCTTTGTGTTGCTGATTGGAAGATATAGCAGCACGGCTCCCAGCAAGATCACGCCAAAAAATCCGGCCGCGGTTATCCGCAGGGTATTCCATCGGACATGTTTCTTTAATTCCATAATTAATTCTCCGTTTAAAAGTAGATACTATACAAAGTATATCAAATCATTCCTAAATAGCAAGAGGTTATTGGTAACTATCTGTATTGCCTGTTTTCCACAGGTGTGATAGAATGTTACTGTTTTCAAATTTAGGTATTAACTCGGCTGTTTTTTATAAAGGAGTGGGAAGATGCTAAAAGGAAAGAAAATTATTCTTGGAATAACCGGAGGAATTGCGGCGTATAAGAGCGCGGCTCTTACGAGTCTTTTGATAAAAGCGGGTGCAAGCGTGCAGGTGATTATGACAGAGCATGCGAAAGAATTTATTGCACCGCTTACGTTTGAGGCATTGACCGGCAGACGGTGCCTGACCGATACATTTGACAGGAACCATGAGTATAGTACGGAGCATGTAGCGCTGGCAAAAGAGGCGGATGCGGTGATGATAGCGCCGGCAACTGCCAATGTGATAGCTAAGCTTGCCCATGGTATCGCGGACGATATGCTGACAACGACTGTGCTGGCATGCGACTGTTCAAAGATGATAGCGCCCGCAATGAATACCAGAATGTACGAGAATCCTGTAACCCAGGAGAATATAGAGACGCTAAAACGGCATGGTATGACAGTAATAGAGCCGGCAAAGGGACGGCTTGCCTGCGGCGATGTAGGAGCAGGAAAGATGCCTGAGCCGGAGGAACTTTTGCAGTATGTTCTAATGTCTTGTGCATATGAGAAGGATATGACAGGACGCAGGGTGCTGGTGACGGCCGGACCGACCCAGGAGCTTTTGGATCCGGTGAGGTATATTACGAACCACTCTACAGGGAAGATGGGATACAGCATTGCGAAGATTTGCGCGCTGCGGGGAGCTGAAGTGACGCTGGTCAGCGGGAAGACCTCACTCACGCCGCCGTTGTTTGTAAAAGTGGTTCCGGTTGTGACAGCGGAGGATATGTTCCGGGAAGTGACTGCAAGAAGCACGGGGATGGATATTATTATTAAGGCGGCTGCCGTTGCGGATTACAGGCCGAAGAATGTCAGTGATGAGAAGATGAAGAAGTCTGACACGGAGTTGACCATTGAACTGGAACGAACAAAGGACATTTTGGGGCATCTGGGACATCATAAGGAAAAGGGGCAGTTTCTGTGCGGATTTGCCATGGAAACACAGAATCTTTTGGAAAATGCAAAGGAAAAGCTCTCCCGCAAGAATGCGGACATGATTGTAGCGAATAATCTCAAGATACAAGGCGCCGGATTCGGAACAGATACCAATGTAGTTACAATTATTACGGAAGACGGAATACAGGCGCTGGAGTTAATGTCGAAGGAGATGGCTGCGGAGCAGATCCTAAATGAAATTCTGAAGAGACAGGCATGATTTATGACGATACGGTTAGAAACTAAAAAGGGCTGCGCATAAAGCGCGGCCTTTTAGCAATCTGGAGATTGGACTTGAACACGGTTCGGGGTTACAATCTAATGATTGTTTGTGTTCTTTATACAATATAACATGGAATGAAATATTGTGGTATAGCTTTATGATACATAATTTCCCAAAAAAATTGTGCTCGGGGCACATTTGTGATAAAATATACTTAACGGACTGCTAATGTTCAATCAGGCATATTTATTGAATAAATATTCATGGACGGCGATAATGGGCGTGGGCAGTAAAGGGGGTTTTTATGGCGGTAGCATTGGAAGAACTGTATCGGGAAATAGAACCGTTGTATGATATCCGGCTGGTAACAGAGAGCTGCTTTCACAAAATTATTGAATGGACTCATATTGTGGAGAATCCGGAGTTTATTCAATTGCTTCATGGAGACGAATTGATATTTAATGCCGGACTGCAGTACACTTCCGCAGACTGGATGATGGATTTTGTCAAACGGCTGATTGATGCGGGGGCCGGCGGGCTGGTAGTTTCCCTGCATGATGGTAAGGGATATTCTAAGGAATTGCTGGATTATTGCAATGAGAAACAGTTTCCGCTGTTTACTGCCGGCTGGAATACGCCGTATATGGATGTAATGCGTCTTTTTGCAGAAGTACTTCTAAAGAATGAGCAGAGAGAAACGAATCTGAATACGGCGCTTAAGAATGCGATTTACTATCCGGAGAATGAGGCGGCATATATTCCTTATTTTGAATACAATGGTTTTTACCGCAATATGGAGTATATTATGGCGGTATTAAGCTGTAACGCTTACTGGGAAGAAGGAGGAAATAAGCGTATTCAAGAGATTGCAAGGGAGCTTGGGTACTCTCTGGAGCATGGGATAGTAGTCTATGAGAATAACATATTGCTGATTATGGTATCGGAAAAGGAGAAAGAACATTTAAAAGGCGTACTACAGAAAATATGCTGCTCGGACTGTCAGGTGTATGTAGGAATCGGTACGGAAGTTTCCAGACTGCAGGAGCTTCGGGAAAGTTACGAACATGCGATGACTGCGTATCAGCTTACTAAGACAGCGATCGAGACCAATATGCTGATATATGAGGAGCTGGGCGTATATAAAATTTTGTCGGATTTGCGGCATCCGGAGCTTGGAGAGCGTTTTATGGAGGAGGTATTGGGGGAACTGCTTCGGTATGACGAGCAGAATGGAACGGACTATATGGACATACTAAAGGCCTTTTTTGAGAACGACTGTAGTATTCTGCATACGTCAAGGGCAATTTACTGTCATAAAAATACGCTAAATTATAAGATGAATAAGGTGAAAGAAATCCTTGGATATGATATAATGAGTAACGAAAACCGGGCAAGAATTATGGTTGCCCTGTATTTTATGAAGATGCGGATATAAAGCTTTTTGTCTGCCCGCGCCTTGCCGGGACCATCCGCTTTAGCACGGGAGACAGGACAGATATGGAAAAGGAGGCTGGATATTATGGATGAGAGAAGAACGATGCGTAATGGATTACTGGCGGAGAAGATTATAAAAGGGCTGGAATCCCGTAATATGGAGGGTTTTTATGCAGAGACAAAGGAGGAAGCCCTTAAGACAGCATTGGAGCTGATTCCGGAAGGAAGTTCCATCGGCTGGGGCGGGTCGGTATCTGTTGATGCGATTGGCCTTAAGGACGCGGTTTGTTCCGGCAATTATCGGATTCATGACAGAAATGCCGCGGGTACAGAGGAAGAGAAAAGACAGATCGAACTTGAAGTGCTGGGAAGTGATTTCCTGCTATGTAGTTCAAACGCAATTACAGAAGACGGCATTCTGGTAAATATTGACGGGAGAGGCAACCGTGTGGCGGGAATT
This sequence comes from uncultured Dorea sp., assembly GCA_910589275.1. Classification (GTDB taxonomy): domain Bacteria; phylum Bacillota; class Clostridia; order Lachnospirales; family Lachnospiraceae; genus Claveliimonas. Next base: position 33,253 of record CAJUTH010000018.1, read on the forward strand.
GTCTATGGGCCGAAGAATGTGATCATGGTTGTGGGGATGAATAAAGTGGTAAAAACACTGGAGGACGCATGGTCGCGCGCCCGGAATGAAGCGGCTCCGATTAATGCGCAGAGATTTCTGATTCAGACGCCGTGTAAAAAGACAGGTTCCTGCGCAGACTGCAAGTCGCCGGATACGATATGCTGCCAGTTTCTGGTAACTAGATTTTCGAAAGTCTCGAAGCGTATCAAAGTTATTCTTGTGAATGAAGAGCTGGGATTCTAAATGCTGAAAGGCACATATACATATGGATAGTACCACAGGGAATTGCAAAATATTTGTTTTTTTGTTGAGTAATTTTTGTTGACTTGAGGTGGTACATTTGCTATACTGTATAAGTGCATAAAGCAAGGCGCCATAGCCAAGTGGTAAGGCAAAGGTCTGCAACACCTCTATCACCAGTTCAAATCTGGTTGGCGCCTCTTAGTTAGAATACCGCAACCCTTTTGATTATTAGGGGTGCGGTATTTTTTGCGGGGAACAATTCTGTGGAATTAAAGGTAAAAGTTATCAATATTAATTCCGATAAGGCGCATGAACTCTTGAAGAAATGTGACGTATTGAGAGAATACAGCCAGTTTATTGATACGGTGAGGGAGCATTCCGGTGAAGAAAGCGCAATCAAGAAAGCGATTAGGGAATGTATTGACCGTGGAATACTGGTGGATTACCTGAAACGGAAAGGAAGCGAGGTTGAGAACATGTTGATTGCAGAGTATAGCTATGAGGAAGATATCCAGGTGAAGCAGCAGGAAGCAAAACAGCAGGGAAGACAGGAAGGAAGACAGGAAGGATTGATTTTGTCGGGGAGAATATTTCAGACAGTGAAAAAAATCCTGATCTCACAAATGAGCAGATCGCGGCGGAAGTCGGCTGTGGGCCAGAAGAAGTGGAAAGCACAAGAAAGATGTTTGGGATATAAAAATATGTGCAAAATAACGTGCTGCGCGAGGCAGTGAAGAATTAGGAAAATAAAGTGAGGCATCGGCATTTGTCCGGTGTCTTTTTCTGTACTATACTGAGACCACAAAATTAGGATATATTAGGTTTCGGCAGGCGGCAATTTTAAATGGATTTGCGAAAGTTGCTGTGAACGGAGTGAACAGTAACATTGTGTAAATAAAGTCCTGGTTTTATGCAAATCAGGACCTTTTTCTGCATGTGAAAACAGGCTAAAATGATTTTATAATGAAAATAGGGAAACTTCGCGTAAAGGAAAGGGTGAAGCGGATGGATGAATGGCTGATGCGTAAGCTGCGGGAGGTCACGGCAGAGGAACAGGCTTATCTGGATGGGGAGCTTCAGGTGAAGAAGGATATTTATACATTATCAGGCGTGCAGAGAAAGGGAAATATAGCTGCCGCGGGAGGCGGGAAAAGAGCGGCAAGGCAGGATAAGTTCGAGGTGGACTGCCAGCGGTTTTTGCAGGAAGGGAAGCTGATTACGGTCAGGCATCACAGCCGTTTTATCGAGTTTCCTCTTCACAAACATAACTACATTGAGATTATGTATGTGTGTTCCGGCGAAATTACACATTATATCGACGGCAAGGAGCTGGTTATGGGAGAGGGAGATCTGCTTCTTTTAAACCAGCATGTCAGGCACGGGATTAAGCGCGCCGGGATGGATGACGTGGGGGTTAATTTTATTGTTCTGCCGGAATTTTTTGATATACCGTTCCAGATGATGCGGAAGCAGAATATTATCGCGGATTTCCTTTTGGGGATACTCCGGCAGAATAATCCGATTCCGCAGTACCTGAATTTCCAGCTCCGTGGACAGAAAGCGATTTCAAACCTGATGGAGAATATGATCGCGTCTATTGTGAGAGAGCGTATGCTATGGGGACACTATTAAGCAGATTGAGGAGATGACCGGCAGACAATATGGATGTATTTATGTAGTGGGCGGCGGGTCCAATGCGGAATACCTGAACCAGGTTACGGCAAAATATACGGGACGTACGGTCTACGCAGGACCCGGTGAAGCTACGGCTATCGGTAATCTGCTGGTACAGATGATTTATGACCAGAGGTTTGGCGGGCTAAAAGAAGCAAGGGAATGCGTAAAGCAGTCGTTTGAAATAAAGAAGTACGAAAAATAATTCTGCTTGTGCAGCAGGCAGCACTAAGCGGCACAGGCGGAAATCATTTACAAAGAAAAATTACAAGGAGGATCAGAGAATGTTAGTGAATACAAAGGCTAGAGTCGGGGTCTTTTCTATTGCTTTGGGCGCGTACCTGCCCCAGTTTCCCTCATTGGTTCCGGAATTTGAGGCGCAGTATGAGGCATTTAAGAAAACGATCCCGGAGACGGTAGAGATTGTAGACGGAGGGATCGTTACCACAAAGGAGCTGTCGCAGGCAGCCGGGGACAAGTTCCGCGCGGCGGACGTTGACCTTGTGATCTTACAGCTCCTCACCTACGCGGCTTCCTATAATATGCTTCCGGCGGTCCGGGATCTGGATGTGCCGGTAGTGCTAGTAAATGTCCAGAAGAAAAAGGCGCCGGATTATGAAAACACGGATACTGCCACATGGCTTGGCGAATTGTATGCATGCGGAGCCGTGGGGGAAATGGTGGCGGATCTTGAGCGCGCCGGGAAACGCCATGCGGTTATTACGGGCGTAGTGGAAGGCGGCGACCCGGGGGTACAGGCTGAGATTGAAGATTGGTGTCTGGCCGCGCAGGTCCGCCGCCGTTTCCGGGATACGAATCTGGCGCAGATCGGACGGCCATATCCGGGCATGATGGATTTGTATATAGATGAAACAAACCTTTACCACAGGATGTTTCTTTATACCAAGCAGTTTGACTGGGAGAAGATGTGGGCAATCGCGGATAACATTACCGATGAGGAGCGGATCCGGGCGAAAGCGCAGGATATCCTTGACACCTTTGATATCGAGGGCGGCGGCACGGTTGAGAAGGTTTGGAAGATGGCAAAATATGTGGCTGCTTTTGAAGAGTGGGTAAAGGAGGAGCAGATTGCGTTTATTGCTTCCCACTATGACGGCTTCGCTCAGGGGAAGGCCGGTGTTTTGGACAGTATGCTGATTCCCGCGTTCTCTATGTTGATTAAGCAAGGGGTTGCCTGCGCCGTGGAAGGGGATATCAAGGTAGCGATGGCGATGAGTATCCTTAAGACGATTTCCGGCATGGGGCAGCTCTCGGAGATGTATTCCATTGACTTTGAGGAAGATATTTGTATTATCGGCCACAGCGGCTCCGGGGACGCCGATATATCGGCAAAGAAACCGACGATGAAGATCGTGCCTGTGTTCCATGGGAAGACCGGCGGCGGTTATCTGACTCAGTTTTATCCGCATCTTGGGCCGGTTACATATCTGGGTATTACACAGGATAGGGACGGTAATTTCAAGTTTGTCATTGCAGAGGGAGTCAACGAGGACGGTCCTATCTTTGAGTTCGGCGATACCAATATGCGGACACGTTTTGCCTGCGGGGCAAGGGAGTTCTGTAATAAATGGAGTGAGGCAGGTCCGACCCACCATATGGCCGCGGCGGCTGGAAAACATATCGACACAATTTTGAAGGTGGCAAAGATATTTAACGTGCCGGTAGATGTTATCACAAGGTAACCATATGATAAAAGTTTTTTGACGCTGATATCATGATGATTAACAAGAAAGGAGAAAGAGATGAGTATTACAGATGCAAAATTTGTTCAGGGTTTTATCCGTATGTGTAACGACGGATGGGAGCAGGGATGGCATGAGAGAAACGGCGGCAACTTATCGTACCGCATGAAAGCGGAGGAAGTTGAGGAAGTAAAGGAATATTTGAATATGGAAGGCCGGTGGAAGGAAATCGGAACCAGCGTGCCGGGGCTTGCGGGCGAGTATTTCATGGTGACGGGCAGTGGGAAATATTTCCGTAATGTGATCCTAGATCCGGCGGACAATATTTGTATTATTGAGCTGGATGACAGTGGTGAGAACTACCGGATTCTTTGGGGATTGGTTAATGGCGGAAATCCAACCAGCGAGCTTCCCAGCCATCTGATGAACCACGAAGTGAAGAAGGCGGCTACGGGCGGCGCCCACCGGGTGATTTACCACGCCCATACTACCAATGTAATCGCCCTTACTTTTGTACTTCCGCTGAAGGATGAGGTGTTTACCAGGGAACTGTGGGAAATGGCTACGGAGTGCCCGGTAGTATTTCCGTCGGGAATCGGCGTAGTGGGCTGGATGGTTCCGGGGGGCCGGGATATCGCAGTGGCGACCAGCGAGCTGATGAAGCAGTATGACGTGGCGGTTTGGGCGCATCACGGGATGTTCTGCTCTGGGGAGGATTTTGACCTGACCTTCGGGCTGATGCATACGGTGGAAAAATCGGCGGAGATCCTTGTGAAGATGCTGTCTATGCGGCCGGACAAGCTGCAGACGATTTCGCCGCAGAATTTCCGCGACCTTGCGGCAGATTTTAAGGTGACGCTGCCTGAGAGATTTTTATATGAGAAATAAGCTGCAATTTATATTTTGATTTAAGGAGGAAGATGGACATGGTAAATCGGTTTGTATTGAATGGGATTTCTTATCACGGAAAGGGAGCGGTTCAGGAGATTCCAGAGATTATTAAGAGCAAGGGTTTTCAGAAGGCATTTATAGCCTCTGACCCGGATTTGGTGAAGTTTCAGGTAACAAAGAAAATTACGGATCTTTTAGACGCCTGGGGTATGGCTTATGAGGTGTATTCGGATATTAAGCCGAATCCTACGATCGAGAATGTAAAGGCTGGCGTAGCGGCATATAAGGCATCCGGGGCGGATTATATGATTACGGTTGGCGGCGGTTCTTCGATGGATACCGGAAAAGCCATCGGCATCATTATCAATAATCCGGAATTTGAGGACGTTCGTTCTCTGGAGGGCACAGCACCTACGAAGAATGCCACGGTATTTACCATTGCAGTGCCGACGACCGCAGGAACTGCTGCGGAGGCGACGATTAATTATGTTATAACAGATGTGGAGAAGAAGCGGAAGTTTGTCTGCGTGGATACCAATGATATTCCGAATATCGCGATCGTGGATCCGGATATGATGTCTACGATGCCAAAAGGGTTGACGGCGGCAACCGGAATGGATGCGCTGACCCATGCCATCGAAGGGTACACGACAAAGGCGGCTTGGGATTTGGCTGACTGCCTGAATTTGGAGGCGATCCGTCTGATTGCAAAAAGTTTGAGGGATGCGGTGGAAAATAAGCCGGAAGGCCGGGAGGGCATGGCTCTTGGACAGTATGTGACGGGAATGGCATTTTCAAATGTAGGACTTGGGATCGCCCACTCCATGGCGCATACTCTGGGAGCAGTCTATGATACGCCTCATGGAGTAGCCTGCGCGATGATGCTGCCGATCGTTATGGAATATAATGCGAAGTGCAGCGGGGAGAAATACCGTGAGATCGCGAGGGCTATGAATGTGGCCGGCGTAGATGGGATGAGTCAGGAGGAATACCGGAAGGCGGCTGTTGAGGCGGTAAAGAGGCTGTCGGCAGACGTGGGCATCCCTGAAAAACTTGAGGCGCTGAAGGAAGAAGACTTGGATTTCCTGGCTGAGTCGGCGTATGCGGATGCCTGCAGGCCCAGCAATCCGAAGGATACGAGCGTGGAAGATTTAAAGGAGCTGTTCCGTAAGCTGATGTAATCTACGAAAGAAAGACTGTACTTTCGGGAATCAGTCAAGCCTGATTCCCGAAAGTGCGTCTGCAAACGCGGTATTCACCGCTTCTTTTTTCTGCTTTTTCATGTAATTTTGTACATCCTTTTTGGTCACACCGGCGCCTTCTTTCTGGCGTCTCGCCTTAAAAGCAGAGAGCTTTTCCTTATAGCCACAGGTGCAGACAAAGGTTTCTTCTTCGCCTCGCTTGATAAGTTCCATTTTCTTATGGCAGTTAGGGCATCTGGCGTTGCTTGTACGCGCGATGGTTTCCCGGTAGCCGCATTCCCTGTCTTGGCATACAAGGAGCCTTGCGTTTTTTCCGTTAACAGAGAGCATCCGTTTGCCGCAGCGGGGACATTTGGTGTTGGTTAAGTTATCGTGGCGGTAGGCGCCGCTGGAAGTCTTGATTTCGCTGATCAAGCCTTTTGTGTACTGTTCGATCTCGCTGATAAATGCAGCTTCCTTCCGGGAGCCTCCGGCAATATCCGCCAGCTTCATTTCCCACTGTGCGGTAAGCTCCGGTTTCTTTAAATCCTCCGGCACAAGAGCCAGAAGCTGCCTGCCCTTGGAGGTTACGAAGAGCTCGTTTCCCTTCTTTTCGATGAGGAAGGAGTGGAACAGTTTCTCGATGATATCGGCTCTGGTGGCAACTGTGCCCAGACCTCCGGTTTCATTCAATGTTTTTCGCGCTTTCTGATCTTTGGTTTCCATGTATTTCACCGGATTTTCCATAGCAGACAGTAGTGTGGCTTCGGTAAACCTTGCGGGCGGCTTTGTCTTTCCATGGGTGATACCGGCTTTCGTAACGGGAAAAGCAGTTCCCTGTTCGATGACTGGGAGAGACTGGTCCCGAAGGCGGAAGGCGTCTTTGGGACTGCCAAATGGATCTGCGTCGTCATCGTACTCATCGGAGCCGCTTGGGAGGCTGTCCTCATAGACGGCTTTCCAGCCCGCGGCCTTGACCTGCTTTCCGGATGCGGTAAAGGATTCCTCGGCAGCCTCTGCCCGCAAGGTGGTCTGTTCATATTCGAATGCCGGATAAAGGACGCTGATAAAACGCCGGATTACAAGATCATAAATTTTCCGTTCTTCGTTTGTCATATGGTCTAGCTGGACATATTCTTCGGTAGGAATGATCGCGTGGTGGTCGCTGACCTTCTTATCGTCTACAAAGGATTTGCTCACCCGGATTGGCTTTTTCATAAGCTGCGGGATGAATTTTTTATACGGCCCGATATTGCAGGCGCTTAACCGCTCCTTTATCGTGGGGACAATGTCAGTTCCAATGTACCGGGAGTCGGTCCGAGGGTAGGTCAGTACCTTGTGGTTTTCATAGAGACGCTGCATGATATTCAAGGTTTCTTTGGCGGAGAAAGCGAAGCGTTTGTTGGCGTCTTGCTGAAGTTCCGTCAGGTCGTAAAGTCCCGGAGCATGGGTCTTCTTTGCAGATTTTTTCACTTCTGTTACAAGAAGTTTCTGCCCGTTCAGCCGGGCAAGTATTTGATCGGCGGATTCCTTCCAGAAGGTACAGGAGCCGCCGCCTTTTTTGTTCTGCCAGGTCCATGTGATGCCGCCGGCCTGACAGGTGAGGCCATAGTAATCCTTGGGCTTAAAAGAGCGGATCTGCTCTTCGCGTCCGGCAATAATGGCAAGGGTCGGAGTCTGGACGCGGCCGCAGGAGAGCTGGGCGTTGTGCCTGCAGGTCAGCGCGCGCGTGGCGTTGATGCCCACCAGCCAGTCTGCTTTAGCGCGGCTTCTCGCCGCCCGGTAAAGGTTCTCATAAGCGCGTCCTTCTTTCAGATGGGAAAATCCTTCTCTTATGGCCTTATCGGTTACAGAAGAAATCCAGAGCCGTTTCACCGGTTTATGGCAGCCGGATCTGTCTAGGATCCACCGGGCCACCAGTTCGCCTTCGCGGCCGGCGTCGGTGGCAATGATGATTTCAGAGACATCCTTTCGGAATAACTGAGCCTTTACATTGTGATATTGCTTTGCAGTCTGCTTCATGACAACAAGCTGCCATTTCTCCGGGATCATAGGAAGGTAAGACATATCCCATTCCTTGAATTTCTTGTCGTATTCTTCCGGGTCGGCAAGGGTTACTAAATGGCCGAGAGCCCATGTTACAATGTACCGGCTGCCTTCGATAGCGCCGGAAATGTTTTTTTGACAATGCAAGACGCGGGCAATATCCCGCGCCACAGATGGTTTTTCTGCTAGAACAAGTGATTTCATTACATATATCCTCCATAGTATCCCGGTCCGCCGCAGCACATACCGCCGCCGCAGCAGAGATTACAGATTAGATTGGCGATGCAAAGCTTCATACAGTAATTACTGCCTGCCATAGGGTAAGTTTGATAGGAACCCTGTCTGGTCTGGTACCAGCTTCCGCCGCTCTGCAGACGCTGCAGCAGCACCTGATACTGCATATCGTTTGGATTCATCTGATAAGCAGTCCGGGCATGTTCTAGGGCGATTACATTGTTTCCGAGACCAGAATTGGCAATGGCGCTGTAGTAGTACCAGCGGTCAGAACGGTCTTTGATATTGTTCAATACATTGAGCGCTTCTTGGTAATGCCGGCTGTTAATGTAGTTGGCGGCGGCGCGCAGATGCAGGTTCTCCTCCGTGTCTGCCGAGGAGGAACTTGACTGCCCGTAAGAACCGGAACCCATTCCCCAGAAGCTTCCAAAGCCTCCGAAGGGATCCTCTGTCCCGTATGAGCCTGCGCTGCCGTACGAGCCGGAGCTATAGCCGGATTCCCGCTCTTTTATGATCTGCTGGTATGCCTGCTGTATCTCTTTGAATTTGGCTTCGGCAAAATCTTTATTTGGATTGTTAATATTGGCGTCGGGGTGGTATTTCCTGCTTAAATTCCGGTATGCTTTTTTGACTTCGTCGTCACTTGCATCCCTAGAAACGCCTAATATTTGATATGGATCTGTCATGTTAATTCTCCTGAATGCTGCTAAGGGAAACTGTCCCTTAGATTATCTTTAAGAAGTCTTCATGGATTCTTCCGCTTTCTGCGTCCGTTTTTGGCATACGGCCTCATATCTGGACCATACGCCGGAATAGAGGATATTGCGGAGAATTTCTGCATGGGTGAGAATTGGAAGCTTTTCAAATTCTCTGGAGCATTCCGCAATCATCATTGTCAGAATCTGTTTGCAGTAATTATTAAAATCAGCGCGTCCGCAGACTTCTCTTAAAGGATTATAGCACCCATTTGCCAAATCGTCATCAATATCTTCAAACGCATCCATTAAATATATGAATTTTCCTAGAAAAAAACCTAATTTCCGGAGGGAGGTTTCCCATTCATCCTGTTTGTATGCAAAGATTTCAGCCATGATTTTTCCAAAGAGTCCGGCCATTTTGTCCAAATCCAGATCATTCTGTTTCTCCAAGGCAGAAAGCTGATGCAGCCGATTTGCGATGAGCGCCGTTTTTTTGGGATAGCGGTTTTCAATTGTCCCAAGCTTATGTCGAAGGAGTCTGGCGTTTATGTACGCTTTCTTTTTGCGCTCGTCCTTCCAGTCGTCAATACATTTATAATACGAGAGAATTAAATTCATATCCGCGGCATAGGATGTGAAGCAATTCGTTCTGGCGGCGTGTTTTTGAAATGGATGGGCAATACAGTTTACATGCATGTGTTCCGGCTCCGGTTCGTACAGGCCGGAGAGCAGGATGATCAGAAACGTCATATCATAGGAAAGGGTAAGCTGCCCGGCCTTGCCGTACTGCTCCTTTAAAACCTTGCAGAGCCCGCAGTAATATGCATGGTAAATGTCAAAATCCTTGAATTTCATCTCTGCTTTATTGATCGCGATATAGCCGAACATAGAACTGCTCCTTAGCTGTTTTTGATAAATGTTGTATTGCATTTGGGGCATCGGATTTCAATCCGCCCTTTGCCCCTTGGAATGCGGATCTTCTGCCTGCAGGAAGGACACTTGTAGATATGGTGGGTCTTTCTCTGGGCGAATCGATTCTTCTGAGTGTAAAACCACCGGCGGAACTTTGCCGTGCGGTTTAGAAATTGCTGGTTTTCCGCCGACCGTTTATAGACGTTTCTAGAAAACATCCGGTAATAGGTCAGGATAATGCCCGCCCATGCAAGCAAAGGAATCAGCCTGTTTGTGGAAAAATAATTGAAAACAATCATTACAAGCGTGAAACCCATGGTAAAGCGTCCAAGGGAGTCCATACCATAGCGTCCCGCCATAAAACGTGCGAATTTCTCTCGCATAATCATCACCTCTGTAAAAATCATACGCTATCTAAGAGCAAAGTCAATAAACTTCCTCTAAAAAATCTATAAAAATTAGAAAGGATGTGTTATTCTATACTTATTGAACCACTAATGTTTAATAAGTATAGGCAGGGGGCAGATTATGGGAAAGGATAAGCATTACCGGAGAGGGCAGAAAAAGAGAAAGGGCGGCGTGATAAGTGCAATCATTTTTATTGTGGCGCTGGCTGTGTTTTGTTTTTCAGGTTATCAGTTATACGGGATTTTCAGCGGATATTCCAAGGGGAAGGAAGAGTATGATAAGATTAGGGAGATAGCCGTTGACGAGAAGGATAAGGATAATTTCAGGGTAAATTTTGACGAGCTCATGGCTATTAATCCGGATACGGTAGGATGGCTCAGGTTCTATCCTGAACCGGCGCAGATCAATTATCCGTTAGTACAGACAGATAACAATGACTTATATCTGAAAAAGACTTTTTCTGCAAATGAAAATACGGTAGGCGCTATTTTTCTTAATTATATTAACCATCCGGATTTTAATGATAAGAATACGATTATTTACGGACACCGTATGAAGGACAATTCCATGTTCCATGAACTGGAAAAGTATCAGGAGAAATCATTCTGGGAGGAAAACCAGTACTTCTACATTTATACGCCTGATGGACGGGAGATTACGTATCAGATTTATTCGGCGGGTATCGTGAAAGATATTTCGGATTCCTATAAGACAGAATTTCTCTCAACGGAGGAATTTGATGATTTTCTTGAAACCACCAAGATTGCCGGAGCGTATGATACGGGCGTACAAGTGAACGTTCATGATCTGATCGTAACGCTTTCCACCTGTACGAAAGAAAGCGATGATAACCGTATGGTGGTCAGAGGCGTTAAAATAGAGGAAAAGAATCTGGATTAAAGGGGGCGTTGGATGGCGGCATATATATATGAAGTGGGAGATATCGTGAAATTGAAAAAGAAGCATCCCTGCGGCAGCTTTGAGTGGAAGATCCTGCGCGTGGGAGCCGATTTTAGGCTAAAATGCATGGGCTGCGGGCATCAGATCATGATTGCAAGGAAGCTTGTGGAAAAGAATACGAAAGGACTGCGAAAGCCTGAGTAAATATTTCCACCTGTGCGGTTAGGGGCTGTCTGCCGGAAACTGGGCGCCCTCTTATGCGTTGCATAATAGAGCGCCCAGTTTCCGGCAGACAGCCCCTAACCGCACAGGTGGAAATATTTTGTAAAATGCTTGCGCGGCCAGGAGATTTGTGGTATCATATCGAATTGTGATATATTGTTTTGCCCGGTTGGGCAAAATCCTTGCTCCTGATAGAAGCGGGGGCCAAAAGACCAGAAGGAGGTGCAAACTACATGAATAAGTATGAGTTAACTGTTGTAGTCAATGCAAAAATCGAAGACGACGAGAGAGCACAGGTAATCGAAAAGGTAAAAGCATTAATAGAGCGTTTCGGCGGCCAGATCTCAGATGTCGATGAATGGGGTAAGAAGAGACTTGCTTACGAAATTCAGAAGATGAAAGAAGGCTATTACTACTTCATCCACTTCGAAGCTGATGCAGAGACTCCAGGCGAGATTGAACAAAGAATCCGCATCATGGAAGGCGTCATCAGATATTTATGCGTTAGACAGGAAGCATAAGCAGGAAGCAGAGAGGTAATTATATGAATAAAGTAATATTAATGGGACGTTTAACGAGGGATCCTGATATCCGATATTCACAGGGTGAGACACCCACCGCTATTGCAAGATATACTCTTGCCGTTGACCGCAGATTCAAGCGTAATAATGACGACCAGACCGCAGACTTTATCGGCTGTGTGGCTTTTGGGAGAAGTGCGGAGTTTGCAGAGAAGTATTTCCGTCAGGGACTGAAGGTTATTGTGACCGGGCGCATTCAGACGGGAAGCTATACGAACCGGGACGGCGTGAAAGTGTATACGACAGATGTTGTGGTGGAGGATCAGGAATTTGCAGAGAGCAAGGCAGTAAGCGACAGTAACGCGGGACGTTACCAGTCAGCACCGGCACCAGCGCCTGCACCGGCAGCACCGGCCTCTGATATGGGAGACGGCTTCATGAATATTCCGGATGGAATTGATGAGGAGCTTCCGTTTAATTAGTATAGGTTATACTAACGTTTCATTATTATGATGAAGGGCAGCAGTGAAGATACTCTGGCTGCTGCGATGAAAAGGAGGTAAAGCAAGATGGCTTTTGATAAAGGCAGTCGTCCAGAAGGCGGCTTCAAGAGAAGAGGCGGCGGACGCAGAAGAAAAAAGGTGTGTGTATTCTGCGGCAAGGAGAATAATGAGATTGATTACAAGGATGTAGCAAAGTTGAGAAAGTATATCTCAGAGAGAGGCAAGATCCTTCCGAGAAGAATTACAGGCAACTGTGCAAAGCATCAGAGAGCGCTTACAGTGGCAATCAAGAGAGCACGTCATATCGCGCTGATGCCGTACGTTCAGGAATAGTTTAGCAATAGGTTTATTTGAGAAGAATGAGAGATGAGAAAAATCGGGGACGGGGCATTTTTAAAAATGCCCCGTCTCCGATTGTAAAGGAGCATGGAAATGAGAAAGGTAACAAAATATTTATTAATCCTTTTTTTGGGAGCCTGTATATCATTCATTGATAATTCCACTGAGGCAGAGGCAGCAACGAAAAATTCTCTGATAAATAAGATTCAGTCCCAGACAAATAACGTTATAGCAAAGGAATATTATGCAGATTTTGATGGAGATGGCAGGAAGGAACTGTTTGCGATAACAGGTCCAAAGGAGGGACCGAATCAAATCTGGTATGCGGGTTCAAAACAGGTGAAATGCGTGATGAATGACAGGGTCGCGGTTTATGACTCCCAGAGAAAAAGTATATGTAAAGTAAGCAGGAAACAGAAGTTGTTTATTGCAGAGTGCGGAGCGTTTGGCAGCGGTTCATTTTCCAAGTGCTATTATGTAAAGGCAGGAAAAGTATACGAGGTGAAACATGCTGGCGAAGGCTTAGCGCAAATTTCAGGAAAAAACTTTGCAGTACACCCAAGCGCATTCGATGCAATGCGTTCGGGAGGCACTATGGCAGGACATACATATAAAGCATACTATTTAAAATGGACAGGAAAGACATTTAAAGAATACAAAGCTAAAAAAATTACAACAAAGAAATTGAAAAAATACAAAGGCTCAGGAAAAATATTACGACAGATTAATAATCTGGGCTATAAGGTAAAATCAATTTATTATAGAAGTAATGGCTTAATACATATTAATGTAGTCAAAACTTCCGGTTTAGACAAAATATATAATAATGTGACCTTAAAAGTCCGGTCAAAAAAGGTCTTTTTGGTAAGTCATACAAAGAAAGGAAGTAATATTCTGGAGAAATCGGGTTATGGGGGGATTTATAAAGCATCGGGATTTGAAAGGATGAAATAGACGTGTATATGCTTGGAAAAAATGAGGCGGAGAAGGGAGCAGGGAAACCTGGTGTTTGAAGCAAATTCAGGCGGATGGGGAATGAGTTGAAAGAAACATTGAATAGGCTTGATAGATGTTTTCATTTAAATTATCAAGTAATAAAAATTACGATATTAAAAAATAAGGTGTAAATATAATATATTGACATATTGAAATATAATGTGATATATTATTACAATAACAAAGGTGCTATTAAAAATAAATGTAGAAAAGAAAGATGAAAAAAGTATTTGCACTAATGGGATTAATGTCGGTTTTAGTATTGGGGTTGACAGAAGTGTCATACGCGGAAGGAAACTGGAGTGATACAAAATTTAAGTTTAACTTTGGTGACTGGCAACCCTATTCTGGATGGAAGACAGAAAAGAGGGTCAAAAGAGATTATACATCTTCTTATATGTCCTGTAAATCATCAAATGGTCGTTCCTATACTGCCGAAGTAATGGGAGCAAAATCCAAAACAGATGAATGGGCATATGATGTTGGGAGCCCGGCTTATAGGTTTAGTATAACTAACCATTTTTACTGAATATGTGAGAGGAAGAGTATGAAGATATCAGTTTTTTTTGCAGTCATCTTTTGCATTTTAATGACTGCAGGGTGCAGTGAGAAAGAAAAGAAGATTAAACCAGAAGAGAACACCTTAGACTTCACTGTAGATTCTGCAGAAGAGATAGAAATACAAGAGAGCGGCAGTGAAGGAATGGCGAACGGAAATTTAGATGGTGACGAACCGGAAAAGAAAGAATATGCTTATAAAATTAATAACGCGAATATTTATGATATAAACAGCCCTATTGAGATCGATCATATAGTCTTTGAATATAAAAATACGGAATTTAGTAAAGAACTTAAGGCAGATATTTCTTGTGATGATATTTTATATTTCGATGACGAAATTGATGAGAAGGGAAGATTAAAAGATGGTTTTACATATATTTATACGGAGCTGGTGATTCGAAATGAGACCGGAAAGGAACAGGAAGTATATCTGAGCGCTGGAAATTTTGTTGTAATTAATAAAGAAAATGACGTAATAGATATGTCTGAGGAACTAAGGTACAGGAGCGGCTATGAGAACCCGGAGAAAAAGAAAGACTATTACAGAAGTAGTTTTAGCGAGGGAGAAGAAAAGGAAGTATTACTGGTTTATATTGTTCCGGATAATCTTTTAGAACAGGATAACTTATTATATAGTATCAATCTTTATGGAGAAGGCAGCAGCGATGAACTTAAAGCTTTTAAAATTAGATAATAAGATGAATCAGATGATTAGGATTGAACTGAAGAGAGCTTTTTGCAATGTCAGATTTTTGTATAGCATTCTTGTGGGGCTTCTTATCGCAGGCTCGCAGATTTTTACCTGGGTAATACCTGCAATGGAGAAGGTTGATTATTATTTATTGGGGAAAGGAGAATATCCGGTCTCCGTTTTTAATACATGGATCGGAGCGTCAGGACATACATATCAGCTTACTCTTTACTTTATTATACTGCCTGTTATTTCCTGCCTTCCGTTTTCCGATAGCTGTTTTATTGAGCGGGAGAGTGGATACCAGGCGCATATTTTAACAAGAGTGAATAGAAATGCTTATCTTTTTTCTAAGAGTATTGCTGTTTATCTTTCGGGCGGATGTGCGGTTGTTCTTCCTCTTATAGTAAACTTATATGTTACCATGATGGCAATACCTTCTGTCCTTCCAGAGGCCAGTTCAAGAACCTTTCCTATTTTTGAACATAGTATGTGGAGCGGAATATTTTACACACATCCCTATGTATATCTTGGGGGATATTTTGTGATTATTTTTTCTTATGCAGGGTTATTTTCTTTATTTGGAATGATTTCATCATTTTATGTGAGAAATAGGTTCGTGTCACTTGTAATCCCATTTATTGTGTATACACTGGTGAATTTTGTCCTTGGCTATACAGAATATTATAAGTATTCCCCGGAGCTTTTCTTGCGGCCGGATCAACCGGCAGGTGCGGTGTTTTCATCTATTGTGATGTTCTATATATTCGGTTTGTTAATATGCATGATATTATTAGTTCGCGAAGGAAAAAAATATGATTTATATGTATAGAATGAAAAAAGGATTGTATCATTTATACAGTACCCATGTCATGGATTTTTTTGTATCGTCTGGAAGTCTGTGCATCGCTGCTTTTATATATTGGAAAAGCATGGTGAGAGATTACGGTGGAATGTGCGATTTAACAGTGGCAGATAGTTTCATGCTGTGCTGGATGCCTTTTTTTAGATGTATATTACTTACACCGGTTGTCCTGGCGTTTGTGATGAGGCTAAATCAGCATAATTATATGGTTAACCGGATTATCCGGTATAAGAGCGTAAGAGTGATGTACAGGACACAGATTTTGTATCATGCAAGTTTTTTTGCATTGCTGTCTTTGAGTCTTACAGTATTTATTGTATATATAGGAAAAGCAGATGCAAAAGGATGGGTAGATTTGTGCGGAAGCAGGAGTCTGTTTGTATATATGAATAATGGGATGACGTCTGACGAAGCTTCGTTTCCTTTTATTGTATTTGTATTTTGGTGCAGTTTATTTCTTTATATGGAATTACTTGAAGTTTGTTTTATTTTTTTCAGATTGATATTCAGGGAAAGGGTGATGGCTTTTTTGGCTGTATATATTATGTGCCTCATTGAAAATTATTTTATAAGATTTCCTGTCATTTTTGGCCGTGCAGGGGCAGGATATGAGCGGTGGGTTAACAGAGACTTCCGAATATTACAAACAATGATGATTCTTGTGGTTTTTATAGAACTCTGTGGCGTATTGGCGGATAGAAAGGACTATATAAATGTGGAGTAGTACAAGAAGAGGTATTATAAAGTACGACTTGTGTCAAGGACTTCGTGCCAATATGTGGAAGTTCCTGGCAGGCGCCGTGCCCTTTTTTGGTGTGGTGATGATTGTGCAGGAGAGGAGTGTGTTATTTTCTACAGAGCCCTCTTTTTTTGAATATTTTATTTATCTGTTTAAGGGAATTAGAAACTATACTCCTGTTCCGGGACAGCAGTTTGAGGTTCCAATATTATGGATGATAGTGCAGGTGTCCATGGCCTTGATTGTCTATGATTATCCTGTGGTTAACCTTGAAAAGTATGGGATACAGACAATAATAAGGGCTAAGAGCAGAGCGTTATGGTGGTTTTCCAAATGCATATGGGTAGCCGCCAGTGTGGCGCTTTACTATGCTGTTGGTATTTTGATCATTTTGGGAGCCTGTATGCTGATGGGAAAGATATCATTTATAGCGGATCAGGAGTGGAATATGGTAATGAATGAATTGGATGTTTCGTTAATTGAGAATAAGCAATTGTGGTTAATCTGCATATGCATTCCGCTTATGTCGTCTATTGCATTATCCTTATTGCAGCTTACTGGCAGTTTTGTCTTAAGTCCGGTTTATAGCTTTTTGCTGCTTTTGTCTTACATTGTTATCTCGGTTTATTATAATCATTCCTGTTTTATGGGGGCGAATTCCATGATTTTAAGAAATGAATTTGTAATGGCAGGAGGAAACACGCTTAGTGGGATTGTAATAACAAATATTATTGTAATGTGTGCGGCAGTCTTTGGTGGTTATATTTATTTTAGAAGACATGATATATACTGAGCGGCAGATTTCATCATCCATGAGTATAACCTGGAAAAACTTATAAATAGTAGGAGAAAAAGATGATTATTCTAAAAAACTTGGATAAGGAATTAAATGGAAATGCGGTTTTGACAGATATTAACTTAGAGTTAAGCAAAGGAAAGGTTTATGGCTTGCAGGGGAAGAACGGTTCGGGAAAGACGATGCTAATGCGCGCGGTTTGTGGATTGATAAAACCAACTGGCGGATATGTGGAAATAGATGGAGAACGTTTGGGAAAGGAATCTGCATTTCCGGAAAGTGTGGGATGTTTAATCGAAAATCCGGCATTTGTGCCCTATTATTCAGGCCTTAAAAATTTACAAATACTTGCGGACATAAAAGGGAGGATAGATAGAAAGGACATCTGCCTTATGATGGAACGCGTCGGTCTGGATCCAGGGGAAAAGAAGCCCTTCCGAAAATATTCGCTGGGTATGAAGCAAAGACTTGGAATAGCCTGTGCATTTATGGAAGCGCCAGATATTATTTTGCTGGATGAGCCATTTAATGCATTAGATACAGAGGGGGTCGAAATGCTAAAGAATTTACTGGGAGAAGCAAAAGAAAAAGAGGCGACTATCATAGTGGCATGCCATGATAAAGAGGAGCTGGAATTAATTGCTGATGAAATTTTTGTAATGGAAAATGGAAAGATTATGGAACACAAAAGTTAATGTTCGCAGGTCAGGAATGCGCATAAACTGCGCATTCCGTAAGAAAATAATGCACAAAAATTACGTAAAGAAGGAACATGTTATGAAGGCATATCATAGAAAACGAATGATAGTTATTTTGTCTATTCTGATAGTGGGCAGTTCCATATGGAGATTTGTCTCGTTGAATGAAAGATATCCTAATCCAGGTGTTGTTGTTTACAAAGAAAAGGATAAAATAAAAGGTGGAGACATTGAAATCAGTGTTTCCGGTAGTAATCTTGTATCTATGGAAGAAATGCTGGAACTGCTCTCTGATCATAAGGATGAAATGATCTATGAAGATGAGACTTCTATGCCCCAGACTGAAAGAAAGGTGCTTCTGGTCCGGATAAATATAAAGAATACAAGTAGTACAGAACAGACAACAAGCTTAGTCAGATTTATGGCACAGGCAGGTGCGTGGTCAAATGGAATGGATCTGGGAGCATATTGTGCACTTAATGGGGTGGAAAAAACAAATATTCAGTTAAAACCTAAAGAACAAAGGAGTATGATGATGCCATTTTATCTATATGAATCCCAATTCGCAGGAGATGAATTTCATAAGGTGGACAGGAGAAAGTTTTCTTTGGTCTTATCTGCATACCCAGTAAAAAATATCATTGAATTATTTTAAATTATTTTAAAATATTATGAAGGCTAAAATTTCTTGTTTCCTATATTAAAGAAAAGTATAATAGAAAGTAACTGCTCAAGGCACTGAGCAGTTACAATAGAAATTATAATAATAAAGGGGAGGCGAAAGCGGTGACGAAAAAGAAGAAGGAGCTAAAATACTTTTCTCTTAGTAGTAAGGAGGAAGAGGCTATGAAGGTGCTTTGGAATTCTGACAAGGCATTAAGTGCTATGGAAATCGCGGAGGGAATTCCAGACAGAAGCTGGCCAAGTTCTTCCATACAGAATATTATGCGTAGTTTAGAAAAGAAAGGTGCTATTGTGGTTGACTCTGTTATTAAGCTGGGCAAATCTTATGGAAGAGTTTTCAGGCCTGCGCTTTCTGCAAATGAGTATGCTTCTATGCAATTTGAACGATTTTATCAGGGAAGAGACCGGAACTGCTTTTCTGTGCTTTCATCTTTTCTGGGTAATACGAAGAGTTCGAAGGAGGAGATTATAGATGCATTGGAAAAATTACTGGAGCAATACCGGGAGGATGATATTTGATGATACTTTCTTACTATTCATTTGTAATGGCTGTTATCTGGGGTAATATATTTGTGGGTACAATTTTTCTTTTTCGCAGATATAGAAATAATTTTTCATTTTATGTATTATTTTACTTGCTGCTATTTTGCATCTTACGGGTTCTGATTCCGGTCGAACTGCCATACACATATACTGTAAACTCAGTTAAGATTTTGCCGGTTGTCCAGTCGTTTTTAAACTATACATTGTTCCGCGTGAATTTTCGGGCGGTACCTGTATATTCTGTAATTTTGTTTATATGGCTGGGTACTGCTGCGGTCACGATAGTTGTACATATACTGCGATATTATCATTTGAAAAGAGCACTGGCATTATTGCCGGAGACAGAGGATTGCCGTCTATACCGAATACTTTCTGAAATCGGAGCATACAGACAGAATAACCAGGGATTACGAAAAGTTTTCAGTAGGAAGCTATTGCCACCGGATATTAAAATAGCGGTTCATCCGGCGGTCAAGTCACCGTCTATTGTTGGAATCTGGAAACCGGTAATCGTTCTTCCTCATACAGATTTTACAGATGAAGAGTTACATTATATATTTTTTCACGAGTATATGCATTATCAGTATGGGCATGTATTTATAAAGCTTCTTACCGGAGGGCTGCAGGCGTTTTTGTGGTGGAGTCCGCTAATAAAGCGATTTTTTTGCGAAATATCTTACGCGCTTGAGATGCATTCTGACCAGAAGGTATGTAATGTACTGGACAGAGAGCAGAAAGCGGAATATCTCCAGACGATTCTTAATGTGCTAAAGGATTCGGGTACGCATAGAAAGCCGGCTGTTACGACATGTAATATGGTTGAGCCAGGTGATTCGGATAGAATGGAGCAGCGCTTTCATATGATTTTGAATAAGAATTACTGCAAAAAAAGGAACGGGGACAGATTTGCTGTCGTGGGACTGCTGTTTGTGTTTTTGTTTTCTTACGCATTTGTATTTCAGCCATACGGTGAGCCTGTGGAAGAGGATTATGAAGAGGGGATCATTGAGGGTACAATTTTGCCAGGAACTTATATTGTGGAAGAAGGGGGAAGGTTTAACATCTACAGTCCGAAACATGAATATATAGGTTTCCTTTATAGCGTTGAGGGGTTAGCGGAGTACAAAGAAGAGTATGGAAATCTGAAAATATATACTGAGGAAGAAGGGAGGCATCTGAATCTAATAGATAACAGACAGAATACAGAATGAATGACATTGTAATATATGAATAGGAGGGAAATATATCATATGAAGAGTTTACAGAAGATTTTGCTGGTATTGTTTTGTCTATTCAGTTTATCAATTGCATCTGGCTGCTGCGCCCTGGCTTGTGATAGTCCTGATAATTATACATGCGAAAGTGCCTTTGGAGGCTCAGCTGAACCGTTTGCAGAAAAAACAGGGTATAGATATAAAATCGAAAATGGGAAGAGGTATAAGAGGCTATGGTCATACACAAAACAACAATGGATATGGCCAGAATGGGTTCTGGCATAAATTTGGGACGGGGTATTTTTAAAAATACCCCGTCCCCAACTGGCTTACGGATGCTTTCCGTATCCGGCCCATCCGACCTGTCCGTCGGCATAGCCCTTTTTGCCATCCATCTTAAGGATGCACCACTGGTGGGTATACTGGTTTGCGTTGGCATGCTTCCATTTATACCCCATATACCCCAAAACCATTCCCAATGCGCGGGTGGCGCCTGCGCAGGAGTATTTTTTGGAGATAAAGACGCCGTATGCCTGGCTGTAATCAGATCCTTCCATTGTATAAGTACATCTCTGGCAGAAGGCGGATACATAGAATGCGGCCTGGCCTACCCGGTCAAGATCTTTGCCTTTTTTGGACACACATTTCGCAACTAATTTCGCAACTCTTTGTGCGTCCTTTGTCTTATTACCGGTCTTTTTATTTGGAATCTTATGGCAGACACCGTTCCATGCGATGATGTAATTTTTGTACAGGGCGGTTTTAACCATGTACCCATTTTTTTTGTCGAAATAATATCTTTTGTTCTTGATTTTTTTCAGACCTGTCTGCATGACGCCTCGCTTGTTAAAATAATATCTGGCGCCGTCAATGGTTTTCAGTCCGGTTACTTTCACACCTCTCTTGTTGTAATAATACTTTTTTCCTTTTACTGTCCGCCAGCCGGTGGCGGGCTGCTGCTGTTGGTCATTTGAGATGGTGACGGAGCTCTGGGAGGCTTCGGACGTCACTGGTATGCACAGACAAAGGGCGGTGCATAATAAGAAAATAATTGTGTTTTTTAAGAACTTCATAGGATCCCTCGCTTTCTCTCTTTTTATTTCTTCTAGCATAACCCAATAATGTACTGGTATGGTTAGAGTATATCATATATGAGAATTGACTTGTACTTTTTTATGAAAGCAGATATAATAAATTTTTAATTTTAGGTGCTATTGAAGATACGGAACAGATACCAGGCAGGCCCTTTTATCTCTGAAAGGGAAGACCCGGATGGTTGTTATTCCGGTGGAATTATGGAGGGGATTGGATTGTAGACGAAGAGACCTCCTTGGCTGCACCTGCATGGCCGGTATGAAATGAAGCATTGAGGGAAAAAGGAAGAGAGTGAGAAAATGGAAGTCAGTAAAGATAGTGATATCTTATATGTGCAGATGTTCGGTAACTTTTCCCTAACCTGGAAGGGGAAACCGCTCCTTGGGACAGCAAAATCCAGTGAGACGAAGTCCGCCTATCTGATGCAGCTGCTGATACAATGACTGCTGTATCAAGTGACAGTGAGGACGGTTTGCTGTGGAAACAGCAAACCGTTCTCTGGCTAGTTGATTTTCAGTTAAGGAAGTTTTAAGATATTGATTCCCCACCGGCAGTCTCTGGATTTGTCCCATCCTGTGAGGGGATCTCTGCTGGCTGAGTGCTGTCATTGTTCTGAGTCTCTTCTGCAGTTGTCGGACCTGGGTCTTTGGAATCTGCCGGCTGTGCTGCTTCTGCGGAATCTGAGGACTTCTGTTCAGCTTCCTTTGTGCCGGTTTCCGAAGCAGGAGGTGTGCCTGCATAGGTTAATGTCAGCGTAATTTCTGCAGATTTTCCACTTCCATCATTTGCGGTTACAGTAATCTTTACTGTGCCTTCCTGGCCTGCCGGGGTTACGGTACCTGTATTGCTTACTGTGGCGATATTCGTATCGCTGCTTGTCCATGTGAAGGTCTTTCCTGCAAGGGAAGCTTCATTTCCATCTTTATCAATGTTTTTCAGTATAAGCTGCTTTGCATAATCTGAATAGGAGGGACCTCCCCATCCTTGTTTCGGATCTCCATATACGATCGTATCGTCCTGGAGGCCTGACGTTAATGACAGATTTCCAAGTTCTGTCCTTCCGGCTACGGTAATGACAATCTGTTGGTAATAAGACAAAGAGTGTGTACCATTGTCGGCAGCGCGTACATTGAGAACAATCGTATCGCCATTTTTTGCGTCCTCTGGGACAGTAATAGTTGCGGTGTCAGATTCAGCGCCTTTAATGTAAATGCCTTTGTTTGCCTCTGGCTCCTGATAAGTATCTGCCTCAAAATAATGTTCCCAGTTTACAGCCACATAATCACCATCTGGATCCGATGTCTTTGCGTGGAAGGTAAGCTTTTGCCCGGGAGCTGCTTCGAAGTCAAGGCCTTCCGCTATTGTCAGGGATGGCGTATGGTTTGCATCTTCGTATTTTGGTGTAATACACCAGTCTGCACGAGTAGCAAACTGATGCTGGATATCAGCCATGAAGCGCCAGTCAGAGCTTACAGTTTTACTCTGCAGCGGGTCATAGTCTTTTGCCGTCTGATACCAGTTCTGCAGCTTATTCGGACGATTTTCTACCTTTGTGTACCTTCCCGCAAAGCTGCCATATGCCATAAGATTCTCTAAGGATCTCAAACCAGTATTCATAAGTGGGAAGAAGCTTGGGGAATCTCCTTCGGAAAGGAAATCATACCGCTGATATTTTTTACCGCCCCACCAGTTGGTGCTATCTAAAAGATCCTCGTTAGAGCCGAACTGGCTGCCGTCCTCTTCGCCCGGCAGGTAGGTTCCGTCGCCCCAGACTACATATTTGTCAAGTAATGGTCCATGTCCATAATCCAGATTCTCGCGCATCCACGCCCCAGACATCGTGCGTCTTGCTTCACTGTCTACGTTGCCTGCAGAATTAGACCAGAAATATCCATAGCTGGTTGCGCTGACTTGAACGAATTTGATTTCCGGCCATTCCACGCCGATATATTCATCATAGGTCTGATCCTGGGTTCCGTATGCGCCGATTACCGTCTTGTCGATAATCTTTTTGCGGATGGCATCCCACTGGTCGGTATTCTTATATTTTTCCTCTATACTCTTAAGTGCGCGTGCAATGGTATTGGGACCGCCCCATGCCATGACATATAAGGTCCTTGGGTCATTGTCCAGGAAAGCTGCCTCAATTAATCTGGAGCCCTCTGTTTCCTCCCTCATATCGCCCTTGAAAGCAATGTTTCCGAGCTTTATTTTGCTGCGGATAAAATCCGGCGTCGGGTATGCAGGGTCATGAGTGCGCAGGTTATCGTATACAGCTGCGTAATCATCTGCTAATTCCATCATCCAGTCCGTTCCCGGCCAGCGATAAGGCTTCTTAGAGGCTTCGTCCGGGCCATTGTCATCGCCGATCCAGTGGTACTTTGAGCTGGTCTGAATGATTCCCTGAATATCAATTTCGTTACTGTAGAGAAGCAGGTGAATCAGAGAGTTCTGGTCATCTACTTCACCATCCTGGGTGATGATTGCCCTTGGCTTGCTATTTGCCGGGTCTCCAGCTGTACGTGTTACAGTAATCTCAATGTTTCCTTTTATGGATTTGTCTGACTTTGATGTTGCTGTAATTGTAACCGGCCCTTCGCTTACGCCTGTTACCTGTCCTTTTTCATTTACAGTTGCAATGGCTTCACTTGAAGAAGACCAGGTAACAGTTTTAACTGTTGCTGTTTCTGGAAGTACTTCTGCCGCTAAAGTTATGCGTTTTCCAGCCTCTACTGTTGTATCGCCTGATACGTTGATACTGGTTGGCTGAGATGCACTTGTTACGGTAATGACAATCTGCTGATAATAGGACAGGGAATGTGTTCCGTTGTCAGTTGCACGTACGTTGATAACCAATGTATCATTTTCTTTTGCATCTTCTGGTACAGTAATGGTTGCCGTATCAGAGTTTGCACCTTTGATATAAATGCCTTTATTTTCTTCCGGCTCCTGGTAAGTATCAGCCTCAAAGTATTGTTCCCAGTTTACACTTACATAGTCACCGTCCGGATCAGATGTCTTTGCGTGGAAGGTAAGCTTTTGTCCGGGTGCTGCCTTAAAGTCAAGGCCTTCTTTTATTGTCAGGGATGGCATATGGTTTGCATCCTCGTATTTTGGTGTAATACACCAGTCCGCACGAGTAGCAAATTGATGCTGGATATCAGCTATAAAGCGCCAGTCAGAGCTTACGGTTTTGTTCTGCAGCGGGTCATAGTCCTTTGCTGTCTGATACCAGTTCTGCAGCTGATTCGGACGATTTGTTACTTTCGTGTACCTTCCTGCATAGCTGCCGTATGCCATAAGGTTCTCTAAGGACCTCAAACCAGTATTCATAAGCGGGAAGAAGCTTGGAGAATCTCCCTCGGAGAGGAAATCATACCGCTGGTACTTGCCGATAAAGCTGCCGCCCCACCAGTCAGTGCTGTCCACAAGGGACTCGTTTGTACCAAACTGGCTGCCTTCTTCTTCGCCTGGCAGATAGGTTCCGTCGCCCCAGACTACATACTTGTCGAGCAGCGGTCCATGTCCATAGTCTAAGTTTTCGCGGATCCATGCACCGGACATGGTGCGTTTTGCTTCGCTGTCTACAGTGCCTGCGCTTCTGGACCAACCATAGCCATAACTGGTTGCGCTGACCTGAACGAATTTAATTTCCGGCCATTCCACGCCGATATACTCGTCATAGGTCTGATCCTGGGTTCCATACGCCCCGATTACAGTCTTGTCGATAATCTTTTTACGGACAGCATCCCACTGGTCGGTATTCTTATATTTTTCCTCGATGCTCTTAAGTGCGCGTGCAATGGTATTGGGACCGCCCCATGCCATAACATATAAGGTCCTTGGGTCATTGTCCAGGAAGGCTGCCTCGATTAATTTGGATCCTTCGGTTTCTTTCCGCATATCGCCCTTGTAGGCAATGTTTCCGATCTTTATCATGCTGCGGATATAATTTGGCGTCGGGTATGCGCGGTCGTGGGTGCGCAGATTGCCATATACAGCTGCATAATCATCGGCCAGTTCTGTCATCCAGTCTGTCCCCGGCCAGCGGTAGGGCTTTTTAGAAGCTTCATCCGGTCCGTTCTCATCGCCGATCCAGTGGAACTGGGAGCTGGTCTGGATAATTCCCTGGATATCAATCTCATTGCCGTAAAGCAGAAGATGAATCATGGAATTCTGGTCGTCTACCTCGCCGTCCTGGGTAATGATGGCTCTTGGTTTGTCTGTATCCACTACCGTCACATGAGCCGTTGCCTTTGCACCGCTTCCGTCTGCAGCCTCAATTGTAATATCTGTACTGCCCTGGGTCAGTGCGGTAATGGTGCCATCCGCGCTTACACTTGCTGCGTAAGGATCAGAGAGTGTGTATTTCAGCTGCCTGTTGGTAGCATTTGACGGTGCAATTGTTGTCTCCAGCTTTTGCTTTGCGCCTGCCTCTAAGGTAATTTCGGTTTTCTTTACGGTTATCTTTGATACCTTTACCTGAGGCGCGGCAGATGCTTTTACAGTAACCTGTACGGTTGTTTTTTTCTTGCTTCCGTCTGTGGTGCTTATTGTAATCGTGGCTGTTCCGGCCTTCTTTGCGGTAATTCTGCCTTTAGAGCTGACGGATGCAACACTTGTATTTGAAGATTTGTACTTCAACTTCTTTATGCTTGCGTTTTTTGGTGTGATCGTTGTCTTGATTGTCCTGGAGCTGCCTGCATCCAGGGTAAGCTTTGCAGAATCTGCCTTCAGCTTTTTAATCAGGCGGGGCTTTTTCACAGTTACCTTGCAAGAAGACTTGATGCTGTTTTTGCCTTTTACACTGGCTGTGACGGTAACGGAGCCTGCCTTGACGCCCTTTACCACCCCTTTGCTGTTTACAGACGCGATCTTCTTGTCAGAGCTCTTCCAGGTAATTTTTGCCGAAGCTGCCTTTGGGGCTTTGGTTACCTTGAGCTTCTTTTTGGTTCCGACATAGATGGTTGCTTTTTTGGCAATGGTAATTTTTTTTATGGTCTTCGAAGCTGCCTCTGCCTGCAGGGTATTCCCTGGGAGGGCAAGAGAAGCACTTACCATAGCTGCGGTTAATATGCCTGCCAGGAATCGTTTTTTTCTCATTATTTTCTCCTTCCTATTATTTGTTGTGTCTTCTTTGCAGTTACATGAATTTTATAATTCGTCATCTGCCTGAAACATTGTGGGAAATGACTTGATTTATAAAAAAAGGTTCACGTAAACTAAGACATAAATCCTCTTATGTAAACAAAATATATAAAATGTTTACAAACTTTTGTCTTGCTGATAACGGATATTGAAAACATGTTTTGCAATGTACTACTTGTGTAGTAGTTATCTGCATTGTTATTATAATATTATAACAATCGTTTGTCAATACGTATAAAAAAATGAAATAAAACAATAAAAATCATAAAAAACGCACAAAAATCTTTAGATAAAATAAAAATGCAAAAGAAAAATATACATTTATGCTTTTTTTGAGATGATTGGCCAGGGAGAAAGGATTTATTTTATAAAATTAAAACGGATTTGGATTTTAGGAAGCACATAAAAATAAACGTTTAATATTAGAGGTGAAGAAGAAATATGTATAATATAGGCTGAATATGAATTAAATATGAATATTAAACAAATAAAATATGAAAATTAAAAAATAAATTCAATAAAAATAAAAGAATATCAAAATTAAATATATTTTTGTGTAAAAATAGAAACGAATATTTTGATATGTGTTTACATGTATGTTTTCTAGATGAAAAGTGACGTGAATAAAAAATAATAGCATACTTAAGTTTTCCTTAACCTCATATTTTCTATTACACAGAATACTGTTAGACTATGCTGGAATAACCACTTGTCAGGTGACGATAAATTACCACTAAAGATTCTCGCGGAGAGCCTGCAGGGCTGTTGTCTTCCCCAATTGTCTTGCCTTCTGAATTTACAGCAGCATAAAAACGATGCAAGCGTCAAAAGATATTTTTGATGCAGGTTCTCCATTTATTTTAGGCAAAATGGATAAAAGAATGAGAATATATTGTGCAATCTTCTCTCAAATACGGGCTTGTTAATTTATTGTCAATGTGGTATGATATAACGAAAGCGACGGCAAAATGTGACAAACATTTTAACCCATGATCGCGGAAAAGAAAATATATAAAAGGAGAACAAAAACATGAGCTGTAAAGTCACAATTATTGGAGCCGGAAGTGTAGGCGCAACAATTGCGTATACATTGTCTGGTGAGGACATGGCATCAGAGATCGTCATGATCGACATCAACAAAGAAAAAGTAGAAGGCGAAGTCATGGACATTGAGCAGGGAACCTGTTTCAGAGATCCGGTATCCATCATTGCAGGGGACTATGAGGACGCGAAGGATTCAGACATTGTAATCATCACTTCGGGAATCGCCCGTAAGCCGGGTCAGACAAGAATCGAACTGACACAGACAAACGTTAACATTCTGAAGCAGATTACACCGGAGATTGCAAAGGCAGCGCCGAATGCACTTTATATTATTGTAAGCAATCCGGTTGACATTATGACTTATGTATTCACAAAGATCTCAGGAATTCCGGAGAACCAGATTATTGGTTCCGGGACAGTTTTAGATTCCGCACGTCTCCGCTGCGGTCTTTCCGAACATTTTAAAGTTGCACAGAGAAATATCCACGCATACGTATTTGGCGAGCATGGCGACACATCCTTCATTCCATGGTCAGCAGCAAGGATCGCAGGCGTGAATGTAGATGATTATTACGATATGATGCCACATCTTGGGAAAACGGCAGGGAAGCTTGATAAAGACGCTATGCTGACCTATGTGCAGAAATCTGGCGGCAAGATTATTGCAAATAAAGGTGCAACTTTCTATGCAGTTACGAGAGGCGTCTGTCGGTTGTGCAGCATACTCATGTCAGCATCTGAATCGGTAACAACCGTATCTTCTATGATGCACGGAGAATACGGAATTGAGGATGTATGTTTAAGCACGCTTGCACTGGTAGGACCTAATGGCATTCAGGGCAAGATTCCGATGACCCTTACAGAGGAAGAAGTAGGGAAATTAAAAGCAAGTGCAGACGCGCTGAAATCTGTTATTGCACAAATCGAGCTGTAAAACGGTAATATTTGATACTTGATTTGAAAAAATGGTCATATTAAAATAGAAAGGAAATATGGTAAAATAACGTAACTATTGAGTGGCTTTGTGCAGGGGCGGCCCCGGATGACCGGGGTTATTCAATGCACAGCTGCAAAATTATAAGAAAGGACAGCGAGAACTATGAAGTACAGTTATTATCCGGGATGCACTTTGAGAACAAAGGCGAAGGATCTGGATGCTTATGCAAGAGCCTCAGCAGAAGCTCTTGGCATTGAACTCATCGAAGTCGAAGACTGGCAATGCTGCGGCGGAGTATATCCTCTTGGCTCTGACGAGATTGCCACCAAGCTGTCTTCGGTCCGTGCGCTCAATGCGGCGAAGGAGAAGGATCAGAGCCTGGTGACCATGTGCTCTGCATGTCATCATGTGATCAAACGTGTCAATGATGATATGAAAAATGTAGAGGATATCCGTACAAGAGCCAACAATTATATGGAGCTTGATGAGCCTTATGCAGGTGAGACAGAGGTACTCCATTTTCTGGAGGTTCTTCGTGATAAAGTAGGGTTTGACGAATTAAAGAAAAAAGTGACGAACCCTCTGACCGGAAAGAAGATCGGCGCATACTACGGCTGCCTGCTTCTTCGTCCAAGCAAGCTTTTAAGCTTCGATGACCCGGAGAATCCGAGGATTATCGAGGACTTTATCCGCGCCATCGGCGCAGAGCCGGTCATCTATCCATACCGCAACGAGTGCTGCGGCGGATACATTTCCTTAAAGGAAAAGGAAATGTCAAAAAATATGTGTGAAAAGATTATGGCAAGCGCAGAAGGCTTCGGGGCAGAGATGCTTATTACAGCCTGTCCGCTGTGTCTATATAATCTGAACAAGAGTACAGGCGCGTCTCTTCCGGTTGTTTACTTTACGGAGCTGCTGGCAGAAGCCCTGGGCGTGAAAGATGAAGTGAAAAAGGAGGTGCAGGCATCATGAGTTCTGAAAAAAAACAGGCAGAAATGATTAAGGAAATCAGCGGCGTTAATCCGCTGAAGTGTATGAAGTGCGGCAAATGCTCTGCGACCTGCCCGTCCTATAACGAGATGGATATCAAGCCCCATCAGTTTGTATCCTATGT
>CAJUTH010000019.1 GCA_910589275.1 uncultured Dorea sp.
ATCAGGGTTTTTGGTCGCCGATGGATACGCTGCGGGATAAAGAGTATCTGGAGAAGTTGTGGCATTCAGGAGAAGCGCCGTGGAAAGCATGAGGAAAATAAAAATGAGGAGAAGGGATATGTGCCTTCTCCTCATTTTTATTATAAGCTTTAAAATGTGTGGTGTATTTTTAGTATTTATCCATGTTATTCCGGAATGGAACCGTTCCAGAGGATGACGCTGCAGGTGTATGGGCCTTAGGCACTTTTTCCGGCACCGGCGTATATTCCGCTGCTGGTTCCGGCGCTGGCTGTGATACCGGGGCATAGGAGAGATCCAATTCTCCGACCATGCCGGAATCTGCAGAGGTATAGTCTGACTGGAAATTACTTGCTGCAGGTTCTGGTTCCGGCGCTATATACATGGGTGTAGACATTCCCTTAAGGTGGAAACGGTTTACTAAGGTCCGAAGCAGGTTCGCCTGGCTGGACAATTCTTCGCTGGCTGCAGCGCTTTGCTCTGCCGTTGCAGAGTTGGTCTGAATAACGGAAGAAATCTGGTCAATGCCGATGGTAATCTGCTGAATGCCTTCTGCCTGCATGTCGGAGGCTTCGGTAATCATTTCCATATTAGAAGCAATATGGCCGGCGTTTGCTACAACTTTCTGTAGGGACTTCTGAGTCTCGGCTGCGATGTCATTGCCTTCCGTTACTGCTGTAAGGGAGTTGCTGATTAATGCGGTAGTTTCCTTTGCAGCTTCTGCGCTCTTGGAAGCGAGGCTTCTTACTTCGTCGGCAACGACAGCAAAGCCTTTACCCGCCTCGCCCGCACGTGCGGCTTCAACAGCGGCGTTCAGCGCTAGGATATTGGTCTGGAAAGCGATGTCTTCAATGGTCTTGATGATTTTTTCAATCTCGCTGGAGCAATTGTTAATCTTAGTCATGGCATCCATCATGGACTCCATCATCCGATTACTGTTGTTCACTTCGGCGCCGGTCTCGGAAATCAAGGTGTTGACATCTCGGGAATTCTTGGCCGTCTGGTTAATCTTGTTGGACAGATCGCTTAGAGTGGCAGCCAGCTCTTCTACGGAACTTGCCTGCTCGGTGGTGCCTTGGCTGAGCGCCTGGGCGCCGCTGGATACTTGTTCGGAACCGTCTGCAACCTGTTCAGAAGAAATCTCAATCTGTCCCAGTGTATCGTTTAGGGAATCAATAATCTTATTACCGGAGTGCTTGATGGATTCAAACTCTCCGAGATAATCCATATCCATAGCAACAGTTAAATCTCCACTGGCAAGCGAATCCAGCCTGCTGCAGATATGGCTGATATATTCGGATAAAGTTTTTAGTACAAAGCGAAGATTCTCCGCCAATATACCTAATTCATCGTTGGACTGATATGTAACCTCTGTATGCATGTCGCCTTTTGCCATCGCCTTTACAGCTTCTTCAATCTCAGCGATCGGGTAAGTGAGGTTCTTTATGATCTTAATAGCGATGAACAAGGTTAAGATAATACTGACGGCGGCTAATGCAAACAATATACTTGTGCATACTTGCTTTGTCTTTGCGCCGGAAGCGTAATAGTCGTTGGCATTCGTCTGCGCGGCGTCTATTACTTCGTCGATGGCAGTCTGCAGCCTGGTGGTGGCGGCAGAGTAATCACCGTTTAAGATCGTATATGCATTTTCCAGATCATGCGCTGTAATATACTCTATTGTCTGCTCCCTCATGCTGCGTGTCTGCTCGGATGCGGAGAGAACTTCCTGAAGCAGAGCGGGGTCGCCCTCATAGGATTCTTCCAAGGCGTCTAATGCGCTCATAAGCTTGGCGGAAGTTGGTTCGATGCCGCTTAAGATGGGCTGAACTTCTGAATCTTCAGTAACTAAGCTGGCACGGTAAACATCTGCTTGAATGGTTTTGGTAGCTGATTGTGCCTCCAGCGCGGATTCGACCATGGGGTAAGGAACTTGGTAGAACTTCTCCAAGCCTCCGAAAACGCTCCGCAGCCCAATAATGGATGCTATAACAGCAATGATATAGAATAGTAGTATAATGCAGTATGAGAAAAAAAGTTTACTCCTCACTTTTAGGTTTTTTAACACGGTACATACCTCCTCAATCCCTTATTATTTATATAGTATATAAATACGTACAGTATTAAGTATATTCTATACCTGAATGATTGGAATGTAAATATTGTTTTGTGATTTTATGTCAGATTTTATAATGTATTTCAGTTATATTTCAGTTTGAAACGTTAATATTTAGCTAGTTAGGGTTTATCATACTGGAAGAATCTTCAGTCTTTTCCATAATTCTACACAATTTTTCATATTTTACAAAAATATAATAAAAATAACTTTATTTTTGCGTTGAAAAGTGGCATAATGATATTGGTATGCAGTTTTGTGCTAATTAGTTATAAATTTATTGGCATAATCTGAATATCACACATTATATATAGATAAACAGGCACAAGCATAGGAGAAAGATATGGTGAATAATAATATTGCGTATACGAATTTATATAGCTATATGAATGGTCTTTTATACCAGATACAGTCTGCGGCGGGAAACGATGACCAGACGGTTTTGGGCGCTAAGCCAATAGAGAACCGGAAGACGGGCAGCAGTTTTGCAGAGACATTTAAGAATACTTCCCAAAGGCTTGGCGTGCCGGAAGGGATGGATTCTATTTTTGAGGAAGCGGCGCAGACATACGGGGTACCGCTGACGCTTTTGAAAGCCGTTGCCAAGGCTGAATCGAATTATAATGCGAACGCGGTATCGGCGGCGGGAGCTCAGGGCGTGATGCAGCTTATGCCGGCTACGGCAAAGTCCCTTGGCGTGGACAATCCTTTTGATGCTAGGAGCAATATCATGGGAGGGGCCAAATACATATCCCAGAAGCTGAACCAATATGACGGAGATGTAGAACTTGCGCTGGCTGCATATAACGCGGGAAGCGGGAATGTTGCCAAGTATGGCGGGGTGCCGCCTTTTACGGAGACAAGGAATTATATTAAGAGGATCAAGGAATATATGGGCGGCGACTTAGCGGCGGAACAAATGGAACTAGACCAGACATATGCAAGGCAAAAGGAAGCGGGAGACAGGCTGGATGCTTCCGATGCTATGGAGGTTACAGAGCTTGCGGCGCAGTATCTGCTGGGCAGGATGCAGCTCCAGATGCAGGACCAGATGAACAGCCTATCTGCATCTCTTGCAGGAGAGGAAGAAGAGGAAGGCACCTTGCTATAAATTGTATGATTAGATATATAGAAAACGAATAATAAGTTATAGAAAATACTGTAAATAACATAAAAAACTTGAATTTGCAATTGATTCATTGTAATATAAGAGATGATGCATATTTATAGGCATTTGTAAAGGTTGGTTACACATTATAATATAATTATAGAAGGAAGTGACATTACGATGTTAGGAAATTCAGCTTCAATATTTGGAAATACGATAGCTCTGGCGCAGAAGGCGATGGATATGTTGTGGGTGAAGCAGGAAGCGATTTCGAACAACCTATCCAATGTGGATACGCCTGGATATAAAAGAAAGCAAGTTAGTTTTGAGGAGGCGTTCAGAAAGAGGCTTCAAGCGGCTGGCGGGTCTGACGGCAGTACAAGTATGCGGGACGCCATTTCCGGGGCGAATTATACGGTAACAAGCCGGGATGATTCTGCTAGGGTGGATGAAAACAATGTGAATGCAGACGTTGAGAACACAGAGATGACGCGGACATGGCTTCATTATTATTATCTTACATATAGTGCGAATGCGGATATTAAGAGACTTCAGACGGCGATTAAAGGACAGTAATCTTTACTGAATTCACAGAAAGGACGGAAGTGTAATTATGGCGGAGATGTTTATTACCCCTATTCAGTTGATGGATCCTGTCGGACAGACTGTCAGGAAGTCGGAAGCGGAGACGGCGGCGCGAGACGTTATCTCGTCTTTTAAGGGGATTTTTGAAAATGCAATTAATGATGTAAGGACAACGGATGATACTTTGGCTAAGGCGCAGTATTTGCTGGCGACAGGGCAGACGGAGGATCCGCATTCGGTTACGATAGCGGCATCGGAAGCACAACTTGCTGTGGATATGTTAGTTGCGCTCAGATCCAAAGCTTTGGAAGCTTATAATGAGATTATGCGTATCAGTTCGTAGATGTAGGAAGTTTACGAACTGAGTTTTTTCACGTTTGCGGATAAATTACAGTGGGACATAAAGAATCTATAAAAGTTAAGTGGGTTTTGGATCATGAACATGAAAGAGAGATTTGGGCAATTAAAAGAATTGGCCGGAAAACTGAGCGATAAGACTAAAAAAATAATAATTGCCGGGGTGGCTGCCTTAATTGTCGCAGCCATAGTGATAGCGCTTATTTTGAATAACCAGCCGTATGAGACCTTGTTTACCGGACTGGGGCAGGATGAGGCGCAGCAGATTACGAAAAAGCTGGAAGAGGATGGCATAGAGTTTAAATATAACGGAGATACCGAGATCATGGTTAAGAAGGATGTTCTTGACCAGACGAAGGCGGCCCTCGTACAGGAAGGGTACCCCAAGAGTGGTTTTACATATGACACATTTAAGGATAATGCGGGGATGCTGACCACGGATGCGGAAAAAAGTACCTACAAGCTGTATCAACTTCAGGACCGTATTGGCGCGACGATTGGGCTTTTTGAAGGGGTGAAGAGTGCGAAGGTTACGATTGCCCTTGGTGAAGAAAGCAAGTATGCGCTGAATGATAACGAGCAGAACCCGACGGCCACGGCGGTAGTGACCATGAAGGACGGCGGTTCTCCTACGGCGGATCAGGCGGCCGGAATCCAAAGGCTGGTTGCAAAGAGCGTTCCGGGAATGGAACTTGCGGATGTGGCGGTTTTTGACGGAAACGGCAATGATGTGTCCGTAGAGGCGGAGAATGGTTCGGGTTCATCGGCTACCAGTTCGGATGCGGAGGAAATTGCGCAGGTTGTTGAGAACCAGATTGCAAATAATGTCATGAAGGTATTGGGGCCGATTTACGGGCAGAACAATGTGCGGGTATCGGCAAGAGCCCAGATTAACTTGGAAAATCTGGTGCGTGAGACGATTACATATAATACCCCGGAGAAGATTGACAGGGATGATAAG
Source organism: uncultured Dorea sp. (assembly GCA_910589275.1). Classification (GTDB taxonomy): domain Bacteria; phylum Bacillota; class Clostridia; order Lachnospirales; family Lachnospiraceae; genus Claveliimonas. The sequence continues at coordinate 5,146 of CAJUTH010000019.1, forward strand.
AGAGGGATCATCGACCACGAGGAAGGCTATACGGAAGGTGCCGGGGACGGCACCGGAGCCGGGGGCGTTGCGGGCGCTGAGACTAACGCGGATGCGGATGAATATAATACGAACAGTACGGTCGGAGACGGTTCCTCATACAGCCAGAGCTACTCTAGGGATTACTTGGTGAACCAGATTAAGGAACAGGGACAGGTTACGCCGGGAGCGTTGGATGACCTTACGGTTTCAGTCGCAATTAACGGGGATAATTTTGGAAGCTTGAGGGAGAACCAGCTTCTTGCATTGATCGGAAATGCGGCGGGTATCGCCGCGGCGGATCAGAATGAGAAGATTGCAGTTGCGTGCGCGCCGTTTAGCGAAGCGATTGATGACGGAACGGAGGAAGAGAAGACAGGTTTTGCTAAGCTGATTGAGAGTGTGCCGATTTGGGTATTTATTGTAGGCGCAGTGCTTTTGGCGGTATTAATCGGTTTGGTTGTACTTTTGCTTATCAAGAAGCGTAAGAAGGATGAGGAAGAGGAAGAACTGGAGCAGTTAGAGGATGTGACGGCGGGAGAAGAACCGGTATTTGATCTTAATCAGGAGCTTCAGGAGATTAAGAACGATAGAGGTATGGAGCTGAAGAGGAGTATCCGCGAGTTTGCAGAGCAGAATTCGGAGATATCCGCACAGTTACTCAAGAACTGGCTGAATGGAGGCGGTGGAGATGGAGAATAGTACGAAGCTGACGCAGGAAGAAAAAGCCGCTGCAGTCATTATTTCCCTTGGCGCCGATAAAGCATCAAAGATTTACAAACATTTAAGCGAGAGCGACATTGAGAAGCTGACGATTGAGGTGGCGAAGCTGGGACATATTACGCCAGAGCAGATGGAAGAGGTCTTGGATGAATTTTACAAGGTCTGCCTGACGCAGAAGGTTGTGACGGACGGCGGTATGGAATATGCTAGGGCTGTATTGGAGAAGGCATTTGGCGAGAGCACGGCCCAGTCTCTGCTTGACAAGTTGTCAAAATCCTTGAAAGTGCGTCCCTTTGAGTTTGTTAGAAAGAGTAATGTAAAGAATTTGGTGTCATTCCTTCAATATGAGAGACCGCAGACTATTGCGCTGGTGCTCTCTTATGCGGATTCGGACCAGGCGTCCTCTGTTATCAGCGAGCTGCCGAAGGAAAAGCGTATTAAAGTTGTAGAGGCGATTGCCAAGATGGAAAGCGCGTCGCCGGATGCAATTAAGATTGTAGAGGCGTCGTTAAAGAAGAGATTCGAGAGTATCCTTACAACTCAGGATTACACGAAGATCGGCGGCATTGATTACATAGCAGACGTTATGAACCATATGGATAGAGCGAACGAGAAATATATCTTTGATGAGCTTGGCAAAGAGAATGAAGAGCTGGCTGAGACGATCCGGAAGAAGATGTTCGTATTCGAAGATATTGTATCTATGGACAACAGGTCTATTCAGCGGTTTATCCGAGAGTGTGACGTTAAGGATATTGTATACGCGCTTAAAGGCTCTGACGACAACATCAAAGACCTTGTATTTGCGAACGTATCTACGCGTATGGCTGAGAGCATACGGTCCGACCTTGAAGTTACAGTTAATGTCCGCCTGAGAGATGTCGAGGAAGCTCAGCAGAGGATTGTCGGCGTAATTAGAAGACTTGAGGAAGCCGGCGAACTGATTATAGTTAAGAGCGGAAAGGATGAGATTATTGCCTAGGATTGTTAAGGATCCGGAAAAGGGACAGGGGATCAAGCCTTTTGATTTCTTTGCCGGGTTCAAGCTTCATGAAGATGAACCTCCGGGGGAGCCGGACGATGTACAGGAGCCGGATGAAGAAGAAGCGGAGAAGGCCATAACCGCAATGGAAGAAGAAATTTTGTCGAATGCCAGACGGCAGGCGGATAAGATTCTTGCTGATGCACGTGAACAGGCGGAGATCCTGCGTGAGAAGGGGTATCAGCAAGGAGTGGAGGAAGGGTATGAGGAGGGTACCAAACGGGCCCTTGAAGAGCACAAGGAAGTCCTTGACGCCGAACTTCATACATTAAGACAGAATATCAGGGAAGTTGTGACGGATGTGTCGCTTGAGAAAGAAAAGCTCCTAGAGCAGTATATTGACGATCTGAAACGGGTTTCACTGGCTGTGGCTGAGAAGATTATCCAGACCAGTCTCCAATCCAGCGGGGATATTATTAAGAGGATGATTATATCTGCTACTGATAAGATGCAGAGGAAGCAGTGGGCAAAGATCTATGTCACAAAGTGTGAGACCGGCATATCTATGGAAGTAGACACAGAATTTTTGGATGCTTTATCCAAATTATCGGATAATGTTAAGCTTATCACGATGGATAACGGAGAGCCGGGAACCTGCATTATAGAACTTCCGGATGAGATTATTGACGCTAGCGTCAGCACACAATTGGAAAATATTAAAGACATATTAAACAACGTTAGAGTATAGCCGAGGTGAAAGGGTATGTTTTCAAAGCTGCCAGAGTTAATCCAGAAGTCAGAGACGGTGAGCTACATAGGTAAAATTGAAAATGTTGTCGGAATGGCTATGGAGTCTTCGGGAAACCGGGCCAGTATTGGTGATATTGCCATGATTTATAACGAAGAAAAACATCGGCAGATACCAGTGGAGGTGGTTGGCTTCCGGGGAGATAAGATGCAGCTTATGGCATACGAGAACATCAGCGGCGTTGCGGCGGGAAGCTTTGTAAGAAATACTAAAAGGCGTTTAAAGATACCGGTTGGAGAGTTCCTAAGAGGAAGGATTATTGACGCTACGGGAAATCCCATGGATGATTTGGGGCCGTTTCCGTCGCCTAGATATTATTATGTTGAGAATACTTATATCAATCCGCTAAAGCGGCCGCCGATCACGGATACCTTGGAATTTGGGGTTAAAGCGATTGACGGGTTGAATACAATCGGCAAGGGACAGCGTATCGGTATTTTTGCCGGGAGCGGCGTGGGAAAGAGTACGCTGCTTGGAATGATAGCAAAGAATGTGAAAGCAGATATCAATGTGATTGCGCTGGTAGGCGAGCGAGGCCGGGAGGTTTTGGAATTTGTTGAGAAGGATTTGGGGCCCGAGGGATTGAAACGCAGCGTTTTGGTTGTGGCGACTTCGGACCAGCCGGCTATGCTCCGTATGAAGTGTCCGCTGGTTGCGACAACGATTGCGGAATATTTCAAAGACCAGGGCAAGGATGTGCTGCTTATGATGGATTCGCTTACGAGGTTTGCCATGGCCCAGCGTGAGATTGGGCTTGCAACCGGAGAGCCGCCGGTTGCAAGAGGATATACGCCTTCCATTTATGCAGAATTTCCGAAGTTGTTAGAGCGCAGCGGTAATTTTGAAAAGGGTTCTATTACCGGCGTCTATACTGTATTGGTAGAGGGCGACGATACGAACGAACCAATTGCGGATACAGTGCGCGGTATCTTGGACGGACATATTGTTTTGTCTAGGAAGCTTGCCAATGAAAATCATTTTCCGGCCATTGACGTGAATGCAAGTATTTCCCGTCTTATGACGAATATTGTATCGGATGAACACCGTACTGCAGCGGCGTGGATGAGGGATACATTGAGCGTTTACTCGAAAAACGAGGATTTGATCTCCATAGGCGCTTATAAGTCGGGAACAAACCCTAGGCTGGATAAGGCGGTGGCTAAGATTGACCGGGTTAATGAATTTTTAATGCAGAAGATAGACGAGAGTTTTTCGATAGAAGAGTCGGTAGAAACGATGAAGAGGATAATGAAGTGAAGAAATTCTACTTTGCATTGGACACGGTGCTTCGATACAAGGAGCAGGTGCTTGACGGCTTGAAAGCGGAGCACGCAAGGATACTGGCAAAGGTCAGAGATTGCGAGCGCGCGATAGAAGAGCTGGAACGGCGCCATCAAAGTTGTACCGAGGAACTGCGGCAGAATAAGATGGATGGAATAACTGTCAGGGAAATTCATACATATGAAAATTATCTGGAATCCCTTGGACTTCAGATCCGCCAGAAAAAAGAATATCTGGAACAGCTTAGGAAGAAGGAAGAAGCCAAGAGGAATGAAGTAGTGGAAGCCAAAAAGGAGACTTCATCGATTGATAAGCTGAAAGAAAAGAAGTTAGAGGCCTATAATAAGGAGGTCCAGAAAGAGGATGAGCAATTTATCGAGGAGTATGTAGCCACCAAGAGGGCTATGGCGAGACTTAGCGGGTAATCCTGCATTTGCAGATTACTATAGATATTTAAAAAGAGAAAGGAGGAGATTGCAATGGACAAAATCAGCGTAAAGATGTCAGACATCAATTTACGCGGGACAGACAGCGTGAAGTCTTCGGGGCAGGTCAGGGAAACCTCTGACGATTTCAAGAAGCTTCTTCAGGGTCAGAATGACAACAGCAGTAAGGACGTATCGAAAGATACGAAGACAGATAAGACTGAGCCGGCAAAAGAGCAGAAGAATGAAGAGCCTGTAAAGACGGATGATGTGAAAGAAGAGGCAGGAAAAGAAGAACAGGTCCAGAACAACGGACTGCTTGCGGCCTACCAGATGGCGCAGAATTTCCGGCCGGAGGTAATTCAGGCGGAGCCTGAGATAGTTGTCGAGGAAGCATTGCCGGAGGATATCCAGCTATTGCCCGAAGCAGAGGCGGTTCCGGATATGACGGTACAGACTGCAGAGGTACAGATTGCCGAGACGGTTCAGGTACAGCAGGCACAGCCGGAAAAGGCAGTGGAAGAGGCGAAGCCGCAGGCGGAACATCCTGTACAGGAGATCCATACAGAGAAGGAACCGGAGCCGGCCCCGGTACGGCAGGATGCCGAAACATCCGGAGAGAAGAAGGATATGTCGCAGCATGATGATCATTTGGCTGGGCAGGCGGTAGAGGTGCAGAATCTGGAAGCGTCTGTAAAACCTGCGGTACAGGAGATGAAACTGCAGGAACCGGTAAGAATGCAGGTGCCGCAGCCGGAGGAGCTGCCGGAGAAATTGACCGATCAGCTTATAGCGAAGATTTCTGAGGGGATTCAGGAATTCGAGATACATATCGAGCCCGTAAACCTTGGAAAGATTGCAGTAAAGATTCTTTATCAGGAGGGTCAGGCAACGGTGTCTATTATGTGTTCCGAGAAGAAGGCGCTTGATATCTTGGGACGCAATGCAGGCGAAATCGGCCAGATCATTGACAAAAATCTGGGCGGAACAACTACAATCGTTGTGGATAAGCAGGAGAATGATTACCTGAATCAGACCAGGGATGAGAATCAGAAGAATGATCAGAATGAAGGACAGAAGCAGCCGGAAGATGGGAAGAAGGAGAAGAATCCAGAAGATGCACAGGACTTTCTCCAGAAACTGAGACTCGGTTTGACTGTATAGCATCCGCAAAGAAATGAAGAAAGAAGGAGAATAACAAGATGGCAGTAGAATCAACGACATTGATGAGCGATGCGGCCAAGTATATTTACGATTCCACAAAGGCGTCGCAGGCATCCTCGACATCCAGTAATACATTAACTACGGATGATTACTGGAAGCTTATGGCAGCGCAGCTTCAGTATCAGGATATGACGAATCCTATGGATAACAGCGAAATGATGAACCAGATGACACAGATGTCTTCCATGAGCACCATGGAGAAGTTGTCCGAAGCGGTCGCAAATTTTTCAACCGTGACAAATAATCTGTCAACAGTAACCTTAACAAGCTATTCCACAGGACTTCTTGGAAAGGAAGTAACGGTTGCGGTTCCGGATCCGAACGGCGAGAAGGATGAGGACGGCAAGACGAAGCTTACTTATACAAAGGGCACAGTGACAGGCGTTGACCTTACAGGGGCAACCTCCGTATACGTAGACGGCAGAAAGTATGAACTGTCACAAGTAATGTCTGTAGGAGATGTTCCGGAGACGACGGAAACGAAAAAGTCATAAAGTGGGCAGTGAGGGCGTAGAGTTAAAGGCGGTGAATCATTGATGAACAATGTGAATCAGATTACGAATGCCGGCACACTTAAGCTGCAGCATGCGCAGTCAGCGCTGCAGACAAGAGCAAATACTGGTAGTCAAGTACAATTTGCGGAGATTCTGCAAAATCAAACGAATAAAGCGCAGTCCGTCCAGTTTTCCAAGCATGCGGCACAGAGAGTGCAGCAGAGGGGGATTGAGATGACAGACAGCCTTCTCGCCAACCTGAACCAGGCGGTGAAGAAAGCGCAGGCGAAGGGTGCGAAGGACGTAGTTGTCATCGGCGAGAGCGGGGCCTTTATTGTAAATGTTCCTAACAATATCGTAGTAACGACGATGTCGGGAGCGGAGATGAAAGAAAATATTTTTACAAACATTGACAGTGCTGTCTTAATGTAAGCCGGACCATTTATGGAGGTTTGGGCATCTGTGCGATTCACAGACGCCGATAGACAGCGGATGAAACAAAGAAAGGAAGTAATGAGAAATGGTCAGATCAATGGTTGCAGCAGTCGCAGGACTGAAGACCCATCAGTCAAAGATGGATGTAATTGGTAATAATATTGCAAACGTAAATACATGGGGATTTAAATCATACAGCTTCAACTTCCAGGATTCCATGTATGCAAATTCAATCAATGGTTCGGGAGGAAGCGTGATGGCGGGGGCAGCCGGCGGACGTAACGCGTCTCAGGTTGGTTACGGTTCTACCCTTTCTTCTATCACGAATGAATTTGGAACAGGTGCTCCGTCGCCATCCTCCAATCCTCTGGATTGTATGATTGACGGTACCGGATTTTTCTTGGTAGGTAATATGGTAAACGGAAGCTTTACAAATGTAGCGGATTCCGGCTTGTTCCTGTCAAGGGTCGGTATCTTCCGTGTGGATAACAACGGATATTTGGTAGACGACCAGAGAAGTTACGTATATGGATATGCATTGGTAGACGGAACGGGAATTCCAGAGACGCCGGCTACAAAAGCAGAGTATAAGGCGGATCAGACACAGGTAACAGTTGCGCCGGCTACAGCGCCTGCAACTGGGTTTGTAGTTACAATAGGAGGCGTTTCTTTTTCGAGTCAGTCGACAGAATTTGACGACCAGATTAACGATTGGATCGCATCTGCGGTTACCGCGGGAAATCCGAATGCCAATCCAGCCATTCCGGCGGGTCCGCTTAATGGATATACCGTTGAACCAAGTTATCCGCAAGAAGACGGGAACGGCACAGGGGGAACGGTTAATATTTTGATAACAAGGAATGAAAAAGGCCCGGATCCGAATCCTGCTACAGTGACAGGTATTTTTGCCGGTGCAGTTGTGACGGATGGAAAAGCGCATGTAGCAGGAAGCCCGGCTCAGTATGCAAATGAATTATCTGCAATCCGTATTCCGACAGACCCAAACACTGGAAGGCAGTATGAGATCCAGAGCTATAAGATCAACGAAGACGGAACCATCATAGGAATAGATAAGCAGAACCGTTCTATCGCAATCGGCCAGCTTGCCCTTGTTACGGTAGAGAATCCCAACGGTTTAGAGAAGACCAATGGTTATTACTATACGCCGGGCGCCAATGCCGGGGATGTAGAGGCTGATAAGCCGAACGGAGGCCCGTCTGGTAAGATTAAGGGCGGATATTTGGAGATGGCGAACGTAGACCTTGCAAATGAATTCTCTAGTATGATTACAACCCAGAGGGGGTTCCAAGCTAATTCCAAGATTATTACGGTAACAGACGAGATGCTGGCGGAATTAGTCAATATGAAGAGATAATGCTGATCGGTAAACAATAGATGTTATTTCCGGCATACCGGGATATTCAGGTAATATCCCGGATATGCTTGAAAAATGCGAGGATGTGTATTATGATAATGCTGACAAAGCTGAACAACCAGCAGGTCTTGTTGAATTCCGCGCAGATAGAGGCTGTGGAATTTATTCCAGAATCTAAAATTGTACTGATGAATGGGAAATTTTACCTTGTGAAGGAGAGTGCGGAAGAGATAGTAGAGAAAATAATTGAGTACAATGGAAGAATTCATTGTTACCATACAGATAGATAGAGAAAGATTAAGGCGGTGAAGATAACGTGGATATTACTAGTATTTTAGGGTTTGTCGTAGGTATGGTGCTGATTATATTCGTCGGTATTACCCCTGCCAAGCTCGGTAACTTCTGGGATGCGGAATCGGTTGCAATCGTTTTGGGCGGCGCCATGGCGGCGGTAATTATGAGTTATCCGCTCTCAATGTTAAAAACGATACCAAGTCATTTTAAAATGCTTCTCCAAGGGAATAAGTATAATATCCCAGAGCTTGTAAATACACTGGAGGAGATGGCGCAGCTTGCAAGGAAAAATGGTTTGCTTGCATTGGAAGAGAAGGCGAACGAGCTTGACGACCCATTTTTTAAGCAGGGAATTATGCTGATTGTGGATGCGACCGAACCGGAAGAGGTACGGGCCCTGATGGAGAACGACTTGGATGCGATGGCGGCAAGGCATGAAGAAGGAATCGGCCTTTATAATAAAGCATCGGCATTCTCTCCGGCGTTTGGTATGATTGGTACGCTGGTAGGTCTGGTAAATATGTTAAAGGGTATGAATCTGGACGGCGACGGGGCGTCCGATATCGGGCCTGCGATGGCGACGGCGTTGATTACTACGTTCTACGGCTGTATGCTGGCGAATCTGTTGTTTTCACCAATTGCGAATAAGCTTGGCGTGAGAAATGATGAAGAGATGTTGTACAAACAAATTATGATTGAAGGTATCCTTGCAATCCAGGCGGGAGATAATCCGAAGTTCCTGAAGGAAAAGCTTGTTACATATATCTCCCAGAAACGGCGTGCGAAAGCCCTTGACCCGGATGCTGTTCCTGAAAAGGGAAAGAAGGGTAAAAAAGGAAAAGACGAGGAGTAGGAGGGCGCTATGAAAAGAAAAAAGAAGGAAGGCGGCGGCGCCAATTGGATGGACACCTATGGCGACTTAGTAACGCTGCTGTTATGTTTCTTCGTACTCCTATATTCGATATCAACCATTGACCAGGCGAAGTGGATACAAATTGTTAAGAGTTTTAACCCGGATGCAAAGGAAGTTTCGCAGATTGCGCAAAATCCTGATATTGATGCAAATGACGAAGTGCCCGGGGGAGTCGATACCGACCAGGTGGATATGGATGAGTTCGACGAGTTGTATGAGAGCTTGAAAAAGGCGGTTGAGGAAGCCGGGCTTGATGGAGAAGTAGAATTGTTCAAGGGAGACGGCTATACATTTATTACCTTCCGGGATAATGTGTTCTTTGACGGGGACAGTTCTATTATCAAGGAAGGCGGAGAGACTATTCTGGCACAGTTCTCTTCTATTATTGCAGGAGTCAGCGACTCTGTAAAAGAGATCCAAGTGCTGGGCCATACTACACAGGCAGATCCAAACGCGCCAAACGAACCGACGGGGGACCGGGTTCTTTCGGCTGAACGCGCGGCGAGGGTAGCGGCGTATATCCAGCAGCGGATTAATGTGGCGCCGGCGAATATCTCTGCAATCGGCTATGGGCAGCACCGTCCCATCGCGCCGTTTGATACGGAAGAAAACCGGGCAAAGAACCGCAGGGTTGAGCTGTTGATTACGAAGTCAGATTCCGTAGAGCAGAGCCTTGAACAATATTACGAAGAAATGGGCCGGCAATAATGAGATGAAAGTAGGAAGTTAGAATGGCAGATGTATTATCACAAAGTCAGATAGACGCGCTGCTGAATTCGATGCAGAACGGTGACGGCGACAGTGCACCGGAAAAACCGAAGCAGGTCGAAAAAAATCATAAAAAGTATGATTTCTACAGCCCGAAGAAGTATACGAAAGATAAGCTGAAGATGCTTAGAAGCATCTATGATAACTATTCGAGGGTGGCAGCCTCGCAAATTAACGGATTGTTTAGAGTGGCAAGCGAAGTAGAGGTTGTAGATGTAGAAGAGCAGAGGTATTATGAGTTTAGTAATGCGTTGAATGAGACGGACGTTATTACGCTCGTAAATGTAGGTTTGCAGGATCATTCCACAAATCCGCCTATGGTATTCCATATTGCTCCGTCCCTGATGGGGGCGATGATAGACCGGATGCTGGGCGGAACAGGGACGGATATGACGGTTGACCTATCCTATACCTATACGGATATTGAATTGGATTTATATGGGAAGATTATCCGTTACCTAGTAGCGATTACAAGGGACGTATGGGCGAACTATACAGAACTTGAAGTAGAGTTTAGCGGCGTGGAAGAGAATCCAAGCATGTTCCAGGGGATCAGCGTAGATGAAACGGTTGTGATCGTTATGCTTAGGATCCAGATGGGCGATATCGACGGGGCTATGAATATTTGTATCCCTGGGACGCTTCTGAGCGGTATTTTTGAGATTATTGATAAAACCAAGCATCTGGCTAATAAGGGCGCGAACGCACTTCGGAATAATAGAGACGATATTATGGAGAATATCAGAGAGTCAAAGATGAATGTGATGGCACAGCTTGGCACGGCGCAGCTTAGCCTTGACGACGTATATAACCTGCATGTGGGCGACGTCATTGACCTGAATAAGCCGCAAAATTCATTGATCTCGCTGTTCATAGAAGGCCAGCCGTGGTTTAACGGCCAGCTTGGGGTACATAATAAGAATGTCGCAGTGAAGATAGAGAATCGTATACTGGAAGCGAAGAGCGAAGATATAGCAGTATAATTACCAGATAAATCTTTTGAATTATCTGAGTATATAAATTATAATTACAATGAGTAGAAAAAAAGAGAGGTAAAAAAAATGGCAAAAATTATGTTAGTAGATGATGCGGCATTTATGAGAATGATGTTAAAGACTACTTTAACACAGGCGGGATATACTGATCTTGTTGAAGCGGAGGATGGCGCAAAAGCCGTTGATTTGTATGCCGCTGAGAAGCCGGATCTTGTATTTATGGATATTACAATGCCGAATAAAGATGGTCTGGAGACCTTGAAAGAGATTAAGGGCATGGATCCGGGAGCGACAATCGTTATGTGTTCTGCTATGGGACAGGAAACAATGGTTATGGATTCCATTAAATCCGGGGCAAAGGATTTTATTGTTAAGCCTTTTAAGCCGGAACGTATTCTGTCTACTGTTAAGAAGATCCTGGGATAATTTGAAGGGGGAGCGAGTATGTCTTTTTTGAGTTCATTTGACATCAGCGCGTCGGGTCTGACGGCTGAGAGGCAAAGGTTGGATATTGCAGCCGAGAATCTTTCTAATACGAATACAACCAGAACGGAAAGCGGCGGTCCCTACCGGAGAAAGATGGTAGTTCTGCAGGAAGTACCTTCTACCTCATTCCGCACGAAATTCAACAGCCTTTTGAATAGAAGCGCATCTGCTGCGAAGGGCGGGGTAAAAGTGACAGAAATCATAGAAGACCAGAGGGATTTAAATCCTGTATATGATCCGGACCATCCGGATGCGGATGAGAACGGCTATGTCATGATGCCGAATGTCGACCCGGTTAAGGAGACAATAGACGGCATGTCCGCAACCAGGTCTTATGAGGCGAATATTACAGCTTTCAACGCAATTAAACTGATGGCGCAGAAGGCATTGGAAATTGGAAAATAAAAACGGCGGATAAGTTCCCCGGAAAGAGAGAAGGGTTAGTATGGCTTCTGAATGCTTTAGTAAAATGGAAATAGATGCGATAGGCGAGATACTCAATATCAGCCTTGGCTCCTCTGCGACAGCAGTTTCCACGATGTTGAACGCCAGAGTAGACATTACAACGCCGGTTGTAAATGTCGTGTCGAAAGAAGAATTTAAAATGGATAAGGTAGAACCGGCCGTCGGTGTTGAAATAACCTATGTTGCCGGTTTGGAAGGTGAAAACGTTATGCTTCTTAAACGGCATGACGTAAAGGTAATCGTGGAGATGCTTATGGGCATGGAGGTGCCTGACGAAGAATTTGAATTGAATGAGATTAATATCAGCGCGGTCTGCGAGGTTATGAACCAGATGATGGGCGCGTCTTCAACTGCGCTGTCGGAATTCTTAGGGAGAATGGTAAATATCTCTACGCCTATTTCTTTTGAAGTAAAAGATGAGCAAGAATTTATTGACAAGTATTTTATAGATGACCTGCCGAAGGTTGTTGTAGTATTTACTCTTAAGATCGCGGATAAGCTTGAGAGCGAGTTCTTTAACGTTATGCCGATGGAGCTGGCTAAGGGATTGGTAAGAGGATTCCTGCCGGAAGACCAGATTGTCCAGATTGGCACGGACGGAAAGCCGATGGCTTTGGCCGAAAGCGCGGAGCCGGAGCCTGCTAGTGAACCGGCGGCATCAGGAGGAGGCGCTTCATTGTCTCAGGAAGAGATAGAGAGAATGTTGGCCGGAGGAGTGGCGGAAGAACCCGCAGCGCCCGAACCGGCACCGGAGCCTGCATCAGGCGGAGGCGGCACTTTGTCTCAGGAGGAGATAGAGAAACTTTTGGCGGGAGGAGCGGCAGAAGAGCCGGTACCAGCAACACCGACATCCACGCCCGCAACACCGGTAACGCAGCCGGCACCTACGCCACAACCAGCGCCTGTACAGTCGGCGTCACCTGTGCCGGAGGCGGCAGCACAGCCTATTCAACAGCCGGTTATGCAGCCGGTAGCGGCTGTGAACCCGGAGCTTTCTATGATGCAGATGCAGATGATGCAGCAGATGATGCAGCAGATGCAGACAATGCAGCAGGCAATGCAGGAGTCGATGCAAGAGAAGAAGAAAGCGCCGGAACCGAAGATGATCCATGTCCAGAGTCCGTCTCAGACCAATTTAAAGCCGGGCACCGATATTGTGCTTGAGGCTGAGCAGGAAGAAAACATGGAATTGATCATGGGCGTACCCCTTGAGATTTCCGTGGAGATTGGAAGAACGAAGAAGTATGTGAAGGACATCCTCGATTTCACAAAAGGTTCACTGGTAGTTCTGGATAAATTGGCTGGAGAACAGGTAGATTTGTATGTAAACGGACAATGTATTGCAAAAGGCGATGTTGTTGTTGTTGAAGATAATTTCGGAGTTAGGATAACAGAGATTACAAAGGTCAATTTACTTGCATTAGAGTAAGGAAGGAATTGTATGTGGAGAGTGATCGCTACATTTTTTGTAGTTCTGCTTATTATTTACGGAAGCTATCTGGCAAGTAAATATATAGGCAGGGGACTGTCGAAGAGCAGCAGTTCCCGTTATATGCGTCTGATTGATCAGATTACGATGGGACAGGACAGACATATTGCAATTATTCAGGTCAGCGGCAGATACCTTCTTGTGGGCATCACTGCAGGTCAGATCCATGTTCTGTCCGAACTCCAGGATGAAGAGCTTTTTCCACTTGCGCCGGATGAGGATGAAGGCGGTGCAAACGCCTTGGATTTTAAAGCAATGATGGAAAAGCTCGGTGACTTGGGCAAAAAGAGGAGGTAGAGACTAGTGTACGACTCACTGATTAATGTTAACGGCAGCCAGGTTCCTACATTAGATATATTGTTACTTCTGACGATTATATCACTTCTGCCCTCTCTTCTGATTATGATGACCTCGTTTACGAGGACCATAATCATTCTTTCTTTTTTGAGAAATGCGCTTGGAATCCAGCAGACGCCGCCCAATATGGTGCTGGTAGGTATTTCTATCTTTTTGACGCTTTTTATTATGGATCCAATTATCGGTGAAGTTAATACAGAGGCCTATCAGCCTTATCAGAATCAGGAGATCTCTACAGAAGAATTTTTTGACCGGGCGCAGGTTCCGATAAAGCGGTTTATGCTAAAAAATACGGAAAAGAGTTCCCTTGCATTGTTTACGGATATGGCTGAGGCGGATATAGAAGAAGTGGAGGAGTTAACGGATCTTTCGATTACGGTTATCATTCCTTCATTTATGACAAGCGAATTGAAAAGGGCGTTTACGGCGGGATTTTTGCTGTATATTCCGTTTTTGCTGATAGATATTGTAGTTTCTAGTACGCTGATGTCGATGGGAATGATGATGCTTCCGCCTGCAATGATCTCTCTTCCGTTTAAGCTTTTGTTATTTATTACAGTAAATGGATGGGAGTTATTGTTTAAAACGATTGTGGACAGCTTTAACTTGTGACAAAGGGGGAGGCATATAGATGACAAACGGAGAAGTTGGGGATCTGATGTATGAAGTGTTTGTGATGGCGGTACAGCTAGCCGGCCCGCTTTTGGTTATCAGTATGCTGGTAGGTATACTGATTGCGATTTTTCAGGCGGCAACACAGATCCATGAGCAGACGATTACTTTTGTGCCGAAGCTGTTGGTAATAGGTATAATCCTTGTATTTACAGGAGGCTCGATGCTTCAGTCGCTGCAGGATTTTACGGTCAGGATATTCCAGATGATAGAGGGATAGGACGGGGAGTGACGACATGGCGTTTGACACGACTGCACAACTGGCCCTGTTTTCTCTGATTATGATGAGGATGTCAGGGTTTATACTGTTTAATCCGATCTTTGGAAGAAGAAATATACCTATGACGGTAAAAGCCGGGGTTATCATGGCGCTGACGCTGGCAATATATTTCGCATCTGTCGAATCGGCTTTTGAAGTAACCAGCATGTTTGAGTTTGGGTTTCTGCTGATGAAAGAATTTGCCGTAGGATATATAATCGGATATGCGATGGAATTATTTTTCTTTGCGATTACATTTGGTGGATATATTATCGATTTCCAGTTGGGATTGACGATGGCCACGGTGTACGATCCCCAGAGTAATTCGCAGATAGCCGTGACTGGAAGTGTGCTTCAGACATGGTTCGTACTGTTGTTTTTTGCAACGGACGGACATCTCGCACTAATGAAAATACTGCTTACATCGGCAGAGATTGTTCCCTATGGAGGGATTGTAATTACTCAGACTCTTGCCGCGAGGATGACGGAGATATTCCTGCAATGTGCAGAGCTGGGGATAAGGCTTTCGCTTCCGATATTGGCGGCGGAATTTTTGGTACAGGTGGGCATTGGAATCATGAATAAAGTGGTGCCCCAGATCAGTATATTTGTTATTAATATTCAATTGAAAATTATTGTCGGGCTGGGCCTTTTGGTTATTCTGCTTTCGCCAATCGGTGATTTTATCAGCAGGATATTGACCGAAATGATGAAAACGCTCCAGGGAATCCTGACATTCGTATAGATTGGAAGTGAGTAAAGTTGGCAGGCGGCGCGGGTGAAAAAACTGAAAAAGCCACGCCTAAAAAGCGGAGGGAACAACGAAGAGAAGGTAATGTGGCTACCAGTAAAGACGTAATCGTTGTCGTTTCGCTTTTCGGTTGTTTTTATTTTCTCCAGATGTATTTCCCGGTGATTTATAAATCCATGAGGAATATGATGATATACTTGATATCGTCGATCAGCACAGTGGAAGATTTATCGTGGGGTACATTGCAGGAGATAGGCATGGCTTCAACGGTAGAGCTTTCAAAATGCATTTTCCCAATAGGGGTTATCAGTATGGCGATCGGCATTCTTGTAACGGGCATTCAGACTAGGTTCCTGTTTACTATGAAGCCTGTGGGATTTAAGCTAAGTAAGCTGAATCCTTTAAATGGCATTAAGGGACTGTTTTCAACAAAGAATATTGTGGAATTGCTGAAGGCGGCCTTAAAGATATGTATTCTGTCTGTGGTGCTTTACAGGATTCTAAAAAACGAGATCATAGTGATCGCCCGTATGATGGATATGACTGCAGGCGCGAGTTTTTCTTATGCATTGAAAGAAATTATGGGAATGGTGCTGCAGATCGGTTTGATTTTTGCGGCAATTGCGGGCTTTGACTTCTTCTATCAGAGATGGTCTTACGAGAAGCGCATCAAGATGAGCAAGGAAGAGGTTAAAGAGGAATACAAGCAGACGGAAGGTAATCCGCAGATCAAGAGCAGGATTCGGAGCCTGCAGCAGAGCATGGCAAGAAACAGGATGATGCAGGCTGTGCCGGATGCGGATGTTATTATTCGTAATCCTACGCATTTCGCTGTTGCATTAAAGTATGATATCGACCATGACAATGCTCCGGTTTTGATTGCAAAAGGACAGGATTATATAGCCCTTAAGATTGTTGAGATTGCAGAGCAGAGCAACGTTACGGTTATTGAGAATAAACCGCTTGCAAGGGGGATCTATGCATCGACTCCGCTGAATAGTGAGATACCGGCGGAGTATTACGGAGTGGTTGCTGAAATCCTTGTTAAGGTATTCCGTATGAATAAAAAGCTGGGGTAGAACATGAAGAAGATAATGAATAGCGCGGTGTCGTTAATCGTAGTTATGATTGTATTACTGTTAATCATACCGCTGAATACGTTCTTGATAGACGTAATGATTATTTTGAATATTTCTCTGTCGATGATCATACTTCTGATTAGTATGAATATTAAGGAGCCGCTGGAGTTTTCTATTTTTCCATCTATGCTTCTTATTACGACTTTGTTCCGTATCGGTCTGAATATTTCTACGACAAGGAGTATCCTTGGCAATTCCGGTACGGCGGGAGCCGTGATTCGTGCAATGGGGGATTTCGTCCTGCAGGGCAACGTGGTTGTCGGAGTTATTATTTTCCTGATTATCGTATTAGTTCAGTTCCTTGTTATTACCAAGGGTGCGGAACGTGTTTCCGAGGTGGCGGCAAGGTTTACATTGGACGCTATGCCGGGTAAACAGATGGCTATTGACGCAGACCTTGGAAGCGGGCTGATTGATGAAATTGAAGCAAAGGAGCGGCGTCATAAGATCCAAAAGGAGGCAGACTTCTATGGCTCCATGGACGGTGCCACGAAGATTGTAAAGGGCGACGCGATCATGTCCCTCATTATTACGGCTACTAATTTTATTGGAGGCTGTATTATCGGTATGGTGCAGGGCGGAATGGGATTTACAGAAGTCCTGCAAGTATACTCTATTGCTACGGTTGGCGACGGTTTGGTGTCGCAGATCCCATCGCTGCTTATTTCTACGGCAACCGGTATGATTGTGACCCGTGCTGTTGCAGAGGATAGTCTGAACCTGGATGTGACAAAACAGTTTATGGCGCAGCCGAGGGCTATCATGATGACCGGCGGGGTGCTTGCGATTCTTCTTGCGGTTCCGGGAATGCCGAAATTCCAACTGGCAGTTGTCTCTCTGGCGCTTATGCTTGGAGGCTGGCAGCTTTCGCGCCGTATGGAGGAAATGGCGGTTTCGGATACTCAGGGGACTGCAATGGGAGTGGCAGACGGCGAGCAGATGCAGGTTACGGAGGAAGAGGATTTTAAGGATATCAACAGTGTATATTCACTGATTACGGTAGAGCCAATCGAGATGGAATTTGGTTACAGCCTGATTCCCCTTGTGGATGAGGAAAGCGGCGGAAGGATGATTGACCGTATCGTCATATTCCGAAGGCAGTATGCCCAGGAGATGGGTCTTGTAATTCCGTCAATCCGCCTGCGTGACAGTTCCAGTTTGAATACAAACCAATATGTAATAAAGATCAAGGGAGAAGAAGTCGCCAAAGGAGAGATCTTGGTTGATTATTATCTTGCTTTGGAGCCGCCGAATCCGGAGAAAGAGCTGGATGGTATCGATACGATCGAACCGGCATATGGTATACCAAGTAAGTGGATTACAGTGGATAAAAAAGAGATGGCGGAGATATATGGTTATACGGTTATCGACCCGCTGTCTGTTATGCTGACCCACTTGTCTGAAACGGTGAAAAAGCATGCGCATGAACTGCTGAATCGGCAGGAGGTTGTGCGTTTGGTTGAAAATATGAAGAAACAATCGCCTGAGCTTGTGGAGGAATTGATTCCGACATTGATCTCTTATGGAAACTTCCAGAAGATTCTGACGAATCTATTAAAAGAAGGGATTCCAATCAAAGACATGGAGACGATTATGGAAACCATTGTCGATTCGTCCATGACAGTTAAGGATATTGAGAGTATTACAGAGAATATCCGTGTGGCGATGAAACGGACGATTACAAGGAAGTTCTGCGAGGGCGGAAGCATGAAGGTGGTAACGCTGGATGCAGAATTGGAGAAGAATATTATTACGAGCCTGACCACGGGAGAGCATGGAATGTACCTTGCGCTTAGTCCGGATGTGATGCAGAATGTGATTACCCAGTTGTCGGATGAGGTGAAGAAGTTCCATGATTTCGGACAGCCGCCGCTTGTGCTGACCAGCCAGGTGGTGAGGGTACATTTCTACCGACTGATCGAACAGTTCTTCCCGGATGTGTATGTACTGTCCTTTAATGAGATCAGCAATAATATCCAGATACAGGCGATAGGCAATATTACACTTTAAAATAGTGATTAATGGAGCGGCAATATGGGGACACAGGAATTATACAAAGAGAAGTCGAATGAAGAGCTTTTAAAATTGTATAAAGAGACGGGCAGCCTTGAGATCAAGCAGGAGATTGTCATGCGCTATATCTATCTTGTGAAAAGCATTGCACTCCAGATGCGGGATATTTATCTCAGTTTTGTGCAGGTGGACGACATTATCAATGAAGGCGTGATCGCGATCATGTCCGCAATTGACAAGTTTGACATTGAAAAGAATGTAAAGTTTGAAACTTATATATCCAAGCGGATTAAAGGCATGATTATTGATCTTGCAAGAAAACAGGACTGGGTGCCAAGAAGTACAAGAAAGAATACAAGAGATATTGAAGATGCGGTTACAACGTTATATAATAAACTTGGATATTATCCTTCTGTCCAGGAGGTGACAGAGTATTTGGATATTTCGACTGAGAAGTATCATGATACCATGAGGAAAGCGGCGCTTTTCAATATATTGTCTCTGGATATGGTGCTGGCGGAAGCTCAGGGAAATGAGATTGGCGTAAGGCTGACCCATGGGGATTCGCAGGAACAGCCCGAGGATAAATTCCTGAAGAAGGAATTGGCGGAAGTTTTGGCGGCGGGAATCAATAAGCTAAAGGAGAATGAACAGCTTGTGGTATCCCTATATTATATAGATGAGCTGAATATGAGGCAGATTGCGGATGTGCTTCAGGTCAGTGAGCCGAGAGTATCGCAGATACATGCGAATGCGATTAAGAAACTACGCAGGCATATGGAAAAATTTAACGAAGAAAGGGAGAGGAAAGATGTTTCAGGGGTATTATGATTTAGCTTCAAACATGATCACACAGAACCGGAATATGAATATTATCAGTAATAATATATCCAATGTATCTACTCCGGGGTATAAGGAAGACCGTTTGATCGAAAGCACTTTTCGGGAAGAGATGATTTATCGGTATGACCAATTTGGGAAGACGCAGGTAGGTACCGTGTCCCGGATGAATATTGCGGATGAGCGGGTGACCGATTATAGTGAAGGCGGTTTAAGGGAAACCGGAGGGGCGTTGGACGTGGCTTTGACGGGGAATGGTTTCTTCGTTGTCCAGACGGATAACGGCGTTGTTTATACGAGAAACGGTTCTTTTAATCTGGATGACCAGAGATATCTGGTACTGCCGGGAATTGGGCGCGTACAAGGGACAAACGGACCGATCCAGCTTACTACGGACGAAGTGGCTATAGATACACAGGGGAATATTACTACGGAGGATGGCCTGCAGAACTTTGGACGCCTTCAGGTAGTTGACTTTGCTGATTATACCCAGCTTACCAAGATTACCGGAGGAGTATTCCAGGCGGCAGCTGCGCCGCAGGCGTCGAATGCAACGGTAAGCCAGCGGTATACGGAATATTCCAATGTAAATATGGCGGAGCAGATGACTAGGATGATGAGCGGCCAGCGTGTGCTTCAGGGCTCGGCTCAGATCCTGAAGATATATGACCAGTTAACAGGAAAGATTGTTACGCTGGGCGCTGCAACATAGGCGAGGGAACTACGATAGAAATAGAAGCTTGAGAGGAGAGACCATATGTACACATCATTTTACACGGCAGCTAGGGGCGCGATGGAAGAGCAGAGGAAGCTGGATGTAATTGCCAACAACTTTGCGAATGTAAACAACTATGGCTATAAGGCTAAGACGGCTGTTTTTTCGGATTTAATGTATTATAACCTGAATAATTATAATGGGGAAGATACTCCGCTAAAAGCGGGAACCGGCGTGGTTGTGGAGAAAACAGATACGAATTTTGAACCGAAGGGCTTTGTTCCCAGCGAAGGCGATTATGATTATGCAATTATAGAGAAAGGCTTTTTTATGCTGAGGAGTCCGATTACCGGCGAGATCACATATACAAGAAACGGGCATTTTAGCTTATCAAAAAGAGGCAATGAATTTTATTTGGTGAATGATAACGGTAATTTCGTATTGGACCAGAACCAGAACCCGATTCTTGTTACAGACGGCGAGCTGGGCGGCGAAATAGGCGTGTATGGATTTGATGTTTTGGACGGAATGTTAAGCGTGGGTAATAATGAGTTTTCTCCGGTCGCTAAGAATGGCGCGCCTTATCTGATGCCGGGCGCAAAGATGAGGGACCATATTCTGGAAATGTCCGGGGTTGATACGGCGGACGAGATAACCCGGACGATCGAGGCGCAGAGAGCGTATTCTCTTGCGCTCAGGATGGTGACTACATCCGACGAGATCATGGGTACGATTAATACATTGAGACAATAGAGGGGTGAGACATGGCGATTAAAAAATATGAAGAAATGAATGCATTGGAGTTGGATATCTTAAAGGAGATTGGAAGTATCGGCGGCGGCAATGCGGCGACGGCATTGTCCAGTATGATGAACGCCAAGGTTATGATGTCCCTTCCAAGAGCTGAGATATTGGGATTTAATGAAGCAATCGAAAAAATGGGGGATCCGGAGAGTGTTGTTGCGGCGATCTTCGTAGAGATGAGCGGAGAGATCCAAGGGATTATGCTGTTCATCGTACCGCAGACTTTTTCGGATGATATCCTTTTTCGGATGCTTGGGAAAACAGGATTGGATCTTCTGGAGTTAGAGGAAATCGATACTTCCGTACTCACTGAGATTGGAAATATCGTAATTTCTTCTTATGTTACGGCTTTATCGTCGTTAACTAATGTGGAAGTTGAATTGTCGGTTCCTCAATTCACCGTAAATATGCTGGGTGGTATATTGAGTGTGCCGATTGCAATGATGGGTCAGCATTCGGATAGGATTATGATGGTGACAGGAGACTTTAAGATTGATGAAAAGGCTTTACATAGCAGCATGCTTCTTCTGCCGGATGTAGAATCCCTGAATATTCTAATGAAAAAGCTGGGAGTGAGTTGACAAATGGCCAAGAAGATATCGGTTGGGATAGCGGATATGAAGATTGCAAGGCAGGAAGGAGAATTGATTACCTATGCATTAGGTTCCTGTATAGGGATATCCTTTTATGACCCCATGATCAAACTGGGAGCGCTTCTCCATATTATGCTTCCGGAGAAGAGCGCTACGGATAGCAATATATTGAAATATGCAGATTCAGGGATTCGTGAGACTCTGCGCAAGCTTTATGCATTTGGAGCCGTGAAAAAAAGGCTGGTTATTAAAATTGCGGGCGGCGCGAAAATGTTCGAGATGAAAGGTCCGGGGGGACTTGGAAATATCGGGGAAAGAAATGCACAGAATGTTAAGAGAATACTGATGATGGAGGGATTGCGTGTATCGGCCGAGGATACGGGCGCGAACTACGCAAGAACGATGTCGCTGGATGTAGCGACCGGGCAGGTGTATGTCCGGACAGCCGGGAAACCAGAGAGAAAGCTTTAAAAAGCTTAAGATATAAGGATTTTATGTCGATAAATATGTAATAGTAGAATATAAAGGAGAAAGTGGTTATGGCTGATACAGAGATTTTATTGGAATCGGGAACGAATGAGATTGAGATTATGCAGTTTACTATCTTTGGGGAGCTGTATGGTATCAATGTAGCAAAAGTACGGGAGATTATGATGGCGGATAAAGTAAAGCCAATACCTCATTCTCATGAGGCAGTGGAAGGGATTTTCAAGCCGAGGGAAATTCTTATGACTGTAATTAATCTGCCTAAGTATCTTACAGGCGAGGTTGCTGATACGAAGGACCGGGATTTATTTATTATTACAAATTTTAATAAAATGGATATTGCCTTCCGTGTACATACGGTAGTTGGAATCAGCAGAATTTCATGGGAGGATATACAGAAGCCGGATAAGACGATTACAAGCGGGGACGACGGCGTTGCTACTGGTATTGCACAGTGCAACGGTAATCTGGTAACGATTTTGGATTTTGAGAAGATTGTTGCGGAGATTGCGCCGGAGACCAGTATCCAGGTAGAGGAGATTGACAAATTAGGCGATCGTATTGCAAGAGAGCACAGCATTATTTTGGCGGAGGATTCTATCCTGTTAACAAAGATGATCAAGGATTCGCTGATCCGTGCGGGATACGCCAATATTAAGAACTTTAATAATGGCAAAGAAGCTTGGGAGTATCTCTTATCTGTGAAAAATGAACCTGACTTTGATGACCGGGCGGCGCTTCTTATTACAGATATTGAGATGCCGGAGATGGATGGACACCGTCTGACGAAGCTGGTGAAGGATGACGAGGTTATGAAACGGATTCCGGTTATCATCTTCTCATCCCTGATTAATGCTGAAATGCGGATTAAAGGAAAACAGCTCGGCGCAGACGAGCAGCTTTCAAAACCGGAGATCGGACGCTTGGTTCAGGTTATGGATCAGCTTCTGGAGGAAAGAGGGATGATGTAACATGGAAAAGTGCGTAGTAAGACAGGCGATTAAAGATATTCAGACAGATGCGGTTATAGGCTATGAGCTAATGGTTCAGGAAGATCAAGACAGCTTATATAATCCGAGTACGGACAGTGTTGCAGCGAATGCAATGGTATCCTTTTTATCTGAGAATTCCGGTTGCATTTTTAAGGATAAGAAGACATTTATGACCTTTACGCCAACGCTGTTGTTCCGCAATACTCCAAAGATTTTTGATAAGGATAAGGTTATCATCCAGATAGAAGATAATATTGTTGTACATTCTCTCGCAACCATTATTATCGGCAAGTATAAAGAAGACGGTTATCATTTTGCCATTAATGATTTCCAGTTCACACCGAAGTATTTCAGTATGCTGGAATATGTAGACTATATTAAAGTGAATATATCGAATAAGATGGATGAGACACAGCGCCGTTCCATTGTGAATCTGGTAGATATGGCTCATGGTTTCCAAAAGGAATTTATTGCCACAGGTGTAAATACAAAGGAAGTCTATGAGTATGCCAAGGAGCTTGGGGTGGATTATGTAGAAGGGAATTATATTTCTACTGCCACGATGACCAAGACAAGTAAAATGGATTTTATGCAAGGCAATTTATACCAGCTAATTATGGAAATTACAAAGGATGAGCCGGATATTGAGATGCTGGAGGAGATTGTGAGAAGGGACGCATCCCTGACTTACGCTCTTTTGAAAATGGCAAATTCATCATATTTTGCAGCCCATCAGGAAACAACGTCTGTGCGTCAGGCGATGGTAAGGGTTGGAATCAACCAGTTGAAGCAGTGGGTTTACCTTTTGAGCTTTGAGGATAATGCGGCAGACAGCGCTTCTGAGGAGCTTCTTAAGACTTCTTTTATGCGTGCAAACTTTGCGTCCAGATTGGTAAGAAAGCGTAGGAACTTTGTAATTAATGCTTCCGACGCCTATCTTCTTGGGATGTTTTCTACATTGGAGTATATGATTGACGCGCCGATGGAAGAGATCCTTGAAGATATCCCAATTGTAGAGGAAGTTAAAACAGCCCTTATTTCTAAAGAGGGCTTGGCAGGAAAACTCTATGAGCTGCTTCTTTCTTATGAGAGGGCGGAATGGTCTGAGATAAAAGGCTTAGCGGATGAGTTGGGACTTCACACGAATGAGATGGCACAGATTTACATGGAATGTGTGGAGGAAGTGAACGGTATATGGGATAATGTTGTTGGAAGCAGGGGATAAGGAAGGCTGATTTCGAGTGAGGAGGCGAGATAATGGTAGCAGGGATATCCGGAATAAGTCCATATTCCTATAATTACGGGCATTACGGTTCTATGCGGACAGCCGGGGTTTCCCAGATAACCAGGGTACAGCCGGTGCAGAGGACAGGAGCGGTCCCGGTGGTAAGACGGGCGTCGAATATCGGAATGCCGGTTGAACCGATTCGCCCAATAGGGGCGGTGAATGCGAATGCGGCAAGTGAGGTTGGATATACAATTCCTTTTATGAGGAAGGGAATGGATCCGGCGGAGCTTGCAGTACGGATGCGTATCCAGTATGGAGATGGGACTCAGTCGAAGACGGCTGCTTTCCATGAGGAGGCTTCCGATGAATTAACAGGTGCGGCCGCTGCTCAGAAGGCTTTGGAGGAAGGCGAATGCAAGACCTGTGAGCAGAGGAAATATCAGGACGGTTCAAATGATGCAGGAGTATCCTATAAGACGCCTACACACATTTCGCCGGAACAGGCCGGAACGGCGGTGCGCGGGCATGAGATGGAGCATGTGTCTAGGGAGCAGGCTAAAGCTGTGCGGGAAGGCAGAGAGGTTATCAGCCAGTCAGTGACTGTGCATACTGCTATTTGTCCAGAATGCGGGACAGCTTATGTATCCGGAGGGACAACGAGAACAACAACGGCAGAAAGCCAGGAAGCAGTGAAAGATTGATTAAAACGAAAGGGGATATACCATTATGCGGAAAGGCATTAAGACAATGGTTGGAATACGTGTAGCTTTTGCACTGATTTCTGTGCTTTTGTACAGTATTTTGATTACAATAAACATTTATGCTATTAAGGATACACAGAGTAAGAGTATAGAGGCGAATGCCTTATTGGAACGGATCCAGAGTGCGGAGGTAGCACACTACAAATGGTCGGCAGGGCTTAGCAATGCATTGTATGCAGAGGCTGAATTTACAGGAAGCATTGACCCAACCACTTGTGTTCTTGGCCAGTGGGTTTATGGGAATGATAAGATAGAGGATGAGGATGTTCTGGCGCTCAGGGATCAGATAGAACCATTGCACAAAGAGCTTCACGAATCGGCTACTTATGTACTGGAACTGTTAAAGGAGGATCCGGATGAGGCGCATAAGTACTATCAGGAGACCATTCAAGCGAATTTGACAACTCTGGTAGGGTTATTGGATGAAGTTGTGGTGGCGGTAACCGAGCAGAATGAGGTTTGTAAAGCAGAAATGCAGCAGACAATACATGTTATGCAGGTGATTTCAGGAGTCTGCTTTGTATTGGTATTGGGATGTCTTGCAAGTCTGGTTCAGTATGTGCTTGCGCGTATTGTCAAGCCTATTATGCAGATTACGGAAAAGACGAAGCCTTTGCAGGAGGGACGGCTTGAGCTTGATTTGGAACGGAAAGAGAATAATGAGCTGGGGGATTTGATAGTAACAATAAAGGATTCCCTGCATCTAATCCACAAGTATGTAATAGATATTAACCGGATTATGGGTATGCTTTCATCAGGAAACTTTGATGTACATACTTCAGAGGAATATATCGGTGATTTTAAATCTATTGAAGAATCAATAGATAGTTTTACGAGAACCATATCAGGGGCGTTTGGAAATATTACTCAGGCAGAGCGTCAGGTATCCGGTCATGCGGAACAGCTTTCAAGCAGCGCGCAGTCTTTGGCACAGGGTGCGACCCAGCAGGCAAGCGCAGTAGAAGAGCTGTATGCAACCTTGGATGAGTTATCAAAGAATGCGGCAAAGAATGTAGAAGATGCAGCGGAGGCACAGGAAAATGCGCGTCTGACGGGCGAACAGGTGACTGTGAGCAGCGAGCAGATGAAGAGTATGGTAGAAGCTATGAATGACATCACTCAAGCTTCCCAGCAGATTGGAAAGATTATTGCGACTATTGAGGATATTGCCTTCCAGACCAATATATTGGCGTTGAACGCGGCTGTAGAGGCGGCCCGTGCAGGAAGTGCAGGAAAAGGATTTGCGGTGGTTTCCAGCGAAGTGCGCAGCCTTGCGTCCCGCTCAGATCAGGCGGCTAAGGCAACCAAAGAATTGATTGAAAATTCTGTTCAGGCGGCAGAGCGGGGAAGTCAGATTGTAGATGAGGTATCCGGGACTTTAACTAAGACTTTGGAGCTGGTAATGCAGTCTAACAATATGATTGGCACGATTGCTGATGCAGTACGCGGCGAGGCGGTATCTATTGCACAGGTGACAGAAGGAATCAGCCAGATTTCGGATGTTGTGCAGACTAATTCGGCAAGCAGCGAGGAATCGGCGGCGGTCAGCTCAGAATTGTTTAACCAAGTGCGATTACTGCAGAATCAGACAAATAAATTTAAATTAAGATAAAATGGATATAAAAAATGAGAGCCGGCCGGGCTCTCATTTTTTATAATGATACTCTCAAGTGCAAGCCGAGGGGAAAATAATTAATGTCTCGGATTATCCTTTACAATCATACAGGCTTTGGTGGCTTCAACTGTTACGTCTGAGATTAGTCTATTTGTGTAATAACTCATAAGCGGGTCAACGGCTGCAGGAGTAGTAACAATGTACTTTGGCAGCAGCCCGTTCATGGTGAGGGCTATTGTATCATTGACGCAGCGGTCACAGGTACATACATCGAACTGACGCATAAAATAAATAATTTTATCCTTTACAATTCCTTCCATTACATTTAGCCTGACAAAATCCGGCTCAGGTTCCGAAGCGGTTTCTGAGGAAGCAGCAGGTTCCGGTACGGAAACAGGAGTTGAAGCATCCGGTTTGTCTTCGGAAATCGTGACAGTCCCGGATTCCGGCTCGGATGCAGTAACAGGACTTCCCGCATCGTCAGTTTCGGGTTCGGAAATAAGCGCAGCTTCGGGTTCAGGTTCCGATGCAGAAACAGGACTTGTTGTAACGTCAGGTTCAGCTTCGGAAACAGGAATAGCCACATCGTCAGGTTCGGTTCCGGATGAAGAAACAGGCTCTAGCGCCGGAACAGTGTCGGAACTTGGTTCGTTTGCTGGTATAGCGCTGGGCTCCGGGGCTTGCGCATCCTGTGGACTTGCCTGCTGTTCAAATTCGTTGGATAATTTCTGTTGGATCAAGTCTGCAACCGGATCCTCTTCCGTGGTATCTATTACAGCAATATTCTGTGATGCCGCGTTTGCAGCCGGAGCCGCCTGTGCCGGCTGAGGGGCCGCCGACTGTCCGGCTTTTGCAGAAGCTGTGCCGCCGTTTGGAGTATTTGCTGAATCGGCAGTTTCTTTACCAGCATCGTGCCCGGCTATAAGATTCAGCACATGTGCTGTTTTATTACTTTTCCTAGCCATCTGTCATTACCTCCCGTCTGCCGCTTTTGAGGTTAGATTAACAACCTCTTTAACAAAATGCTTATAATCTTCCGTAGGTTTGCCGGAAGGGGAATGGTCAAAAATACTAAGACCGTGAGCAGGCGCTTCCGCTACGGTAACGCTTGTCCGGATCTGTGTATCGAATACCCGAGTCCCAGTTTGGGAAGCAACGTTTTCCGCCAATTCCTTTACTTCCCTCGCAAGCAGGGTACGTTTGTTAAATTTGGTAAGGATAATGCCAAGTACATTTAGATTAGGATTAACACTTTCACGGACAGAGCTAATGGTCTCCATAAGCTGTGTAACGCCCAAAAGACTTAAGATCTCAGGCGCCATAGGGATAATCAGATGGTCGGCTACTGCATATGCGTTAACCGTAAGGATATTCAATGCAGGAGGGGTGTCAATTATGATGTAATCATAGTTCCCTATAATCGGTGCAAGCGCCTTCTTAAGCAAAAGCTGTCTGTCGGAAGAAGTAAAATCTAGTTCTGCACTGCTGAGCAGGATATTGGAAGTGATAACATCACAATAGTCGGTCATCTGGATTGCAGCTTGGATCGAGACCTGTCCGGTCAGTACATCGTGGATGGTCTTGCAGTCTTCGATATCGAGTCCAAGACTGAACCCCAGGCTTCCCTGGGGGTCCAAATCAATAGCCAGAACTTTTTTATTATAAAATGTAACCAGGCCGGCTGCCAGGGCGCTGGATGTAGTAGTCTTGCCTACGCCGCCTTTCTGGTTGGTAAGCGCGATGATAGTAGCCAAAATAATTCCTCCATTCATAATTAAAACTCGATTTAACTATTATTTAAAGTATACTATATGCCGATAAATAAGTACAGGATAAATTTTAATTTGTAAAAACGCGGCGAAAAGGCGTTATTGTTTACACGGTACTTTGCATTTACTGCAAGGTACGTAAGAAAGTGATTCAAGTGTGAGCAAATCTCATTCGTGAAGCCAATTTTAAATGGATTTGCGAAGGTTGCTGTGAACGAAGCGAACAGTAACGGTTGTGTCGCAAAATACTAATAAAAAGGAGAGATTGATATGTCAACAACAATAGGCAGTTTAAGTAGCTCGACAACTAGCAATATCAGGGGTTATGGCGGACTGGCCAGCGGATTGGACAGGGATACCTTGATTGAAGGCATGACCTATGGAACAACCAGTAAGATCACACAGCAGCAGCAGAAAAAGCAGCAGTTAGAATGGAAGCAGGCTGCAGTCCGCAGTATTACCGATATGATGGTTAATTTTGCGAATAAGTATACCTCGTCATGGGGTTCAAGTTCACATTTGTTCAGTTCAACCTTCTGGGGAAGGTCTAACATAACAACAACGGGGGCGAACAGCAAATTTGTATCTGTTTCAGGAACGGCAAGCTCTTCTAATGCAATTAAGATTATGGGAGTGAAACAGCTTGCGAAAAAGGCGCAGTACAGTTCTGCGGCGGGCGTATCGACGAAGGCTTTAGAGACGGGCGCGATTGATACCAGCGAAAAGACCGTTGAGAATCTGATAGGGAAAAAGATATCCTTTGCTTATGGCGGATCAACGCATACCATTATATTAAGCGCAACAGATAAAGACGGCAAAGAATTAAGCTATGGCACGGCACAGGAGGTTGCAGATTCTATTAATAAACTTTTGGCAGAGGAGGACATCGGTGATAAAAAGACGCTTAATGACGTTATAAAGGTAAGCGCCGAAGGCATGGATGCCGATGGAAATGGCGGGAATATCACATTTACGAATCTGGACACAGATGGGAACAGATGTGAGATAACCGGAGGCAATGCATTAAGTCATTTGGGATTTGAAGAGCCGAAGGCATCGGATGGCTCGGACGCGCTGAAATTAACTGCCGAAGGTACAAAAGGCGACAAGGAAGTGAACGACCTTACAAGGCAGGTTTCGTTTGCGGAAAAGATTGCCGGAAAAGAATTGACTTTCAGTTATAATGGGAAGACGGTAAATATAAAGGTGCCAAGCCAAAAAGAATTGGAGGAAAACGGCGCTGACAACGTGCTTACAACCCTGAAAGATTCCCTGCAGAAAGAATTGAACAAGGCTTTTGGAAAAGGCAGGATTCAAGTGGATTTAACAGCTTCAGGCAAAGACAGCACTGATCCGACGAAGCTTGATAAACTTAGCTTTAAGACAATGAACCCATCCGGGGGAGAGGATAATACATCGGTGCTTACGCTTTCGTCAGGAAGTACGGATCTTATAGGTAAAAACGGCGCGCTGAACGTGGCGTTTGGTGAGTCGAACCGACTGAACTTGAATTCTTCGCTTGCAGAATCCGGCCTGAACTTAAATGGTGTGAATTTAACGGCGCAGGGAACAAAGATTAATATTAACGGTGTAGATATAGAGGTTACGAATAAAGATACAGTCTACACTTTGATGGAGAGAATCAATGATTCTGAAGCGGGTGTAAAAGTCAGCTATCAGGAGGCGGCAGACAAATTCGTTTTCACGGCTACAGACGATGGAGTCAGCGGCACGGTTGATTTTACTAAGAACAGCACGGAAGGGGCGGCGCTGCTTAACGCTATTTTCGGAGCAGGTACATCGGATGTGTCGACAAGGGGCAAGGACGCTATTGTTTCTGTAAAATATGCAGGATCCGATGAAGTGGTCGAGCTGACAAGAGGTTCTAATTCCTTTACATTAGACGGCCTTACAGTGAACGTAAAGGGCGAATTTGGTTATCTAAAGGATGACGATGGGAAGGTGACCGACCAACTCGATCCGGCGTCAGAGGAAGTGGGGATTGATGCAAAGGTAAATGCAGACTCCATCGTGGATGCTGTTAAGACGATGGTAGAAGAGTATAACGCAATTATCGACCTTGTTAACAAGGAAGTTTCGACAAGGCCGGACCGCGATTATGTGCCGCTTACCAGTGAACAGAAGAAGGAACTGTCAGAGGATGAGATTAAGCTGTACGAGGAGAAGGCAAAATCAGGCCTGCTTTTTGGAGACAGTGATTTGAGAACGCTGAGTTCCGATCTTCGATTCATTATCAGCGCGGGAAATGCTCAGGCGCTGGAAAATATTGGTATCAGTACTTCAAGCACATATTCGGACAATGGAAAGCTTACATTTGATGAGAGTAAATTCCGCGCGGCGTTAGAGAGTGATCCGGAAGCAGTAGAGAAGCTATTTACAGATAAAGGCTCTGTGGATAAAAACGGCAATATGAACTATGGACTCGCAACGAATCTTGAGAAGGTTATGGATAAGTATGTTAAGACAATGGGTTCTTGGGAGACAAAGGGTATCCTTATCCGGAAGGCGGGAGCCGAGAGTTCGCCCCTCAGCCTTACAGAGAACTTTATGTATAAGGAGATCTCGGAGATTGATAAGATGATTACAAAGCTGCAGGCAAGGCTGGAGTCAGAGAGGGATCGCTACATTAAGCAGTTTACAAGCCTTGAGTCGTTGATTTCGCAGATGAATAGCCAAAGTAATTATTTGGCTCAGATTGGCGGCGGAAGCTACTAAACCGAAGAAGGGATAAGATATGTATCAGAACGGATATGAACAGTATAAAATGCAGTCTGTAAACACAATGACGCATGGGGAGATGCTTTTACTCCTTTATGATGAGCTGATCAAACGGCTTACCAGGGCGCAGCTTGCATTGGATGACAAAAATTATGAGTCCTTTGATAAGTCGGTTCAGAGATCTAAGGATATCGTACATTATCTGGATAAGACCTTAAATATGGAATATGAGATCAGTTATGAGCTTCGGAGGATGTATGAGTTTTTCCTATACGAGCTCAGCAGACTGCAGGCTGGAAGGAACAGCGCTGTAATCCAGGAACTAAAGCCGCTTGTGGCGGAGCTGAGGGACGCTTTCAGGGAAGCGAGCAAGACGGCATCCGTATAGACAGGAGGGGTGTATGGATAATAGAAAAGAGGAGCTTCTGTCGGAGGTCTTGAGACGGGTAAAGAGGAATTGCGCCCGGATTGTTGAGATAGAACGGTTGACAAAAGAGTTGGGAGACGCGCTGTCTCGGAATGATCAAGAATCAGCGCAACTGCTTCTAAAGATGCGGCAGGATGAGATGGAGCAAACTGCAGAAACGAAGCTTGAGATTCGGATGCTCCTCCAATCGTCGGAGCCGGAAGACAGGGATAAGCTTAGAAGTTGGCTTGCCGGAGAAGATAAATATGAGCCGGATTGCTTTGAAGCTAGAAAAATTCTTGAGCTTAGCGGTCAGATGGCGTTAGTACTGAACCGGACAATTGAAATTGATAAGGCTATCAATCAGAAACTTGCAGGTAAAGATTCTTATTATTATAAGACAAAATAAAAAGAAAGGTTTGCGGCTTTTGGCTGCAAACCTTTTTACTATAATTATACTATAATTAAGAAACATAGTTTTCTATTATAGTATGTATTTCATTTATTTTGGAGAAATGCTCCAGAGCGGACCGCCGCCGTTGGCCCCATATGCCAGCTCGTTTATAAGCGTCTGAACATCCCAAGGGACCTGAGTGCGCTCCAAGCTGGCGGGATCGGCAATGCTTACTTGGTTTCCGGACCAGTAATTATATATAATGATAAAATGTCCCACGGCAGTAAACTGTCCCGGACCCATGAGGGCAACTAAGACATGCCCGCTTTTTAATTCAGCGATAATTCCCTCCGGTGTAAAATTCTGGAAAGAGGATGCCTGAAAACCAAATGCGGAGGCGCCTTCCAGAAAAAAATTATGTTTGGTGCCGGAACCGGCGGACCAGTAATTATTAGAAGCAGCCCAGTTTGCCATATCAGCGGGAGTATACGTATGGCTGGTAAAGCTGGTTACCAGCATGGCTAGGGCGGTGGGACCGCAGCCATAACTGGCGATAGGATCCATTCCGCCATAAAGGGCATCCGCCCATCGGACATCATTTTGATTATAATAAGTAAGAAGCCCTACGCTGCTTGTGAGAGAAAGGGTGTACATCCCGTCTGAGAAGACCGGAGATTCCGGCGGATCGGGAGCGGCCTCTGGCAGCGCCAGCGGTATCTTTAGGACACCGGAAGCAAGGTCGAGCCGGCAAAAGGGAGTGCATAGCAGAAGGATAAGGGCAATTATTCCGCATATCAGTTTCTTCTTCATTTTTTCTCCTGTTTTAAGAATCTATATTGACTGCTTTAGTCTAAAACAGTATAGTGTACTTATTGGACTGCTAATGTCCAATAAGGTATACCATATCGGACATTAGCAGTCCGATAAGAACGCCATATCGGACGTTAGCAATTTGATAAATGTCATTTATCGGATGTTAACAATTAATAAACATATAATATAAATATCGGAAGTAATTGAAAAAAATTAAGGAAGGAAATTATGGCACAAATTATTTTTGAGCATGTGACAAAGAAATTCCGAAAAAAAGCGGTGCTGGACGATGTTTCATTTGAGATTGAAAAGGGTGAATTTGTCTTTATAATAGGAAAGAGCGGCGCTGGAAAAAGCACACTGTTGGATTTAATTATGAAGCAAGAGGAAGTGACTTCGGGGACGATTACGGTTGAAGGCAGAAGAGTTGATACGATGAAGAGAAGCAGGATTTCGGCTCATCGGAGACGTTTGGGGATTGTGTCTTCAAATGTCGGCCTTCTGAACGATCGATCCGTTTATGATAATATTGAGCTTGCCATGCTTGCGACAGGGAATGACGACGGAAATTTGAATGCTAGGATTATGAAACTTCTGGGACTTGTGGGACTTGCAGGAAAATATCAGTCGAATCCATTGGAATTGTCTGGGGGGGAACAGGCAAGGATACTGCTTGCAAGGGCGCTGTCCGTCCGTCCGGAGATCTTGATTGCGGACGAGCCTACGGCGAATTTGGATCCGGATTCTGCATGGGACCTGATGCAGCTTCTGGAAGAATTGAATTATCAAGGAATGACGATAGTGGTGGCCAGCCATGCAAGGGAGTTGGTTACGATTTTGAAGCGCAGGTGTATTACACTGGTGGCCGGCCGGCTGGTTGCAGATGAAAAGCATGCAATATATAATATGAAAGCAACTGATATATTTGAGGAAAGAAGAATTTTGCAGGAAGCAAAAAGAAATCGATAAAAGATATTATTTTTTTTATAAGTTGTCCGATAATATATTAAAGGTATGATTTATGACAGGTGGAGGGAGGGACTGCTATCAATTATGAAATAAGGTATATGTTAATATTGCTTGCGGCAATTGTAAATCAGAATCCGGTCCAAAAGCTGAGGAGGGCCGTAAGCTGGGAGACAATTTTAAAACTATCCGACTTTCATAATATTACGAATATCATCTATCTGGGATCCATGGGAGTGGAAAAAGAGATTTCGGAGGACTGTAAATTACAATTCTATCAGGGCTACAAAAGAGAACTCCTTTTGCGCGAATCATACCATAAAGCAGAAGAGGTAATCCTATGGCAGCTTGAACAGCACAGAATTGACGCACTGCTTTTGACGAGTGCGGGGGCCGCTGAATTGTATGATAAGCCGGAGATGGCCTATACAGAACAGATAGAGTTTCTTGTAGGAAAGAAACATTTGCCCCAGATACACAGGTTTATGCGAGATATGGACTATGAGCAGCAGGAGGACCGGCTGGTTAAAGGGACTGTGTATGTAAGGGTGCCAGGTATCCGGATCGTGTTTTACGAGACCGTACCGATTGAGAACAACATTGTAAAGCGGTATTTTTCCGGGCCAGTTAGAAAATACCGGCGTGTTGCAGACCATAAATTCATTTATACCCTGTCAAGGGAAGAGGAGTATTTATACCGCGTGGGCAGACTGGTCGAATCATATGCCACGGGGATGTTGAAAATAAGGGAAGTTCTGGACTTCTGGCAGTTTCAGAGACTTCTTGCTGAGACCTTTTGCCGGGATGTGCCGGCAGAGTATGTAGCAAAAGCAGGATGGGAGGAATTTGTCCGCCAGATAGGAATCCTCGCTACATTGTGGTTTGAAGAAGGCGCAAGGCAGGAGTATGGACTCGCGCTGGAATTAGAGGAATATATTATAGTTCGCGGTCAGAATAATAAGCAGCTTGACAAGGCGCTTTTACCGAATGAAAGGGCAAGGCTGGACTTTTACTGGCGTGACCGTGAAGGCGAATGGGCGGCAAGAAAAAGAGAATGGCTGTTTCCGCCAAAGGACTATATGTTCCAGTTCTTTCCGATATTAGGGAAATATCCCTTTTTATTGGTTTTCTGTTGGCTGGTCAGAGATTTTCGATTCGTGAAGACGATGTGCGTTAACCACTGCAGGAAGATATGGCTTACCGTCCGTGTCAGATTGCTGGACGCAAAAGAACGATTTCGTGAACGACTGAAGAAGAATGAGGAAAAAGGAACAGAAGATACCATACACAATATAAATGATAAAGAGACGTAAAGGAGAGAAAGATGTTAAAGAAATTGAAAATCAGAAGTAAATTACTTGTATCCTTTGGAGTTGTGCTGCTATTGACGGTTATGATATCTATTTTTTCAATTATGCAGCTCCAGAAGGCGAATAATAACCTAAAGGATTTTATTAACGGCGTAGTTGCCGCGGACGATGCAGTAAAGGTATGCCGGATCAATACATTTATGGCTGCAAAGGATGTGCGCGATATGGTAATTACCGGAAGTTCCGACGCGCAGACCAAGCAGGAGATCGACAGTAATATTGCAACCATCCGTGAGAATCTGGAGATTGTCCAGAAGCTGGATGTTCTGGATGAGGGAAAGGTTGCAGAGCTTTCAAAAGCATTAGAAAGTTGGTTTACCATTGCGGACGATATTATTTCAGATTTGGATAAGAGTGACCAGGCTACCGCGGGAAAAAAGATCATATCGGATTGCGAGCCCGCATTGAACCATGTAATTGAGACAATTAATGCATTGATTGATGAGTCTGTAACAATCCGTGAGGAAACTGCTCAGAAGAGCGTTGCAACAACGAACCAGAGTTTGATGATTCTTTTGGCAATTGCAGCGGTCGCCATTATTCTTGCGATGATTATCTGCGCAAGAGTGACAAGGACTATTGTTAGGCCGGTACAGGAAATCGAGTCTGCAATGGAAGGCCTTGCAAGCGGCAATATGAAGCAGCAGCTTGATTATGAATCAGCCGATGAATTTGGGATGCTGGTAAAGAGTGTGCAGGCTACCTGCCACGGACTGGAGGAGGTTATGCGCGACCTGTCTTATCTGTTGGATGAGATGGCGGGCGGCAACTTTAACCTTTACGCCAAAGAAGAAGTTTACATTGGGGATTTCAAGCCGCTGCTTGAGTCTATCCGCCATATGAACCTCAACTTAAGCGAGACCATGAGGCAGATCAACGATGCGTCCGATCAGGTGGCAAGCGGGGCGGATCAAGTATCCTCCGGCGCGCAGGCATTATCACAGGGAGCTACCGAGCAGGCAAGTTCTGTAGAAGAGCTGGCGGCTACTGTTAATGAGATTTCAAGGGAAGTAACGACTACAGCAAGCAATGCAAAAGAGGCAAGCAGCAAGGTAGAAGAGGCCCAGGAGAAGCTGACTGTATCGAATGAGCAGATGCAGGATATGATCGTAGCTATGGAAGATATCAGCCAGAAGTCAGGGGATATCGGTAAAATCATTAAGACGATTGAGGATATTGCGTTCCAGACGAATATTCTGGCGCTGAACGCGGCCGTAGAGGCGGCCCGTGCAGGCGAGGCCGGCAAGGGATTTGCGGTTGTAGCCGACGAGGTGCGTAACCTTGCATCTAAGAGTGCGGAGGCTGCAAGTAATACAACGATTCTTATCGAAGGTACAATCCAGGCGGTTGAGAATGGAACTGAAATTGTAGGCAGGACGGCAGAGGCGATCCAGGCAACGGTTGAAAGTACCAAGAGCGCTGTTACATATGTGGATGAGATTTCGACTGCGGCAGACAGGCAGGCAGAAGAGATATCACAGGTAACGACAGGCATGGATCAGATTTCCAGCGTTGTACAGACAAATTCTGCTACGGCAGAAGAGAGTGCGGCGGCCAGCGAAGAATTATCCAGTCAGTCGCAGCTTCTGAAGTCTTTGGTTGCACGTTTCAAATTAAGAGACAAGAACAGATAAAGGAAAGTCTTAATATTTGTATCTGAGATGTCGATATAATATATGTAGAAGATAAATAGAACTACGAGAAAGGAGGGAAAGATATGGCAATCAATGGAGTAAATTCCCGTATGGGATATTATAACTATCAGTCTTCGATCAATAATTTTCGTCTGACACAGGCGCTTTCAAGAAACCAGCGGTATATGGAGGCTATTTCTCCGGTATCCAGAGTATCGAACTCATACCGGAATACATCTCTTACATCCAGCATGGCATTTGTTAAGAATTACAGCAACAGCATGTCTGATCTGATGAGTTCGGCAAATGCGCTTAAGAGCACTAATCAGAGCGGAGTTATGAATGATCTGGTAGTTAGCAGTTCGAATTCATCTGTTGCAACGGCTACAGAGAAGCTTCCGGTTAGAAATGCACAGCAGATAGACGTAGATGTTCAACAGCTTGCAGCCGCACAGGTTAATGTGAGTGAAGGCGTAAAGGCTTCCGATAAGGCACAGTCTGACATGGACTTTACAGTAGGGAATGCTTTAAATTCTGTAAATGTTAAAGTAAGCGCTGCGAATGCAGACGGCACAGCTAAGACAAACGCACAGATGCTGAAAGAGGCTGCAGACCAGATTAATAACGGTTCATCGAATGTGAAAGCCAGCGTAGTGCAGAAAGACGGCGTTGCATCGCTGCAGTTGGAAGGCAAATACACTGGCGCTGCAAATACATTTGAAGTGAGCGGAAATCTTGGCGCGGCAGCCGGGGCTGATACTGTGAAGACAGAAGCAGCCAATTCAAAGTATTCCATTACAACAGGCGGAAAGACAACGCAGCATGAATCCTACAGCAATGATGTCTATGCGGATTCTTATAGAATCGGTATAGAGTTGAAGGGTGTGGGGAAATCATCTATTAAAGCTGATGTGGATTCTGATAAGATTGCCAGTGCGCTGAGCGACCTTGTTGGTTCTTATAATTCATCGTTGAAGCTTCTCAACGATAATTATGACAGGGGAACCGGCGTGGACAGACAGCTTCGTAACCTTGTTGCAGGGTTAGGGTCTGAACAGTCTTTGAAACAACTTGGAATTACTGTGAATAAGGATGCGACCCTGAAGTTTGACAAGGATGTATTTGCGAAGAACATGAAGGATAATCCGTCTCTGACAAAGAGCTTGATTTCCGGCCCTGGCGGAATTGCGGATAAAGCCTTTAATAAGGGAAGCAGCGGAATGAATGTACAGTCCAGCTCCCTGATTAACGGAGACTTAATAGGCGCACAGGCAGATTCCATTACGAATCCGATGAACGCGTTTGGTTCTTATTTAAGAAGCGGCGCTTATGCTATGAATAATTACGCGGCAGTTGGTATGATGCTGAATTATTTGATTTAGGCAGCTACTTGAATTCTATCAGAAGGGATACCCGGTATAGGGTATCTCTTCTTGATTCAGTAACAGTTCTGCTGAAGGCTGAACTGTTACTGGCAAACAGAAGCATTTGTAAAAAATGATTGACAAGAGTTGATGGGTCTAGTATAATATAATCTGCTGGAGAAATACTCAAGAGGCTGAAGAGGCGCCCCTGCTAAGGGTGTAGGTCGGGTAACCGGCGCGAGGGTTCAAATCCCTCTTTCTCCGTTAGAATAAGAGCTATTCGGAAATTGATTCCGGATAGCTTTTGTTACTATATAGATTTATAAACGGTTTTGGCGGTTATGGCAGAGAATATAAAATAGATAGAATGGGGCGAAAGATTTTGGAAACAAAGATATATTATGCTGCAGGAAATGAAAAAAATGAGATATTAGAAGAGGCAGCGCAGATTATTCGGAACGGAGGACTTCTTGCGATTCCTACAGAAACGGTATATGGCTTGGGGGCAAATGCGCTGGACGGGAAAGCCGTAAGAAAGATTTTTGAAGCAAAGGGAAGGCCGCAGGATAATCCTTTGCTAATACATATTCCGGATGTATTATGGCTGGAAAAATATTGCGAGGATATTCCGCCGTTGGCATACAGACTGGCGGAAGGATTCTGGCCGGGGCCGTTGACGATGATATTAAAGGCCAGACCGTGCATTCCGAATGAAACAACCTGCGGTCTTAAGACGGTTGGCGTTCGGTGTCCGGATAATGAAGTGACGGCAGAGATTATCCGGCTGGCAGGAGTTCCGGTTGCGGCGCCGTCGGCAAATCGTTCCGGACATCCGAGCTGTACGTCGGCGGAAGCTGTGCTTGATGATTTTTTGGGAAGCATTGACGGAGTTGTGGACGATGGAGTATGCCGGGTTGGAGTGGAGTCTACGATCCTTGATGTAACATGTGTTCCGCCGAGGCTGCTGCGTCCAGGCGGGCTTTCGCTTGAGGAGATTAGAAAAGTCGTTCCAGAAGTAGAAGCTGATGCAAGTATTTATAGGCAGCTTCAGGAGGGAGAACAACCGAAGGCTCCAGGAATGAAGTATCGGCATTATGCGCCGAAGGCTCCTGTGACGGCAGTTCTTGGGGACGGTCTGGCAGGCGCAGGGTATATAAAGGAACACATTAAGGATGGCGAGGGCGTGATATGTTATGAAGAATACTTAGGCTTGTTTGCAGATTATGAATGCAGATCTCTTGGAAAAGAGGGGGATCCAAAGGAGCATGCCAGAAAGGTTTTTGAGGTGCTCAGGAGCTTTGATAAAACGGAAGTATCCCATATTTGGACCCAATGTCCGGGCGAAGAGGGATTGGACATGGCAGTAAGCAACCGGATAAAAAAAGCGTCGGGATTCCATATAATAAATGTATGATAAAAATAAGGCAGTCCATAATCGCACAGGTGGAAATAATTTGACTTATAGGAGAGGAAAATTTGTATGAAGGGAACATTGTACTTATGCGCTACGCCGATTGGGAATCTTGAGGATATGACATTCCGGGCAGTTCGGGTTTTAAGAGAAGTAGATTTGATTGCGGCGGAGGATACCCGGAATAGTATTAAGCTGTTAAATTATTTTGAAATTAAGACGCCGATGACAAGTTACCATGAATATAATAAGATAGAAAAAGGCAGAAAATTGGTATCAGCGCTTTTGGAGGGAAAGAATGTGGCGTTAATTACGGATGCGGGGACGCCGGGAATTTCTGATCCGGGAGAAGAGATGGTGCGGATGTGCTGGGAAATGGGGATCCCTGTGACGGCGCTTCCGG
Source organism: uncultured Dorea sp. (assembly GCA_910589275.1). Classification (GTDB taxonomy): domain Bacteria; phylum Bacillota; class Clostridia; order Lachnospirales; family Lachnospiraceae; genus Claveliimonas. The sequence goes on from CAJUTH010000019.1 coordinate 44,815, forward strand.
GAGCATCGGCGTGTATTACGGCGCTGACGCTTTCGGGGCTTTCTACAAGAAGATTTGCTTTTGAGGCATTTCTTCCCGCAGATAAGAAAGAGCGGCGGGAGATACTAGCCGGACTTGAAAGTGAGACTAGAACGGTGGTTCTTTATGAGGCGCCGCACAGACTGGTGAAGACACTGGAGGAACTTTTGAGCTCTGTAGGCAACCGCCGGCTTACGGTGTGCAGAGAACTGACGAAAAAGCATGAGACCCTCTGGCAGACAACAGTCCGGGAGGCGGCAAAATACTATAAGGAACATGCGCCGCGGGGGGAATGTGTGCTGGTTGTTGAGGGCAAGAGCAGACAGGCTCTTAAGGAAGAGGCGCAGGCGGAATGGAAAGAGTTGTCTATAGAGGCGCATATGGAGCGGTATCTTTCGGAGGGAGTGGATAAAAAGACGGCGATGAAACAGGTTGCAAAGGACAGGGGAGTCAGCAAGCGGGACATTTATCAGGAACTTTTAAGCAATAATGAATAGATGCCGGGCGCGGATTCTATGGGTTTGTATAAGGTCTGGGTACAACTTGGTCAACTTGACGAATTATAAAAGAAAAAATTGTTCAAGTTGAGTATGGCACAATAGGTACATTTCCGTTATACTATGCGTAGAGCATTTTTGAATAACAATGTGAATCAGGAGGAGCAAAACAATGGCAAGTTTATCTTTAAAACACATTAACAAGACCTATCCAAATGGATTTGAAGCTGTTAAGGATTTCAATCTGGAAATCGCAGATAAGGAGTTTATTATTTTCGTAGGACCTTCAGGATGTGGTAAGTCTACTACACTTCGTATGGTTGCTGGTCTGGAGGATATTTCTTCTGGAGAATTATATATTGGTGACAAGCTTGTGAACGACGTAGAGCCTAAAGACAGAGATATCGCGATGGTATTCCAGAACTACGCTCTGTATCCGCATATGACAGTATATGATAACATGGCGTTTGGTCTTAAGTTAAGAAAAAGACCAAAAGAGGAAATCGATAAGATGGTTCGCGAGGCGGCTAGAATCCTTGATCTGGAAGCGCTTCTTGACCGGAAGCCAAAGGCACTTTCCGGTGGACAGAGACAGCGTGTTGCTATGGGACGTGCTATCGTGCGTAATCCTAAGGTATTCCTTATGGATGAGCCTCTTTCTAACTTGGATGCTAAGCTTCGTGGACAGATGCGTGTTGAGATTTCCAGACTTCATCAGAGACTGGGAACAACCATTATTTATGTAACGCATGACCAGACAGAGGCTATGACGCTGGGTACTAGAATCGTAGTTATGAGCGCAGGTATCGTTCAGCAGGTAGATACTCCTCAGGTTCTGTATGACAGCCCATGCAATCTGTTCGTTGCAGGATTTATTGGATCTCCTCAGATGAACTTTGCAGACGCTAAGTGTGAAGTTAAGGGCAAGGACGTATACCTTCTGATGGGCGACTCACAGATTAAGCTTCCGGAAGCTAAGGCTAAGAAGCTGATCGACGGCGGATACAATGGAAAGACCGTTGTGCTTGGTATTCGTCCAGAGGACGTACATGATGAGCCTGATTATCTGAAGAGCCATCCTGATACAATGATTGAAGCTAAGATTCGTGTATACGAGATGCTTGGCGCGGAGGTATTCCTGTACTTTGATTATGCCGGAGCAAGCATGACAGCAAGAGTTGAACCTACTACAACTGCAAGAACAGGCGACAGCGTTAAGTTCGCATTTAATCCGGATAAGATTCATGTATTCGACAAAGAGACAGAGGTTACAATTACAAATTAGTCTTTAACAATCGAGAGACGGTGAATCATTCACCGTCTCTCTTTTTATGCAGGCAATCCGCCACCCAGTATTCCCTGTATAACAGATTTTTATATAATTGTTTTTGTCTGCTTTTCTGGCATGGGGGTAAGAGAAGGAGACAGATTATTATGAAAAATCAGAATAGAAAAGTTTTACTGGCGGCTGCGATTGCAGGTTATATGGCATGGAGATATATCCGTTATCAGAGAGTGGAGATTGAGATTGCAAGATTCGATTATATGATGCGGGTAATGAAAGAAAAGCAGAAAGATATGGAATAGTAAGGAGGAGATTTTTTGCTGCCAAACCAGGTGATTCAGAAAATCATACAGGATATTAAGAAAATTTCGGGACTCGAAGCTTCTGTTTGGAATGCTAAGGGGGAATGTCTGGCGATGACCAGTACGGTTACAAAAGCGTTAGGCGGAAGGATTAAAAGTTTTCTAAAAGGGAATGAGACAGATGAATTGATGGAAGAGGTTGAACGGGAGTTTGGCTTATTTTCTATTTATATAGATGATGAGCCGGGATATGTGCTGGCTCTGCAGGGAAAAGGCGCCGATATTTCTATTGTGGGTAAGCTTGGAGCAAGCCAGATGTCAAATCTGGTTCAAGCCTACAGAGAGCGTTTGGACAGGAATCATTTTATACAGAATTTGATTCTCGACAATATGCTTCTTGTAGATATTTACAGTCAGGCGAAGAAGATGCGTATTCCGAATGAACAGCGCAGGATTGTATTTATAGTTGAACCCAAGAATGATGGAGATAATCTGATTCTGGAGACTCTTCAGGGACTTTTTTCGGCTGGGAATCGGGATTTTGTGACGGCGGTAGACGAGAGCCATGTAATTCTGGTGAAGGCGCTGGAGAACGGGGAAGATTATCCTGAGATACTTCAGATGGCGAAAGTGATTGTGGATACGCTGAGTATGGAAGCAATGGTTGGCATTCGTATTTCTTATGGAACGATCATTGACGAACTGAAAGGAGTATCGCGCTCCTATAAAGAGGCAAGTATGGCGCTGGAAGTGGGACGCGTGTTTTATGGGGAGAGAAGCGTGCTGGCTTATAATGAACTAGGAATCGGCAGGCTGATTCATCAGCTCCCGAAATCATTGTGCGAGATGTTTTTATCAGAAGTTCTAGAGGGGAATGCGACCGAACTGTTTGACGACGAGGAATTGATTACGGTATATACATTTTTTGACAACAGCCTGAATATTTCTGAAACAGCAAGACAGTTATTTATACATCGTAATACATTGGTGTACCGGCTAGAGAAGATACAGAAAAAGACTGGATTGGATGTAAGGATTTTTGAGGATGCTTTGACTTTTAAGATTGCGGTTATGGTAGAACGGCATTTGAAATACTTGGATATGCAGTAAGAAAGCAGTAATATTCTATGAATGCAGACAGTCTGCAAGTAAAACATGGGCTGCCGCTATTGTGCGGCGGCTCCTTTTCTGTTACTATAATAGGCGGAACCTGTGGGAACAGAGCGGTTCTGAAAACGATCGATTTAAATAAGGGTACATAGATTGTATCGAAAAAATATGATACGAGGAGGAGAATGATATGATAAAGCTTTATGATAAAGGCGTATATCTTATAAACGGCAGGGAAATCGCGGAGGATATCCGGGAGGCAGAGGCAAAGGCCGGGGAAGCGGTTGCCAAGGAAGAAGCGGCGAAGCAGACTATGGCCTACCGTATTTTAAAGGAGCATAATACCTCTGGGAATATGGAACGTCTGCAGATTAAATTCGATAAATTGACCTCCCACGATATTACGTTTGTGGGAATTATACAGACGGCAAGGGCTTCGGGCCTTGAGAAATTTCCGATTCCTTATGTGCTGACCAACTGCCACAATTCCCTGTGCGCGGTAGGCGGTACGATCAACGAGGATGACCATATGTTTGGCCTTAGCTGTGCGAAAAAGTACGGCGGCGTGTATGTTCCGCCCCATCAGGCGGTGATCCACCAGTATGCGAGAGAGATGCTGACCGGCGGCGGCAGGATGATTCTTGGGTCCGACAGCCATACCCGGTATGGGGCGCTTGGAACCATGGCTATGGGCGAGGGCGGGCCGGAACTGGTAAAACAGCTCTTGAATAAGACCTATGATATTAAGATGCCGGGTGTGATCGGCATTTACCTAGACGGCGAGCCTATGAAGGGCGTAGGACCTCAGGATGTGGCGCTGGCGATTATCGGGGCTACCTTTGGAAACGGTTATGTGAATAATAAGGTGATGGAATTTGTAGGGCCGGGTGTGGAGAAGCTGAGCGCGGACTTCCGTATCGGCATCGATGTTATGACGACGGAGACGACCTGCCTGTCTTCGATCTGGAAGACGGATGAGAAGATCCGGGAATTTTATGAGATTCACGGCCGGGAAGAGGAGTATAAGGAGCTGAATCCGGGAGCGGTTGCCTATTATGACGGTATGGTCTATGTGAACTTAAGTGAGATCAGGCCGATGATCGCTATGCCGTTCCATCCGTCGAATGTGTATACGATTGACGAGGTAAATGAGAATCTTGCGGATATTCTTCATGATGTGGAGAAGAAGGCGCTTGTGAGCCTGGACGGCGCGGTGGAGTATTCCCTGCAGAGTAAGATTGTGGATGGAAAATTATACGTAGATCAGGGATTGATCGCGGGCTGTGCGGGAGGCGGTTTTGAAAATATCTGTGCGGCGGCGGACATTATCCGTGGAAAATATATTGGATCAGATGAATTTACTTTCAGCGTATACCCGGCAAGCACGCCGATTTATATGGAACTGGTGAAGAACGGCGCTGTGGCGGACTTGATGGCATCCGGCGCAATTGTGAAGACGGCGTTCTGCGGACCATGCTTTGGCGCGGGGGATACTCCGGCAAACAATGCGTTCTCTATCCGCCATTCTACTAGGAATTTCCCGAACCGGGAGGGCTCGAAGCTGCAGAGCGGCCAGATTTCTTCGGTGGCGTTGATGGATGCCCGCTCGATTGCGGCTACCGCGGCGAACAAGGGCTTCCTGACTCCGGCTACGGCGATGGATGTGGAATATACGGGGCCGAAGTATCATTTTGACGGAAGGATCTATGCGAACCGCGTTTTTGACAGTAAGGGTGCGGCAGACCCGTCCGTGGAGATTAAATTCGGGCCGAATATCAAGGACTGGCCGGCGATGCCTGCCCTGCCGGAGAACCTGATCCTGAAAGTGGTATCGGAGATTCACGATCCGGTGACTACTACGGATGAGCTGATTCCATCCGGCGAGACGTCTTCTTACCGTTCCAATCCGCTGGGGCTGGCGGAATTTGCCCTGTCGAGGAAGGATCCGGACTATGTGGGACGGGCCAAGGAAGTGCAGAAGGCCCAGAAGGCAATTGAGGCGGATACCTGTCCGAGAGGCGTACTGGAAGAATTGAATCCGGTTATGGATAAGATTCATGAGAAGTTTGAAGGCGTGAAGCGGAGTAATCTGGGAATCGGGAGCACGATCTTTGCGGTGAAGCCGGGAGACGGCTCTGCAAGGGAGCAGGCGGCTTCCTGTCAGAAGGTGCTTGGAGGCTGGGCGAATATTGCCAATGAATATGCTACCAAGAGATACCGTTCCAACCTGATTAACTGGGGCATGCTTCCGTTTGTAACGGAGGAAGACCATGAGCATTTAAGCTTTAAAAATGGGGATTATATCTTTATCCCCAAGGTGAGGAAGGCCGTGGAGGAAAAGGCGGAGACCGTCAGGGCGTATGTGATCGGAGATGAGATTAAGGAACTTACGCTGACGCTCGGAGATTTGACGGATGCGGAGCGTGAGATTATCCTGAAGGGGTGCCTGATTAATTACTATAAAGGATAAAGAATCCGATGAATATCAATAGCATTTCACAATGAGAATTTTGTGAAATGCTATTGTTTTTCAAATTCTATGCAACAAATGGAGCGTTGGGAGGCTCTTATATAAAAAGAGTACTCTTGTGTGATGATTTCCCGATGTAAAGGAGGGATAGGATGAAGTGTGACGCAGAAAAATTTGCCGGTATGTATGAAGGGATTTATAAGGATTTGTACCGTTTTGCCCTGTGCATGATGCGAAATCCTCAGGACGCGGAGGACGCGGTGAGCGAGGCGGTGATACATGGATATGAGCATGTGTCTTCCCTTCGCAGGGAGGACGCCTTTAAGAGCTGGATGTTTACGATACTTTCCCGTGTGTGTAAAAAGAAGCTTGCCACAGCGGCAAAGAAGAGAACCGTGAGCGAGGCGGAATTTTTTGAGCGGACAGAAGCGGCGGAGGACAGTATGGAGATGAATCTGGATGTGCGCCGTGCTTTTGCGGTGCTCTCGGAGGAAGAACAGATGATTGTGGGGCTCTCGGTGTTTGGCGGGTATCAGAGCGGCGAGATCGGCCGGATGCTGAGGCTGAAAGGCGGGACGGTGAGATCGAAGAGAAGCCGCGCGCTTGCGAAGATGAGCGTGATTCTAAAGCCCCATAAAGCAGCGGGACAGGCAGCATATTACTAGGAAAGGAGACTTGTACGATGAATAAGAAAGAGCAGGAATTTATAAATCAGATGAAAAAAGAATCAGAAGCTGTGAATGTACCGGAGTCTCTGGAGCCAAGAGAGATTGAGAAGCTGCTGAAAAGCAGGCCGAAAAAATTTGTTTGGAAGAAGGCTTATACGGCCGCGGCTGCTGCCTGCTGTATTCTGGTGTGCGGCCTTGCTTTCGGTATGACAAAGGACGGCGGTTATAGCGGGGGCAGAGAGGGAGCTGCCGCCGGGGGGACAGAGGCGGATCCCCTTCGCAGTTCCGGTTTTGAGACGGCTGAGAATTATGAGGATGTGTACGAATACCTGCAGGCGCGTATGGAGGAGATGAATGGAAGGAACTATGACAGCGGAGAGGTCATGATAACGGAGGATTCAGCTTCGGATATGCCAGCAGGCGGTGCGGCGGCGCCCCAGCGGATCGCATCGGAAGCAAAGACGATGGACGCGGCGGTTCCCGAGACGGCTTCGGCGGACTATTCTGAGACAAACGTGCGGCAGGAAGGCGTGGACGAAGCGGATGTGGTGAAGACGGACGGGCGCTATCTCTATACGCTGCGGGACAACGGAAGGGCTGTTGTGGTAGTAGATACAAAGGATGGCCTGAAGGAAGCTGCCGAGGTAAAGCTGGAGGATACGTATTCCATCCGTGAGTTCTATGTTAATTCCGGGAAGCTGGTGCTGACGGGAGAGATTTACCGGGAGGAGAAGACGAAGGGCGGCTGGTATATGAGCAGCGCGAATACTTTTGCGGTTACTTATGATGTGTCTGACCCGGTGAAACCAAAGAAGCTGGGAGAGGTAACCCAGAGCGGTTACTATACCTCGTCCCGCATGACGGAGGGACACTTGTATCTGTTCAGCCAGTACACGGTAGATACGGCTTCCGGCATTGAACCGAGGGCGGTGGAGGATTATATTCCGCTGATCAATGAATCGGTGCTTCCGGAGAAGGACATTTATATGCCGGCTACAAAGACGGCGTATATGTATGCGGTGATCGGTTCGGTGGATATGGAGAAGCCGGATGAAGAGAAGAACAGCAAGGCGATCTTCACCGACGGAGGAAATCTGTACGTCAGCAATCAGAACATTTACTGGTATGAGGACCGTTCCTGGTATACCGGGGATACTATGATCCGCAGACTTTCTTATCAGGACGGGGAGCTTCAGGCGGAGGCTTCAGGCTTGGTAGGGGGATATATCCACGATTCGTTCTGTATTGATGAATATAAAGGATATCTGCGGGTGATTACGACTGAGAAGGAGACCAACAGCGTTTACGTTCTGGATGAGAAGCTGAAAAAGGTCGGCTCGATCGAGGGGCTTGCGGAAGACGAAAGAGTATATTCTGCAAGGCTTATGGGAGATGTAGGGTATTTTGTGACTTATCGAGAGACAGACCCGCTGTTTTCCGTAGATTTTTCAGATCCGAAGAAGCCGGAGATTATCGGAGAGCTGAAGATACCGGGATTTTCAGAGTATCTGCATTTCTATGGAGAGGATTTGCTTCTGGGAATCGGCATGGACGTGGATGAGGATGGATTTACTACAAATGGTGTGAAGCTGTCCATGTTTGATATCAGCGACAATACAGATGTGAAGGAAGTCCAGAAATATGTGATGAAAAATGTGTATAGCGCGGACGTAATGTACGACTACCGGGCGGCGCTGATTGATAGGAAGAAGAATATCATCGGATTTTCTGCAAATAGCGGAGACGGAGAAAGCTATTATGTCTTTTCTTATGATGAGAAGAATGGGTTTGAATGTTTGATGGATGAAACCGTAAATGGAAATGGATACCAGACAGCGCGGGGAGTCTATATTGATACGGTGCTTTATGTCGTGAAAGGTAATATCATCGAAGCATACAGCATGGAAGACTATAAAAAGGTTGACGATATTATTTTGTAAGATTTTAATCCGATTATTTTGACAATGTATACACCATATGTTAAACTTGAATAAGTCATAAGATATCACACTAATAAGCAATCGAAACATTTTTGAGGTGAGAACATTGGATAAATATGAATATAGGGTAAAAACAGAGCAAATGCTCGAACATATGGAGCATAAGCGTTACAAAAAGGCGATGGAGATTGCGGATACGATTGATTGGAAACGTGTCAAGAATCCATCTATACTTAACAGTGTCAGTGAGATATACGAGTATAACGGGGAGTTTAAGAAGAGCCGCGACGTGTTGTTTATGGCCTACGACCGCGCACCGAACAGCAGAAAGACCGTATATCGTCTGGGTACGCTGGCGCTGAAGATTAATGATATTGAAGAGGCGTCGGATTGTTATGAGGAGTTTGTAAAGCTGGCTCCGAAGGATCCGAACCAGTATATTTTGAAGTATAAGATTTTGAAAGCGCGCAGAGCGCCGCTGGTTGAACAGATTGAAGCCCTTGAGGATTTTAAGAAGGCAGAATATATTGAAAAATGGGCGTATGAACTTGCGAGATTATATGACCAGGCAGGAATGACGGCAGAATGTCTGGAAGAGTGTGATGATCTGATCTTATGGTTTAGTGAAGGTAAGTATGTATATCAGGCTATGGAGCTTAAGATGAAGTATAAGCCGCTGACGCCGCTGCAGCAAGAGAGGTATGAGAGCCAGAAGAAAGGGATAGGAGTATCTTTCGGTCTTACACCGGAAGAACCGGAGGATGCAGCGGATGCAGCGGCGGCTCCGGCAGAAGGGGAGTCGGTGGAGGATATTGTTGCCAGAATGATGAGCTCTGTGGGCGGTAAGATATCGGATGCGACAAATCCGGATATGAAACCGGTGACGGCGGAGGCTGACGAGGAAGAAGAACCGGCAGGCGCCGGAGGAATTGAAGTTTCCGAAGGCATAGAAGAAACGGATAGAATGACACTGGGAGGGACGGCGGCAGAACCGGAGCCTAAGAAGAGCGGAGCGGCAAATATCCGCCAGACCGTGAAAGGAGCGACTCTGGCCGAAGCGCTCCGCAATGGATTTGCCGTGGCAAATGGAATTGATCTTGAGCCAAAGACGAAGGCGATTGACAAGAGAGATGAAGATCTGCGCATCACGGGACAGATGAAGATTGAAGAGATTCTGATGGAGTGGGAAGCTAAGCAGAGAGAGAACGCGAAGGCAATTGACAGTCAGAGGAAAAGAGACGAAGAAGCCCGGGCGCAGGAAAAGCTTGAGGCAGAGAAGCGGCGGGAGGAGGAAGCGCGCCGTATTGAGAAGCAGCAGAGGGCGGCAGAAGAAGCTAGACGTCATGCAGAGATGAGAGCTGCGGAAGAGAAGAGAAGGCTTGCAGCCAGAAAGGCAGAGGAAGAGCGTATTCTTGCGGAACAGAAGGCAGAGGAGGAACGCAGGCAGGCTATCTTAAAGGCAGAGGAAGAGGAACGTTTTCTGGAACGTCTTGCGGCGGGAAAAGCAGCACAGAATATAGACGATGAACAAACGGAACAGCGGGAGGAAGAAAGCGCAGCGATTGACGGGGCGTTAGGAATGGATGAGTTTGAGGACGAATCTTATGAAGAGGCAGCAGCCGATGAGTTCGAAGATGAGTCCTATGAAGAAGTGGAAGCCGATGAGTTTGAAGATGAGTCATATGAAGAAGTAGTTGATGAATTCGAAGACGAATCTTATGAGGAAGCAGAAGCTGATAAATTCGAAGACGAACCTTATGAGGAAGCAGAAGCCGATAAATTCGAGGATGAATCCTATGAAGAGGCGGAAGCAGAAGATTCCTATGATTATGAAGACGAGGACAATGATTTGGAGGAGTTTTTCGCCGATCAGGAGGAGCTTTTGGAGTCTACCGGCATGACAGAAGATCTGAGAAGGCTGATGCAGGAATTAGAAGCGGGTGAAGCGGAATCTAATGCGGCTGAAGAAGATGGGTACGAAGAGGAAACCTATGAGGAAGTCATAGAAGATGAGGTTAAGGCTGACGCTTATGAAGACGAGGCTGCAGACGCTGAATTTGAGGAAGCATCCTATGAGGAAACCACGGAAGCTGAATTTGAAGAGGAATCTTATGAGGAGGCCGCAGATGATAAATTCGAGGGCGCGTCTCATAAGGAGGAGAAAACGGGCGAACCAGAGGAATCATACGCGCAGACCGATGAAGATGATTTTGAAGAGGATTATGTAGGAAATTATGATGAAGAAACCTACGACGGCGATTGGGATGATTTCGATGAAGACGACTTTGAGGAGGAAACCTTAGAGGATGCAATAGAAGAGGCGGCAGTTCAGGAGGAAATTCCCGTAATAGAAGAACCGGAGCCGGTTAAACCGGTAAGGAAGAAGAAACCGGCAAAACTAGAAAAGAAACCGGAGGAAGAGCTTCCGCCAGCGCCGAAAGCGAAGAAGACGCCGAAGATACCAGAAAAACCAGAAGAGCTTACAATCGAAGAGCCGACCGAAGAAGAGATCCAGAAGCGGATTAAGAAGGGAAAGGGCGGTATGCCCTTTGACACAGGTTTTGTGGTAACCGGACGATATGACCTAAGTGCAACTAGTGAGATCGGACTCCGCGCCGGACTTACAGAGGAGCAGAAGAAGCTGTTTTCCTATTTTGTACCGGTACGCGGTATGAGCGAGCAGATTGTGGAGGTTTTGGATAATGACCGCAGAGAGAAGAGAGAGGGAACTTCCAGAACAGGCAATATTATTGTTATGGGGCAGAAAGGCTCCGGAAAAACAGTGCTTGCAGTTGATATTGTGAAAGCGATTCAGAAACAGAGGAATCTCAAGCAGGGCAAGGTGGCTATTGTTACAGGAGAATCCTTGAATAAGAAAGAGCTTACCAGTATCATTCAGAAGCTTCGCGGCGGTGCGATCATTATCGAGAAAGCGGGTAAACTGAATACTAGGACAATAAAAGAACTTAATCGTCTGTTGGAGAAAAAGACCGGCGAACTGCTTGTGGTTCTAGAGGATCAGAAGAAACCGCTGGAGAGGATATTTACGGCCAATCCGTCTTTTAAGAAGAAGTTTACTTCTAGGCTTGAGCTCCCGGCATTTATCAATGATGAGCTTGTGACCTTCGGGCAGACTTATGCAAAGGAAAGCGGTTACAAATTAGATGAAATGGGTATTCTTGCGCTGTACAGCCGGATTGATGTAATGCAGAGAGAAGATCATTCGGTGACAGTTGCAGAGGTAAAGGAAATAATGGATGAGGCAATTGAACATTCTAAGAAGGCGAATGTGAAGCATTTTGCCAGAAGGGTGTTCGGCAAGGGAACCGATGATTCTGACCGTATTATTTTGAAAGAGGATGATTTTAGAATTTAGCAGGAAGCGGTGAACCTGCTTTTGTGAAAAACCGACATATATTTGTCGAAAAAAGAGAGAGTTTTGAGCAAATTGTAGCTTGAAACTCTTTCTTTTTATGCGTAATTCAAGTATAATAATAAAAGAATGCGGAGCAGTCCGCAGATATCAGGCAGGATATGTCTGTAATATCAGAAAAGCGATGTAAGAAGGTGAGGATATGGCAGAAAAGAAAAAGAAAGTAAAAGCTTATGAAGTGGGGGACTTGGATCATTATTTGTTTGGTCAGGGTACGCATTATGAGATTTTTAAGAAGCTGGGGGCGCATCCTGTGAAGGATGGCAGAAAAAAAGGTGTGTATTTTGCGGTATGGGCGCCGCATGCCAAATCAGTGTCAGTTGTGGGCGAGTTTAATGGATGGGATAAGACAGCGAATAAGATGGAGCGGACAGAACCGCTGGGAATATATACCTGTTTTATACCGGACGTAGCGGAATATGCGATGTATAAATACTGCATTGAGACTTATAAAGGTGAATTTATCAATAAGTCAGATCCCTTTGCGTATCATGCAGAGCTAAGGCCGGGAACTGCATCAAAGGTATTTGATATTTCTAATATTAAATGGACGGATAACGCGTGGATGGAGCAGCGCAGTAAGTGGAAACATACGGAAGAGCCGATGTCAGTGTATGAGGTTCATATCGGTTCGTGGAAGAAGCATCCGGAAGGAGAAGACGGTTTCTATAATTACCGTGAATTTGCAAAGGAGATTACCAAATATGTTAAGGATATGGGGTATACGCATATTGAATTGATTGGTATTGCGGAGCATCCTTTTGACGGCTCATGGGGGTATCAGGTAACGGGATATTTTGCACCGACGTCCCGATATGGAACACCAGAGGATTTTGCATGGATGGTGAACTATCTGCACAAGAATAAGATTGGAATTATTCTTGACTGGGTTCCGGCACATTTTCCAAGAGATGCCCACGGACTGGCAGATTTTGACGGAACGCCGGTATATGAATATGCGGATCCGAGGAAGGGAGAGCATCCGGATTGGGGAACGAAGATTTTTGACTTTGGTAAGAATGAGGTAAGGAATTTCCTGATTTCCAATGCTCTTTACTGGATTGAACATTTTCATATTGACGGTCTCCGTGTGGATGCGGTGGCTTCAATCCTTTATCTGGATTATGGTAAGCAGGACGGGCAATGGGTTGCGAATGAATACGGCGGAAACAAGAATCTGGAAGCGATTGAATTTTTCAAGCATCTTAATTCCGTTGTTTTGGGACGTAATCCGGGCGCGCTGATGATAGCGGAAGAGTCTACGGCATGGCCTGCAGTTACCGGAGATGTGAAGGACGACGGTCTGGGCTTCAGCCTGAAATGGAATATGGGCTGGATGCATGATTTTACCGAATACATGAAGCTGGATCCTTATTTTCGGAAGGGCGCCCATTACAATATGACCTTTGCCATGAGCTATGCATATAGTGAGAAGTATATTCTTGTACTGTCACATGATGAGGTAGTACATTTGAAGTGTTCAATGCTGAATAAGATGCCGGGACTTGGATTTGATAAGTTTGCGAATCTGAAGGCCGGATACGCGTTTATGATGGGACATGCAGGTAAGAAGCTTTTGTTTATGGGACAGGACTTTGCGCAGCTACGTGAGTGGAGCGAGAAACGAGAGATTGATTGGTATCTGCTGGCGGAGGAACCGCATCAGCAGATGCAGAACTGGGTAAGGGACCTTCTGCATTTGTATAAACGCAGGAAAGCATTTTACGAACTGGATAATTCGTGGGAAGGCTTTGAGTGGATCAATGCGGATGATAAAGACAGAAGTATTTACAGCTTTATGCGTCATGCAAAGGGAGGCAAACAGAATCTTCTGTTTGTATGCAATTTTACACCGATGGCGAGGGATGATTACCGGGTAGGCGTACCGAGACGCAAGCAGTATAAGCTGATACTGAATAGCGATGAGGCTAAATACGGCGGAAGCGGCGCGGAAAGGCCGACAGTCTATAAGGCTGTAAAATCAGAATGCGACGGGAGACCATATTCATTCGCATACCCCCTTCCAGCATATGGAGTAGCAATATTTGAGTTTTAGCGCGTAGAAGAAAGAGAGGAACCGGGAGTGCGCTTAAGAAATATACCGCGTGCAGAGGGTGTGCTGAAAGCACACCCTATTGTAGTGAAAAATGAAAAGGCATTTAGAGGAAGATGGAATCAAGAGTTTGGCAATTCTAATCCAATTCATATTGAGATCGGTATGGGGAAGGGTAGCTTTTTGCTGACAATGGCCAAGCAGAAACCAGAAATTAATTACATTGGGATTGAACGGTATTCCAGTGTTCTTTTGCGTGCTGTGGAAAAATACGAAGAGAGACATGGCAGAGACGGGATTCTTGCTGTAAACGAGGGAACTGAGTGGGATTTTAAGATTTATGAGGACTATCCGAATATACGGTTTGTTTGTGCGGATGCGGCTGAAGTAGAGGAACTGTTTGATGCCGGGGAGGTCGCAAAGATCTATTTAAATTTTTCAGATCCATGGCCGAAGAAACGGCATGCGAGAAGGAGGCTTACGTCTCGAGAATTTCTTGGGAGATATGAGAAAATTTTGAGTGATGAGGGAATAGTAGAGTTTAAAACGGATAACAGTGAATTATTTCGTTATTCGCTGGGGGAAATAGAGGAGGCCGGCTGGAGGCTTGCCGACTGTACATGGGATCTTCATAGTGACGAAAGGATGAATCGGGGAAATGTGATGACAGAATATGAGGCTAAATTTTCTGGTATGGGGAATCCAATCCACAAACTGACAGCGGTAAGACTGTTTACGGATCAGGAATGACCTGTGGACAATAACACGAGATAAGCTATATAGAATATACTATAATAGAGGTGATATAAGTGATTCATTTGACAGCGAAAAATTTTGTGATAGAGGCAAAACGATGCCGGGGACCGGTGGTGGTAATGTTTTATGCGGTTTGGTGCGGAAAGTGTGCTATGATGAAACCGGTGGTAGAGGAACTGGAGAGAAGGTACTATGACAAGATAAAATTCTGTAAAGTGGAAATAGAAGAATCGGCGGTGCTGGCGGCGGAATATGGGGCAGATATTGTTCCGACGTTTGTAACGTTTAAGGATGGAGAAGTGTTTAGCTTTATGCAGGGCGTGATTCAGGAGGATATTTTTGAGGAACGAGTCCGAGAACTGCTTTAGCTGAGATTTCATGCCTGCTGTGAATGGAGTGAACCGTAACACGTTAAGAGTATTTTTATAAAATCCTAAGAATTGATTAGTATACATTCTAGAAAGAGTGTGCTATATTATGTGGAGGATAATTTATCCGATGATTCGGAAATCATGTGTTTCCGGAAGATTAAAAAGGGGAAGTGCATCGAGGGAGTCGATGTCAGGAGGGATTTTTATGAAAATGAAGAAGATTCTGCCGCTTCTGATGACAGCGGTAATGATGACGGCCAGCATTCCGATTGCAGCAAGTGCTTCGGAGCCGGAGGGAGGAGCTGCGCCAGAAGTAACAACCGAAACAGATGCGGGCAGCGGAACCGGTACTGATGCAGGAAGCGTTGGAGAGAATGGTACAGCAGGCACGGACGGATCCGGCGGTATAGATAATGAGGGACTGCCGGCGGATGACAAAACATTAGATACTGCAGAGCCGACGGAAGAATTACCAGAAGAGCCGTCAGAGGAAAAAGAAGACGAAGAGAAACCAGCGGAGGTGTTGGAAGGTTCTCAGGTAGAAACCGATAATGTCGTTACATTGGGAGAGAACTTGTCAGAAGAACAGAGAAATGCAATGTATGAATATTTTGGAACTTCGGCTGACAAGGTGAGAACTATTATTGTAACGCATGCTGATGAAGTAAAGTATATGCAAGGGATTGCTACTGCGGAGCAGATTGGCGCGACAACGAATAGCTGTGCATACGTTGAACCAACAGATTCCGGAGGAATTAAGGTCAAGACAGCCAATTTGAATTATGTGACTAGCAGCATGATTGCGAGTACCCTTACAACGGCAGGGATGGAAAATGGCAATGTGATTGCGGCATGCCCGTTCGAAGTATCCGGAACCGGCGCTTTGACTGGTATTATTATGGCCTATGAGACAGCCAGCGGAGAGAGTCTGGATGCTGGCAAAAAAGAAGCTGCTATGGAGGAATTGATTGCGACAGGCAATTTATCCGACGCTCTTGGATCAGATGTGGCTACGGAAGTGATGAATGAAGTCAAGACAGAGATTATCGATAAGGAATTGACAGATCCGGAAGAAATCGGGGAGGCCGTAGATAAAATTGCCGGAGATCATGACGTAACCCTGACTGATGAGCAGAGACAGCAGGTTATAGCGGTTATGGAGAAGATATCTCAGTATGACTATGACTTAAGTGCAATTGAGAATACTCTTGACAGCTTGAATGAGAAAGTAGGAACCCTTGAGAAAGCTTGGAAGTCCATAAAGAGCTTTTTCGTGGGATCTGATGATGGGATTCTGAGCGAAACCAATGACGAGGCGCTTGGCGGCGACGTGCTGACAGACAGTACAGTCAGCGAAGGCGGGTATAAAGACGGGCTGCTTACAAGAATCATTAATTTCTTTAAGAAAGATTAAAATTATAAGAAAAAACTGTCCGGCCTTATGGCTGAACAGTTTTTTCTTTTACATGGGCGGAAGGAATAATGGCAGTTCCGGTGGAAAGCAGGTAAAGATAAAAAACAAGAGGATAGTGAATATCCAAAGCAGGAATACGGTTAACGGCTCCATTTTGCTAAATTTACGGGCGTATTTAAATGATATGTAATATGCGGTGATAACGCCTATAAAGAATAGAAGAATATCTACAGGTACAAAGCTTCTGCCGAAAATACCGCTATAGCCGTAAAATAGAAATATAATAGAAAGCATACCTGTCCATACGCCGATTAAATGTGAAGAAAAAAAGGCGGAGGACGCCGGGCGCTGCATATAATATTCTATTAGGGCAGCAAGTAGAAAAGGAAAAAAGAGTATTTTTAAATGCTCCCAAACAGATTCATTTACAGGGGCAATTAAGCCGGTTATTGGGTTCTTTCCGGAAAATTCATATATTGAGTGGGCCAAAATACCTACGATTATAGTTATGAGAATGTAAGGAATGTCTCTGCGACGTATAAAACGATACATATACTGTTTCCCCCTATTTTATTATATGAGGAGTCAAGGGAAATTATGATAAGAAAAAACTGTTTGCGCATTCCGTGAGAGTATGTTTCAGGAGTGAGAGGCGGTTTTTGTTCAGTAAAACTTCATTTTAACGGAGATTAGCAGTTTAATAAGTGTACTTAACGGGCTGCTAACGTCCGTTATGGTATGAATATCGCCAGGAATTGCTGCTATGAGCGGCCTCTCGGTACGTGAATATTAATAAAAATGCTGAAAAATAGAGAAAAAATAAAAAAAGGGTTGCATTTTTATAAAATATCCGATATAATAACATTCGTCTTACAAGAAAGGGACAAAAAACATGCGCGATTAGCTCAGCTGGCAGAGCACCTGACTCTTAATCAGGGTGTCCAGGGTTCGAACCCCTGATCGCGCAGTTGAAATCACTGTTTTTGGAGTTTTAAAAACTCTGGGGACGGTGATTTTTATTCAAAAAAGAAGCGGCTTGATTAGGACTGCCATAATATAAAGAAGAAACAGCGTATTTATATTTTTTGGATGGTTTGAAAGCTTCGAAAAAGACTTTGAAAAAAAGTCGAAAAAAATTAAAAAAAGTGTTGACAAATAAAAACAGTGGTGCTATTCTAATATAGCTGTCGCTGATAACGACACAAACACAAAGAACCTTGATAACTGAACAATAGACAACGACCCTGAAGATTCTTTTAA
>CAJUTH010000020.1 GCA_910589275.1 uncultured Dorea sp.
CTACGCGTTCTCACGGACTTTGCAGCAAGTGCAAAGTCCTGGGCTGAACTGTTACAACTTTGGGTCATAGTTATTGTTTGGAAGCAGAAGTTGTACTTTCGCAAAAAAAGAGCTATAATAGGAAAAATGCGTAACAGTTCAGCCTTTGGCCTCACTGTTACAAACATGCTGCAAGTCTAACGAAAGGAAATGGAATAGATGAAGGATTATATTGTAAGGGCGACGGCGGCGGATGGCCAGATCCGGGCTTTCGCGGCATGCACAGGCGCGGTGGCGGAAGAGGCGAGAAAACGCCATAATACCAGTCCCACAGCGACCGTGGCGCTGGGGCAGTTGATGACGGCGGGAACCATGATGGGTGCAATGATGAAGAATGATACGGATATTCTGACGCTGCAGATCCGGGGGGACGGCCCCATCGGAGGAATTACGGTTACCGCCGATAATCAGGGCAATGTAAAGGGATACGTGTTCAACCCGGAGGCATCGGTTCCTGTAAAGAATGGGAAGATCAATGTGGCGGATGCCCTTGGCATCGGACTGCTGAATGTGATTAAGGATATGGGGTTAAAAGAGCCTTATGTGGGGCAAACGATATTAGAGACCAGCGAGATCGCCAAGGATTTAACCTATTACTATATGAATTCAGAGCAGATTCCTTCGTCGGTGGGACTGGGAGTGCTGATGGAGAAGGATAACACGGTCAAATGCGCCGGAGGATTTATCATACAGCTTATGCCTTACGCGGAGGATGCGGTGATCGATAAGCTGGAAGAGAATTTGAAAGGGATCACCTCTGTGACAGAGCTTCTAGAGCGGGGACATACGCCGGAAATGCTTCTGGAAGCGCTGCTTGGCAGTCTGGGTCTTGAGATTACGGATACGCTGCCTGCGAAGTTTTACTGCAACTGTTCGAAAGAGCGCGTGGAGAAGGCGGTGGTAAGCATCAGCAGGGAGGAGATCCAGAAGATGATCGACGACGGAGAGGATATTGAGGTGAAATGTCATTTTTGCAATACCGCCTATCAGTATACGATTGAGGAATTAAAGGATATTTTAGCGAGAGGGGAATGGGAAAGATGAAGCATGGATTTGTAAAAATAGCGGCGGCGACACCGGATATCCGGGTGGCAGATGTAGAGTTTAACAAAGAGCAGATCAAAGGGATGATGGACGAAGCGGCGGCTAAGGGAGCGAAGGTAATAGCATTTCCGGAGCTGTGCGTTACAGGATATACCTGCGGCGATCTGTTTACGCAGGAGGTACTGCTGACGCATGCCAAGGAAGCCTTGTTTGAGATTGCCGCCCATACGAAGGGCATCGATGCGCTGGTTTTCGCCGGAGTCCCCCTCTCTATAGAAGGAGAGCTCTATAACGTGGCGGCAGCGATGAATGGAGGACGTATTCTGGGTCTGGTAACTAAGACATTTTTACCGAATTACGGAGAATTTTATGAAATGAGGCAGTTCCGGGAGGGACCGGAGAGGGCAAGGAGGATTCTGTTCGGAGGAGAGTCTGTTCCTTTTGGGCCGCAGATTATTTTTGAGGCGAAAGGTATGGAAAATCTGGCGGTGGCCGCAGAGATCTGCGAAGATGTATGGTCGCCCATTCCGCCCAGTATTCAGGCGGCAAGAGAGGGGGCGACGGTGATCGTCAACTGTTCGGCGAGCGACGAGACCATCGGAAAGGCTTCTTACAGGGAGAGCTTAATCGGCGGCCAGTCCGCAAGGCTGATCGCGGGATATATCTATGCCAATGCGGGTGAGGGAGAGTCCACCACGGATCTGGTATTCGGCGGCCACAATATGATCGCGGAGAACGGAACGGTGCTGGCGGTCAGCAGGCGGTTTGAGAATGGGATCATTTATTCTGAACTGGATGTAAACCGGCTGGCCGGTGAGAGGCAGAAAAATACCACCTTCAAAATGTCCGATGAGCGGACGCTGATGAGAGTTCCCTTTGATATTGCTATCACAGAGACGAAACTTACAAGGCGGTTTGATGCCCGTCCGTTTGTTCCGGATGAAGAAAAAGAGCGGGCGAAACGCTGTGAAGAGATCCTGACGATTCAGGCAATGGGACTGAAAAAAAGACTGATGCATACCGGTGCAAAACGCGCGGTGGTGGGGATTTCCGGCGGTCTGGATTCTACGCTGGCGCTTCTAGTGACGGCGCAGGCATTTGACGCTCTGGGACTGGACAGGAAGGAGATTCTGGCAGTCACGATGCCTTGCTTTGGAACTACCGACAGAACCTATCAGAATGCCTGTAAGATGTCCCTGTCTCTGGGAGCCGAGCTTCGGGAGGTGCCGATTGGGGATGCGGTAACGCAGCATTTTAAGGATATCGGGCACGATATGGAGGATCACAGCGTGACCTATGAGAACAGTCAGGCGAGGGAGCGGACGCAGGTGATTATGGATATTGCCAATGAGATAGGCGGACTGGTAATCGGGACTGGAGATATGTCAGAGCTGGCCCTTGGCTGGGCGACCTACAACGGAGATCACATGTCTATGTATGGGGTAAATGCTTCCGTTCCTAAGACTCTGGTAAGGCATCTGGTGCGTTATTATGCAGATACGACGGAGGATCAAGAGCTAAAGGCCGTGCTGTACGACGTGCTGGATACGCCAGTAAGTCCGGAACTTCTGCCACCGAAGGACGGCAAGATTGCCCAGAAGACAGAGGATCTTGTAGGACCGTATGAGCTGCACGATTTCTTTCTCTACTATTTCCTGCGGTTTGGATATGCGCCAAGCAAGATTTACCGGATTGCCAGGTATGCGTTCGCCGGGGAATATGAGGACGCGGTGATTTACAAATGGCTCCGCACTTTTTGCTGGAGATTCTTTAGCCAGCAGTTTAAGCGTTCCTGCCTGCCGGACGGGCCGAAGGTAGGTACGGTTGCCCTATCACCAAGGGGGGATTGGAGAATGCCCAGCGATGCATGTGTGGCAAGCTGGATGCGGGATCTGGAAAAGGCAGCGGCGGAATAAATAAAGTGAAGAATTAGAATGTAGAAAAAGGAGAGACGGATATGGGTAAATTAGCGGAGAATGCGGTAAGTAAATTTGTAGACAAAAGGTATAACTGCTGTCAGGCGGTGATCTGCGCCTGTTGTGAGGAATACGGGGTAAAGGAACTGGACGTTTTTAAAATGACAGAAGGATTTGGCGCCGGCATGGGCGGCCTTGGGGATACCTGCGGGGCGGCGACCGGACTGTTTCTAGCGCTTGGCCTTGCAAATAGCGCGGGCGATATGGAGAAGCCCAAAGAGACAAAGATGGATACTTATAAGAAGATCCGCGCGGCGGCAGAAAGCTTTAAGGAGAAACACGAGTCTCTGTACTGCAGGGATATTCCGAAGGAAAAGGGCTCCCAGCCTCTTCCAAGCTGTATCAAATGCGTGAGGGACGCGGCGGAGATCGCGGAGAAGATGTTAGAAGAGATAAAAGCAGATAAGCTCATTTAAAAAAATACTGCCGGGGGGTTCCCGGCAGTATTTTTAGATTCTTAAAAATTTAAATATCCAACAGATCACTGAACGCTTTCAGGGCGCCGTCCGTTTCATGTGCAAGAACGCGTTTTGCAAGTAATTTACCAAGCTGAACGCCTTCCTGGTCGAAGCTGTTTACATTCCATAAGAAACCTTGGAACATGATCTTATTCTCGAAATGAGCCAGCAGCGCGCCCAATGATTCCGGTGTGAGCTGGTCACCGATGATGATGCTGGAAGGACGTCCACCGTCAAACTTCTTGTTCGGATTCTCATCGTCCTTGCCGCAGGCAAATGCGATAATCTGTGCGGCTACGTTTGCGCACAATTTTGCTTGGCTGGTGCTTCCTTCAATCACAACGTCCATGCCGATCTGACTGTTTTTGAAGCCCACAAACTGAAGCGGAACGATGTCGGTTCCCTGATGCAGAAGCTGATAGAAGGAGTGCTGTCCGTTGGTGCCAGGTTCGCCGAAGATAATCGGTCCGGTCACGTAATCTACCGGCTCGCCGAAGCGGTTTACAGACTTGCCGTTTGACTCCATGTCACATTGCTGTAAATGCGCCGGGAAACGGCTGAGCGCCTGAGAATAAGGAAGGACCGCCGTGCATGGGTAACCCTGAACATTGCGCTCGTAAACGCCGATCAATGCATCCAGCATATCCGGGTTCTTGAGGATGTCGGTATTTGCCGCAAGCTGATCTTCTTCGGCAGCTCCCGCGAGGATCCTTGCAAATATGTCCGGTCCGAATGCCAGAGACAGAACCACGCCTCCGACTGCAGAGGAGGAAGAGTAGCGTCCGCCGATAAAGTCGTCCATAAAAACTGCCGCCAGATAATCATCGCTTTTAGCCAGAGGCGAAGTTTCGCTTGTTACGGCAAGCATATGCTTGGACGGATCTAAGCCGGCTTTCTTTAATGCATCCTTTACAAAAGACTCGTTGGTAAGAGTCTCCAGAGTAGTACCTGATTTGGAAACAACGATGAACAAGGAACGGGATACGTCGATGGATTTTAAGACAGCGGCCGCGTCATCCGGGTCAACGTTGCTGATAAATTTTGCCTCCATCTTCAAGGCGTTGTTTTCTCTTGCCCAGTTCTCCAGAGCGATATACAAGGCTCTGGGGCCAAGGTCGCTTCCGCCGATACCGATCTGTACGACAGTGGTGAATTTCTCTCCGGCAGCATTGGTGATCTCCCCTGCATGAACCTTATTTGCGAAATCTGCGGCCTTTTCCTGCTGGGAAACATAGAATTCGCGTTTGTCTACTCCGTCGACAATGACCGCATCGCCCATCTGGCGGCGGGCAAGGTGGTGGAGTACAAGACGCTTTTCTCCGGTATTGATCACCGCGCCGTTGTATAATTCTTTAAACTTGTCTACAAGTTGCTGTTCTTCGGCTAAGTCTGCAAGTGCTTTTAATATCTCGTCGTCTACTTCCTTTGCCGCATAGTTGAAGCTAAGCCCTGCAGCCATAGGCGCATGATAGCGGGCTACACGGTCTGCGCCGCACTCGCCGGACATTACATCGGCAACGCTGACGTGATTTTTCAGGTCTGCAAGCTTTTTATAGGATGCCAGAGTGTTAAGATTCTTCCATGTTACCATAGTTTCATTCCTCCTTAAATGAACGCCAATAATAAATTGGCAGAATAAGTATAATTTTATTGTACTAAAAAATGATTTCAATTTCAATGGATTATGAAGTTTCAAAACATAAAATAGAGCCGGAACACGCGTTCCGACTCTTTTGGGTTTATAACTTGATGTTTTTAAATAGATCGCCAAGATTTGTTCCAATATTTTCTGCCTTGGGGATATGAACCTTTTCAACTTCTTCCTCAGTCTTTTCCTCCAGCGCTTTCATGCTGAGGCTGATCTTGCCGTCTTTGATGCCGATGACCTTGACTTCGACCTCATCGCCCTTGTTCAGCACATCGGACGGATATTTTACGCGCTTATTGCTGATCTGGGATACGTGGACAAGTCCGGAAAGTCCGTCTTCTAAACGGATGAATGCGCCGTAATTCTGGAGGCTGTCAACAACGCCTTTCATAACGCTGCCTACCTTAACAGCGGCAATTTTTGCTTTTCTTTCCTCCTGCTCTTCTTCTTTTAGTATCTCCCGTGCAGAGAGTACTAAACGGTTTTCAGCTTCATTGACATCGATAACTATAACGGTGAGTTCTTTTAGAAGATAATCTTCCAGATTCTCAATATAGGAAAGAGATAATCTGGAAGCCGGGATAAATCCCCGCAGTCCCTCAACCATAGCGATTGCGCCGCCATTTACAATGCCTTCAATCTTGATTGGGAGTCTGGTTTTCTCTTCCATATAGCGTTTTACTACATTCCATGGGTTCGCATCGTCAAGATGCTCCTCATAATCCGCCATAGTCTCCGCCGTTTGTTCCGCCTCTGTTTGTGTTTCTTTTCCCTGTAATAATTCTTCGCCCATAATTCATGTTCCTTTCCCATAAATTCCCAATAAAAATAACAGAACGATATGTCCTGCCCTGCAGCCGCAGTCGGGGAGACTGATCGGACCGGCTGCAAATTTCTATGTTCGCCCTAAGTATAACACATAGTTGTGATTTGTTCAAAAAGAAAATGCAAAGAAGTGTAAATTTCGGTTGACGGGGATAAGAAAAAATGGCAATCTTAGTATAGAAGGATTAAACGAAGAAAGGATTTATACATATGGAGAATAAATCAAGAAAAGTATATGTAGTCGGACATAAGAATCCGGATACGGATTCCATTTGTTCAGCGATTGCCTATGCGAATCTGAAGCGGGAGATTTCAGGGGAGAAATATTCACCCAGACGAGCGGGGCAGATTAACGAAGAGACCCAGTATGTATTGAACCGGTTTCAGGTAAAGCCGCCGAAGCTTCTCACGGACGTTAAGCTTCAGGTGAAGGATGCGGATATTCATGTGATAGAAGGGGCCGGTCCGAATGTTTCTATAAAGCGCGTATGGGAGTTGATGAAGAAGCAGCATGTGAAGACAATTCCGGTATTGGAAGAGGGGGAATTGTTAGGGATTGCTACTACGGGCGATATTGCCAGTTCCTATATGGATGTGTATGACGATACGATTCTGGGCGAGGCGAAAACTCAGTATAAGAATATTATTGATACGCTGGACGGGAAGCTGCTGACAGGAGATCCGAATAAATATTTTACAAATGGCAAAGTTGCGATCGGGGCGTCCAGTCCGGAACTGATGACGGAATTCATTTTTGAGAATGATCTGGTTATTCTTGGAAACCGGTATGAATCTCATTCCTGTGCGATTGATATTAATGTGGGGTGTATTATCGTATGCCAGAATGCTCCGGTATCCGAGATCCTTCTTAAGAGGGCGCGGGCGCAGGATATCGTAATTATCCAGACTCCCCATGATACCTTTAATGTGGCGCGGCTGATCAATCAGAGCGTTCCGGTGGAGCATTTTATGACAAAAGGGCCTATTTATGCTTTTCATCTGGATGATTATATGGATGATGTAAGAAAGATGATTACCAAGAAAAAGTTCCGTGAATTTCCGATTTTAACCCGTCAGGAGAAATTAGTGGGCTTTATTTCGAGACGGCGTGTCATGAGCGTTAGGAAGAAGCAGGTGATCCTTGTGGATCATAATGAGAAGTCTCAGGCAGTAGACGGGCTGGAAGAAGCGGAGATTTTAGAGATAATTGACCATCACAGACTTGGGAGCATTGAGACCATGGGGCCGGTATATTTTCGGAATCAGCCGGTGGGATGTACTGCAACCATCGTCTATCAGATGTATCAGGAGAATCAGGTGGAGATTACGCCGCAGATCGCAGGGCTTCTTTGCTCCGCAATTATTTCAGATACGCTATTGTTCCGTTCGCCGACTTGTACGGCCATAGATATTGCAACGGCGCAGAAGCTGGCGGAGATTGCAGATATTGAGATGGAAGAGATGGCGGCGGCTATGTTCCGGGCCGGAAGCAATCTTGAGGATAAGACGGCGGAGGAACTTTGTTTTCAGGATTTCAAGCAGTTTACCGTAGGAGAGAAGGTCTTTGGAGTAGGACAGATTAATTCCATGAGCGGGGACGAGCTGGAGGATGTGAAAAAGATGGTGGCGGATTATCTGCCGACGGCGCTTCAGAATAATAAGCTGGATATGATTTATTTCATGCTGACGGATATTTTGGAAGAATCATCAGAGATTTTATGCTGCGGTCCCGGAGCCAAAGATGCGATCATTGATGCCTATGGACTGCCGGAAGATGCGGATAGGATGGTATTAAAGAAGGTTGTTTCCAGAAAGAAACAGGTAGTGCCGGCGCTGGTAGCAGCGATGCAGCATTAAATTTTGAAAAAGAGGGCGGATATGAAAAAGGAAGTGTGGAAGCCGGGGAATATGCTGTATCCATTGCCGGCGGTTATGGTGAGCGCCGGGGATAAGAATGGAAATCAGAATATTATTACTGTGGCATGGACAGGGACTGTCTGTACGAATCCGGCGATGCTCTACATCTCTGTGCGGCCGGAACGGCACAGCTATGGAATGATACGGGATACGAAAGAGTTCGTAGTCAATCTTACTACTGAGAAGCTTGCATATGCGGCCGATTGGTGCGGTGTGAAGTCTGGAAGAGATGTGAATAAATGGAAAGAAATGCGGCTTACGCCAGTAAGGGCAGAGAAGCTTATGTATGCTCCGCTGATTGAAGAGAGTCCGGTGAATATTGAGTGCAGCGTAATGGAAATTAAGGAACTTGGAAGTCATCATATGTTTCTAGCAGAGGTTCAAGCGGTCCATGTAGATTCAGCATACCTGACAGAGAGCGGGAAGTTTGAATTGAACCAGAGCGGATTAATCGCTTATTCCCATGGAACCTACCTAAACTTGGGAGAGGCTTTAGGCACATTCGGATACAGTGTTAAGAAGAAATAAAATATCCCCCGTACAGACTATTGGGAATAGGCTGTACGAGGGATATTTCTGACTGCGATAAATAGTCTAATCTTCAAGCGGTTTTATCTTTTCCCGATAGATGCGTCTAAGCAGGAATGCGGACAAGATAAGTGATACAAGCTCTGCAAGGGCAAAGGACCACCATACCATGTTAAGACCGAATATTTTGGCAAATATGTATGCGGCGGGCAGAATAACTACGAGCTGCCTGCAGACAGATACGATCAGGCTGTATACGCCGTTTCCTAATGCTTGAAATACAGAACCCGCAACAATTCCAAATCCGGCAAACATAAAGCACAAAGAAATTATCCTGAGAGCCGGTACGCCGATGGAAACCATATGATTGGAGGCGTCGAACAGTGTGCGGAGCATAAATTCCGGCAGTATCTGGAAAATCAGGAAGCCAATCGTCATGATAGATACTGCGATCAGTACGCTTATTTTGATCGTCTGTATAATTCGTTTTCGATGTCTGGCGCCGTAATTGTAAGCGATGATTGGGATGAGCCCGTTGTTCAGTCCAAATACCGGCATGAAGATAAAGCTCTGCAGCTTGAAATACACACCGAATACGGCTGCGGCCGTAGATGAGAACATCAGCAGGATCTTATTCATGCCGAAGGTCATGACAGAGCCGATGGACTGCATAATAATAGAGGGAACGCCGACCTTATATATGGTGGAGATGGTTTTTCCGTGAGGACGAAACTTCATCATGTTAATATTGATTTCAGGGTTTTTCTTAATATTATAGTAAAAGGACATAGCCACGGCGATAAGCTGTCCAGTCACGGTTGCGATGGCGGCGCCTGCAACTTCGAGTTTTGGCATGCCGAATAATCCAAAGATCAGGATAGGGTCCAGAATAATGTTGATGATTGCCCCGGTTCCCTGAGTGATCATATTATAGATTGTATTTCCAGTAGACTGCAGCAGCCGTTCAAAAGTGATCTGCATAAAGATTCCTACTGAAAGGACACATATAATGGTAAGGTACTGGGTTCCGTAGTGTACGATCTGCGGGTCATTTGTCTGGACGGTAAAGAAAAAGTGTGCGCCGAAGATGCCGAAAACAGCGAATAAGAGGCAGCTTAGGATGCTTAAAAAAATACCGTTTCTTGCAGCCTGATTGGCGCTTTCAAAGTTCTTTTCCCCAAGATTTCTTGATAATAGTGCGTTGATACCTACGCCGGTGCCGGAAGCCACCGAAATCATTAGCGTCTGAATCGGGAATGCCAGAGAGACGGCAGTGAGCGCTTCCTCGCATAATTTGGCGACAAACATACTATCGACAATATTGTACAGAGCCTGTACAAGCATAGAAATCATCATGGGAAGAGACATGGTAACCAATAATTTCGGAACAGGCATGGTACCCATTTTGTTTTCCTGTCTGATGCTTTCTTCCAATTTCATTCATCCTTTCTATTGTCTGTTGTTCTGCATTTTACATGCGTTTGCCATTATAACATCAAAAAAATTATATTGCAAGAAACAACATACTGTATTTTGTATTTTCATACTATATAGGTAAGAAAATAGTAATAAGGGAAAACTATGAGGAAATACGGAAAAGCAGTAAAACGGGAAACGCTGCTTATGCTTGCTTATATGCTTTGTTTAGGATTTCTTTTCGGTCCTTTTTATTACCAGTATCAGAATACAAAACAGGAAAAGGCGGAGCTGTATCTGAAGGATGTGAACGAAGCGGCTGCTTTTGTCAGTGCATCAATAGAAGAGGAAAGGGAAAAGCCTAAGATTGCTATTACCTTTGACGATGGGCCCAGCGGCGGCTGGACGCCTGTGCTTTTGGACGGCTTGAAGGAGAGAGGGGTGAAAGGGACCTTTTTTCTGATCGGGCAGAATGTGGAGAAGTATCCGGACCTGGTAAAACGTCTCCATGAAGAGGGGCATCTGATAGGAAATCATACCTACCATCATGTAGAAATTACTAAAATTTCTGAGGATGAGGCAAGCAGAGAAATTCTGGATACCAATGAAGCAATCTGCCGTATCACAGGGGAAGAGGTAGAATATATGCGTCCGCCGTTCGGTGCATGGCAGAGAGATCTGGAACTTAAAATGCCGGTTCTCCCAGTTATGTGGACGATTGATCCGTTAGATTGGACGACGGAAAATACGGACGAGGTCGTGAATAAGGTAGTGACGGAGGCGGAAGAAAATGATATTATCTTATTGCACGATTGTTATAAAAGCTCTGTAGAAGCCGCTCTTCGGATTATTGATATCCTGCAGAGGGAGGGCTTTGAATTTGTAACTGTAGATGAATTAATGATGAACTGATCCGTACGTCTGAATCAGACGGAATGTGGATTAGTATGAAAAAGAATGTAAGATACAGGAGTTACGGAATGGATTTATTTGAATATGCAAGAACTCAGACTATGGAAAAAGAATCGCCGTTAGCGGCACGTCTGCGCCCCACTTCCCTTGAGGAAGTGGTGGGACAACAACATATA
Organism: uncultured Dorea sp.; assembly: GCA_910589275.1. GTDB lineage: Bacteria > Bacillota > Clostridia > Lachnospirales > Lachnospiraceae > Claveliimonas. Next base: position 10,940 of record CAJUTH010000020.1, read on the forward strand.
ATAGGAAAGGACAAGCTTTTGTACCGGGCAATTAAGGCGGATAAGCTGAGTTCCATTATATTTTACGGACCGCCGGGAACAGGCAAGACAACGCTTGCTAAAGTGATCGCCCATACCACCAGAGCAGAGTTTACACAGATTAACGCTACATCAGCAGGAAAAAAGGATATGGAAGCGGTAGTGAAAAAAGCGCAGGATCTGAAAGGGATGTATCAGAAACGCACGATCTTGTTTGTAGATGAGATTCATCGGTTTAATAAAGGACAGCAGGACTATCTGCTTCCTTTTGTGGAGGACGGAACGCTGATTCTAATCGGAGCGACCACGGAAAATCCTTATTTTGAGGTGAACAGAGCGTTGATTTCCAGATCCAGCATCTTTGAGCTTAAGCCTTTGGACAAAGAGGACATTAAAACGCTTCTTAAAAGGGCCGTTTATGATGAAGAGAAAGGAATGGGGAGCTATCAGGCGGAGATTGATGAAGACGCGCTGGAATTTTTGGCAGAGGCGGCCGGAGGAGACGCGAGAAATGCATTGAATGCTGTCGAACTTGGCATACTTACCACAGACAGGAGCGTGGATGGTAAGATATATATTACCATAGAGACGGCTTCGGAATGTATCCAGAAGCGAATCGTGAGGTACGATAAGACTGGGGATAACCATTATGATACAATCTCCGCATTTATCAAAAGCATGAGAGGGTCCGATGCGGATGCGGCAGTATACTATCTGGCAAAGATGCTGTATGCGGGGGAGGATATTAAATTTATTGCCAGAAGGATCATGATCTGCGCGGCGGAGGATGTGGGAAACGCGGATCCCATGGCTCTTACAGTAGCAGTGTCAGCGGCGCAGGCCGTGGAGCGCATCGGGATGCCGGAGGCGCAGATCATCCTCTCTCAGGCCGTACTTTACGTGGCGGCGGCTCCGAAGAGCAATTCTGCTGTAAATGCCATATCCGCCGCGATGGAGAGTGTCAGGCAGTATCAGACGACGGTTCCGGCACATCTTATGGACGCTCACTACGGAGGCGCTAAGGAATTAGGCCGGGGATTGGAGTATAAGTACGCCCATAATTATCCCAACCACTATGTAGAGCAGCAGTATCTGCCGGATGAGATTAAGGACGCCAGATTCTATGAGCCGGGGGATAACGGGTATGAGAAGCAGATCAAGGAGTGGATGAAGTATATCCGGAAATAGATAGATCATAAAAAAAGTATAAACAGTGTTGACAAATGAAAAACCTAGTGTTAGATTAATAACTGTAAAGATTAGCACTCGAATTTAGTGAGTGCTAATAAGAAAAAAGGAGATTGTTTGAAATGCAGGCGAGAGAGACTCTTGGTGAGAGAAAACTGACAATATTACATGCGATCATCAAGACCTATCTGGAGACTGGGGAGCCGGTAGGTTCCAGAACGATTTCTAAGTATTCGGATCTGAACCTAAGTTCGGCAACCATCCGCAATGAGATGGCGGATTTGGAGGAGCTTGGCTATATTCTGCAGCCCCATACATCCGCAGGAAGGATTCCTTCCGACAAGGGTTACCGCTTATATGTGGATATGCTGATGGAGGAGAAGGAGCAGGAGTTAAACGAGATGCAGGAGCAGATGCTTGAGAAGGCGGATAAGATGGAGCATCTTCTCAAGCAGGCAGCAAGAGTTTTGGCAAATAATACGAACTATGCTACCATGGTCTCCACACCCAGAAGCAGCGCGAACCGGATTAAGTTTATCCAGCTATCCAAGGTGGATGAGGAGCAGATTATTGCAGTGATCGTACTTGGAGGCAATGTGATCAAGAACAAGATCATCAGTATGGCAGAGCCATTGAGCAATGAGAACCTGCTGAAGCTGAATATGCTTCTGAATACGACGCTGAACGGCATGTCTATTGAGGAGATCAATCTGGGACTGATCGCAAGACTGAAGGAGCAGGCGGGAATCCACAGCGAAGTGGTAGGCAACGTGTTTGACGCGGTTGCGGACGCTATACAGGTGGATGAGGATATGCAGATCTACACCAGCGGTACGACGAATATTTTCAAGTATCCGGAGCTTTCTGATAAGCAGAGCGCACAGGAGATTATCAGCGCCTTTGAAGAGAAGCAGCAGCTTACAGAGCTGGTGACCCAGACGCTGGCGCAGGAAGAGAACACCGGCATACAGGTGTACATCGGCGACGAGACGCCGGTGCAGAACATGAAGGACTGCAGCGTAGTGACCGCCACCTATGAATTGGGAGAGGGTATGAAGGGAACAATCGGTATTATAGGGCCGAAGCGTATGGATTATGAGCATGTGCTGAAATCGCTGAAAAGGCTTCAGAGCGAATTGGATGCGATTTTCCATAAAAAAGTCTAATAGAAAGGTGGATTACCATTGGATAAAGAGAAGGATATGAATCAGGAAAAGACTCAGGAAGAGATGGTAAAGGAAGCCGTGGAGGAAGCGAAGAAGGCTGCGGCGGAGTCAGAGCAAGCGCAGGAGAAGGAAGAGGAGCCTTGTACAGGAGAGCAGGAGGAACCGCTGGAGGAAGAAGCGGATGAAGATTCTGACAAAGAGGCGGAGGGCGCGGATCAAGAAAGTGCAGATGCCGACGGAGCTTCCGGTGAGAAAAAGAGCCGGTTCTTTGGCAAGAAGAATAAAAAGGATAAGAAGGACGAGAAGATTGAGGAGCTTACCGATAAGCTTACCCGTCAGATGGCAGAGTTTGATAACTTCCGCAAGCGTACGGAGAAGGAGAAATCCCAGATGTACGAGATAGGGGCGAAAGATATCATAGATAAGATTCTTCCGGTAGTGGACAATTTCGAGCGGGGGCTCGGGGCGGTCACTGAAGAAGAAAAAGAAAATCCATTCGTCCAGGGAATGGATAAGGTTTACAAACAATTAATGACCACCCTGGAAGGAATCGGCGTTAAGCCGATCGAGGCAGTTGGTCAGGAATTTAACCCGGATTTCCACAACGCAGTGATGCATGAGGAGAATGAGGAGTTCGGAGAGAATATCATTTCCGAGGAATTCCAGAAGGGTTATATGTATCGTGACTCCGTAGTGAGGCACAGTATGGTAAAGGTTGCAAATTGACCCAGAGCACTTAGCGAGGTGTTTTCGAGCTTAGTGCGAGGGTCGTTCAAGGAACTTAGCGAGGTGTTTTCGAGCTTAGTGAATTGAACTTCCTTGTGAAAGAGCAAATAATATTTAGGAGGTTGAATTATAATGGGAAAGATAATTGGTATTGACTTAGGTACAACGAATAGCTGCGTAGCCGTTATGGAAGGCGGACAGCCGACAGTGATCGCGAACACAGAGGGAGCAAGGACTACGCCGTCTGTGGTTGCATTTACAAAGACGGGAGAGCGTCTGGTAGGCGAACCTGCAAAGCGTCAGGCTGTAACCAACGCAGAGAAAACGATTTCTTCCATCAAGAGAGAGATGGGAAGCGATTACAAGGTAAAGATTGACGATAAGAGATATTCTCCGCAGGAGATTTCCGCTATGATCTTACAGAAGATGAAGGCGGACGCGGAAGGATATCTTGGCGAAAAGGTAACGGAGGCGGTTATTACCGTTCCTGCTTATTTTAATGACGCGCAGCGTCAGGCTACCAAGGACGCGGGTAAGATCGCGGGTCTTGATGTAAAGCGTATTATCAACGAGCCTACGGCCGCTGCCCTGGCTTATGGTCTTGACAATGAGAAAGAGCAGAAGATCATGGTATACGACCTTGGAGGCGGTACCTTCGACGTATCCATCATTGAGATTGGCGACGGCGTAATCGAGGTACTTTCTACGGCCGGCAACAACAGGCTTGGCGGCGATGATTTTGACCAGAAGATTACAGATTATATGCTGGCGGAGTTCAAGAAGCAGGAGGGCGTGGATCTGTCTACTGATAAGATGGCGCTCCAGAGACTGAAAGAAGCGGCGGAGAAGGCAAAGAAAGAGCTGTCTTCTGCAACGACCACCAATATCAATCTTCCGTTCATTACCGCGACAAGCGAAGGACCGAAACATTTCGATATGAACCTTACTAGGGCGAAATTTGACGAACTGACGCATGATCTGGTTGAGAAGACGGCGGAGCCTGTTACCAGGGCGCTGTCTGACGCAGGAATTACATCTTCTGAGCTTGGGCAGGTACTTCTGGTAGGCGGTTCTACCCGTATTCCGGCGGTACAGGATAAGGTAAGACAGCTTACAGGCAAGGAGCCAAGCAAGTCTCTGAACCCAGATGAGTGCGTAGCGCTGGGAGCATCCGTACAGGGCGGCAAATTAGCCGGAGACGCGGGCGCAGGAGATATCCTTCTTCTGGATGTAACACCGCTTTCTCTGTCCATCGAGACCATGGGCGGCGTTGCTACAAGGCTGATTGAGAGAAATACAACGATTCCGACAAAGAAGAGCCAGATCTTCTCTACGGCTGCGGATAACCAGACCGCAGTTGATATCAACGTAGTACAGGGCGAGAGGCAGTTCGCAAGGGATAATAAGTCCTTAGGACAGTTCCGTCTGGACGGTATCCCGCCGGCAAGGCGCGGCGTTCCGCAGATTGAGGTTACCTTTGATATTGATGCAAACGGTATTGTAAATGTATCTGCAAAGGATCTTGGCACAGGCAAGGAGCAGCATATTACGATTACTGCGGGCTCTAACATGTCAGACGCTGATATTGAGAAGGCCGTAAAGGAAGCGGCTGAATTTGAGGCTCAGGACAAGAAGCGCAAAGAGGGTATTGATGCAAAGAATGACACCGACGCTATGGTATTCCAGACAGAGAAGGCCCTTGAGGAAGTAGGAGATAAGCTGGATGCGGCAGACAAGGCGGCAGTTGAGGCTGAGTGCAAGGCATTGAAAGAGCTGCTTGAGAAGGTGAACATGGATGATATCTCAGAGGCGCAGACCGCAGAGATCAACGCGGGCAAGGAGAAACTGATGGAGACGGCGCAGAAGCTGTTTGCAAAGGTTTATGAGCAGGCGCAGGGAGCTCAGGGAGCAGGTCCCGACATGGGAGCGGGAGCAGGCCCAAATCCAGGTCCGGCGCCGGAAGGATTTGACGGAGATGACGTTGTAGACGGAGATTACAAAGAAGTCTAAGTTGTTTGACCAATAGTAATAGTTCGGTAAAAATTAAGGAAAGCTATTCCGCGGGGGGAGACTGGAGCATGGGCCAGCCCATCTCGCGGAATTTCCGCGTGAAAGAAAGGGATTACAATGGCAGATAAACGTGATTATTACGAGGTGCTCGGCGTCGGCAGGGATGCGGACGATGCAGCGTTAAAGAAAGCATATAGGAATGTTGCAAAAAAATACCATCCAGATATGAATCCGGGAGATAAGGAGGCGGAGAAGAAATTTAAAGAAGCCTCTGAGGCGTATGCGGTGCTCAGCGATGCAGAAAAGAGAAGGCAGTACGACCAGTTTGGCCATGCGGCATTTGAAGGCGGAGCCGGCGGAGGCGGATTTGGCGGATTCGATTTCGGAGGCGCTGATTTCAGCGATATATTTGGAGATATCTTCGGTGATCTGTTTGGAGGCGGAGGCAGGAGAAGCGGACGCGCAAATCAGGGACCGATGAAGGGTATGAATATCCGTAAGGGCGTAAGGATTACCTTTGAGGAAGCAGTGTTCGGCTGTGAAAAGGAGATTGAGGTTGTGTTAAAAGATCCGTGCCCGAAGTGTAATGGAACCGGCGCAAAACCGGGAACCTCGCCGGAGACCTGTTCGAAGTGCGGCGGCAAGGGCCAGGTAGTATATACGCAGCAGTCCTTCTTTGGAACGGTTCAGAATGTTCAGACCTGTCCGGACTGTCATGGAACCGGCAAGATTATCAGGGAAAAATGTCCGGACTGCAGCGGAAGCGGATTTATTTCAAGCAGAAAGAAGATTTCTGTATCCATTCCTGCCGGAATCGATAACGGACAGAGCGTAAGGATCAGGGAAAAGGGCGAACCGGGCGTAAACGGCGGACCGAGAGGAGATCTGCTGGTTGAAGTGGCTGTATCCAGACATCCGATTTTCCAGCGTCAGGATATGCATATTTTCTCTACAGCTCCCATTTCCTTTGCCCAGGCGGCGCTTGGCGCGGAGGTGAAAATCAAGACAGTAGACGGCGAAGTGCTCTATACTGTAAAGCCGGGAACAAAGACGGATACCAAGGTAAGGCTTAGGGGCAAAGGCGTGCCCTCTGTGAGAAATTCCCAAGTCCGGGGCGATCACTATGTAACGCTGGTGATTCAGACGCCGGAGAAGCTAAGCGCCGAGGCAAAAGAAGCGCTGCGCAGGTTCGACGAGCTGACCGGGAACACGCTGAATATTCCGGAGGAGAATAAGACAAAACCAAAGAAAAAGGGATTTATGAATAAAATGAAAGAAGCCTTCGATGATTAATCGGGGGCTTTTTCTAAGGGTTAATTTTTCATAGAACAGATGCGCAAGAATTTCCCTGCCTGTTCAAACTGGATGTTCAGATCCTGCTGAAAATGGGCGGTTAACGTATCGCCGGACCAGTCGTAGCCTGTGTGGTTCCATAAAAGAAAGCCTTCTGTAAAAATTTTGTGGTCAACGTGAAATTGCTGAATACACCTTGTTGTTATGGATAAGAATTTATGGACGTCCACAGGTGCAAACACACCGTCCGGAACGCCCGAAAAGGCAACGAAGGCAGCTCCGCCGGAATGAGGTGCCCTGTAATAACAATACTTTTCGGTAAGACCGCAGGCCGCAATCGACAAATTGTGGCCGTTGAAGCTATCGTCCAATGCAAATTCCGCGGTGGTCAGCGGCTCCAGTTTCCAATGTTCTCCCAGCTCTCTGGTGCGCCGGACTATCTGAAGGATTTTCTCAGGAAAACCGTTGATATTTTCCCAGCCCCAGAGTCATGTATTGCTTGAGGCCGATTCGCTTCCTATAAACTGGACTGGATATTTCTGGTCGCCGAAATAAATGAAGCCTTCTGCAAAATCCAGATTCCAGTCCTGCCCCTTTACCACCTGTTCGCTGCAGGCAGTCTGTACTGCCATCATTTTGCCCAAACAGGCAGAAAATACCTGAAACCAGTCTGAGGGGTCTATGGTAAGGCCTTCTAATGGAGTTTTTTCCGTGTTCTTTTGCTGTCCTATTTTTTTAAAACGGTGAATCAAATGCATGGCTGTCTTCCTTTCTTACGTTCCATTGGTCATTTTTGCAGATAATCTAAAAGTGGAGATAAATAGTTCCTATCTGTCCAATCGCAGCTTTGTCCTTTTGCGCTCATAAGAGTTTTCATCCACGGTTCCCATGTGCCGGGATCCTTTTTGGCAACAGATTTTTGCAGCATTTTGCACAATGTTCTATCCACTAATTTCATTTTGCTCTCATCCCATGCACCCCTCCCATAAAAAAGAGGAACATCTTTTAAAGCCCCCGTTAAATTGTGCGCCTTTATTTCTGCAAATGCATTTTCATCATAGGGAGAAGCCCCTACACACAATATCGCCACTTTTTTACTTTTTAACTTTTCCATGTTTTTTCTTAAAAACGATAATCCCGCGATTCCAGAAGCATATATTCCGCCGCAAAATATGACTGTTTCGTATAGCGTTACTTCATCTGCTGTCACTTTCGATCGTTCTGCACAATAAAAATTTGTCATATCTTGAAGCCATCCGGCATATTTTTTTGCAGCGCCATATTTAGACTGATAAACAATAATTCCTTTTTCCATAATGAATGCCTTTCTTTGCAAGGGGGGTTCAGTGCCGCCTTATCTGTTTTCAGGTTCTGTGGGTTTCATTTTCCAATGCTTGCTTCAAAAATGCTTCATAGGCAATTTCTTGTTGTCTGTATATTTCATTCGCTGAGATTCCCGGCGTTGTCACAGAAAAAACAGTGCCAATGCCAATTGTATAAATAAGCATATTCAAATGCAACTCTTTTGCCTGTTTTACGCTGATATTTAATTCACTGGCAATCATTTCGGCAATATGGGGATGGGCTTCCGATTGATACAAATCATTCAGAGAAGAAATCCCCTCTCGCTGGTGCAGGATAAAAATCTTAAATAAATGTGGTTCCTCTTGGGCTAATTGAATATATGTTTTCCCCGTACTACGGAACATGTTATCTTTGTTAATGTGAGAAGTTACATATTTTTGTATAAAACAATTAACCTGCTCAACCACATCTTGCCGCAAACCATCCATATTTTTACAATAACTATAAATAGGCTGTACAGAACATCCTATTTTTTCGGCAATATTTTTTACCATAATTTGTTCCATACCGCTGTTTCGTGCAATTTCAAAAGCAGCATTAACCACCATTTCTTTTGTAATTCTCTGCTTTGGCATTAGGCGCCTCCTTATAATCTAGTTATATAAATGACTTATATAACTTGATTATATATAGGCCAATGGATTTTGTCAAGCTATAAAAAAATGATGTAAGGTGGTTCTGGCGGGATGATTGCGCAGGAGCGTATCAGGAGTGTCGGTAATAGAAGACGGCGAGCTGGGTGCGGTCTCTCAGATCCAGCTTATCCAGAATACTGCTTAGGTAATTGCGGACGGTTCCCTCGCTTAAGTGCAGCCTTCCTGCGATCTCCCGGTTGCTTAAGCCCTCGGCGATCAGGGTGATGATCTCGTATTCTCGCTCCCCGATCTCATAGTCCCCGTAGTTAAATTCGTGTTTCTGCTCTAAAAGGCCCGGAATCCGGGAGGTGATCTCATTTCCGAATACGGTCTGTCCGGTGTATACCGCTTTGATGGCGGGAATGATGCTTGCGTAATCCTGCTTTAGAAGATACCCTTTCACGCCGGATTTTAGGGCTTTGACAATGTATTCATCGTCGGAGAAGGTGGTGAGCAGGAGGACTTTTGCGTCCGGGTATTCGGCAAAAATAGTTTCGGAGGCGTCTAAGCCGTTCATATCCTTCATGCGGATATCCATGAGAAGCACGTCGGGCTTAAGCTCCCGGTATATGCGGAGGGCATCGCGGCCGTCGGAGCCGGTTCCGATTACGGTAACCGATTCGTCGGATTCCAGAATGGTTTTTAAAGCGGCGGCAACCAGGATATCGTCGTCAACGATAGCTATTGTTATCATGTCGGTTCTCCTCCTTTTTGGGAATGGTTATAAAAATACGGAAGCCCTTTTCCTCCCGGATCTGTATCATACCGTCAAGGGCTGCGATCCGGTCTTTCATATTCTGAAGCCCCAGTCCATTTTCCATCCGGGGGGCTTTTTTTGTGCCGTTGTCTTCTATAATAAGCTGATAGAGTGCCGGGTGTTCCCTGAGAGAAATGTGTACGCGCTCTGCATTGCTGTGGCGCATCACATTATTTAACGCTTCCTTTGTGACGGCAATCAGGCAGTATTTTATCGCTTTTGGGACCTCGTAGCCCATATCGTATTCCAGATATACGGGGCAGAAAGAAAATGCGCCGGTCAGGCTTTCTAACGCTTCTTTTAAATTGACCGATTCGTCGTGCAGGTCGTGGACGCTGCTTCGCACATTTGCCATGGCGGCGTTGAGCGTCTGCTCTAGCTGCTCTAAGGTGGGCGCAAGGGCGTCTTCCCTGTTGACGGTTCTGGCGGCGCCGGTGAGGAGGATGGAGCGGGTAAGCATGTGCCCGACGTTATCATGGATCTCTCTGGCGATTCGGTTCCGCTCCCGCAGGGTGGCCGTATAGATCTCATAATCCTGTTTCTCAAGCAGCGCCTGATTCTTTTCCTTCAGCAGGAGGTTGCGCTCTACACTGTCGTCTCTGGTTTTCTTAAATTCCCTCTCCAGCGCCTGATAGGAATGGGTGTGGAAGCCAAGCAGAAGGGACAGCGCCGTTCCGGTAATGGCAAAACAGAGGATTTCTAAAGGGCTCTCCCAGAACCGGAACAGGCATAGGAGCCCAAGGATAGCCAGATCTGTCCTATGGCCGTCCTCCAGAGCCCCATACAGGATGGCCGGGGCAAACAGAGCCCCCTCCGGTATGAGAACTATCAGCAGCAGATAGAACAGGGAAAGGATTCGGCGGTATTTCCAAGAATACCCATAATAATGCAGGCAGGTATAGATGGACGCAAAAAGAAAAGCAATCAAAAAGCCGGTATTTATTTTGGTAAAGAATACGCTGCCAAAGCAGTAGATCAGCAGGGCGCATCTGTCAAGAATCGGTTTCATAAAGCAGCTCCTTATTCCGCGGTTGATTCCATCATAACAGACTTTTCCCTAAAATTCTATATCCAGCGAACTTCTAATGCTTGTTAAGTATAGATCAGCGGACGCGGAGGGCAAAGTCCTAGTCTGAATTGTTACCGAATATATGACATTTGTAATATGGATTCCTGACATCCCACACTGTTATCCTGCCAGCCGTGCAGTTATACTATTAAGAAAGGATATGATATGAAAGCTCATTGAAAAGGAGGAGGGAAGACCGCATGGTTACGATTACAAATCTTGTGAAACGCTATGGCAGCCTGGTGGCGTTAGACCACCTGAACCTTGAGATAGAGGAAGGGGAGATCTACGGACTGCTTGGTCCAAACGGATCGGGAAAGACGACGGCGATCAACTGTATGCTGGCGATCTTAAAATATGATAAGGGAAATATCCGGATTATGGGCCGGGAGATGAGCCCGGACTGCTATGAGGTAAAAAAGAATATCGGGGTAGTGATGCAGAACGTAGCTGTATTTGAACAGCTATCTGTCTGGGAAAATGTGGACTATTTCTGCGGACTGTATGTGAAGGATAAGAAACGCAGGCATGAGCTTGTGGAGGAAGCTATCCAGTTTGTGGGATTGGAGGATTACCGGAGAATGCGCCCGAAGAAACTGTCGGGAGGGCTTCTTAGGAGGCTGAACATCGCCTGCGGCATTGCCCATAAGCCGAAGCTGCTTATTATGGATGAGCCTACGGTGGCGGTGGATCCACAGAGCAGGAATAAGATATTGGAAGGGATTCTGGAGCTGAACCGGCAGGGGACGACGATTATCTATACCTCCCACTATATGGAGGAAGTGGAGCAGATCTGTACAAAGATCGCGATTATGGATCACGGCCGGGTGCTTGCCATAGGAACGAAGGAAGAATTAAAGAGCATGATCAAGACCGGGGAGACGATTACCATAGAAGCGGCGGCGCTGAGTGAAGAACAGCTTGCAGATTTAAGAGGATTTCCCCATGTATTTCAGCTTACCTATGAAGAACAGGTACTAAAGCTGCGTTTGAGCGGCGCGAAGCATAATCTGGTACGGATTCTTCATTATCTGGAGGAACAAAATGTTACCTTTGGCAGGGTATTTTCTGAACTTCCCACACTCAACGACGTTTTTCTGGAGATTACAGGGAAAGAACTGAGGGATTAGGAGGGAGGAATGGGCATGCTGCATTTAATGAAATATCAGTTTTTGCATACGGTCAGGGAAAGGGCCAATATGTTCTGGGCGTTTGCATTTCCCATTATATTAGGCAGTTTATTCTATGTATCCTTTGGGAATGGGGATATGGGAGAGGATATGGAGGCGCTTCGGACAGCGGTGGTGGAAGAAACAGAAGATTCAGCCGGGAAGGAGAATTTCCTTGCCTTTCTGGAGGAACTGGATGGAGATGTGCTTGAGACGGAGCAGATGGAAGAAAAGGAAGCTCTTGCGAAGCTAAAGGCGGATGAGATCGATGGGATTTTTTATGCCGGGAGGGAGCCGGAGCTTACCGTGGCGAAGTCGGAGATGGAACAGAATATTTTAAAAGCGCTGCTGGACACTTACCAGAGGAATGCGGAAGTGATGCAGACGGCAGGTGAAAAGCATCCTGAGGCGATGGGCGCGGCGGCGGATGCATTGAGGGAGTGGGAAAGGACAACGAAGGAGGTCAGCGTAGGAGGGCGTACGCTGGATCCGGGTATTTCCTATTTCTTTGCGCTGATTGCCTACGCTGCTTTGTCGGGGATTTACCTCGGGATCCAGTCATGCTGCGACAGCCAGCCGAATCTGTCGGCGTTAGGCGCAAGGCGGTGTATTACGCCGACCCATAAGCTGAAGCTGATACTCTGCAGCTTTGTGGTGTTATTTTTTATCCAATTTATCAATGTAATGGTACTGACGGGAGTGGTGCGGTTCTTGTTCCACATGGATCTGGGAGGAAATGTGGCCGGAATCATTCTGATTAATCTTCTGGGAAGCATGATCGGCGTATCTGTGGGGATACTGCTCGGAAGCATCAGCCATCTGCAAATGGGGATGAAAATAGGGTTCGGCGTGTTCTTTACACTGTTTACCGCATTTTTAGCGGGCCTGATGTTTGGAAATATGAAGAATCTGATCGAGCAGCGCTGTCCGATTATTAACCGGATCAATCCGGCGGCGGTGCTCAGCGACAGCTATTACTGTATGGCGGTATACAATGATACGTCCAGGATGACAAGGAATCTGCTGATTTTGGCTGTTATGTGTGCGGTGTGCGTGGGGGCGTCGTTTTTTGTGATAAGGAGGGAGCGGTATGACAGTATTTAAAGGATTCCTGATGCTGATAAAAAGGAATCTGGCCATGTTTTTCCTTTATTTTGTACTCTTTATAATCAGCTGTCTCATGGTACAGGCGTCAATGAAAGAAAAGGGTATGGATCAGTTTCAGGAAACGAGCCTGCCGATCGCGGTGATAGACCGGGACGGCGGCAGCCTGGCGAAAAGCCTTAGGGATTATCTGGGGGAAAAACACCAGCTTGTGGAGATCAGGGATGATAAAAAGGTGATACAGGAGAATTTGTTTTACCGGAATATTTATTATGTGGCGACGATTCCCGAAGGGTTTGAGCGGAAATATCTTGAAGAAGGGCAGAAGCTTCAGACCACAAAGGTTCCGGGAACGGTCAGCGCGTACTTTATCGACCAGCAGATCGATACCTTTTTAAATGATGTGCGGATATTAACTCAGGCAGGATTTTCTGTGGAAGAAGCGGCGTCTGAGGCGCTTCGGATCGGGAAAATGGATACGGAGGTATCCATCATTGATAAGAGTGGTCATGGGGGAGAGATGGCGCCCCATGCGAATATGTTCCAGTTCCTGCCTTATCTGTTTTTAGGGACGCTGTGCTACATTATCGGTTTCGTAATGATTGCCTACCGGAAAAAGGATGTGAGGCGGAGGATTCTCTGCTCCAGTGTATCGCTGAAAATGCAGAATGTGGGGCTTGTGGCTGGATTTCTGGTGGTAGGGTTTGGCTGCTGGCTTTTCTGTATGCTGATTCCGGTACTGGTATACAGGAAAGATTTTCTTATGGATGGCAACCTTCCTTATTATTTGTTAAATTCTTTTACTATGATGCTGGTAGCTCTGGCTCTTTCTTTCATTGTAGGGATACTGGTGGAAAATGAGAATGTGGTCAATGGAGTGGCGAATGTCATTTCTCTGGGGATGTGCTTTACCTGCGGCGTGTTTGTGTCCATGAGCGTACTGTCGGAGGGTGTCCGGAAAGCGGCGCATTTCCTTCCGGTGTACTGGTATGAGACGGTAAACGGGATTATTGGGAATAACGCGGAACTTACCACGGCCCAGAGCGCGGCGGTGTGGAAGGGGCTGGGGATACAGGTGCTGTTTGCGGCTGTGTTCTTAAGCGCCGGGCTGGCGGCAAGTAAATATAAGCGGCAGGAGTAAAGAACTTGCAATTGAGATTCCGGTGTACTATAGTAATAGGTGAAAAGAGCAGGTTATAAGCCGGATTATGACAGAGGAGAGCAGGTTATGATTATTTTAAGCAAAGAAGAGATTGAAGCGTTGGTTGACCCTAACGAGATGATGGACACCATTGAGGAGGCATACCGGATTTTTGGGGAAAATGAATTCTTTATGCCGGAGCGGCCGGTAGTAGAGCACGAGAATAAAACGCTGATGTATATGCCATGCTATACGAAAGAGGTGATCGGAACGAAGATCTTAAGCATTTTCCCAGAGAATGCAAAGCTCGGCCTGCCCTCCATTGACGGCGTGGTGCTCTTAAACGACCAGAAGACGGGAGCCCCTATTGCGGTGCTGGATGGGCAGTCGGTTACCGCATGGCGGACGGGAGCGGTAGGCGGCGTGGGGATCCGCCATCTGTCCAGAAAGGACTGCCATACGGTGGGAATCGTGGGAGCCGGGGTGCAGGGATTTCACTTGGCGGTTTACGCCTGCGCGGCCAGAGATATCCGGACGGTATATGTATTCAACCACAGCGATAGGGATTTGACAAATTATTTGGAAAGACTAAAGAAAGCTATTGCAGACCCGAAGGTAGAAGTAGTACAATGTAAGACGGTAGAAGAGCTGGTTAGAAAGAGTGAGATTATCTGTACGGCCACGCCTTCTTCTAAACCGGTGCTACCGAATGATAAGGAGCTTCTTAAGGGCAGGTGCATCATTGCCGTCGGCTCCTATACGCCTGAGATGAGAGAGATTCCCGATGCTATATGGGATCTTGCAGATAAGGTATTTATTGAGCTCCCCTATGCATGTGAAGAGAGCGGGGATCTGAGCCAGCCGCTTGCGGAGGGAAGGCTTACCATGGACAGAACGGTTCTTATGGATGAGTTTTTAAAGTCTGATGCAGATGAAGAAGAGATTGCCAGAGGCACAACATATTTTAAATCAGTAGGGATGGCGCTGTTTGACATATGCGCAGCAAAGAAATTATTGGAAAAAGCAAAGGAGAGATGAAGATGAAGGTAGTAGCGACAGAGAAAGCACCAAAAGCATTAGGGCCCTATTCACAGGGGTATGTGCATGGCGGAATCCTGTATTCTGCAGGTCAGATTGCTATCAATCCGGAAGTAGACGCAGTTACAGCGGTTACCATTGAAGAACAGACCGAACAGGTATGTAAGAATCTTGGGGAGGTTCTTAAGGAGGCCGGCACGGATTTCGGACATGTGCTGAAAACTACCTGTTTTTTGGCCGATATGGCTGATTTCGCGGTTTTTAATGAGGTGTATGCAAAGTATTTTACTTCCAAACCGGCGAGAAGCTGTGTGGCAGTGAAGACGCTTCCTAAGGGAGTGCTCTGTGAGGTTGAATTGATTGCAGCGGTAGAATAGAAGAAATACCATATTAGGAAATACAAACATGTCAGGAGGAAATTGAAGATGGAAGAACAGCAAAAAAGTGGCTGCGCGCCGTCTGACTGTGCGGGCTGCGCACACGCGGATTCATGCAGCAGCAAACCAGAGGATTTCAGTGAACCGGCCAATGCATTTTCACACATTGACAAGGTCATTGCGGTTGTCAGCGGCAAAGGCGGCGTAGGCAAGTCTATGGTGACGGCTTCCCTTGCGCGTATGATGCGGACGCAGGGGTATAACGTGGGTATCCTGGATGCGGATATCACGGGGCCTTCGATTCCGAAGATGTATGGGATCCATGAGGCGGCCAAGGGCAGCAGCGAGGGTATTTTCCCATGCGAGGCGGCGGACGGGACGAAGATTATGTCTGTCAATCTGCTGCTGGAGCATGAGGACGATCCGGTTATCTGGAGAGGGCCGGTGATTGCGGGCGTAGTAAAACAGTTCTGGTCGGACGTTATGTGGGGAGAGCTTGATTATCTCTTTGTGGATATGCCTCCGGGAACCGGCGATGTACCGCTTACCGTATTCCAGTCCATGCCGGTAGATGGCGTTGTAATTGTAACATCTCCTCAGGATCTGGTGCGGATGATCGTAAGGAAGGCCTACAATATGGCTCAGGCAATGAATATTCCGGTAATCGGGGTTGTGGAGAATTACAGCTATCTGAAGTGTCCGGACTGCGGAAAAGAGATCGCCGTATTCGGGAAGAGCCGTATCGACGCGATCGCGGAAGAACTGGGACTTCCGGTGCTGGGTAAGATGCCGATCGACGCGGAGCTTGCAGAGGCGGTAGAGTCCGAGCGGTTCTATGAGATCGATAACCAGTATTTGGAGAGCGCTGTGAATAAATTGTAATAAAAGAAGATGGATGGCGGCCATATGGCCGCCATCGTTATGATATAGAAAAACTTTCTTCCTTATATCCGTCCGGGAAGCATCATCAGGAACGCTGCAATTCCCCCAACCATATAAATTCCATTTATCACGACGCAGATCTTCATCCAGCTATGTTGAATATGCGCCCGGGTATAGGCAAGGATCGTAAAGATCCCGCTGAAAATCATAAAAGCCGCGTACCCGGAAATCATAATTTCCGCCGCAGGAGATTCAAGCGCCCATGAAAAAGTCCTCAAGGGCAGAATCGTCCACGGAACAAGAATCATCAAGCTGCTAATCGCAGTAAAAAATCTATCCTTCATCATTAAAAACCTCACTTTCAATTTTCATAATCTCAAAACTTTATCAAACAACACTGGCAAATCTCAAAAACAATCCGTTGCACAGAAATTTCCTTTTTTGCCAGTAACATAGTTACTCCCACAATGCATCAACCCCAGCCGGTTTCAGCTATGGGCGGTCTGCCACGCAAGGCACAGCCCTGTACAAAGCATACCAAGGGTGCTTTTAGCGGAAGCGAAATCCACTGCTTATGCAGACTTAGCTGCGAAGGGTATCTGAGCAGCTTAGCCGGAGTTAGCAGTTAGTTTGCTGGAGCGTTACCCAGCTTTGCACAGGGCTGTGCCTTGCGTGGCAGACCGCCCATAGCTGAAACCGGCGTCCGGCATCACCCAACCCCCCCAAAAAAAAAAATTTTACTCAATATCCCCTTTCCCAAAGCGGACGCATGCGATAAACAGGCATCCTGCGGCCACCGCCCCGCCCACGGGCAGCATAGGCATCCACTGAATCTTGCTGGTAAAGACTTCCACCGCCTGTTTCCCATACTCCGTCATCAGCATATAGAAGGGGTAATCCATGGGGTAAAATGCCCAGAGCTTCGTGTTCAGCATCAGGACGCTTGGCACTAGGGATGCAAGGCAGATCCCGGCCGAAAATATCGGGGTCCGGATCAGTACGGCAAGCATCCAGAATACCCCGGCCATAGGAAGGGCGGCAAGGTAAATCATGGCGGCGCCGTGCAGCACATAGGGCAGTCCCAGTATAAAATCATAGTCCTCCAGCCGGGAGGCAAGCAGCGCGCCGATGTAGTAAAACAGGATGGTAAACAGCATCTGCAGGGTCATAAGAAGCAGCATAACCAGAAATTTTGCTAGACACAGCCTGCCGGCGCTTACCGGAAGGGATAACATTTTTATAAATCCCCGGTTTGTCCGTTCATTCTGGATCAATAGCACGGTACAGATGATCAGGGCAGAGGGGATCATGAACCATGCCATTCCCATAAATCCCTGAATAAAGAAATTGTGCTCCGGCGAGATGCCGATATCGTTCATGCGGAAATTCACCTCGGCATTCAGCGCCGATGGGATCCACATCATGGCCGCGGGAATCAGCAGGATCCAGAAAATATGGGATCGGCGGATTTTGATTAATTCAATCTTTAATTCACTCATACAAAGTTCCTCCTTATACGCAGATAAATCAGTTCCATCGCTCCGAATAGGAACGCCTGAGCCGCGCAGAACGTCAGGCAGAGGTTTGCCTTTTCCGGCGGAATGGCATGGAGCATCCGGTAAGGGGCCGCAAATGGGAGCAGGGACAGCAGAAGCTGTTCGTCATGGATCATAGAGCCGGCGAAGGTCAGGATGACGCCGATACCTAAGCTGATCCACATATTCTGACAGAGCGAAGCTGCAAACAGCATCAGTGTCAGAGTAGGAAGAAGCAGGATCAGTTCAAACCCCATGCCCTGAATGAGTTCTTTCAGGCTCACACACCGGTCCGGAAACCAGTGGAAGCAGGCGAGTGCCAGCGCGGCGCCCTGTATCAGAAGCGCTAAGGTGACGGACAGCAGCGAGATGCCGAATTTGCCGAAGAACAAGGAAAACTGGCGGATGGGCAGGGTATTCATTTTCAAATCGCCTTTATCTGCATATTCCGTGTGATAGATCAGGCAGCACCCACAGACGGCCAGAAGAATGGTAAGCTGCGCCATCATGCCCCAGTTTGCGTCCATCAGGATCGGAAAGGCTCTCCCGGAAAGCCCGGTAAAGGAGTCCGGCCGGACCGCCATGTTGACGAGGGGAACGATGGCGGCTAAAATACCTCCGGCCAGAAAAATGGGGAGATATCCGGTTCTGTGCAGTTTTTTCTGTTCCAGAAAAAGGATCATCGGAGTTCACCCCGCTTTCTGACGGCGTTGTCGGTCTGTACCATGGCAAGGAAGGTTTCCTCCAGATTGTCGGTGGGATATCCGGCGTGAAAGGCATACTCCCTCAGAGCGTCCATGGTTCCTTCAAACAGGAGATGTCCATGGTTTAAAATACCTACGTCGTCCGCCAGCAGCTCGATTTCGCTCAGCAGATGGGAGGAAACGAGGACCGTGCAGTCGTACTGGGCGGGGAGGGAGCGGATCAGCGTCCGGATCTCATGGATCCCTACCGGGTCAAGCCCGTTGGTAGGCTCATCTAAAATCAGGATCGGCGGCCTCCCGATCAGCGCTCCCGCAAGCCCCAGCCGCTGCTTCATGCCGAGGGAGTATTTCTTAACCTGACGTTTCCGGTATTCGGTAAGCCCTGTGAGTTTTAACGCGTCGTCAACGGAGGACTTTGGCAGTTTCAGGATTCGGCGGATAATATCCAGATTTTCTTCTCCGGTGAGATTGCCGTAGAAGGCGGGAGCCTCGATCAGAGAACCGATTTTCTTCAGGATCGGAATCCGCCCGGAGGAAAGAGTTTTGCCGTCTATGGTAAAATAACCGGAGGTAGGGCTTGTGAGTCCTAGAAATAGTTTCATGGTGGTGGATTTCCCCGCTCCGTTGGGTCCTAAGAAGCCGTAAATATGTCCCTTTGGAATATGGAGGTTCAAATCGGAGACCGCGGTAAAATTACCATAGGACTTGGTTAACTGTACTGTTTCGATCATATTCATTGTGTGAACTCCTTTCTTGTTGATACACCAAGTATAAGACCTGAACCTTGCAGGAACCTTTTCGCAACCTTACATTTTCCTTACATTTTTCCGGCGGGGGAGATTTAGCAGGGAAATCGTGGTATCATACTTAACAGATATCAGCAGTCCGTAAAATATGCCTTATTGAACATTAGCAGTTCAATAAGTAAACATTATGAAAAAGAGGCGTGGGGATATGAATTGTGATTATTTAAAGGATAAAAGGATTTTATTTGTGGATGATGAGGAAGGCTTAAGGCGGATGGTCTGTTCGATTCTTAAGAAAGAGGGATACCGTCAGGTGGAATCCGCCGGAACGGTAAAAGAAGCCCTTGGGCTCTGCGCGTCGTGGAGTCCGGAACTTGCAATTTTGGATGTGATGCTGCCGGATGGGGACGGATTTACTCTGTTTGAACAGATGAAGAGCTTTCTGGACATTCCGGTGCTGTTCCTTACGGCAAGGGGAGAGGAAGACGACAGGCTTCGGGGGTTCGGACTGGGAGCCGATGACTATGTGGTGAAGCCATTTCTTCCAAGAGAGCTGCTGTTTCGGATTCAGGCGATTCTGCGGCGGACTTATAAGGAGGAAACGCCCCTTTTGGAGCTGGCTTTCAGCAAGGTGGATTTTGAGCGGGCAGAGGTGATCCGGGATGGGGAACATCTTGCGCTGACGGCGAAGGAATACGCGATCCTTCAGGCACTCGGCCGCAATCTGGGAAGGATCGTGACCATCGACGCGCTGTGCGAGGCCGCTTGGGGCGATAATCCCTACGGCTATGAGAATACGCTGATGGCCCATATCCGCAGGATCAGGGAGAAGATTGAAGAGAATCCGTCGAAACCGGTGTCGCTCATTACAGTAAAGGGATTGGGGTATAAGCTGAATGAAAAGTATCATGAAACTCATTAAAAGATTTGCGGTCACATTGATTTTTTCTCTGGCGCTTTTGCTAATTTTAAATATTTTCCTGCTGCTCATCGTGTTCCGCCCGGACGCCGGAACGGAAGAAACTGCGGGGGGATGGAAGGGAGCCGCGAAACTGGCGGAATATCTGACGCTTCAGCCGGACGGAGGCTATGAAATGCAGGAGGAAGGGACAGCCATGCTGGAGAGGAGCGGTTCATGGGCGGTTCTGATACAGGATGGGACGGGAGACGTAATCTGGCACAGTGAAAATCTTCCGGAAGAGATACAGCTCCACTATTCGGCGGCGGAGATTTCATGGTACACAAGGGGATATGTGGCCGACTACCCAACCACTACGGCGGCAAAGGGGGAGGATCTGCTGATGGTCGGAAACCCCAAGGAAAGCTACTGGAAGGATATGTATCCCACCTTCCGGCTGAGTACGGTTAAGAATCTTCCGCGTACAATGCTCCTGTTTTTCGGCGCCAATCTGGCCGGGGTCTTTCTGATTTACATGGCGGTTACCTCGGGGATCCTGCGCTCTGTGAAGCCGATCGTGCAGGGGATTCAGGCTCTGCCGGAGGGAAAGGATGTGTATGTAAAGGAAAAGGGCCTGCTCTTAGATCTGGCAGCAGCGCTGAATCTGGTATCGGAAAAGCTCCGTTCTCAGGAGTACGAGCTAAAGAAAAAGGAGCAGGCACGGGCGGACTGGATCTCCGGGGTTTCCCATGATATCCGGACGCCGTTGTCCATGGTTATGGGATATGCGGCGGAGATGGAGGAAGACGCGAAAGTATCGGAAGAAATCAGGCAGAAGGCCGGCATTATCCGTATGCAGAGCGTCCGCATGAAAAATCTGGTTAACGACCTGAACCTTGCGTCTAAGCTGGAATATCATATGCAGCCGGTGAAAATGGAAGCGGTGAATCTGGCAGCGCTGTTAAGAGAGGCGGCCGTTTATTTCATGAATCTGGATATGGAGGGGAAGTATCCGGTGGAACTTGCAGCCAGCGGAAGCACCGGGGGGGATTTCTGCGGAGATAAGGAGCTTCTGAAACGCGCGGTAAATAATCTTCTCTTAAACGCACAACTTCATAACCCGGCGGGCTGCCATATCTGGCTGAGAGTATCTGAGATGGAAGGGCAGCGCTGCATTACGGTGGAGGATGACGGAAAAGGGGTTACGGAGGAACAGTTAAAGAAGTTAAGGGAAACGCCTCATTATATGCTAAGCAGCGGAGATGCGCAGGAACAGAGGCATGGGCTGGGGCTTCTGATTGTCCAGCAGATTGCCGCAGCCCACGGCGGAAGGGTAGAATTCGGACATGGGGAAAAGAAGGGGTTCCGGGTGGACATTTTTTTGGACTGCAATCCCAAAAATATTGATGAAATATAAGTTTTTGGATTAAGCAGAAGAAAATTGAAATAAGGTATTGACAAAAAGAACGTGCGTTTGTATGATATAGGTATACAAACGCACGTTCTTTGGATTGGAATAGCGTATACGGCATGGAAGAAGGGAGTGACCGGAGGCATGAGGATTACAGAGGATATGTCAGTGATGGATAAACTGGAGATTTTGACGGATGCGGCCAAGTATGACGTGGCATGTACATCCAGCGGTACAGACCGCGCTAACGACGGCACCGGGATCGGCAATTGTGTGCGGGCGGGGCTCTGCCACAGCTTTGCGGCGGATGGCAGGTGTATTTCCCTGTTAAAGATCTTGTTTACCAATGAGTGTATCTTTGACTGCAGATACTGTGTGAACCGCCGCAGTAACGATGTGCCAAGGGCGTCCTTTACGCCGGAGGAGGTCTGCGAGCTTACGATGGAGTTTTACCGCAGGAATTATATTGAGGGACTGTTTTTAAGTTCCGGGGTATTGAAGAGCCCGGATTATACGATGGAACTTATCTACGCCGCCCTGTATAAACTCCGGAATGAGAGACGGTTTCAGGGGTATATCCATGTGAAAGCGATTCCGGGAGCCAACCTGGAGCTGGTGCAGAGAGTGGGATTTCTGGCGGATAGGATGAGCGTGAATCTGGAATTTGCCACGGCGGACGGACTACGGCGTTTAGCGCCCCACAAGACCCGGAAGAACATTCTTGCGCCTATGCGGATGGTGCAGCAGGCTGCGGCCGAGAACCGCTGTGAGATTCAGAGTTATCGGAATGCTCCGAGATTCGTGCCGGCGGGGCAGAGTACGCAGATGATCGTTGGTGCGGCGCCGGAATCGGACTATCAGATTCTGAATGTGGCAGAGTCTCTGTACAAGCGGTTTGACCTGAAGCGGGTATTCTATTCGGCGTTTATTCATCTGAATGAGGACAGGGAACTTCCGGCAAAGACCGGCGGGGGGCCTCCGCTTCTGAGGGAACATCGGCTGTATCAGGCGGACTGGCTGCTTCGGTATTATCATTTTGAGGCGAAGGAGATCCTGTCCGAAGAGGATCCGAATTTTAATGTGCTGTTTGATCCGAAGTGCAACTGGGCGCTCCGTCATTTGGAGGCGTTTCCGGTGGAGGTGAACCGGGCCCGCTATGAGATGCTCCTTCGGGTGCCGGGGCTTGGATACCTCTCGGCGCAGAGGATCGTGAAGGCGAGAAGGCTGGGAGCGCTTGACTTTACAGATTTGAAGAAGATGGGCGTGGTGTTAAAGAGAGCGATGTATTTTCTGACCTGTAATGGGAAGATGATGTACCCGACAAAGCTTGAGGAAGATTATATTGCAAGAAATCTTCTGAATACGGGAGAGAGGCTTCCGGAGGGAGTGGGCGGTATGACTTACCGGCAGATGTCTTTGTTTGACGATGTGAGATTTGGTGGTGGTATCAGTGAAGAGAATTTATGTGTGTAAAAATGAAGTGACAGGATTGTTATCCGCGATTTACGATGCGTGGCGCGCAGTAGTGGTGGACGGACTGCCAGACTGCGGCATTCGGTTCCGGGGATGTATTGAGCAGGAATTGTTCTGTGAGTATACAGAAGTGGAAGAGAGCGAGAAGAAGGCTGGGGCGGTGGAGCGTTTGATTTTAAAGAATCTGGGATGGTATGCCTACAAGATGATCTATCAGGCGGCGCTCTCGGCAGATCCGCTGAAGGGAGACGCGATACTGGGAACCATGCTGGAGGCAAGAAGAATTGCCGACAGCCGGAGGATTATGGATCATCTGGGAAACGCGCAGGTGGAGAGAGTATTTGAACTGAGCCGGAATGTGGGGGACGAGGTGCACAGATGGCTGCAGTTCCTCAGGTTTGGCGAATTGGAGAATGGCATTCTGTTTGCGAGGTTTGAACCGAAGAACCGGGTGCTGACCTGTGTTGCTCCGCATTTTGCGGATCGGTTCTGTCTGGAAAATTGGATGATTTATGATGAGACCTATCAGGAATACGTAATACACGAGGCCGGGAAACAATGGGTGCTGGCATCGGGTGGGGAACTGAACGAGGAACTGGCCGGGGCATTCTCGGACAGGGAGAAAGTTTTCAGGGAGCTGTGGCATAAGTTTACGGCTTCCATAGCAATTGAAGACCGTAAAAATCCCGGCTGCCAGATGGGGCACCTTCCCCTCTGGTACCGGAAAAATATGGTGGAATTCTGCTAGGAGGACGCGATTGCATAGCGCCTGCAATTGTTGTAGAATGAAGGTAGTTTGAGAATGGGAGACTGGCGGTTATGGGCAAGCAGGTAGTGAAGGTATCTGTCCGCAATCTGGTGGAATTTGTTTTAAGGAGCGGTGATATTGACAACCGAATAGCGGCGAAGGATAAGGATGCCATGCAGCTTGGTGCGAAGCTTCACCGGAAGATTCAGCGGCGGATGGGCGCTTTTTACCATCCGGAGGTTACCCTGCACCATGTGGAGGAATTTGACCGGTTCAGCATTCAGGTGGAGGGCCGGACAGACGGGATTATGATGGAGGATACGGTCTGTATTGACGAGATCAAAGGGATTTTTATGGAACTTAAGTATCTGACGGAGCCGATTCCCGTACATCTGGCACAGGCAAAGTGTTATGCCTGCATCTATGCCGTGCAGCAGGGATTGGATGTGATCGGCGTTCAGTTGACTTACTGCCATATGGAGACGGAAGAGGTGAAACGGTTCAGGCAGGAGTATGAAAGGCGGGAGCTTGAGGAGTGGTTTTACGGACTGCTTCTTGAGTACCGGAAATGGGCGGCGTTTGAGACAGAGTGGAGGGAGATACGCAATCAGTCGATTCGGAATATCGAATTTCCCTATGCATACCGAAAAGGCCAGAAGGAGCTGGCCGCTTCTGTTTACAGGACGATCCTGCGGAAGAAAAAGCTGTTTATCCAAGCGCCTACAGGGACCGGCAAGACCATAGCTACAGTGTTCCCGGCGGTGAAGGCTGTGGGGGAAGAGCTTGGGGAGAAGGTATTTTACCTAACGGCGAAGACCATTACCAGAACGGCTGCCAGTCAGGCTTTTGCGCTGATGAGGGAACAGGGGCTTCAGTACAAGGTAATTACGCTGACGGCCAAGGAGAAGATCTGCTTCTGCGAAAAGGCGGAGTGCAATCCGGATTACTGTCCTTATGCGAAGGGGCATTATGACCGGGTAAACGACGCGGTTTATGAATTGATTACAAACAGGGACGATATGAGCCGGCAGGTTCTAGAGGAGCAGGCGCGGGCATGGAAGGTGTGTCCTTTTGAACTGAGCCTCGACGTCTCTTTGTGGATGGATGGGATCATCTGTGATTATAATTACGTATTTGATCCGAACGCCCATTTAAAGAGGTTCTTCGGGGAGGGTGTGAAGGGCAGCTACCTGTTTTTGATTGATGAGGCTCACAATCTGGTGGAGCGGGGAAGGGAGATGTACAGCGCCTCCCTTTACAAAGAGGATATCCTGCGGGTGAGACGGCAGGTGAAAGCGCTGGATAAGCGGCTTGCAAAGCGGCTGGAGGAATGCAATAAACAGATGCTGGAGCTGAAGCGGGAGTGCGAAGGGATCACGGTAATGAACAGCGCAGCACACATTTACTTGAAGCTTCTTGCGGTGATGGCAGATCTGGAGCGCTTTTTGGAAGAATTTCAAGAGAACGCTGTGAGGGAGGCGGCGCTGGAGTTGTACTTTGAAGTGAGGACGTTTATCAGTGTGTATGAGAAGCTGGATGAGAATTATACGATTTACGCCGAGCTTGCAGAAGACGGAAGATTTTTGGTACGGTTATTCTGCGTGAATCCCGCAGTCAATTTGAAGGAATATCTGGAGAAGGGTAACAGCACGGTGTTCTTTTCAGCGACTATGCTTCCGATCCACTATTACAAGGAACTTCTCAGCACAGAGAAGGACGATTATGCGGTATACGCGGAGACTGCATTTTCGGAAGATCAGAAGCTTTTGCTTCAGGGAACGGATGTCAGTTCTAAGTATTCTCTCCGCGGGGAAAAGATGTACCGCAGATATGCAGAATATCTCTATAAGACGGCAACGGTGAAGCCGGGCAATTATATGGCGTTTTTTCCTTCCTATCATTTTTTGGAGCAGGTATATGAAGCGTTTTTGGAGCTTGGAGAAGAGAAGGGGGAAGAGGAGAGGGTTCATTGCTTGGTGCAGGCTCCGTACATGTCGGAGGAGGCCAGGGAGATTTTTCTGGAAGGCTTCGAGGAGGAACGAGAAGGGAGCCTGATGGGATTCTGCGTGATGGGAGGTATTTTTTCAGAAGGCATCGACCTTGCCAATGAACGGCTGATTGGCGCGGTGATCGTGGGTACCGGCCTGCCGCAGGTGTGCAGGGAGCGGGAGCTTTTGAAGGAATATTTTGACGGCAGGGGCGTGAACGGGTTTGATTATGCCTATGTGTATCCGGGGATGAACAAGGTGCAGCAGTCGGCGGGGCGGGTCATCCGGACGGAGGAGGACAGGGGCGTGATCTTGCTCTTGGATGAACGGTTTGCAGAGAGAAGATACAGAAATACCTTTCCGCGGGAGTGGAGCAGCATCGGTTTATGCAATATCCAGACAATAGAAGCAAAGCTTCAGGAGTTCTGGAGCGGCTTGAAATAATTCAGAAATTCATTTACGGCGGGCGAAACAGGCAGTTTCCTATTGTATACAACCGCCAGTTCCCTTGCAGGGAGGGTTTCCCTTGTCTTTACAATAAACAGGGTATCTGGCTGGCCGGGAAGACAGTAATCGGGAACAAATGCGATTCCAAGGCCGATCCGGGCAAGATCAATCAGCAGGTCGTTGCTGCTTAGTTCTGCCTCCGGAACCAGTTCAAGGGCATGCTGCTGGAAGATACTGTGGAGAAATTCGCTGGTGGTGCTTTTTTTATTCAGCATAAGAAGCGGATATTCCGACAGCTCAGCCAGAGATAGCCGCTTGTTTTTTAAATGGGCGAAAGACTGGTTCGCTACAAATACGTCCTGAAACTGCTTGATGCTTCGGATGGACCACAGGTGGTTTAAGTACGCGTTGGGGTGATTGACGACGATAAAATCAGCCTGTCCGTTCCTAAGAAGTTCTGTGCACTGGATGGAGGTTGCGTTGATTACCTTGATGTGCACGCCCGGAAAAGCCTGATGGAAACGTTCAATGTAAGGGACGAGAAAGTATCGGCAGATGGTGTCGCTTGCGCCGATCCGCAACTGCCCGCCGGTGGAGGCGGAGTCTAGAAGTCTTGCTTCCCCACGGCGGATCAGGCTGACGGCCGGTTCGATATGCCGGAGCAGAATCTCGCCCTCGGCAGTTAGGCGCACCCGCTTGGTGCTGCGGATAAATAAAGTCCGGGACAGCCTGCTTTCAAGAGTCTTGATGGACTGGCTGACCGCAGACTGGGAAATGTAGAGCTTTTTGGAAGCCTCCGAAAAGCTTAGGGTCGTTGCTACATGGTAAAAGACTTTATATAATTCATAATTGATATCCATAATAAGACGCCTCGCTTTAGCCGGTTAGTTTGTTACTGTTCATTCCGTTTACAGTAACCACCGTTTCATGGATATTATAAAGGAAAATAAAATAGATGACAATGGAAGATTTACGTTATTGTTCACACAGTACTTTGCATTCACTGCGACGCGAGAGCTAGTCCTTTAGGGCAAAGTACGTAAGTAAGTGATTCAGGTGTGAGCAAATCCCATTCGCGAAGCGAATTTATAATGGATTTGCGAAAGTTACTGTGAACGAAGTGAACAGTAACAGAATAAAAAACAGGGAGGGCGTAATGTCATGATGAAGAAAAGGCGGAGGATAGAGAACGCCGTGGCGGTGGCCGCGATGACTATCTTGATCATAGCGCTTTTGCTTTCCAGCTTCCAGATCGCAATTTATGGAGATCCGGATTATCGTTTTTACGAGAAAGAGTATCAGAAATATCAGGTAGCGGAAAGCCTTTCTATGGAGATAGAAGATATTATGGATGTGACGGAAAAGATGATGGCGTACCTGATCGGGGAGAGAGAAGAGCTGTCTGTAATCACGCAGGTGGACGGAAAAGAGCTGGATTTTTTTAACGAGCAGGACCGATTTCATATGGGAGAGGTGAAAGAGCTGTTTCTTGGCGGCTTAAGGCTGAGGAATTATTTATTTGCAGCAGCGGTGCTTCTCATCGTTCTTTTGATTCTATGGAAGACAGATATGGGAAGGGTTCTGCCAAGGGCATATTTTGCATCGCTGGGAGTATTTGGGGCTTTGACGGTGATACTCGGGTGTTTATTTGTGTCAGACTTCAATAAGTATTTTACCATATTTCATGAGATATTTTTTGATAATGACTTGTGGATTTTCGATCCGGCCAAGGATTATATGATCCGCATGCTGCCGGAAGGCTTTTTCTTCGATTTTGTTATCCGCATCGGGGGATTCTTTATTGGAGAACTGACGCTTCTTGGCATACTGGCCGGCGGATGGATAGTTTATGGCAGGCGGAAGAAATCCTAGTGGGATGGAGTGAGCCTAGCATGAGAAACCATTTTTAAAAATTAGGTCAGCTTATGAAAGAATTTAGATTTATTAATTACAGTTATAACAGGAATCATGTTATGATAGAGAGAACAAAGGGCATGATGTTATAAGCGTGCAAACCAGTCAACCAAACAGATGGAGGAAGTTTTATGAGCAGTGTAAAGCGGGTATTTGTTGAGAAGAAGCCAGAGTACGCCATTCAGGCGAAGGAGCTGCTGCATGAGATGCAGGGGTATTTAGGGATCCGTGATGTGGAGAGCGTACGCGTTTTGATCCGTTATGATGTGGAGAATCTTTCAGAGGAGACGTTTGAGAAAGCCTGCAGCGGTATTTTTTCAGAACCTCCGGTGGATATCCTGTGGAGGGAGGAGGTTCCGGCTGCGCCGGGGGACAGTATCTTTTCGGTAGAGTATCTGCCGGGACAGTTTGACCAGAGGGCGGATTCCGCGGAGCAGTGCGTCCAGTTCATCAGGGAGGACGAGAATCCGGTGATCCGCACGGCGGTAACCTATGTGATCCATGGGAAGAATGACTGCTGTATTTCTGCGGAAGAGCTTGCGGCCGTCAAAAAACACTGTATCAATCCGGTAGATTCAAGGGAAGCCGAAGAGGCGAAGCCGGATACGCTGGTGACGAAGTTTGACGAGCCAGAAGACGTTCTGATCTTCGACGGATTTCAGGATATGGAGGAGGGCAGGCTTAAGGAGCTGTACGATTCCCTTGGACTTGCCATGACCTTCCGGGATTTTCTCCATATTCAGAATTATTTTAAAAATGAGGAACACAGGGATCCTTCCATGACGGAGCTCCGTGTACTGGATACCTACTGGTCGGATCACTGCAGGCATACCACCTTTTCTACGGAGCTTAAGGAGGTTCGCTTTGGAGAGGGCGATTACAGAGAGGTGATCGAGGGAACCTACAAGAAGTACCTGGCGGACCATAGCGAGATTTTTAAAGGCAGGGAGGATAAGTTTGTCTGCCTGATGGATCTTGCGCTGATGGCGATGCGCAAGCTCAAGAAGGAAGGGAAGTTAACGGATCAGGAAGAGTCCGACGAGATCAACGCCTGCAGTATCGTGGTTCCGGTGACCGTGGACGGTAAAGAGGAAGAGTGGCTGGTGAACTTTAAGAACGAGACCCACAACCATCCGACGGAGATTGAGCCCTTCGGAGGGGCGGCCACCTGCCTTGGGGGTGCAATCCGCGACCCATTGTCGGGCCGTACCTACGTGTATCAGGCTATGCGGGTGACCGGGGCGGCAGACCCCACCCGGTCTGTGAAGGAGACATTAAAGGGCAAGCTTCCACAGAAGAAGCTGGTGCGGGAGGCGGCCCACGGTTATAGTTCCTACGGCAATCAGATCGGGCTTGCAACCGGTCTGGTCAAGGAGATCTATCACCCGGATTACGTGGCAAAGCGCATGGAGATCGGCGCGGTTTTAGGCGCCGCGCCCAGACGGGCAGTCATCCGGGAGACTTCCGATCCGGGAGATATCATCATTCTCCTTGGGGGACGCACCGGGCGGGACGGCTGCGGCGGAGCAACCGGTTCTTCTAAGGTGCATACGGAGGAATCCACCACAACCTGCGGCGCGGAGGTGCAGAAGGGGAATCCGCCCACAGAGCGCAAGATTCAGAGACTGTTCCGCCGGGAAGAGGTGAGCAGGCTGATCAAGAAGTGCAACGACTTCGGCGCGGGCGGCGTATCCGTAGCCATCGGCGAGCTGGCGGACGGACTGAAGGTGGATCTGGACAAGGTTCCGAAGAAATATGCGGGTCTTGACGGAACAGAAATCGCCATTTCCGAATCACAGGAGCGTATGGCGGTCGTGGTTGACCCGAAGGATGTAGAAGAATTTATGGGATATGCAGCGGAGGAGAATCTGGAGGCGGTTTCGGTTGCCGTTGTGACGGAGAGCCCGAGGCTTGTGCTGTCATGGAGGGGAAAAGAGATCGTGAACCTTTCCCGGGCGTTCTTAGATACCAACGGAGCCCATCAGGAAACCACTGTGGCGGTGGATATTCCCAGCAGGGCGGACAGCGTTCTTGCGGCGCGTCCGGAGGCTTACGACGTGAAGGAGAAATGGCTGGATACGCTGCGCGACTTAAACGTCTGCTCCCAGAAAGGGCTGGTGGAGATGTTTGACGGTTCCATCGGGGCGGGTTCCGTATTCATGCCTCATGGAGGAAAATATCAGCTTACAGAGACGCAGGCAATGGTGGCCAAGCTCCCGGTGTTAAAGGGAGACTGCGATACGGTTACCATGATGAGCTACGGCTTTGACCCGTACCTGTCAAGCTGGAGCCCATACCACGGCGCGGCCTATGCGGTGACAGAATCTGTGGCCAAGATCGTAGCCGCCGGCGGCGATTACCGGAAAATCCGGTTTACCTTCCAAGAGTATTTCCGGCGCATGACGGAGGATCCGCACAGATGGAGCCATCCTTTCAGCGCTCTTTTGGGAGCCTACAGCGCCCAGCTTGGGTTCGGCCTGCCCTCCATCGGAGGCAAGGACAGTATGTCGGGAACCTTTGAGGACATTGACGTGCCGCCCACGCTGGTATCCTTTGCCGTGGACGTGGCGAAGGAGAAGGATATCATCACGCCGGAACTGAAAGCTCCGGGCAGTAAGCTGGTATGGCTTCGCATTCCGAAGGATGAGAATGACCTGCCGGTTTATAAGGAAGTGATGGATCAGTATGGGAAATTCGCGGAGGATATCCGGAAGGGCAGGATTATTTCTGCGTATGTGCCGGACCGCCACGGCGTAATCGCTGCAGTCAGCAAGATGGCTTTTGGAAACGGTCTGGGAGTGAAGATCGAGCACAATCTGGATCCGAGGGATCTGTTCGCGCCCGCTTTCGGCGATCTGATTGCCGAGGTTAGAGAGGGCCGGACAGGGGAGCTTGGCATTTCCTATACGGTGATCGGCGAGGTGACAGACGACGGAGTATTTGCTTATGGAAATACGGTCATTGAGATAGGGGAAGCGGTCCGTGCGTGGAAAGAGACCTTGGAGAAGGTGTTCAAGACGGATTCCGGCAGTCAGGACGGGCCTACGGCCTTTTTCGCTGCTGGGAAGTCCGAGGATGGTCAGGTGAAGGAGGATGGGTGTTTCCATGCCTCCAAGGTGCACATCTGTGAGCATAAGATTGCGCAGCCTACCGTGTTTATTCCGGTATTTCCGGGTACGAACTGTGAGTATGACAGCGCTAGGGCCTTTGAGCGCGCCGGCGCGAAAGTGGTCACCAAGGTATTCCGAAACAGGAATGCAGAGGATATCAGGGATTCGGTAGCGGTATTTGAAAAAGCCATCGGCGGAGCGCAGATCATTATGTTCCCGGGCGGCTTCAGCGCCGGAGACGAGCCGGACGGCTCGGCCAAGTTCTTTGCGACGGCCTTCCAGAATGCGAAGCTTAAGGAGGCGGTAGAGAAGCTCTTAAACGAGAGGGACGGACTGGCGCTAGGGATCTGCAACGGATTTCAGGCGCTGATCAAGCTGGGGCTTGTGCCGGGCGGCGCGGTGACCGGGCAGGACGCAGATTCCCCCACGCTGACCTACAACACCATCGGACGCCATATTTCCAAGATGGTATATGTGAAAGTAGTGACCAATAAGTCCCCATGGCTTCAGAAGGCGGAGCTTGGCGGCGTGTATACCAATCCCGCGTCCCACGGCGAAGGCCGGTTTGTGGCAAATGAGAAATGGCTTGCAAAGCTTCTTGTAAACGGTCAGGTGGCGACTAGGTACTGCGATCCGGAGGGCAATATTACCATGGACGAAGAGTGGAATATCAACGGATCTTACTGCGCCATTGAGGGAATTACCAGCCCGGACGGACGGGTGCTTGGCAAGATGGCCCATTCCGAGAGAAGGGGGCGGTCTGTGGCGGTCAATATTTACGGGGAGCAGGATCTGAAGATTTTTGAATCCGGCGTGGAATACTTTAGATAGCAGTTTCATGGAGCCGGCGGAGGTCTTTTTAAGAGGCCGGTACAGGATCGGATAACAGGCATGATACGGGAAATTAAATAAATATCTAACAAAGTCTCCGGGAAGAACTGCTCCGGAGACTTTATTATTGAGAAAATGCATGAATAATCAGCGAAACTTCTATAGAAAACGCTCGTGAAAACAGCGTGTTTTTATTGAAATTTATGCATGTTTAAGTTAAAATAATGGGGTGTGAAATTATTAACAGAACGTTAAGGAGGAAAAGGGATGAAAGTTATCAAGTGGCTGAACAATTATTTTGAAGAAACAGTCCTTGCGGCGCTTTTGTTTGTCATGATGATGATCATGGGAATCCAAGTAACTGCAAGGTATGCCCTTGGGAATTCACTGTCATGGTCGGAAGAGATTACACGGTTTTGCTTTATATGGACAGGTTTCCTGAGCATCAGCTTCTGCATTAAGAACAGTGCGGATATTAAGATCGAACAGTTTATCGACCTGTTTGAGAAGATTGCGGACGGCAGGGTCAAGATCCTATTTAAAACCTTTGTAAATGTGGTGGAATTTATCCTGTTTGCCTACCTTCTTCCGTTTGCCTACCACTATGTGCATTCCGCGTATCTCAGCCAGGCCACCAGTCCGGCCTGCGGGATCCCAATGTGGACGGTGCAGAGTATTACCCTGATCAGTTTTGTGATGTGTGAATTCCGCATCATCCAGAAATTTTTGAAGCATGTGAGACAGTTTATGGGAAAAGAGCCGGTGCCTTGGAGGGACGGTCTGAAAGAAGACAATGGAAGGGAAGGTGAGTAATCATGTCGGCTGCTGTTGTAATGCTTATGTTTTGTTTATGCCTGCTGCTTGCCATACCGATTTCCATGTCCCTTGGGATTGCCTGCGTGCTTCCCAGCGCATTTGACGAGTCCTTTACGGCAAGCGCTACCTATATTGTCCGGGCAATGTTTAACGCCCTGAACAGCTTTCCGATGCTTGCGGTTCCGATGTTTATCCTGTCGGGAATCCTGATGGCGAAGGGAGGCATTTCCAAACGTTTATTTGACCTGTTTGCGTTCCTGATCGGCAAGAGGACGGCGGGGCTTCCCTGCGCGGTGGTGGTTACCTGCCTGTTTTACGGAGCGATTTCCGGTTCCGGTATTGCTACGGTTGCGGCGGTTGGAAGCATGACGCTCCCGATTCTTCTGGAGCTTGGATACGATAAGAAATTCTGCGTTTCTCTGATTGCGGTTGCTGGAAGTCTGGGAGTTATTATTCCGCCAAGTATTCCGTTTATTATGTACGGGCTGGCGTCCGGCGAATCGGTAAGCGATCTGTTTACGGCGGGTATCATGCCGGGAATTTTAGTGGCTCTTCTTCTGATGGTCTATGCAGTGTACTACTGCAAAGTAAACGGAGAGGATAAGGAAAAGATCGGGAAATTCATCGACGAGCTCCATGGCAAGGGGTTTGTATCGGTGTTTAAGGAGAGCTTTTTCGCCGTGCTCTCACCGGTTATCATTCTTGGAAGTATTTACAGCGGAATCGCTTCCCCGACAGAGGCGGCGGTAATTTCCGTATTTTATGCGCTGATTATCGGATTGTTTGTTTACAAAGAAATTAAGATCAAGGATTGCCATAAGTTCTTTATCGAAGCGGTGGGAAGTTATGCGCCGATTCTGTTTATTATGGCGGCGGCGATTGCGTTTTCCCGGGTGCTGACGCTGATGCAGGTACCCCAGACGGTCAGCGGATGGATCTTGGAGAACTTTACCAATAAGATTGTGGTGCTGCTTGTAATCAATATTTTCCTTTTGATTGTGGGAATGTTTATGGATACAACGCCTGCGATCCTGATTCTGACGCCGATTCTTCTGCCGATCGTAAAGGGCTTTGGTATGACGGGAATCCACTTCGGCGTGATGATGGTAGTCAACCTTGCGATCGGATACGTGACGCCCCCGATTGGCGTGAATCTGTTTGCGGCAAGCTCGATGACTGGAATACCGGTAATGCAGATCGCGAAGAAGGCAATGCCTCTGATTGTGATGTTCTTAATTGCGCTGCTTTTGATCACATTTATCCCGGCAATCAGTCTGGTATTGATTTGATGATAGGATGGAGGGCTCGTGACAATGAAAAAGAAAATGAGACAGATGGGCTTTATCGCCGCGCTGCTGTGTGTGTGCGTATTCGGAACTGCCTGCAGCAGTAATAATGGGGAACAGACTTATGCGTGGCCCCTTGCTACCTGCAGCTCCGGAGAGACGGTGACCAATACCTTTGCCCAGAAATTTGCAGACTATGTATATGAGATGAGCGACGGCGAGATGCGGATTCAAGTTTATACCGACAGTACGCTGGGAACGGATACAGAGCTGATGGAGACCTGCAAGGACGGCGATATTCCCTTTGTAGTGCAGTCTCCGTCGCCGCAGGTAAGCTATATGCCGGAGCTGTGCGTATTTGATACTCCCTGCTGCTATACGGACATTGAGACGGTCCGGAAAAACTTAAGCGATGAGGAATTGATGCAGGAGTTTCGCGATATCTATCTGGAGGCGGGATACCAGCTTCTGGGGATTACGGATCAGGGTTTTAGGGTTATGACGATGAACGGTAATTATTCCGGCATTGATTCCATCAAGGGGCAGAAAATCCGTGTGATGGAAAATAAGTATCATATCCAGTACTGGAAAGGCATCGGCGCGAATCCTACGCCTATGACTTTTTCCGAGGTGTACATAGGGCTTCAGCAGGGAACCATCGACGCGCAGGAAAACGCCTATACGCTGATCGTTACGGCGAAGCTGTACGAGCAGCAGAAGAATTTGATTGAAACCAACGCGGTGCCGGATCTGGTTACTTTGATCGTGAGCGATGTGTTTATGGATAAGCTTTCCGAAGACCAGCAGGAGATCATAAGAGAGGCGGCGGCTAAGGCCCAGCAGGATTCCTATGAGATCTCCGACCAGAAGAAAGAAGAGGCGAGAGTATTCTTAGAGGGCGAGGGAATGAAGATTGTGACGCCTTCCGAGGAAGAGTTTGAAAAGCTGAAAAAGCTCTCCCAGCCGGTGTGGGACAGCGTGAGGGAACAGTGCGGAGACGAGCTGTTTGACGCTTATACGGCGATTGCGGAAGAAAAATAGTTCTGGTCCTTAAGGAGCTTGAATCTTCTGAAGATTGCAGCGAAAAGAAAAGGATATACGGGAATGGCGCGGGAATGGGTTTCTGTGCCATTTTCTGTTATGTGTCAGAATACACAAACTTTTTCTGTGTGGTATCTTGTGATTCGGTAATATATGCTATGGGTAGGTAATATAAATCAACTATATTGATTCTAAATATGTTTTTTGCAGGAAATCAAATTTAAAATTGCATAAAAATTAAAAAGAAGCGAAATTAACACTTGTTTTTTGATTGTTTTTAATATAATATGATAAAGGACAAAGACGTCGGGTAAGGCAGGCGTTTGTTCGTCTGCCTTTCTGATACTCTGGATATGGAGAGGATTGCTGTCGGCGGATCATTTGCATGTCAGAGGGAGAATCATTTATTTAGGAGGATATAAGTATGTCATACGTTGATGAGGTAATTGCAAAGGTTGTT
This sequence comes from uncultured Dorea sp., assembly GCA_910589275.1. Taxonomy (GTDB): domain Bacteria; phylum Bacillota; class Clostridia; order Lachnospirales; family Lachnospiraceae; genus Claveliimonas. The sequence continues at coordinate 46,286 of CAJUTH010000020.1, forward strand.
GAGAAGAATCCGGCGCAGCCGGAATTTCATCAGGCGGTGAAAGAGGTATTGGAGTCTTTGAAGCCGATCGTGGATGCAAACGAAGAGAAGTACCGCAAAGAAGCGCTTCTTGAGCGGATTGTTGAGCCTGAGAGACAGATCCTGTTCCGGGTGCCGTGGGTAGACGATCAGGGGCAGGTTCAGGTAAATAAGGGCTTCCGCGTACAGTTTAACAGCGCCATCGGCCCATACAAGGGAGGCATCCGCCTTCATCCGTCCGTAAATATCGGAATTATCAAGTTTCTTGGCTTTGAGCAGATTTTCAAGAATTCTCTTACCGGACTTCCCATCGGAGGAGGCAAGGGCGGTTCTGATTTTGACCCGAAGGGCAAATCCGACAGGGAGATTATGGCGTTCTGCCAGAGCTTTATGACAGAACTCTGTAAGCACATCGGCGCGGATACGGACGTTCCGGCGGGTGATATCGGAACCGGCGCAAGAGAGATCGGCTATATGTTCGGACAGTACAAGAAGATCCGCAACGTATACGAGGGCGTACTGACAGGAAAGGGGCTTACATACGGCGGTTCTCTTGCAAGGACGGAGGCTACCGGATACGGTCTTTTGTACCTGACGAAAGAGCTGCTTAAGATCAACGGACAGGATATCGCAGGCAAGACCGTCGCTGTATCCGGCGCGGGAAATGTGGCGATCTATGCGATCGAGAAAGCGATTCAGCTTGGCGCTAAGCCGGTTACCTGCAGCGATTCCACCGGCTGGGTATACGATCCGGAAGGAATCGATGTTGCAGCCTTAAAGGAGATTAAGGAAGTAAAACGCGCAAGGCTGACCGAATATAAGAACTACCGCCCGAATGCAGAGTACCACGAGGGCCGGGGCGTGTGGTCTGTAAAATGCGATCTTGCCCTTCCGTGCGCGACACAGAATGAACTCCATCTTGAGGATGCGAAGCAGCTTGCGGCAAACGGCTGTATCTTGGTTGCAGAGGGCGCGAATATGCCCACTACTATGGAAGCTACCGAGTATCTGCAGGCAAACGGCGTACTGTTTGCTCCCGGCAAGGCGGCAAATGCGGGCGGTGTAGCTACATCGGCCCTTGAGATGTCCCAGAACAGTGAGAGGCTGAGCTGGACCTTCGAGGAAGTAGATGAAAAGCTTCAGGGCATCATGGTGAATATCTGCCATAATATGGCTGACGCGGCTGAGAAGTACGGACATAAAGGCAACTATGTGGTAGGCGCGAATATCGCCGGATTTGAGAAGGTGGCGGAAGCGATGCTGGCACAGGGAGTTGTGTAGGGACTGCGGGAGCATGAAATGTAGAACAATCCGTGGTATGATAGAGGTTCTATAAATAAATATGAAGAAAGCTGTTAGGAAATGGCATCGTATGGTTCGTTTTCTGGCAGCTTTTTTGTATTGCCTAAAGGGTGGGGTATAATGAATATAAATCGTGTAATATCATAAGATATTTACAAAAATCCCCTTGCGTAACGTATTGCTTGTAACGCTGCGTAATGAAGTAAAATGAGGCCGAAAGGAGGTGAAAGCTATGTCCAAATACACGACTGGAGAAATTGCAAAGCTCTGCGGAGTATCTGTTAGAACGGTGCAGTACTATGATACCCGCGGCATTTTAACGCCCAGCGAACTCTCCGCGGGCGGCAGGCGGCTTTATTCAGAGGACGACTTTGAACGAATGAAAATCATCTGCTTTCTTCGAGACGCTGGTATCTCAATTAACAGTATAGGAGAGCTGTTAACTGAAGCTAACTGCAGCAGTGTTATTTCTACGCTGCTTGAACAGCAGGAAGAGCTTCTTCGCAAGGAAATAAGCGAGAGACAGGCAAAACTTGACCTGCTTAATGGAATAAAGCGGGAGATAAAGAGCGTGGAAGATTTTTCCGTTGAATCTATCGGTGATATAGCTTATGTAATGGAAAACAAAAAGAAAATGAAACAACTGCACGCGGTTCTGCTGGTTACAGGTATTCCTATTAACATCATTCAGTGGACATTGATTATTCTTTGGATTGTCACGGGAATATGGCTGCCGTTTATCCTTTTTGTTCTGATGGCCATTCCCTGTGTGTTTTGGCTGTCAAGCTATTATTTCAGAAAGACAGCTTATATCTGTCCACAGTGCCATGAGATTTTCAAACCAGATTTTAAAGAGGCTTTTTTTGCAAAACACACCCTGACACTTAGAAAGCTTACCTGTACTTGTTGCGGGCATAAAGGGTTTTGTGTAGAAACTTACGGAAAGGATGAATAAAAATGAATAAGATTATAGAGTTTCTCCCGTTTTTAATTCCGCTGATTATTGTACAGTTTTCTCTTTTGGGCTATACGCTGTATCACATTTTAACACATAAAAACTATAAAAGAGGAAGCCGTACCCTCTGGCTTATTATCACCATCGCATTGATGAATTTTGTCGGCCCGATACTGTATTTTCTGCTTGGGAAAGAGGAGGCTTAACATGAATGTTCTGACAATACAAAATCTGAAAAAGAGCTTTGGCAGCAAAGACGTACTTTGCGGGCTTGACTTGTCTGTGCCTGAACATTGTATTTTTGGATTCATTGGCAGGAACGGTGCAGGGAAAACGACTACGATGAAGGCAATCCTTGGACTTCTAGGGCCTGACAGCGGACAAATCCATGTTATGGGCGAAAAGGTACATTTTGGGCAGACCCGTACCAATCGTTACATCGGCTATCTGCCCGATGTGCCAGAGTTTTATTCCTATATGACGCCGCTTGAATATCTGAATCTCTGTGGAGCAGTAAGCGGAATGAATAAATCCGATATTGTGCCGAGAAGTAAAGAATTGTTAGAGCAGGTAGGGCTTGGCGGCGAACACCGCCGTATCAAAGGCTTTTCAAGGGGAATGAAACAACGTTTAGGAATTGCACAGGCGCTTCTGAATCAACCAAAGCTCCTCATATGTGATGAACCAACATCAGCGCTTGACCCCGCAGGACGCAAAGAAATTTTGGATATACTTCTTACGGTGAGAGAACAGACTACAGTGCTTTTTTCGACGCATGTTCTTTCGGATGTAGAGCGTATTTGTACCGAAGCCGCATTTTTGAACGATGGAAAAATTGCTATGCAGGGAACCATTGCAGAAATGCGAAGAGGGAGGCCGTCTGACGGATTTATCATTAAAACGAAACAACAAGGGGCTGACAATATACTTACAAAAGTATTTTGCGAGCTTAAGCGCAAGTCAAAAAATACGTTTGCCTTTCATGGCAGTGAGGAACGTCTCTTTGCCATTATGCAGTATATCATTGAAAATAGAATACCTATAGAGAGAATTGAGCGGATAGAGCCAACGCTTGAATCGCTGTTTTTGGAGGTGACAAAATGAGGTCTCTGCTTTGTTTTTTGAAAAAAGAATATCTGGAAACTGTGCGGACAGGTAAACTCATGATTCTTATACTCCTGTTCGTACTGTTTGGTAATATGAATCCTGCGATTGCAAAACTGACGCCGTGGATGATGGAAATGATCTCCGATACAATGGCGGAAAGCGGATTGGCCGTCACAAATGTTCAAGTGGACGCGATGACCTCATGGACACAATTTTTTAAGAACATTCCCATTGCCCTAATCGCTTTTATATTGATTTTCAGCGACATATTTACCAAAGAGTATAAATCTGGGACTTTACTGCTTCTTTTGACAAAAGGATTGTCAAGATACAAAATTGTTCTTGCAAAAACGGTACTGCTACTGTCTTTTTGGACAACTTGTTACGGGCTTTGCTTTGCCGTTACCTATGGCTATAATGCTTATTTTTGGGATAATAGTTTTGCAGATAATTTATTTTTTGCAGTTTTTATCTGGTGGCTGTTTGGCGTATGGGTGATATGTCTGATTATCCTATTCTCGTCGTTTTTGCAGAATAATACGGGAGTTATCTTGGGTACTGGTATTTCGGTGCTTTCGGCGTATTTGTTGAGCGTCATACCAAAAGCAAAGGCATATTCGCCTGCTGCGTTGATGGATGCCCATTCGCTCTTGACTGGAACGGAGGGACTGAACACATATATAAGAGCGATCGTTATGGCTGCCGTCCTGTGCATGGTATGCATTGCTGTTAGTATTCCAATTATCAATAAGAAACAGTTTTAAAGGTGTTAAGCGTTTGATTTATCAAAAAATAAAAAAATAGTATGCGGATTATGTTTCATCTGGTATACTTATTGAACGGCTAATGTTCGATAAGATATATTATGCTTGATGGATTTTAGCAGCTTATTATGATAACGATAGAAAAACGCAGGAGGGTCTTATGAAAGTATTAGTATGTAACGCAGGAAGTACATCTTTGAAATTTAAATTGTTTGACATGCCAGAGGAGCAGGTGCTTGCTGTCGGAAAAATTGAGCGGGTAGGAAGTGAGGACAACGCGATTTTCCATTATGAGTCCATGGATGGATACCGGGTGGAGTTAGAGAATCAGTGCATTCCCACCTATACCATTGGAATCCGGAAGTTCTTGGACTGTCTGCTGGACGCAGAACACAAAGTGCTTGATTCGCTGGAAGAGCTGGAACGCGTGGGCTTTAAGACCGTTTTGTCCAAAGACCATTACGGCGTGCATGAGCTGACGCCGGAGGTGCTTCGGGGCATGGAGGATTATATGGTCATTGCACCGGCTCACAACGCGCCGTATCTTGGTGCGATCCGCCAATTTCAGGAGCTTGTTCCGGAGGCAAAATTAGTGGGGGCTTTTGAGACGGCTTTTCACCGGACGGTTCCCCTTAAGCGGGCCATTTATGGGATTCCTTATGAATGGTATGAGACTTACGGCATCCGCAGGATGGGATACCACGGAGCCTCCCATGAGTATGTGTCTGACACGATTGCGGCAAAATACGGTTCTACCGGAAAGACCATTTCCTGCCATCTGGGCGGAAGCTGTTCGCTTTGCGCTATCGACGAGGGAAAGAGCGTGGATACCAGCTTTGGCATTTCGCTTCAAGTGGGGATTAATAACTCCAACCGGTGCGGCGATATTGACCCATTTATTATTCCCTTCCTCCAGAAACAGGGAATGGAGCTTGACAAAGTGCTGGAGGGCCTGACGAAGAAAGGCGGACTTTTGGGAATTTCCGGGGTCAGTAATGATTTAAGGCTGGTGGAAGAAGCGGCGGAGAAGGGAAATGAGCGGGCAAAGCTTGCCATTGACATTTTCTGTAATGATATTATCCGCTATATCGGGGCGTATTATGCGGAGCTTGGCGGCCTTGACCATCTGGTATTTACGGCTGGCATCGGCGAGCATGACGCGTTTATCAGGGGGAAAGTCTGCGGAAGCTTAAAGCACATGGGAATCCTGCTGGACGAAGCGAAAAATATGGCGGTGGGAAACGAGGCCGCCTGCATATCCAGAGAGGATTCGCCGGTAACGATCGAGGTGATTCCGGCAAATGAAGAGCTGGGCGTTGCCAGAAAGACGTATTCGCTGTAAACTGGCCGGGAGTTGTCATTCACAGAGAGTTAGACGACCGGGAAGCGTGTCTTATTGAACTGCTAATGTTCAATGAGTATGCCCGCCTGGCGTCTAACTCTCTGTGAGAATATTTCTTATAAAATTCAGCACATTCCTTCAAATCTAATTTATATCATATCAGTAGGATTTATAATCATGTCAATCCCAATATCAGAAATAGTAATTGTTGAAAATATACAAAAAACCTTCTGCCGATTTGGTGGTTTTTTCGTGTAAAAAAACGAAAATATACGACAAGTGACGTATCTCTAAATGCCAGAAAGCGGTAAAATATACCAAGAAATAATGCTGCAGCAATAAAATAATTGGAAAGAAAACCATAACGGTGTAAAAGAAAGGAAGCAAAAAAATGTATCATAAACTAATGGGATGTCTGGCAAGCGTAAGGGAAAAAACAGAGTTTAAGCCGGAAGCGGCGGTAATCTTAGGGTCTGGGCTGGGTGAGTTCGCAAACGAGATCCGTATCGCGGATACGATCAGCTATGAGGATATCAAGGGATTCCCGGTGTCGACGGTAAAAGGCCATGCGGGAAGGTTTGTATTCGGGTATGTGGAGGAGACTCCGGTTGTCATCATGCAGGGACGCGTACACTACTATGAGGGGTACCCCATGTCTGACGTTGTCCTGCCTACCCGGCTGATGGGAATGATGGGGGCAAAAAAACTTCTTTTAACCAATGCGGCGGGCGGCTGCAACCCGGAATTTAAGCCGGGCGACCTGATGATCATTTCCGACCATATTACAACCGCAGTCCCAAGTCCCCTGATCGGACCAAATATTGATGAGCTGGGGACAAGATTTCCGGATATGAGCGAAGTATACAGCAGGCGTCTTCAGGAAGTGATCGGGGCATGCGCGAAGGAATGCGGGATCAAAGTGCAGAAGGGCGTATATGTACAGTTTACAGGCCCTAATTACGAAACGCCGGCGGAAATTGGGCTTGCTAGGAGCTGGGGCGCAGATGCGGTAGGCATGAGTACGGCGGTGGAAGCGATGGCCGCAAGACATATGGGAATGGAAGTGTGCGGCATTTCCTGTATCACCAATATGGCTGCAGGCATTTCGGATGTACAGCTCGACCATAAAGAGGTTCAGGAGACTGCCGACAAGGTGGCAAAAGATTTCAAGAAACTTGTCGCAGAGGTCATCATCCATATGTAATCTGCGTCTGGCGCCGCCGGACGGATGTATGACAGGCATTGCAAAAGCATGGAACGAAAGCAGAAAAGCATGGATTAGAATAGAGGGATCGTATGAAGTCAAAAGAGCGGCTGCTTCAGCTTATATCAGGTATAGACAGGGAAAGATATCAATATTTAAAGCAGTTTTTCAGCCGTATGCCGGATTCGGCAGCGGAAGAGTTCCGTTATGAAGAAGTTAAGAAGAATGAAAAGATCATCTCGGCGGGAAGGCGGTGCGAGGCGGTATATTTTGTCTTAGAAGGCGAAATAAAGGGTGTGGATTACTATAAAACAGGCAGCGTATATTCCTTTATGGATTTTTCCAAGATGTTTATCTTAGGCGACTTTGAGCTGTTTTCCAACATGGAGAATTATATGGCATCCATCGATGCCGTCCAAGATTGCAGGCTGCTTAAGGTTCCGGCTTCCAGTTATCTGAGATGGGTAAGGCAGGATGAGAACGCCCTGTATCTCAGGCTGAATAATATTCTGACTATTCTGACCAGCGAGAGGAAATGGGACCGCGAATATCTGCGCATGAGCATTACCGGAGACTGATGAAAGAAATAGAATAGAAAGAGGAATACATCATGGGAAAATATAAACGTATTTTTACAATCGTCGTTGATTCGCTGGGTGTAGGAGCGCTGCCAGACGCAGGGGAATATGGAGATGCGGGCGCCGATACGCTGGGGCATATTTCGCAGTACAGGGATGGGTTCTATATCCCGAACCTTCAGAAGCTTGGCATGGCAAACCTTCATCCACTGAAACAGGTGGAGGCTGTGGAAACCCCGCTTGGTTACTATGCGTATCTTTATGAAGCCAGCACCGGCAAAGATACCATGACAGGCCACTGGGAAATGATGGGGCTTCATATTACGACCCCTTTTCGAACTTTTACTGAAACAGGATTTCCCAAGGAACTTCTCGATGAATTGTCTGCGAGGACAGGAAGGGTTATCATCGGGAACAAGAGCGCCAGCGGTACGGAAATTCTTGAGGAACTTGCGGAAGAAGAAATTGCAACAGGCCACATGATTGTGTATACGTCTGCGGATTCTGTGCTCCAGATTTGCGGAAATGAGGAAACTTTTGGCCTTGAAGAATTGTACCGCTGCTGTGAAATTGCCCGGGAAATTACGATGAAGGACGAATGGAAAGTTGGACGTATCATTGCGAGACCTTATGTGGGGAAGAAAAAAGGGGAGTTTAAGCGTACGGCGAACCGCCATGATTATGCGTTAAAGCCCTATGGGGCAACGGCGCTAAACGCCTTGAAGGACGCGGGCTTTGACGTGATTTCAGTGGGAAAGATCTTTGATATTTTTGACGGCGAAGGTCTTACGGAATCGAACAAATCAAAGAGTTCTGTCCATGGGATGGAACAGACGATTGAAATCGCTAAGAGAGATTTTAACGGACTCTGCTATGTGAACCTTGTTGATTTTGACGCGCTGTGGGGACATCGGCGCGACGTGGAGGGCTATGCGCAGGAAATCGAAAAATTTGATGTGAAATTAGGAGAATTGCTTGGGCTGTTAAAGGAGGATGACCTGCTCATTATTACGGCGGACCATGGAAATGACCCTGCCCACACTGGAACGGACCATACAAGGGAAAGAGTTCCTTTTCTGGCATACTCTCCGTCTATGGCTGGAAGCGGCAGATTGGACGACGCGGTGACCTTTGCGGTTATTGGCGCTACGATCACGGAGAATTTCGGCGTGGGGATGCCGGAAGGGACGATTGGGAGCTCGCTGTATGAAAAGCTAGTATAAGTACGAAAGAATGGGAGAATGGAACATGAAAATTATATTAAATATATTGGGGCTTGTGCTTGTATTTGCAATCTGCTGGTTTTTTTCCTATAACCGCAAAGCGATCAAATGGAAGAGCGTTGGGATTATGCTTGCGGTGGAATTTGTCATTGCGCTGATTATTGTGAAGGTTCCTCTGGGGCAGAAGCTGGTCATACTTTTATCTAATGCCATTACTGCGGTGATCGGCTGCGGCAATAAAGGTCTTGAATTTGTATTCGGGGATCTCTTTACAGGCGGATCTTCAGGGATCTATGTGTTTATTGTGCAGAGTCTGGGCAATATCATTTTCGTATCTTCGCTGGTCAGCGCGCTGTATTACCTTGGCGTGCTTGGCGTTATCATCAAATGGATTGGCAAGGCAGTGGGTAAGGTTACAAAAACCTCCGAAGTGGAGACCTTCGTGGCGGTTGCCAATATGTTCCTCGGACATACGGACAGCCCGATTCTGGTAGCCAAATATTTGCCCAAATTAACGGAAAGCGAGATTTTTGTAATTTTTGTATCTGGTATGGGAAGCATGTCCGCTTCGATTCTGGGTGGATACTCAGCGCTGGGGATTCCCATGAGTACGCTTCTTACCGCCAGTGCGCTGGTTCCGATCGGAAGCATCATGGTGTCGAAGGTGATGTGCCCTCAGACAGAAGAGGTGGCGCAGATTTCGGAGGTGAAAATGGATAATAAAGGAAACAATACGAACGTTATTGATGCGCTTTCAGAAGGCTGCAATACAGGGATTCAGATGGTGATTTCCATCGGCGCGTCAATTGTGGGATTTATGGGGGTAATGGCGATCTTTGACATGATCCTCGGCGTGTTTGGCCTGAGTATGTCGCAGATTTTCGGATATGTGTTTGCGCCCTTCGGAGTCCTTTTTGGGTTTGAAGGAGCCGATATCATGACGGCCGGTACGTTGTTAGGGCAGAAATTGATCCTGAATGAGTTCATCGCATTTGGCAATCTGGCGCCGATGCTTGAATCCTTAGATCCAAGAACTGCCTTGGTAGCTACGATAGCACTTTGCGGTTTTGCTAATATTTCTTCCATGGGCATGTGTATCGGCGGGATCGGCGTTCTCTGCCCGGAAAAGCGGGGAACCATTTCCCGGCTCATCGTGAGAGCGACTCTCGCCGGTGTGTTTGTAAGCATTAACAGCGCTCTGTTAGTAAGTATTGTTTCGCTGTTTTAAGAAATATATACCCTATTTGAATAATAGATGCTATGAGCGGCCCCTTAGGCCGTGAATGATAACGAAGATTTGCTGCCCTCTCTGTATACAACGGACGCGTTTTGGTGTATGCTGAGGGGCAGGGAAGGGAGATTAGGATGGATCAGAAAAAAGTGTTAGGAATGGTAGACCATACGCTGCTGGGGGTTACGGCAGCATGGGAGGATATCAGGCAGATCATTGACGACGGTATCGCTTATGGATGCGCGTCAGCCTGTATCCCGGCGGCTTATGTCAAAGAGGCGGCAAAGTACGCCGGAGGGAGGCTGCCGATCTGTACAGTGATCGGTTTTCCGAACGGATACAGCACAACCGCGGCAAAGGTTTTCGAAGCGAGGGACGCGGTGGCAAACGGCGCGGAAGAGATCGACATGGTAATCCATGTGGGAGCGCTGAAAGATAAGAGATATCAGGCGATTGAAGATGAGATCCGCGCCGTCCATGAGGCATGCGGCGGAAAAATCTTGAAAGTAATCATTGAAACCTGCCTGCTTACAGAGGAAGAAAAGATAAAGATGTGTGAGATCGTTACAAAGGCCGGGGCGGAATATATCAAAACATCCACAGGATTCTCAGCAGGCGGGGCAACCTTTGAAGATGTGGCGCTTATGAGAAAGCATGTCGGCGCGGAAGTGAAAGTGAAGGCCGCCGGGGGGATATCTTCCTTTGATGACGCCGATAAATTTATAAGCCTTGGGGCAGATAGGCTTGGCACCAGCAGATTAGTGAAAATTATGAAAAATACAGATACAGGCGGAGGGTATTAGAATGGATACGGCAATGATGATAGAGATATTTGGTTATATTGGTTCCGCATTGGTGGTGGTGTCTATGCTGATGTCATCCATCGTAAAGCTGCGAGTTATCAATACAATCGGCAGTGTGATATCGGGGATTTACGCAGTGATCTGCGGAGCCATTCCGCTGGCGCTCATGAACACCTGCCTGATTATCATTAACGTTTATAACCTAATTAAGCTGCTTAAGACAGAGCAGGATTTTGATCTGGTTGCAGGCCGTGGGGAAGATCCGCTGGTCAGGTTTTTTCTGGAGCATTATGAACAGGATATCCGGCTGTATTTCCCGGGATTTGAAGCCAAAGATGCAGACGGAAAGCAGGCATATGTTGTGTGCTGCGGCGGCAATCCGGCTGGAATGATCGTAGGAGAGGTGAAGGACGGCAATCTGGATATCATGGCTGATTACTCCGTGCCGGCATACCGCGACTGCTCTGTCGGGGCTTATCTGTACGCAAAGCTTGCCGAGTACAAAGTTCATACGCTGCGCTATGGCCGCGGCCTGTCTGACGCCCACGTATCTTATATGAAAAAGATGGGCTTTGTACAGGAACAGGGTGCGTATGTGAAACAGTTAAAATAACCGCAAGATGACTAGCAAGATTTTTGTTGAAAATTCTGAAAAAACCTATTGACATTTCTATGAAATCAATAGTATAATAGCAAGGCGGGTTGCGAAAGCAGCCCACGAATGTGGGATCTTAGCTCAGCTGGGAGAGCATCTGCCTTACAAGCAGAGGGTCACAGGTTCGAGCCCTGTAGGTCCCATTTTGCAGTAATAAGTTACTGCAGACAAAAGGAAAGTCTCCGTTCAGACCGGAGAGAATAGAATAAGGCGGGATAGCTCAGTTGGCTAGAGCACACGGTTCATACCCGTGGTGTCGCTGGTTCAAATCCAGTTCCCGCTACTACGTAAAAAGCCCATATTTATGGGCTTTTTATAATGCGCCAGAACACGGATTAGAATAAATTCTGGATTTTCTACCCTAATTAAAACCTTGATTATTTGCTTGTTATTATTATTTTGCGTTTTAATGCAAAAAATAAAAAATAATATACAGTATAGAACGGATTAAAAGGTATGGAGACAAAATAATATAATGTAAGAATTTATTGTTATTTAGTAAAGATTAGCAACATTATGAAATCGTAAAAAATAAGGAGCGCATTAGCTCCTTATGATTGAAAAATTCTTGTCGCTCTTGTATAGTATTTTATATGTAAGTACATTGCATATAGGACTCAAAAGTTTTACATGATTGGATGTCAATTTTGTGTATTAATACAAAATCAATGCCGTAATTGGATGATGCCTGCCTGCTCCTTGGTGCAAATACATTTCCGCATGTCTCTACAGATAAATTACCAGCCATATGATGGATTGTTATTTTGGTAATTTTATTTCTTCTCGGGCTTGTTCTGTTAGGGGAAATTTTTACGTAATTTACTAATGAACTATTACTCATATTTAAATATCTTCCTTTCTTAATAAAATAGAAACAGTATTAAAAACTGTTTCTAAAAAATAATAAATTTTTAGTTGATCAATTGAATTTTTATTGCCATACATGGAAAGCACTGGGATGAAGAAACTCATAATTGTGTAGCTGAGTGCAATATGCATATAAAAGATTGATTTTATTGTGTAAAAGTTGTGTATAGACATGTTGACTATTGTGTAATTAGTGTGTATAATATAATTGTGAGGAGGAACACTAATGAAACAAAGGGATTTAATTAAGAAACTTGAAGATGCAGGTTTTTCTTTTGAAAGACATGGTGGTAATCATGATATATATAGAAGAGGTAGTGATACAGAAAAGATTCCAAGACATAAAGAAATTAATGAAAATCTAGCAAGAATGATACTCAGAAAATGGAAATTATTATAAGGAGTGATTGATATGAAACAAGTTTATCCAACTTTTATAGTAAATACAAATGATGGATCGGAACATTCTTTTTTGGTTTGTGTTCCTGACATGGAGATTTTTACTGAAGGGAATACTTTTGCAGATGCGATTGAAATGGCGAGAGATGCCATTGGACTGGCTGGAATTTCAATGGAAGATAATAATGAAGAACTTCCGGTGCCTTCAGATCAAAAGGTTGCTGTTGAAAAAGTACAGCAGGATACAGAGGATATTGATTTTTCTAAAGGTGTTTTAACATATGTAGATGTTGATTTTTCTGAGTATAGAAAAAAGGTTGATACAAAAACTGTCAGGAGAAATGTTGCGCTTCCAAGTTGGCTTAATTATGAGGCTGAACATGCTGGAATTAATGTTTCAAGGGTATTACAAGAAGCGTTGATGAATGTGTTGAATGTAAAGAGAAACATATAATATATGATTGGTGGATTGGTTTTGCCAGTCCATTAGTCATATTACAGAGGAAATATAATGAGAGAAATAAGATAATGCTATAAACGCTTTACTGGAAATGAAAAAAGTTAAGACTGAGATTGAGCAGATAAAGTAATATTTACAGTTGAAAACTTGATTTTATTTGGAGGATACATGGGAAAGTTAGACAAATTAAGTGTATTTATTAGTTTGGTGTTAAGACACAAACCAGACGCAGTAGGGATCATTTTAGATGAACATGGTTGGGCGAATGTCAAAGAGCTTCTCGGTGGCATAAATGATACTGGACGTAAAATTGATATGGAAATATTAGAAGAGATTGTTAAAACTGATAATAAGCAGAGATACAGTTTTAATGAAGATAAGACACTAATTCGTGCAAACCAGGGACATAGTATTCCTGTGGATGTGGAATTAAAGAAACAGGAACCACCAGAATTTTTATATCATGGAACCGCAGATAGATTTATAAAAGCCATTATGAAAGAAGGACTGAAATCAATGAGCCGTTTATATGTGCATCTTTCAAAAGATGTTGAAACCGCAAATAAGGTTGGAAAGCGGCACGGAAGACCAATGATCTTGAAGGTACATAGTGGACAAATGTATAAAGATGGGATTATGTTTTATCTTTCTGAAAATGGTGTGTGGTTGACAAAAAACGTAGATGTTAAATATTTAGAGCAGATAAATGTCTGATTTCATTAACATTGTAATAAAATCCGATTTTCATAAGAAATTTAGTTATGATAAAAATTCTTTAAATGAAGATATGAAAAAAATGAGAGCCAAAAATGTAATATCAAAGTATGAGAATCCATATTATTATGGTTGTCTTAGTAATATCCTTGTAGATATACATAAGGTAAAAGATAATTTTCTTTCATGTAAGGAACTTCCTCTTCCGATAATTGGTACTATAGAATTCGAATTTTTTACTGCACAAGTTAGATTGCCTAAAAGTAATATGTCACCTATTATTATATTTTCCAGTGGTATTATTCATTTTGCTCATATTATTACTAATTTACTTGCAAAAGTAATTCCTATTGAAATTTGAGAACAGACACAAGTATGGATAGATATGGATATAGAAAAAATCTTAACAAATGTGCATGAAAACAAATGGTTTGAACAACGATTTGTAGATTTATGTATGTGCATTTTACTAACCAGAAATCCTAGATTATGTTCCCTTGATCAACCAAAGGATAATCGGATATTCCGAATGCTTAGTAATAGGCTATCGGATGCATTTATGACATTTATTGTGGCTCATGAATGTGCCCACTACTATTTAGGACACTTGAATATGTGTGAACAAGCGGACATAGTAAAGGTTAATCAGATAGAATATGAAAAAATAAAATTAAATTGGGAACAGGAGTATGACGCAGATTATTTGGGCGCATTATTAACTTTACCAGTTTTATTCGAGAGGAAATATGAACCCATACAAATTATAAGTGGTATTTATATCTCTTTGTTGTCAATTAATATAATAGAATGTTTACAAATCATTCCTGAAGATAGGATTTCATTTACTCATCCTTCGGGTAAAAAAAGATTAATAGAGTTAAAAAACAAATTGGAAAAAATATTAAAAACAGATTTAACAGTACTTGATATTTATGATCAATTATTTTCAATACTTTGGGATAAATTTATAAATACCTTTCAAAATATTGAGAAACAGGTTTTAGAAAGTGAAAGGCAGAGACTTATATCATATGAGAAGATTAAAGAGTTAATCTATCAATAATTAGATTGATTATCTGTGTGCGAATTACAAATTATGAATGAAACCAGATAAGGAGAAAATGCAAAAATTTGTTTAAGGCAACAGACACAGCAATGTGGAGTGAATATCTTATTTGGAGGAATTACAAAATGGCAAAATCATTATTTGAAAAACTGGGCGGCAAGTACGAGCGACAAGGAAATTACTTAATACCGTGCTTGACCGTACCCGCCGAAAAAGAACAGCCAATAGGCACATGGGGACAGCGACATCTGGACTATCTAAAGCAGTACCGCAAAGTTACATACACCAATCTTCTCACAAGCGGTAAACTTAATGCGTATCTTGCCGACATCGACAGGCAGGCGCAGGAACGCTTTGAAAGGCTCGTAGAGAATATGAAACAATCACAGGGCATAACGGAACGCCTAAAGGAAGAAAACGCCTTAGAATGGACAGGGTGGCTAGGCAACATAAGGGCATGTGCGAGGGAGATTGTGAACGAGGAAATTATTTTCGCATAAAGCAAAGGCGGCAGGATTATATTCTGTCGCTTTTCTGTTTCAAATTAGGGCAATTTCTATTAAGATAATTTTAAAAAGTTATGTTATATTAAATAGGGAAAGGAGTGTCATATATGAACAATAATACAGTTGTAGAAAAAATAGTAGACTATATAGAAACGCATATTAACGAGGATTTGTCGCTTGATAAAATAGCAAATGCATTAAATTATTCAAAAGTAAACGGTAGATAATGAGTACCTATACAAAACTGGAGCAAACCTGTATGATAGAAACAGATTTGCGTAAGTAGGTAATAATCCGTATCTACAAATTCTCTTCCATTTTTGATAAGATA
>CAJUTH010000021.1 GCA_910589275.1 uncultured Dorea sp.
TGAATCGGGGCTAATGTTTCAATTATTTTGGGACATTTTCAAAAACGCTTGACACACTTTTTTTTAATTTTTTTATTTTTTACAAAAATCCCTTAAATATACCACTTTATTATTAATAGAAACTTTATCTTCTACCGCATTCCCCACCGTATCACAATATGCTATACTTAATATAAATTGCACTTGTAGTTAATATCATTTACTTTATTACAATCTTTCAGAAAGGATTAGTCGTTTCATGAATTTTTACCAAACTAAACTTACTGAAAAACGAAATGAAGCGCTAAAGGCAGTACTTCCTATTCTCGGAATTGTTCTCTTTTTAAGCTTCACCATCGCGCCGGTTCCGCCAAGTATATTGCTTCTTTTTTTATTTGCCGCCTTACTGCTTGTTGTTGGCATGATGTTTTTTACATTAGGAGCCGAACTTTCCATGGTTCCCATGGGTGAACGAGCCGGCACCAAGATGGCCAAGTCTATGCGTCTGGAAATTATCCTTTTCCTTTGCTTCCTGCTCGGCTTTATCATAACAATATCCGAACCCGATTTACAGGTACTTGCAGAACAGGTGCCCTCCATCCCTAATCAAATCCTAATTATAGCTGTTGCATCCGGCGTGGGATTTTTCCTGATTATGGCAATGCTCCGCATGCTTTTTTCCATCCGGCTTTCAACGCTTTTGATCTTTTTTTACGGATTTATATTTATACTGGTATTATTTGTTCCAAAAGATTTCCTTGCAGTTGCTTTTGATTCCGGCGGAGTTACTACAGGACCGATGACGGTCCCCTTTATCATGTCTCTCGGAGTCGGCTTTGCCGCTGTTCGAAGCGATAAAAATGCGGAAGAGGACAGCTTCGGACTTGTAGCCTTATGTTCTATCGGTCCAATTCTTGCCGTCCTAATTTTGGGACTTCTATACCATCCAGAAGAAATCAGCTACGTTCCAGCCGTTCTTCCGAACATACAGGATTCCGTGATGCTGTGGCAGTTTTTTATAGACAGCTTCCCAAAATACATGTCAGAAATTGCCGTCTCCCTACTGCCAATCATACTTTTTTTCGGCATCTTTCAAACAGTATCGCTCCGTCTGTCCAGAAAAATGCTGCTAAAAATATTAATCGGCCTTATTTATACATATATTGGCCTGGTACTCTTTCTTACAGGAGTAAATGTTGGTTTCATGCCTGCCGGAAATTATTTAGGCGAAGTCATTGCATCCCAGTCATTCCGGTTTATTCTAATTCCCATCGGTATGATCATCGGATTCTTTATTGTAAAGGCAGAGCCCGCCGTCTATGTATTAATGGAGCAGGTCGAAGAGATTACTTCCGGAGCTATTTCCGGTAAATCTATGGGAATAAGCCTGTCTCTTGGCGTCGCCGCATCCGTAGGACTTGCGATGTTCCGGGTACTTACCGGTATTTCTATTTTTTGGTTCATCGTGCCAGGCTATTTCATTGCAATCTGCCTGTCCTTCTTTGTACCAAAAATATTTACCGCCATAGCATTCGACTCCGGCGGCGTTGCTTCCGGTCCAATGACTGCCACCTTTCTGCTTCCCTTTGCCATGGGTGCATGCCAGGCCATAGGCGGAAACATCGTCCAAGATGCTTTTGGAATCGTTGCTATGGTCGCCATGACGCCGCTGATTGCCATTCAGATTCTCGGAGCTGTTTATCAGATGAAATCTCAGCACGCCAAGGCAGTCGAAACTATATCCGTCTCTTATCTTGATGCCTGGAGCGAAAACGATATTATTGAATTATAAACAATGAGGTATTACACATGAATGAAATTTATATGATGGTAATGATTACCATCCGGGGAATCCGGGGTAAGATGCTGCCCTTTTTAAAAGAACATAATATCCATGTCGTATTTGCAACTCTGGGTACCGGAACTGCAAACAGCGCTATCTTAGATTATTTCGGCATAGAAGCAACTGAAAAAGCAGTTTACTTCACACTTGTCACACAAGATACATGGAAAAACTTCCAAAAAGCCCTTTACAATAAAATAAAAATCGACATCGCCGGAAGAGGAATCGCTTTTCTGATACCGCTAAGCAGCATCGGAGGAAAAAAGACCCTCGAATACCTTACTGCCGGACAGAAGATGATTATCAAGGAGGAGAGCGCATTGAAAAATACAGACTTTGAACTTTTAATCGCAATCGCAAACAGCGGGCACATTGAAACCATTATGGATGCCGCAAGAAGCGCGCAGGCTCCGGGAGGAACCGTAATCCACGCGAAAGGTACCGGCAGAGAACAAGCCAAAAAATTCTTAGGAATTTCCCTTGCAGAAGAAAAAGAAATTATTTTCATTGTAGTACGTTCCCGTCAGAAAAATAAGATTATGCGGGCCATTATGGATCATGCGGGAATCGGCACTGCTGCCGGCGCCATTACTTTCTCACTTCCGGTAACCGCAGTCGCAGGACTCCGGCTTCTCGAAGACGATGATGAACATTCTGAAAACCATATATCAGACTATTGAGCTCTTAACAGCCGTGCACACAAAAGCATCCTCAGCTCTGTCTGCACGGCTTTTTATTGCTATATCGCCAATTTCCACATAATCCTCACCTAACAGCCCGCCCTACAAAAAACTCCTGCACAATGCTTCCAGTTTCTTGGCCGCCGCTTCTTCATCTTCTCCTTCCACGGCAAACACAATCTCTGCTCCTTTCGCTGCCCGCAATCCCATCAGTTCCATGACGTTTTTTACATTTGCTCTTTTCTCCCCATGCACCGCAACGATCATGCTGGAAAATTTCTGCGCCTCTCTTGCAAGCCGCATCGCCGATAATGCATGCAGTCCTTGAAACGACTGCACCCTGCATTCAAATAGTTTCATCCGCCATCCCTCTATTCAACACACAATTCCTGCAATTTGACCACTTCTTCCATAATTCTTCTGGCAAAGCCAAAGGATTGCCTAAATGCAAAGCTCTTCATTCTTACTGCTCCTTCAAAAAAGGATATTTCTGCCGGCACTCTTGCATCTTTAAAAGATATTTTAACTCTCAATGCTTTTATCATACCTTCTTCTTTTTGCAATAGCTTTTTTTCAATTTCCTCTGGGCTGATCTGAGGTTCGCATAAGATCTCACATGTCCGGATATCCTCTGCATGATAGAAATCCGGCGCAGACACCTGCTGTTTTACCATCCGGTTATTTAATACGCAGATCATCCGGTTCCTTTCATCCACAAGAAGATAATTTCCGATCCTTCCTGTAACTTCAAAGTCTTCCGTTATCTTACTTTCCCCGCTGCACAAAGCCCGGATCTGGGCATAGCTTTTATCCGTTATGGTCTCCGTAAACTGCCTGCTTGCCTTTTTATAGCATTGTTTACAGATACAGCCCTCCGCATAGCGAAACTTGTTCATAAAACCTAATTTCCCATGGCAAATATCACACGTCTGCATCCAATCCCTCCTTGGCTATTCAAAAATAAGTTTCATTGCCTCATATATTTTTATGTATCTCTGATACTTCTTTTCATATAATGCAGCCTGTTTCTCTCTGGGAAGATACTCCCTGCCAGAAACAACCGTTTTTTCAATCATTTCTTTCATTGGTATTCCAGACGCGCCGCTGGACGCCGCTACCAGTGCCATACCATAACCGGCTCCTCCATACGCGCTCTTAAGCTGAATCACCTTTACATTTAATACATCTGCAAGGATCTGCATCCATACATTATTTTTTGAGCCTCCTCCGATCACCCGGAGTCCCTTTTGTATCTGAGCATCCAGATTCATTTCTTCTGCAAGCTGCCGTACTCCAAAGCATATGCCTTCCATCACTGCCGCCGTCATATCTTCTCTCGTACAATCCGTGCCAATTCCTACAAATCCTCCTTTGAGATGCGGATCTGCATATATTGTTTTATCCCCGGTCAAATGAGGATAAAATATCAGGGTATTTTCCCCCAGCTTCTCCGTCTCCACCCGTCTGGTCTCTTCCTCAAAGCTGTCTGTGCGCAGTACCTGATTCGTCCACCATGAAAAACTGTTCCCACAGGACTGTACTACACCCTGCACTAATACGTCTGTCTGCTTTCCGTCTATGGAAAATAAAATATTTTTTCCTTTTCCGCCAAACTCAAGCCTCTCTTTTGGCGCCATGAGTACGCCGGATGTTCCAAGAGACAGCACCGGATATCTTTTCAGGAAGCAGCCTGTCGAAACAGCCGCCGCAGGATTATCCCCTGTCCCAACTGTAACACTCACCTGCTCTCCCAATTTTAATCTGTGACGCCATTCTTCTTTTACGATTCCCGCAATCTGCCCGCTTCCCTTCACCTCCGGATAGATTTCCTCCGGAAATCCGAGAATCTCCCGGATTTCCGAAGACCATTTCCTGTTGTTCAGATCAAAAAGCGAGGATGTGGAAGCTTCGCAATAGTCCGTCTGATATCTGCCGGTCAGACGATATACGATATAGTCCGGCCCGATCAGAAATTTTTTCAGTCTTTTAAAATTCTCCGGTTCCTGTTGTTTCAGCCAATATAGATTAACCGCCGGACTTCCTGTTGAAATGACGTCTGCAAGATACGAAACCTCCCCAGTCTCGCGAAACTTTCTTCTGACATCCTCCAAAAGGCCGGAAGTTCTGATATCGTTCCACATAAGCGCCGGCCGGATAGAGCATCCGTCTTCGTCCAGCATGACAACCGAATGCATCTGCCCTGTCACGCCGATGGACACAATATCTCCTGCTTCTGTATACTCCACAAGTTCTTCAAGCCCTTCGGCGACTCCCTGCATCCAGAGTTCCGGATCTATTTCCTTCCATCCCGGAAACGGTTCAGATACCCGGTAGCTCCTGCTGGTACCCCCCACTACACGCCCATTCTCATCCATCAAAAGAAGTTTCACCGACGATGTCCCCATGTCAATTCCAACATAATATTTCATCGCTATTCTCCAAATTTTAAAATCACTTTATAAGTATCCGGCTTTGCAGCCGCCCCGACGGCCTCGCCAAAATCCTGATAATCATATACCGCTTCTGTTAATACGGTAGGATCTAGGATCCCTTTCTCAATGAGCTGCACTGACTGATGAAAGGCTGAAATCGTCGGACTAACCGCCCCTGTAATGGTAACCTGATTGGAATGGACAGCGCCCAAGTCCACTGGTACCGGCTCATTTGGATGGATGGAACTGAACATCATAACCGTTCCTGTCGGCGCCGTCATATTGATTGCCTGCGCCGCAATCTTTGGATTTGCAGTCGTATTGAACACAAACTGCGCTCCCCGCCCCTCCGTCATCTCTTTCACGGCCCTTACCGCATCCTGTTTCAGCGGATCGATCACATCGTCGCAGCCAAGGCTTACCGCCTTCTCTCTTCTATCCTTCAGCGGTTCGCTTAAAATAACCCGCGCGCCCCTAAGCTTTGCCAGCATGACATGCAGAAGCCCCATGGTTCCGCCGCCGATAACCAGTACATCGTCTCCGAACCGGATATCCGTCCGGTCCATGCTGTTAACCACACATGCAAGGGGCTCGGTAAACACCATTTTCTCAAAAGGAGTATCCTCTGAATAGACATACAGATCATCCGCCTTCGCCGCCGCATACTCTGCAAATCCCCCATATCCGGACAATCCCTCCGGATTATGGAACACAGCGCTCCTTTGGTGTTCCTCACAGATATTCTCATCACCGCGCTTACAGTAATAGCATTCGCCGCAGTTTTCGATAATATATCTGACAACCTTCTGTCCCTTTTTAAACATACCTTTTTTCTTAACTTCCGAACCAAGTTCCTCAATCACGCCGCAGTATTCATGGCCGCCGATCCTTGGATAACTGTAATTACAGTCTCCGTTAAAATCACGAACGTCGTTCGTGCAGATTCCAGAGGTTTTGATCCGGATCAAAACCTCGTCTTCCGCAATAGATGGCGTGGCAATTTCTTTGATCGAAAAATCCTTTGGCCGGTTTAACACGATTGCTTTCATAATTCCCACACTTTCTGTATTTGTCTAACCTCTGCTTAATATGTCAAAATACCTGTCAGTCCGCCGATAATTCCGATCACGATAATCAGACCGATAATTTTAATTGCCGACCAGCGCTTTTTGCTCATTAGATAAAATACGAGCATCGTCATTCCCAGAGGAAGGATATTCGGGCAGACTGCGTCAAGAAAACTTTCCTGAACATTATAGGTCGTCGTAGAGCTTACGATCTCAATACCGCAGAACGCATTTACATAGTTTACGATCAGGCCGCCCATAACCATACAGCCCATGATGGACGCGCCCTTGATCAGCTTATTCAGGATCCCTTTTTCCAGAAAGTCCATAATAGCTTCGCTTCCGGCTTTGTATCCAAACATAAAATTCCAGTAGCTTAAGGCATAAGCCGCAACAACGATAACTACCGCGTAAATAACCGCGCCCCATACATTGCCGCTGCCGCTTCTTGTAAGGTCAATGCAGACCGCAAGCAGAATCGGGATCACCACACCCTGCCAGATAGTATCGCCCATACCGGCCAGAGGTCCCATCAGAGAGGTCTTTAAGTTCGTAATAAATTCTGCCGGTATATTCTCGCCCATGGATTTCTGCTCTTCCAATGCGATTGCCATGCCGAGGATACATGCGCCAAATTCAATATGTACGTTAAAGAACTCTATTTCACGTCTCATGACTTCTTTGCGCTTTTCCGGATTATCCTTATATAGAAAATTGATAATCGCTGAGAACATATGGGCGACAACCTGTCCCATCATTCTCTCATAGTTATAACAAGTCTGCGGAAATGTCTCCCAGATCAGCCATGCTTTGATTAAGGCGGCTTTCGGGATTATACTGTTTTTCTTTTCTTCCATAATTAATCGTCCTCCTCATCGTCTTCATCATCAATAGCCGCTCCGTTTGCCGTTACTGCTTTTCCTTCCATCTGGGACGTAATCTGTACATACACAACCGCTGCCAGCAGCGCAATGATACCTAGTGTCAGAAGTGGAAGTCCCGAATATACGGAAAGCAAAAATCCTACAAACAGGAAAACCTTAGACTCGCCCTTAAAAATATACTGCAGCGTAATCGCAATTCCCAGCGCAGGCATTAATCCGCCGATAATTTGGAAGATTGTAAGCACTTTACCGCTGAGCATATCAAGGATTCCCTGAATATACGCCGAACCGAAATATGCCGCCAGCGCACATGGAATGGCTGTCATACAGAAGCACATGATCTGTGGAAACAGTACATTTGCCCTCCAGATCTTATTGTACTCGCCCTTTTCGATATAGTTATCTGCAATGTGTACAAAGAATGAATCAAATGTCATTCGTCCGGCCCATACAATTGTGCCGAGAATCCCGATCGGTACTGCAAGCGCAAGCGCTGTCTCTGCATCCAGTCCTCCGACGATCGCATATGCTGTTCCAAGCACTCCCGCAAGTCCCATATCCGCCGGCATGCTTCCGCCCGCTGACATGAAACCTAGATATACCAGATTTATCGTTCCTCCGATTACCGCTCCCTGAACCGGGTCTCCTAAAATCAGTCCTGTAATCATACCGCATACCAATGGTCTCTGCAGCGACCAGAGACCAACGAACGGTAAGTTTCCAACTGCCAGCCAATAAACAATACCGCACAGTATTGCCTGAACAATGGTTATTTTATCCATAATCTCTTCCTCCTCTACTTATTAACGTATTCCGATGCCTCGATCACCTGCTGTTCCGGCACAAGCTGATAGTATACATGTGTTCCTTTGCTCATAAGATTTTTGATAGCTGTAATCTCATCCGGCGAGCATGCCACATTCTTAATAAACGGCGTCCTCTCTCCGCGAAGCCCCATACCGCCTAGATTCACATCCTTAAGCTTCAGTCCCAGATCCGACATCTTATCATAGGTAATCGGCGTCTTTGTAAGTACCATCACTCTCTCCGCCGAGTCCTTCGGATCTCTCTGCAGGATATCCGCGCCCCGGTCCGTTGTATAAACATTGCATTTCACACCATTAGGCGCCAATGCTTTGATCACCCGTTTGTTAAATTCATCTGCCGCCACTTCATCATCAACAATGATAATCCGGTTCACCTGCAGGCTCGGTGTCCACACGGAAACCACCTCTCCGTGAATCAGGCGGTCATCTACTCTGGCAAGTACGATATTTTTCATTCTTCTTCCTCCTTCTCCTCAAACAGCTTATTTACATACAGAACCGTTTCCGCTGCGGTCTCCTCTGCCTTCCGGCACAGCGCTTCTATCGAGTCCGTACTGCTTCGTTCCAGCAAAATTGTAATTGCTATCGGAAGGTTAATCCCTGTAATATGATGGAATTTATAATCCCTCATAAGTGAAACAACTGCATTGAACGGACTTCCATGAAACAGATCCGTCAGGAAAAGCACTTCTTCACCTTCCGGCGTCTTTTTCAGTTCCTCTTCCAACTGTTCGGTTAAAGTCTGTACTGTCTGTTCGGGATATAAACCGTATGCAACCAGATCTTCCTGTTGGCCCACCAGCATCTGCACGCTTTCCACTAAGCCTTTTGAAAAACTTCCATGCGATACTGCAATCACCTTCATTCCCATTCCTCCTTTCACTCGGCTCGTTTGCTGTAATTAGAGTATAGCATCCCGCCATTCTCACACACACAAACCTTTGCGCAATACATCCTGCAATGACTGTTTCCGCTTCGCGCAAAGCTTACCGCATAAACCATGCAAAAGTCTGCGTCCTTCGTTTTCCCTCCCCGCTATAATGTAGATAAGCTTGGTACGTACAGGTGAATTGCTTCACAGTAAATCATGTAATCTAATTCGAAAGGAGGGTGCAGCTCCAACCCGGCTGCACGTAAAATATGAAAATAGTAAATGGATTTGATCTTATGAAATATGCCGAAACCAGGGGGCTGATGCTTCCCGCATTTAATACCACCAATATGGAAATGACCTACGCCATCGCGAAGGGCCTTAATATGGCTGGTCTCCCGGGCTATATTCAGATTTCCTCTAACAACCTGAGATTATCCAATCCCCAAGTCATTACCTATCTTACAGAGGATGCATTAAAAGACAGCGATGTGCCCATCGGCCTGCACTTAGACCACGGCAAATCCTATGAGGATGTAAAAGCATGCGTGAATGCGGGATTTACATCCATTATGATCGATGCATCCCACCTTCCATTTGGAGAAAATATCAAAGAGGTCCGAAGGGCCGTTCAATACTGCCATTTCTACGGAGTGCCTGTAGAAGCTGAACTGGGCGCTCTTCAGGGAAAAGAAGAAGATATTGTAAATGAAGCAGACTGCAAAACCGACCCTGATATGGTGCTGGATTTTGTAACACAGACCGGCTGCGACCTGCTTGCGGTCTCCATTGGAAATGTCCATGGACTTGATATTGAGCCGAAAGTGGACCTCCCTCTGCTGAAAACCATCTCGGAAATTTCACCTGTTCCGCTGGTAATGCACGGCGGCTCTGGGATCCCCTTTGATATCATCCAGAAAGCAAGGCAGTATCATTTGTTAAAGGTAAATTACGGCTCAGATCTCCGCAAAGAATTTGTGTCAACCTTCGGCAGGGCATACGAGGCAAATCACAATACGGCAAGCGTGATCGAATTAAGCATCGAAGCCGTCGAGAATGTCAGCAGAAAAGCTGCAGAATTAGTAACGGTTATCAACTCATAATATGGTATCCTGGAAACGCCCGGGATTTGGATATGACCTCCAAATCCCGGGCGTTTTATGCTGCCGGCAGCGATAGCCGGCACTCTTTTGTATTTTCTTATTCTTTCTCATTTAATCCTTTTTCCAGCGCCGCCTTTACCAGCGCTATGAAATACTCATAAGTCATGTCCTCCGACATCTGTTCGATCAGCCCCTTGCTTGCGAACAGCTTGGACAGATAATTCCACATCTGGAACGCCTGTGGATTATTGCGCCCGATATGCATCAGCATAACCAGATTCACCTTATTGTTCTCCTCGTCCCAGATGATCGGTTTTCCCGAAAAGCGGACAACAATAAACGTATCCGAAGATACCGCATTCATCGGATGGGGTACTGCGATATCTTTGCTGAAATAGGAGCTTCCAATATTTTCCCTCTGCAAAACCTGCTGGTACAGGCCTTCCAGATCATACAGCTCTGATGCATTCCCACACATCTCCTTTAACACATCCTGCTTCCTGCCCGCCTTCATAACGCCAAATAACTCGGGGCGGAACACATTCATAACATCTTCGATCTTACGAAATCCGTCCAGATTCAACTTAATATTAATGTAGTCGTTCTGGGTGGGGAACGCATTCACATACATGGCAATCCCTTTTTCAAAAAATTCACCCTTCTCCGTTGTGAGGAATACATCATAGCTATCCAGCATCTCCGGAACCATAACCCGGGAATTGATAAAGTTTACCGTCGCCACATATTCGGAAAACCACCTAAGCAGAGTCTGTCTAAGCAGTACAGTCATACTGTTTTTCAGACTGGAAATCACCAGAATCTTTTTCTTGTTCTCCCTGTGGTTCATCTCCAGAAGCGCACTGTAAAAATGAACCGTCAAAAGCGCAATCTCATCCTTTGACACCCGCTTGCCGCCAAGCCCGATGCTGAACAGATGGGCAAAATAAGTAGCAATGTCATATCCCAGCGGGAAGGATTCCCGGATGTATTCCAGCATATTATTCTTCGTCTGCATATCGTATTTCGCGCGTACAAGCAGAGACATACAATGCAGGGCAAGAGTGATCCTGAGATTCATCCTATCTGTAAAATCCACATTAAAATTGTCTTTGATCGCCTCCAGCGCATTTTCCACAAACTCATGCATCTGCGGGGAAATCATATCGGAATCCCGGTTATCTCCCTGCCCCTTCAAATACAGGGAAAAATACCGGATCTCGTCCTCCGTAGCTTTTACAAAAAACTTTTTGCTAAGCTCTCCGACCACATCCTTTGCCACCTCATACTCGGCTCCCAATTGTTCCATTGCATCGATTTCATTTGACTGTATATAAAAGCCATCGTTCATTCTGCAGATCATAATATTTAGAAACAGGATCGTGTTATTGAAATCCATATCCATAATGTGATACTGATGCTTCACAAACACCTCTGTCAAAACATTCTGGATCTTTACAATCTGCCGCTCGTCAAAAAATAAAACCTCCTTTTTCTCATCTTGAGTATACGCAAGGTACAAATCCTGTTCCGCCAGACAGCTCCGTTTATTCATCTCAAAGCCGTCGATCATTACCTTATTGTTGCCCCGCATCAGCTCCAAGTCAAATTTGCCAAGCAGCTCTTCAACCTTCTTCAGATCGTTCAACACTGTTGATCTGGATATAAAAAATTCTTCTTCCAATTCCATCAGTGAAACTGCGCGATGCCTGTTCAGCAGCAGAAGCATCATCTTATTGACGCGGTTCACCGAATAATTCAGAGAAACCGTCATATATTCCTGATATAGCGAGTTCACAAAGGTGGAAAATTCTTCGTAATCACTCACTTCTATCATACTGCCCTTAGAAGATCTGGATACGATCTTGGCGCAGGTTTCCCCCGACAGCTCTTCGCGGATTACTTTGATATCGCCCTGAACAGTCCTAAGACTAACGCCGAATTTATCCGCCAGATATGTGCCGGTCAAATATTCCTCCGTATGATTGCAAAATTCCAGTAGAATCTCTATCTGCCTCTGACTTAACATCTTCTTCACTCTTTCGTCTAATTATTTCTCATATCACCTTGCATCTGTTCCCATTTTCTGCTGATCTATATTGATATCCATGCTTCCGGAACGAAATCCTTCCATATCCAGAGTCACATAACTGTATCCGAGATTTTTCAGATAGGAAATAATCTCTTTCCTTCTTCCCATAATCTCCCCAAATCCTTCTGTATCTACCTCAATCCGGGCAATGTCCCCATGAACGCGGAGCCTTACGTTATAAAATCCCATCGCTCTGATAAACTGCTCCCCCTGCTCTGCCTTCCTAATATCTTCATAGGAAAGTCTGGTTCCGTAGGGAAATCTGGTGGCAAGACAGGGCATGGATGGTTTCTTTGACGCGGAGATTCCAAGCTCTTCTGCAAATCTTCTCACTTCCTCCTTGGTAAATCCGGCGTCCGCCAGAGGACTTCTAATTCCAAGCTCTTTTACTGCCAAAAGCCCCGGCCGGTATCCATGGAGATCATCTTCGTTGGTCCCTTCCAAAATCACCGCCGCCCCAAGCGACTCGCTTTCCCGTTTAAGCTGCTCAAACAAATACTTCTTACACCGATAGCAGCGGTCCTTCGGATTGTCCAGAATCCCCGCCTCCAAAAGCTCGTCAACCGTAAGCATCCGAAATTCTGCCCCCGCCTCTTTTGCTGCGGCTTTTGCCTCCTTCGCATCTCTGGCGGAATGCAGCATCGTGTGCATCAGAATCGCATATACTTTTGTTCCATGTTCCTCTGACGCCGCCGCCGCAAGATTCAGCAGCAGGCTGCTGTCCACGCCGCCTGAAAAGGCAACCGCAACATCACCTTTGGCATACCGATTCATTCTCTTTTTTAAGTTCTCCGCTTTTTCCTCAAAATGCATTCTGTTCCTCTTACTATACTGATCTTCTACAATAAAAATCTATTATTTCTTAATCGTGAAAGCCGCTTGGCTGACTGTGTTCCACACCTGCTGATAGGACAAATTATGCTCCCTGCAGAGCCGGATGATGCTGTCGTATTCCGGATACGCCCGCTTTTCTGCCCCAATCTCACAAATCTTAACCCCCACCTTTCCCAAAGGCGTCTGAATCTCCTGAATGCTGCGGTTTAAAACCGTCCTCTCCATCTTCATTCTCCGGATACCGATGGTCGTCGTATTCTGGAAAATGATTTCCTCCAGCTTCTTCCGGTCTTCTTCCATGCATATCACATTCAGCTCATAGGCCGGACGATTTTTCTTCATATACACCGGAGCATAATAGACATCCCTCGCCCCCGCTTCCATAAGGCGGTCCATCACATACCCAAGGGCTTCCCCGGTACAGTCGTCGATATTGCTCTCCAGATGCCAGATGGTATCTTCTTTTGCAGAGGCCTTCTCCGGCATTTTGGCATTTTCTTCTGCTGGTTCAATCAGCATTGCCCGCAGAACCCCGGTACGGCCGTAATCCCGCTTCCCGGCTCCCATGCCAGTCTTAAGGATCCGGTAATTCTCCGGCAGCCTGCCTGACGTCCGCACCGCCGCCGCAATCGCCGCCCCGGTGGGGGTCACCAGCTCCCCTTCCGTCTCCGTCATATGCAGAGGCAGATGATATACCGAAGCTATATTCGCCACCGCCGGAACCGGAACCGGGATGATTCCATGCTGGCAGCGGATCGTTCCCCGCCCTTCGTACAGTTCTGAGACAATCACCTCTTCCACATCCAGATTGTCCAGACACAGCGCCGCCGCCGCAATATCCACAATAGAATCTACTGCGCCCACTTCATGAAAATGCACTTGCTCCACAGGCATGCCATGGGCTTTGGCCTCCGCCTCCGCAAGCACCTTAAAAATCCGCAGCGCCGTATCCTTTGCACGGCGGCTTAAGCCTGAGTGATTTATGATCTCCTGAATCTCATGAAGCCCCCTGTGAACATGCCCATGATGATGGTGATGTCCATGCGCTTCTTCTGCATAGTGATGCGCGTGGCTATGTTCATGACTGTCTGCATATACATGCTCATGGCTATGTCCATGGCCGTCTGCATGGTGATGCGCGTGGCTATGTTCATGACCATGCAAATACTCCATATCATGGTCATGGGGATCCTGCGCCTCGTCCAGAATCACACGGAAGTCACAGGCATCCAGCCCCGATTTCTTCACTCTTGTAATCGCTATCTCAAATTCATCTAACGGCAGGCTCTCCAAGCCCTCCCGGAGCGCCTTTTCGTCCGCTCCCAGATCCAAAAGAGCCCCCACCGTCATATCGCCGCTGATCCCGCTGTAACATTCCAAATAAAGTGTTCTACTCATTTTTTACTCCTAATCTATTAATCTGTGTGGCAATATATCCTGCCCCAAATCCATTATCGATATTGACCACCGAAATTCCATTTGCACAGGAATTGATCATGGTAAGGAGCGCGGAAAGCCCATGAAAACTTGCGCCGTAACCGATCGACGTAGGCACCGCGATCACCGGCTTATCTACCAGCCCGCCAATCACGCTTGCCAGTGCTCCCTCCATGCCTGCCACCGCGATCACACAATTTGCTCTCTGAATTACATCAAGTCTGGACAGCATCCGGTGCAGGCCGCTGACTCCCACGTCATACAGCCGCTCCACATGACTTCCGAAATATTCTGCCACCTGCGCCGCCTCCTCGGCCACCGGGATATCCGCCGTTCCGGCCGAACATACCGCAATGCAGCCGTTCCGAACCTTATCTGGTCTTTCTATCTTAACAATCCGTGATACCTCATCATACTGCGTCTGCGGATAATGCTCTTTCAACAGCTCGTATTGTTCCTTAGACGCCCTCGTTCCAAGCACCTCTCCCTCGTGCTCATAGAGCCTCCCAAAGATTTCCACGAGAAACGGATCCGCCTTGCCGCTGCAAAAAATCACCTCCGGGAATCCCTGCCGGAGCTTGCGGTGCATATCAAGCTTGGCGTACCCCTGCTCCCCGCCTAAGTCTTCCTCAAAAGGCTGCCCGCGAAAATACTGTTCTGCTTCATCTACCGATATTTCCCCGTTTTGTAACCGTGTTAAGATCTCTCTGGTTTGCATCCCGTCATCCTTCCTTTAGCCTAAAAACCCTAGTTTTTTAATTAATTTGATTCCAATTTTATAGTAGAACGGAAGCAGCTTGTCGTCCGCCTCCTTTAGGTTTTCCCGAATTTCCAAATGTTGGGGACAATGTTGCTCGCATCTGCCGCACTCGATGCAGCTTCCTGCGTCTGCAAAATCCTTCTGCAGGCAGACCGTCTGCAGGTATTCGTGCCTGCCGCTTCCCCTGCCCTCCGTATACATATGGTTATAACAGCGAAACGCCGCCGGGATATCGATCCCCTTGGGACACGGCATGCAATACCCGCATCCTGTGCAGCCTACGCGGAGCGTATTCTGGATTTCCTGTTTAATTCGCTCTATCAGCGCCAGATCTTCCTCTGTAAATTCGCCCTCCTGAACCTCGTCGGCAATGCGCATATTCTCCTCTACCATATCCAGCGAATTCATCCCCGATAAGACACAGGTCACCTCCGGCTGCTCCCACAGCCACCGAAATGCCCATTCCGCAGGCGTCCTTTTTTTCGGATACCCCGCAATCTGCTTTTTTGCCGTTTCCGGCAGAAGGTCAACCAGTTTCCCTCCTCTTAGAGGTTCCATAATGATTACCGGAATCCCCCTTGCTGCTGCCGCCCTAAGTCCTTCCCGGCCCGCTTGGGTATGCTCATCCATATAATTATACTGAATCTGGCAGAAATCCCAGTCGTACGCGTCTAATATCTGCAGGAACATCTCTGTATTGCCATGGAAGGAAAATCCCAGATTACGGATACTGCCCTCCCGCTTTTTCTTCGCGATCCACTCCTCAATGCCTAG
This sequence comes from uncultured Dorea sp., assembly GCA_910589275.1. Lineage (GTDB taxonomy): Bacteria > Bacillota > Clostridia > Lachnospirales > Lachnospiraceae > Claveliimonas. The sequence goes on from CAJUTH010000021.1 coordinate 15,581, forward strand.
TTCTTTCAGCTTATTCCAAGCTGTCACATCCGTCAGCATATGCATCAAGTAATAATCAATATAATCCGTACCAAGCCGCTTTAACTGCTCTTCAAAATACCGGTCGATGGCTCCGTTGGATTTAATATAATATTGAGGCAGCTTCGTTGCAATATACACCTGCTCACGGCACCCATTTCTTCTTAAGATCTCTCCCACAGCCGCCTCGCTCCCCGGATAAATGTATGCCGTATCCAGATAATTTACGCCGCCGCGGATAGCCGCCATAACCTCCCTCTCAGCCTTGTCGATATCAATGCTGTTTCCTTTCTTTGTAAACCTCATACAGCCGTAGCCAAGCAGCGATATGGGCTGGCCGTACCTGTCGTTTCTATACTGCATTTACTGTATTCCTTTCATAGTGAGTGAAATCCGTTTCTTTTTCATATCTACACCCAGCACCTTGACGTCTACGATATCCCCTACGCTTACTACCTCTAACGGATGTTTGATAAATTTTTTATCGGTAATTTCTGAAATATGCACTAATCCGTCCTGATGGACTCCGATATCTACGAATACGCCGAAATCAATCACGTTCCGCACGGTTCCCTTTAGAATCATGCCTTCTTTTAAATCCTTCATATCCAGCACGTCCGTGCGCAGGATCGGCTTTGGCATCTCATCTCTTGGGTCGCGCCCCGGCTTTTCTAATTCTTTTACAATATCCCGCAGCGTAATCTCGCCGATTCCCAATTCTTCTGCCAGTTTCTTATAATCACGGATTGTAAGGGAAAGTCCTACAAGCTTTCCTCCCCGGATATCCTCCGGTGAAAATCCCTGTTTCGCCAGAAGCTTCTCGGCCGCCTCATAAGACTCCGGATGTACGCTGGTGCCGTCCAGCGGATTGCTGCCTTCGCCAATCCGCATAAATCCCGCACACTGCTCGAAGGCTTTTGGCCCTAACTTCGCCACCTTTAATAACTCTTTACGGCTTTTAAAGCTGCCGTTTTCTTCCCGGTAAGCCACAATATTTTTGGCGATTGTCCCGGAAATCCCAGAGATATAAGATAACAGAGGCGCCGACGCTGTGTTGAGATCCACACCCACCTTATTTACGCAGTCTTCCACCACGCCGCCGAGAGCCTGTGTCAGCTTCTTCTGATTCATATCGTGCTGATACTGCCCTACCCCGATGGACTTCGGTTCGATCTTCACCAGCTCCGCCAGCGGATCCTGCAGCCTTCTTGCTATGGATACGGCGCTTCTCTGACCCACGTCAAATTTCGGAAATTCCTCCGTGGCCAGCTTGCTTGCGGAATAAACGGATGCCCCCGCCTCATTGACGATCACATACTGAACCTGTTCTGGAATTTCCTTTAACAATTCTACGATCACCTGCTCTGATTCTCTAGATGCCGTTCCGTTTCCGAGAGAAATCAGGGTAATATGATATTTCTTGATAATCTTCTTTAAAAGTTCCTTGGACGCCTTAATCTTCTGGGGCGTGGTCGGCGCAGTCGGATAAATGATCGTAGTACCTATAACCTTCCCGGTAGCGTCCACTACCGCAAGCTTACAGCCGGTACGGAACGCCGGATCCCAGCCGAGAACCGTCTGACCCACGATCGGCGGCTGCATAAGAAGCTGCTCTAAATTCTTTCCAAATACCGTAATCGCTCCGTCCTCCGCTTTCTCTGTAAGGTCGTTCCTGATCTCCCGCTCGATAGCCGGTGCAATCAGCCTGTGGTAACTGTCATCCGCCGCCTCCTTTAAAATTGGCGTCGTATACGGATTACTGCTGTGTATGGTTTTCTTCTCCAAAAAGCGTAAGATATCCTCCTCCGGCGCCTCGACCTTCACCGTAAGGAATTTTTCTTTTTCCCCCCGGTTCAGCGCCAGCACCCGGTGCCCCGCAAGCTTCGTCACCGGCTCGTCAAAATCATAGTACATCTCGTACACCGATTCTGCTTCCGCATCCTTTGCCTGAGAAACCACCCGGCCCTTTTTAACGGTTATATTCCGGATCCATGTACGGTAATCCGCCTCGTCTGAAATATTCTCCGCAATAATATCCTTTGCCCCTGCAATGGCGTCCTGAACAGTAGCTACTTCCTTCTCCGGATTTACATATTCTTCTGCCAGCTCTTCGATCGGAACCTTTGTATTCTGCAGCGTGATCAATACCGCCAGCGGCTCAAGTCCTCGTTCCTTGGCAATCATAGCCCGGGTCCTTCTCTTCGGCCGGTACGGACGGTATAGATCGTCTACCGCAACCTGAGTCTCCGCCGCCAGAATCTGCGCTTTCAGTTCCTTTGTAAGCTTGCCCTGCTCTTCAATGCTAGAGAGTACCTGTTCCTTTTTCTCTTCCAGATTCCGCAGGTAATTCAGCCTTTCGTCCAGCTTTCTAAGCTGCTCATCGTCCATTGTTCCATGTTTCTCCTTGCGGTACCGGGCAATAAACGGAATGGTGTTCCCCTCGTCTATCAACTGAACCGCGGCGTCTACCTGCCAGCGCTTTACGCCAAGCTCTTCCGTAATCTTCTGATTAATATCCATGTAACTGTTCCTCTCTATTCCTAATCTATCGTTTTCTCCTGCCGGAGTATCTGTGCCTGCGGTGTACCAGACCCACCGCGCCTCTTACTGTGTAAGCATATCATGAACAAATTGCAGATTCAAGTTCTGGGGGGCGATATTTAAAAGAGTTCTGGGGGGCGATATTTAAAAGAGCCGCTTGAAAATCAAGCAGCTCTAGTGTATAATCTACTTAGAAAGGTTAATCGGACACGAAGTTCCGATATGCCCTCAGTAAAATTTTAGCTAATTCAAAGAGATAAGCATCCAACTTTCTCAGGGTACGGATGCTTATCTTTTTTATGATTATCTATGTAAGACAAATTCGTCCAGCAGAACCGAGTCTGCTCTGTTTTCTTGAATCCTGTAGAAATTTATGGTATACTTGTCAGACAAGCATACGTGAATATGAAGGAGAATAATGCCGCTATGCCAGAACTACAAGAATTGTCCAAACAGCAGTTAAAATCAAAAGAAACAAAGAGCCGTATTTTCCGCGCAGCGAAAACCATCCTCCAGCAGAAGGGCTACGAAGCATTATCCATCAAAAATATCTGTGAAGAGGCCGGCGTTTCGAACGGAAGCTTTTATCATCATTTCAAGACCAAGGACGATTTATTATCTTACTATATTGAAGAGCAGCCCAGCATCAATCCCGATCTGCTTGACCTGCCCTCCAATATAGACGAAGCAAAGATAACCATCATCCATGTATACCTGAATTATGTGCATTACTGCCGGGAACTCGGACTGGATTTTATATCCAATTATTACACGCCTAAAAACCAATCCCTGAATCCGGATATCTGGGCAGACCGCCCTTATCCGATTGTAACGGTCCATAATTACCTGAAAAAAGCTATTGATGCCGGAATTATTACCTTGAAGCATTCTTTAGATGAGGTAAGCACTGACATCCGTATGATCGTTATCGGAAACGTATTTGAATGGAGCTTAAAAAACGGCGAAGCAGACTTTGAGAAAAATATGCGGCGCAGTCTAGAATGTTATCTGGACGGGGCGCTAATTTAGTCGAACGATTCCTTTCCACAGCAACAACTATTTCCTATGAAATAAAAAAACCTTTCAGGCAGGCGGTCCTGAAAGGTTTTTTTATTAGGGAATTGGCTTATTCAGCCATGTCAATCATTTGATAAGCTTATTATACTGCTTGATTATTGAAATTTCCAATCGGTTATTTTGATATAACGGCGCACTTATAGATGATTTCTATAATACAGCTTATTCTGCCTGCATTTATCTTCTCATAAATCTTTCCACTGAGCTTTTTGTTACCTTCGCATAAGGAAGATAAATATATTTTTTATCCTGAAATTTGATTTTCTCCATCCCAGTTCCGGATACAAGAGCTACTGCAAGCTCTGCCATTGCTTCTGCCTGCCCCTCCTTGTCATTATACACCGTCCCTGCCAGTTTGGAATCCCGGACCGCCTCCAGTCCCACATCTGTCCCGTCAACCCCTAAGAAGATCGGCAGAGCAGACTCCGTATAATTTAATTTCTCATAAGCGTCTATCGCGCCAAGGGCCATATCATCATTATTTGCCAATACCAGCTCAATCCTGTTCTGATGCTGACTAATCATCTGCAGCATCTGATTCTGGGCCTGCGCACGGTTCCAGTTTGCAATTCCATTACTTAATTTTTCAATTTCGATCTCGTGGCTCTTCAAGGTCTCCACCACGCTCTCCGAACGAATAATCGCGTCCTGATGTCCCGCTTCCCCCTCCAAAATCACATACTGGATCTTTCCGTCCTTATTGCGGTCTATGGAAGGATCCGACTGTATAAGCTCCACAGCCAGCTCTCCCTGCATAACGCCTGATTGTTCTGCAAACGCTCCCACATAATACAGCCTGTCCCACTGCATCATATCCTCCGCAACCGGCTCCCTGTTAAAGAAAATGATCGGCACATCCTTCTCTCTCGCAAGATCAATGATTTCCGATGGATCCGCACGGTCTACCAGATTCACGCACAGCACATTACAGCCTGCATCAATCAGTTCTGTTACCTGATCCTCCTGTGTCCTCTGAGAGCCGCCCGCTCCCCGGACTAAAATAGATATTTCATAGCCGCTTTCTTCATACTCCTGAAGGTTTTCCTTCAGAGATGCGATCAACTGATTCAGAAACGTATCGCTTTGATTATAGTATGTTACACCCACATATACCTTATTCTCCTCATATGGCATCTCCTTGCTGCAGGCACAAAAAAGCTGTATTCCCATACTGAAAACAATACCTGCAGCGAGTATTTTTTTCATCCTCATAGTTTTCCCCCATCCTTGTCCCAATCCAACAAATCCGTTACTGTCCATTCCACTCACAATAACAAGAACATCTGAATCATAAAAACCTCTATTGGCTCATTGTAAAAAGAATTTCCTGATTCTCCTTCTTAAACAACGTATCCCTTCGCATTACTGTATAAGAAACTGTTATGCTCTGCGGTTTTCTAAAAAAATGCTCAAGACTCTCTACTGCTTCCGTCAGACTCTGGTATCCCATATTAAAATCATCCGGCACTACCAGACATCTGATATAGCCCGCATCCAAGCAGTATACTGCCTCCATAGAATTTCCGATCCCATATACCAACGCCCCATGCAAATTATTGGCCGATGCTGCTTTTCCCGCCAGTACCAGGCTGTAATCATCCAATGCGATCACAAAATCCACCTTAGCTTTCATTTCTAAAATGTACTCCTCTTCTTCCGGCAAAACATCTGAAACATTCCAGCGCAGCTCGGCTCCCTTCTCTTCCAGCGCCGACATCAATCCCTTTTCCCGGTCAAGTATGGCTGACGAATCCTCATGTTCCGAGACAATTCCAACAGTCTTTCCCTTAATTTTCCCATTGTAATCGTTTAGTAATTCCTCCGCCAGTACCTTCCCAAGCTCGTAATTATCTGGTTTTACAACGGCAATTCCAGATGTGTCCCCATCCCTTGCCGCAGAATATTCTACAAGCATAATCGGAACCCTTCTCTCTATTTTTTTTAACAGTTCCTCTGTATTATTCTCCGGGATAGGCTGAACAATCACCGCATCCGCCCCATTATCAACCTCCTTTCGAATCGCTTCATATTCTTCCTCCGCCGATAAGGTCTTTCCTGTACTGACGAAAAATACTTCCATTTCCCGATCCTGAGCCGCCATTCTAAGTCCATATTTAAACGCCGCCCAGCGGCTGCTGTCGGAATCCTGAATAATCACAGAAATCCTGCTGCGGTCTTCCCCATTTTTTCCCCAGAGCATAGCGATAGACACGATCACAACCAGCACGGCTAAAATTGCTTCTGTAAGAATAAATACTTTTTTGCTGCTTTTCATCATATTTTCCTCTATTCTCCCTCATCTGGCGCTACTCCCCGCCAAATGGGCGCCCAGCCTCAAGCAACTTCCTATTTTCCTCTGTATAAGGGACTGCCGGAATACAGATTGATACCTTAGTTCCCTCATCCGGCTCGCTTTCCACGGTAAGGCCATACTCTCTTCCGAAAAGAAGATGAATCCGATTATTAACATTCACAAGACCGACTCCAGAACCTTGCTTGTGTACCCGGTCGCTGTCTGTCAGCAGAAAGCGCACCTCCTCTTCAGACATCCCAATTCCATTATCCGTTACGGATAGAATAACCTTTCCGTCCCACAGGCTTCCGCTTACACGGATTTCGCCGCCCTCATCCTCATCCATGCCGCTGACACCATAATTGATTGCATTTTCAAGAATGGGCTGTAAAATCAACTTAACTGTACAATAAGAATAAATATCAGGATCCACGTCCTGTACATAGGTAAATGAATTTTTATAGCGGACCTTCTGGATATTCATATAGCTCTCAGCATGCTGAAGTTCATCTCTCACCGGGATGACCGTCCGCCCTTTCGAAAGACTGATCCGAAACAGCTTGGCAAGCTGCGATATCATAAACACAGCCTCGTCATTTCTCTCCCCCTCAATCATCCATGTAATAGAATCCAGTGCATTGTATAAAAAATGCGGGTTAATCTGGCTCTGAAGGGCGTCCAGTTCACTTTTTCTGCGCTCCGTCTGCTCCAAAACAATTTTGTGCATCAGCATGTCAATCTGCTCATAAGACCTCTGTATGGAATCACCCAGATGCCGTATCTCCATCGACCCTCCGATATAAATCTCCGGCTGTTCTCCCGCCTCATATTCCAAAACCGATTCATTCAGCTTCAAGATAGGACTGGATATCCTGACGGAAACCACCCTGTTTACCACCCCGAACATCATTGCCATCAAAAGAATCAAAAGAACAATAAAATACCTAATATCAAACATGCCATGGGTAAACACAGAGTTCGGGATTACTCCTACCAGCTTCCAGCCGGTATAGCTGATCGTATTCACTATTACCTTGCGGTGTTCCCCTTCATAAAACTCATCATAAACCCCGTCTTTGTATGACGCCGCCTTTTTGCTGTTTTCACTGAATATGCCGTTATTTATCTGCATCTGCCTTGTATGATAAATGATCTCCCCGCTGCTGTCGCACAGATAATAATACTGTCCGCTGTTCTGCGTGTTGATTTGCTTCATCATCCGTGAAATACTGGAATAATCCATATCTACAAGAAGAACTCCCAGTTGAGGAACCCCGTTATCCGTCAATTCCACAACCCGGCTCAATGAAATCACCCAATAATAACGAAACGCATCATCAAAAAGATTCTGAATATGCGGTGTAGAAAAATGCATATTCTCAGTCTCGGCTATCGCCTGCTCATACCAGTCCTGTCTGGTAACATTCGGATCCTCCTTCTGCAGGACAACCGGCTCCGCTCCCATCAGGCTTCCGTAATTATTATAAATGGCAATACTCCGCAGGCTGCCTGAATTTGCCTCATAGATCCGCTTCATTCCCCGCTGGATGTCATTATCCTGATCGGAAAAATCATTTTCCTTAATGACATTGTAATAAACCGCATCCGATATCTGCCGCATGCTCACCAGATAATCCTCCATATTCTCCCCGGTCTGCTCCATCAGCTTCTGAGTGCTCCCAATACTTTCCTGTCTGGAAGCTGCCGAGACTCTAAAATACACCACAACTCCCAAAATCAGCATAATAGTAATGGAAATGGAAGAAAATACAAGCATAATCGTTGACTGCATGCCTCTCGGTTTTATTTTGGTTATAAATTCCAAATATCTCTGTGATAATTTCTTATTTTGTGTCACTGTTTTCACTTTCTTCATGCTCTGTTCTATATCTGGATGGAGATACGCCAAACCGTCGTTTAAATACATAACTAAAATAATTGGGATCCGTATAACCAACCTGTCTTGCAATAATATAACTTTTATCGTTTGTCTCTATCAACAGACGGGAAGCCTGTTCCAAACGATAATCCGTCAGATAGCCGATAAAAGATTTCCCTGTTTTCTTTTTAAATACCGTCGAAAAATAAGAATTAGATACGCCCAGAACCTGGCAGACTCCATCCAGTGAAAGCTCTTCGTCCTTATAATGATTCTGTACATAATCCTTTGCCTTAGATACGTAAGACTTTGTCGAACGGTTCCGCGCGTCCAAAAGTTCCTCCCGGAAGAAAAGACTAGTATCCACCAGCCATTTCTGCAATGCACCGGCATCCATATCCAAAAGCTGCGCATACAATACCTTTATATTCTCTGGAAAGACTTCCGCGGTAATTTCATGATTTGCCGCAAACCGGTATAATGCACTGATCAACTCCATGACATCTACATGGTATAACTGCAGCGTCCTCTCTTGAAAAGACACTTGATTTAAATATTGTTCCACAGCCTCCTTAATATCCTCAACAGTCCCCAGACGAATCATCTTAAAAAGCTTAGACAGGTGAATATCATCTCCGGAACCAGACCTGCTTATTTCCTGTGGAACATTTTCTTTCATATTGATAGCTCTCGACGCCCCGTAAATCACACGATAAGACACAGCCGTTCTGGCGCTGTTATAGGACTGTGAAAGCTCATGAATACTCCCGCAGACCTGTCCGACTCCCACCGTTACAACAGCGTCAACCATATGAAGCGCATATTTGCAGAATCTATCGCAGTCATCCGTCAGTTCTGTAATCTCGCTTTCCTGCTTCAATTGCGCAATCAAAACCGTATTCTCCAGATAGGGGAATGCCTTTGCCTGCCATTTCTTACCCAGATGCTCTTCCGCCTGCTTCTGGACAGATATTGTAAGCAGCAAGGGATTCATGCCTTCCGGCGTCTGACTAGACGACGTATGAACAACTAGGCAGCAGTACAAAGGTCCGCGGAATGAAAGACGATAATCCGTAAGATATCCAGGAAGTTCTTCCTCTCGTACCCTCCCCTCTATCAGCATGGTATAAAAATTCGCCTGCAGAAGGGGCAGAGATTCCATATAGTATTTTTGCAGTATCTCCACATTCCGTTTTTCGCTGATCTCCTGGTCCAGTTTTTTCTTCAACTGCCGAAATACATCTGTCATCTCCATTGAATTTACAGGCTTCAATATATACTCCTCCACCTCCAGATGAACGGCTTCCCTTGCATATTCAAATTCATCAAACCCTGTAAAAATCAATATCTTTGTGGCTGGAAATTCCGTCTTAATACGGTGCGCCAATTCCATACCGTTCATATATGGCATCTTAATATCAGTCATAACCACATCCGGCTCATATTCTTCTACCATTTCAAGCGCCTTCACTCCATTGCAGGCATATCCCGCCACTGAAAAGCCGAGTTCCTCCCAGTTCAGCTTCTTTAAGATGACCTGTATCACCTCTTCTTCGTCATCCACCAAAAGTACCGTATATTTGTCCATTCTTCCTACCCCATATATCTGTATATCCATATTTTATTATAACAAATACCTGAAAAAAGAGCCAGAACAATGTCCGGCTCTTTTTCCTAATTCTACTGCTGCCAGGTTACAGGCGCAGTTTATTTCTTCTGCACATATTTCAGACAGTCAAGTGTTACTGCCACGAGGATAATAATTCCTGAGAATACAAACTGCAGGTTCGTATCGATACCTAAAATTGTCAGAGAGTAAGTCAGCGCGGTAAAGATAAATACGCCGACTACCACGCCGGAGATCTTACCGATACCACCGGTAAAGGACACGCCGCCCACTACGCAGGCTGCAATCGCATCCATCTCCCAGCCTTGTCCATAAGCTGCGGAACCAGAACCTACCATTCTCGCACATTCCAGCCATGAGCCAAAACCATACAGGATTCCTGCCAGAATAAACGCCCCAACCGTTACGGCAAATACAGAAATACCTGAAACAGCCGCCGCCTCCGGGTTTCCTCCTACCGCATACAGATTTTTTCCAAAAGTCGTCTTATTCCAGATAAACCATACAATCGCGACAGCGGCTACTGCCCAGAGGATGATCGTCGGGAATCCGTTTACCTTCGGGATAATCATATTCGGGATTACCGGCTCAATCGCTCCGAAGGATACACCCTTTGTCGCATAAGTAACAAGACCGAAGATCACCAGCATGTTTGCCATGGTAGAGATAAACGGGTGCATCTTAAACTTTGCGGTAAAGAAGCCTGCGATCGTCGTAAAGAACGTACAAAGCACGATACATACAACCAGCGACAGAACGACCCTTCCCATCAAGGGCATGGTCGTAAAGTCAAAGATATGACCAAACACAGCTCCCGTATTGATTCCCTGATGCATAATGATGGTGGCCGTCGTCATACCCATACCAACCATACGTCCAATGGAAAGGTCCGTACCAGTAAGCAAGATCAGACCCGCTACGCCAAGTGCAAGGAACATACGCGGAGACGCCTGCTGCAGGATATTCAGTACATTGTTGTAAGTCAGCAGCGGCGAATTCTTTACGATCGGCGTAATAATACACAGCGCAATAAAAATCAATATAATCGCAATATACAGACCGTTCTGCAGTAAAAACGCCCGCTTATTAAACGTATATTTGTAATTCTCCCACTTCTGGGCCCTTGTCTCAGCAAAAGTGAACTTCGACATGCGCAGAAGGTCAATCAGATGATACTTGTAAGTATACGCCGCATGCCTCCGGTCTTTGATCTGCTGGAGTTCTTTCTCCAGTTCCATCTTTGCGTCAAACTGCCTGTTTTTGTAGACATACTTCTCTTCCTTGATCTCCTGCTGGTCAGAAAGCTTGGAAAGGGACGCCTGATGTTCCTTTTCCAGCTCGACAAGCTTTTTCTGGTATTTCTCCTTGGCCGCGGCCTTTTCCAAAACGCAGCTAGCCTGAACCGGCTGATAATACTCCTGATCAAAATGCGCCTTTAGATAATTTTCCGCGTCTGTAATCAGCCTTGAAACCTCCGCCTTATTCTTTGCCTCAACCGCCTGCGCCTTCTCCAGCTCGGTTTTTGCCTTCGCGATCCGCGACTCTCTGTCTTCTCTGGTAAGGGCTTTGTCTCTTTTTACTCCATCAATCCTGTTCTGAAGAGAGATAACCTTATCTGTCCCATCTAACCGGAGAGCGTCGATTTCCGCCTGAATTTTACCCACATAATCCTCAATCGGCCGGCGAAGCTTTTGCTCTTCATCCGCCGTAAGAATTTTACTGTTTTCATTCGCCATATTCTTCATCTCCCTCATCATAGATACTTCGCACTAAGCCTTAACAGCTCTTCCTGATTTGTCTCATTTGTATTCACAATCCCGGAAAGACGCCCGTTCGACATAACGCCGATGCGGTTCGTGATCCCTAAAATCTCCGGCATTTCAGAAGAAACAACAATGATCGTCTTTCCTCTTTTTGCCATGCTGATAATCAATTCATAAATCTCATATTTTGCTCCTACGTCGATTCCCCTTGTAGGCTCGTCCATCATAAATACCTGCGGCTCCCGCTCCAGCCATTTTCCAAAAATAACCTTCTGCTGGTTTCCGCCGGAAAGGCTGGAAATCATATCGTCCGGCCCCATACATTTGGTATGCATCACCCGGATCTCGTCCGCCGTCGCCTTCACCATCTTCGCGTCGGAAAGAGCAATCCCGGATTTATACTGGTCGAGGTTCGCAATGGTAGTGTTAAAGGTAAGGTCGCCCTTCAAAAACAGGCCGTTGGCCTTCCGCTCCTCCGTAATCATGGCGAATCCATGATCCATGGCTTCCTTGGCGCTGTTAAAGGTCATCCTCCGTCCATTGAAATATACATATCCGGCCGCCCTTGTCCGCACGCCGAAGATGGTCTCCAAAAGCTCGGTACGCCCCGCGCCCACCAGACCGTACAGCCCGAAGATCTCTCCCTCCCTTACATCAAAGGAAATGTCCTGAAGATGGGGTTCGTACTTCGTAGACAAATGCTGGATGGATAAAATCGTATCCTTCGGCGTATTATCCACCGGCGGGAAACGGTTTTCCAGAGATCGCCCTACCATGGCTGCGATCAGCTCGTTCATATCCGTTTCTTCCGCTTTCTTTGTCATGACTAGGTTTCCGTCCCGGAGCACGGATATCTCGTCGCATATCTCAAATATCTCATCCATCTTGTGGGAGATGTAAATCAGGGCGATCCCCTGTTCTTTTAACATCCGCATCATCTCGAACAACTTATCTACTTCCTGTACCGTCAGTGAAGAAGTCGGCTCGTCAAGAACAATCACCTCGGAATTATAAGAAATCGCCTTGGCAATCTCGCACATCTGCCTCTGGGATACGGACATGTTCCGCATAGGCTGCGTAAGGTCTACGGTCATGCCAAGCTTCCTAAACAGCTCCGAAGCCTCTTTCTTCATCCTTCCCTCATCAATAATGCCAAAAGAATTGCGGGGATAACGTCCAAGAAACAAATTATCAATTACATTCCGGTCCAGACACTGGTTCAGCTCCTGATGAACCATCGCAATCCCATTTTCAAGGGCATCCTTCGGTCCGGAGAAGCTGACTTCCCTGTCTCCAAGGAAAATACTGCCTTCGTCTTTCTGATACGTACCGAAAAGGCACTTCATCATTGTAGATTTCCCAGCGCCGTTCTCGCCCATAAGCCCCATAACCGTCCCGCGTTTTACGTCCAGATTAATATGGTCCAGAACCCGATTCCTGCCAAAAGACTTACTCATGCCGCGTATCGATAAGACGATATTATCTTTCTTATCTGCCATTATTTTTTACTCCTGTATCTGTAGATTCATAACTCACACGGCGCCGCGCCGCGGCTGATACGTGTGAACTGCAAGATTCCTATTACAACAATATCCCTGTTTAAAAATTATCAGGGAGAATTTCTTCTCCCTGATACTCCATTCCCTAAAAACTATTTGAAAGATTACTGGCTCAGCAGTGAGGTATAGGAAGCTGCATTATCCGTCTTAACCATGTTGATTGCAAATGCATCATACTCTGCCGGATTTCCAAGACGGTTTGTGATATTGGACTCTGTCTGTCCGTCGCCGCCGATATAATCAACGTCAAGGTTCAGCAGCTTGTCATAGTTCTGCAGAAGCGGCTGGTAAGTTGAGCTTAAGAAGTTATCAGAAGCGTTGTAAATATTCAGCCATACCTTCTTTGAAGCATGTGCGCCCTCGTCAAGCTGTGAGGATACAGGCTCATAAACCTTAGTAGAGTCTGTGAAATCCTGATAATTATCTGCTGTTACCGCTACATTCAATGCATAGTAAGAACGCTCTTCTTCCCTGTATACGTATACGTCGTCGCTTAATACATTGCCCGCGTCGTCTTCTGTACCGATACCTGTGTCGATATCTGCGCCGTCTAATGCGTTACGAAGAACACGAAGCGTTAAGTAAGCCTGAACGTCCGCATGCTGGCTGATGGTTCCGCCGTAGCCCTCTGCGATAGCTGCTACCGCGTCGCTGTTTGCGTCATAACCAAATGTAGGAACTTCTTTGTCCTTTGACCATGCGTTGAACATAGACATGCCCATTCCGTCGTTGTTAGAAGCGATTACATCAATCTGGTCGCCAAAAGATGAAGACCATGTTCCGATTGCGTTACCTGCAGTTGCCGCATCCCATGTAGCACCTGCGGAGTTCTTCATTTCCTGAGAAGCAAGCTCGCGGACTACATACTTCTTTCCGCCGATCTCAAGCTCGCCATCCTGTACTGCCGTTGCAGAGCCGTCTGTGTTGGTTCCGATCGGCTCGCTGTTGATCTCGCCGTCTTTCTCAACGCCGGTTCCGAGAGCTTTTCTAACGCCTCTGGTACGCGCGATAGAATCGTTATGTCCGATATCGCCGATTGCAAGAACGTAACCGATCACGCCGTCGCCGTTGCGGTCAAGGCCGTCAATATTCGCTTCGATGTATTCCTTGATCATGGTTCCCTGAAGCTCTGCGCCCTGATTTGCATCAAAACCTACATAATATGTATTGTCGTTGAAAGTTAATGCAGCCATGTCAAGCTCGCCTGTAGAGCTGTTGGACGGCTGGCGGTTGAACCATACTAACGGCTTGTCCTTGTTCGCTACATCTGAGGATGCGCCGCTGGACTCGCCTGAACCCTCGGAGCCGCTATCGCCGGATGTGTCGCCGCCGCCACCGCATGCAGCAAGCGAAAGACCTAACATTGCCGTCAGCATCAAGGAAATAATTTTCTTTTTCATACTTTTTTCTCCCTTCATTTTACACGCTTTTCCTGCGTTTCATTGATAAAGATAGTATATCGGAGAGTCTGTGAAGAAAACATAGAATATTTTTCACTGTTCATTGAAATTTATTAGACAATTAACAAAGACCGGAACATCACTGCTCCGGCCTTCTGCTATTATTAGTTTTTCTATTATTGCTGCTTCCCTGCAATCACCTGTTTTATCTGCTCAATACTGGTGTCTGTGACTTTCGCAATCCTATCAATCCCATCTCCCATTCTAAACAGATTAAGAATTATTTTTTCTTTTTCTCGTTTTGCCTCTGCCCTTGCTTCTGCTCTTCCCTCTTCTCTTCCCTTTGCTCTTCCCTCTGCTCTTCCCTCTTCCAAGAATAATTCCGCTACCTGTGTCATACGCATTACCTCCCTGATATATTTTGCTGTCTCCGAATCTATGATCTTATCTGCAAATACTAAGATTCCTGATAACAGGAATGTCTGCTCTTCCCTATCCCCGATCTGCTTTGCCAGTTCCACCGCATCCTTCACAGCCTCCTGCTTTGCTTCCCTTCCCTTGTATGTCAGCGGCAGTATAATAAATTCCATCAGCTCTTCATCTGACAGCGTTTCCTTATTTCTTACTTTCTGCTCAATCCTGTTCCTGATACCATCTGAATCCAGCCTGCTTAAAAATGCCTGTTCCAGCTTTAATGTCAGGCAGCCTGCACTGAACTCTTCTTCCGCCTCTTCCACATCGGCCGTATAAATCACGATCATGCGTATCTGCTTCGCCCTCTCTTCCTTCTTATAGCGTCTCAGAACACGCACGATATAATTCACATACTTTAAATTATTTTCCCACTTCACAGAACTCTCATAATCTATGATCGCTATAGAATCATCTTCCAGAAGGAATAAATTATCCAGTTTCATCTCATTCACATGAATCTCCGGAAGGTTCGTCGGCAGGATCCCCTTGATCTTAGGCAGGTCAAGACCGTAAACTTTCAGGGATTTATCCTTAAAGTTTTCTGCCAGTATCTTAGACATAACATCCTTGTTCTGATACGTAATCTCACTGTCCCCCATCTGTTTATCTCCAGTATTAGATTTGCAATTCTTTTTCTGGTTTCATTATATCAAATAATCTCTTTTCTTACACTACTTTTTCATAATTTAATTCAATTTCCCTAATTTTACAGCATCGTCCTTGTCAAAAGAAAAACATTGATTGTAGCCGCCCTTTTTATGTGTTATGATAATGTTTGTATGAAATATGCTGATCACAAAGGGTAACACCTGAGGGAGAAGGAGGAAAACGAAAGATGTATGATGTAAACTCGAAACACGCGAAGGATTTTATCAATCACGAGGAAATCCTAGAGACCCTCGCCTACGCAGACGAGAATAAGGACAACTTAGAACTGATTGAAAAACTGATTGAAAAGGCCGCCTTACGAAAGGGCCTGTCGCACCGGGAGGCGTCCGTTCTTCTGGCCTGTTCTGACGAAGCCATGAATGAAAAAATATTCAAGCTGGCAGAACAGATCAAGAAAGACTTCTACGGCAACCGGATCGTAATGTTCGCGCCGCTGTATCTATCCAATTACTGTATCAACGGCTGCACTTACTGCCCGTACCACGCAAAGAATAAGCACATTGCAAGAAAACAGCTTTCACAGGAAGAGATCAGGAGAGAAGTAATCGCCTTGCAGGATATGGGACACAAGCGTCTTGCCTTAGAAGCCGGAGAGCATCCGACTTTCAATACGATGGACTATTATCTGAAATCCATCGAAACCATTTACAGTATCAAACACAAAAACGGCGCCATCCGCCGTGTAAATATTAACATAGCGGCAACTACCGTAGACAATTACCGTCTTCTGAAGGAAGCCGGCATCGGAACCTACATCCTGTTTCAGGAAACTTATCACAAGGAAGGCTACAAACTGCTCCATCCCACCGGGCCGAAGAGCGATTATGATTATCACACGGAAGCCATGGACCGGGCCATGGAGGGCGGCATCGACGACGTGGGCGTAGGCGTCCTCTTCGGCCTTGACAAGTACCGCTATGAATTTGCGGGACTTTTGATGCATGCGGAACACTTAGAAGCCGCTTTCGGCGTAGGTCCCCATACCATCAGCGTACCAAGGCTCAGGGATGCGGACGATATCGATTCCTCTTCCTTTAAAAATGGAATTGACGACGATACCTTTGCTAAGATCGTTGCCTGCATCCGTATTGCTGTTCCCTACACCGGCATGATCATTTCCACCAGAGAGAGCCAGAAGGTAAGAGAGCGTGTGCTGCATCTTGGCATCTCCCAGATCAGCGGAGGCTCCAGAACCAGCGTCGGCGGATACTGCGAGCCGGAACCGGAAGACGAGAAGTCCGAACAGTTCGACGTCATTGACAACCGCACTCTGGATGAAGTGGTTCAGTGGCTGATGCGCATGGATTACATCCCCAGCTTCTGCACCGCCTGCTACCGGGAAGGGCGGACCGGCGACCGGTTTATGTCCCTGTGCAAGAGCGGACAGATCCAGAACTGCTGCCATCCAAACGCCCTGATGACGCTGCAGGAATATCTGATGGATTATGCTTCGCCGGAGACGAAGGCGCTGGGAGACAAACTGATCGATAAAGAAATCTTAAACGTGCCCAATGCAAAAGCACGGTCTATCGTGACCGAGAACCTGCGGCTGATCCGGGAGAATAACCGGAGGGATTTCCGCTTCTAGGTCACAGCGCGGTACGATACCCATACCGCTTCTATCAAAAAGCAGCGCCCTACGCAGGATCCATTCTCATCCTGCGCAGGGCGCTTGAGCATATTTGAAAACACGTCACTAATCAGCGACGTCCGAATCCGGACATTCTTTGATATAAATCTGCCATGCTTGAAACCCGTCTACCGCCTCCGGGACAACAAAGCCGAACTGCCTTAACGCAGCGCCGCTTATCACTTCGCCCGCACCAAATCCATAGGGCAGCCGCCTTCCCGGACATTTCTCCCGAAAGTCCTCGTTCAGAAACATCTGATAGCCCGCGTCGTCTTTTAATCCCTGTACCTTTACCCTGACCGGCACCGGATTGGCCTGCACATGATGGTAAACGGCGCTGACCATCGCTTCTTTCCCAGACGGATCCGCCATCTCCCAGACGGTACAGGTACCCTCAAAGGGACTGGAAATCCTATAATAATCGCCGTACTGGATCAGATCGTAATACGTTTTAAACCGGCTTATCTGCTCTTTAACCTCTGCCTTTTCCTCCTCCGTCAGGCTGCTGATGTCCAGCTCATAGCCGAAGGTGCCCGCCATTGCCACGCACCCTCTTGTAGAAAGCGGCGCCACCCGTCCGGTCTGGTGATTCGGAGCCGTCGCCACATGGGTTCCCATGGCACAAACCGGATATCCGAAGGAAGCTCCGTACTGGATACTCAGCCTCTCAATTGCATCCGTGGTATCGCTGCCCCATAGCTGAGGCATATAGTAGAGCATCCCTGTATCAAACCGTCCTCCGCCCCCGCCGCATCCTTCGAATAGTATTTCGGGAAATCTTTCTGTCAGTTCTTCCAGCACCCTGTACAGCCCCAGCACATATCTGTGGGAAAACTCGCCCTGCCTGCTGCTGTCCAGCATTCCGCTGAACTTATCGCAGATCGCCCTGTTACAATCCCATTTCACATAGGAAACCGGTACGCCGTCAAACAGTTCTGAAATTCGCCCTATGATATAATCCTGCACATCTTTTCTGGAAAAATCCAGAATCCACTGGCATCTGCTCAGGCAGGGCTTTCTACCGGGAATCCCCACCACCCAGTCCAGATGGCTTCTGTATAAATCGCTGTCTTCGGATATCCCTTCCGGCTCCAGCCAGATCCCAAACTGCATCCCTTCTGCAGTGATGCGCTCCGCCAGCTCTTTCAGCGTACAGCCAAGTTTCTTTTCATTGGGGAACCAGTCCCCCAGACCGGAACTGTCGTCCTCTCTGTTTCCAAACCAGCCGTCGTCCATTGCAAACAGCTCAATTCCAAGCTGCTTTGCCTCTCGTGCAATGTGGATCAGTTTTTCCCCGGTAAACTTAAAATATGTCGCCTCCCAGTTATTGACCAGCACCGGACGACGCCTGTTTTTCCATTTCCCCCGGCAGATATGCTCCCTGATTACTTTATGAAGGTTTCTGCTTATCTTTCCCATTCCGCTCCCGCTGTGCGTCATGATTACTTCCGGCAGCCAGAGCGACTCTCCTTCATGCAGAACCCATGAAAAATTGTCAGGATGAATCCCGCAGATAAACCTCGTCCTGTCAAGCTGATCCTTCTCCGCCTCTATCAAAAATTCCCCGCTGTAGACAAAGGAAAAGCCATAGCAGCTCCCCATCGTTTCATCCGCTCCTTTTTCACACAGAATGACAAAAGGATTATACTGATGGCTGCTTGTTCCTCTGACGCTTGCGACCGCCTGTATCCCATGATGGATATTCTCTCTCTGCATATTCATCTCCATGCTATGCCTTCCATAAAAAGATATCCACTGGAAATCACCGTACTCCCAGTCAAGATTCATACTGGCCGCCTTCTTTAAGACAACGTCTTCCTTTCCCGGACTTGTTATTTTTACCGTTCTGGTAATCACATCCGTTTCCTCGAATACCCCATAATAGAGTTCAGCTTTCAAGCCGGAGTATGGATCTGCAAGCTCTATAACCAGCGTCTGCGCTTCCTCATTTTCCGCGTACACCGCCGGAAGGCCCGGAATTGCATATTTCCCTTCCTGCACACGGTATCCTGCGAAACGCAGTTCCGCCGCCTGGCTTCCGTCATGATTTTGCACCCGCAAAGAAGTGATCCGGTAGTCGCCTGTCCCAAAGCTGCTGTATTCCTGCGGAAGGGAGTCCATAGAATAAGTCCTGTCAGACTTCCCCAATTCATAAGGATTCCCCGAAAACCCCCTGTCCGCCCGGTAGATCAGAGGAGCTTTGTCACTGTGATCCGTCTTTTCTCCATAGTACGTATGGAGCAGGACATTCTGGGCATCCGCTTTCATCTGATAGGTTGAATTGTTCGTCTGCAGCGTAAAAACTTTACACCGCTCGTCAATGATTATCGCCATCTTTACTTTCTCAGCTCCTTTGCTCCAGATAATAAAAACCATAAGCCGGAACGTGCAGATCCTGCAGCAGATATTCCTCTCCGGTCAGCATATCTGCAAACTTCCCCGGATCATAGGGGAAGGTAACCGTCTTTTCCCACTCGGTAAAGTTAAACACGCCAATGATCTTCTGGCCCTCTGCGTACCGCCCGATGGCCAGCAGGCCGTCGTCGCCGGTATCCAGCGTCCACACATCCGCCGTCGTTCCAAAAGCCGGAGAGATTCCCCTCAGCCCCACCAGTGCATTCAATCCGCAAAACATGCTCCCCTCTGGGGTTTCCAAATCATACCGACGCTCCGAAAGCTCCCATTTCATGCTGCCCCGGTGCAGATAACGGCTGTCGCCTGCCTTTTTCGGATCATCCTTGTAGCTGTAGTCGTTTACCTGAGCCAGTTCGTCCCCGCTGTATAACATGGGAATGCCCGTCTGCATAAACATCATGGCATGCAGCGTCAAATCAAAACGCACCGCCCGCTCCATTGCTTCCCTGTCCTGTTCAAATCCCGCCTTTTCGATACCGCACAGGCTCGCCGTTGTGCCGCAGAGCCGGGCGTCGCCGCTGGCAATGTCGTCGTTGTACAACTCGCCCCTGCTGGCGCTGTTTCCTGCAAAGCCCTGAAAATAATCGTTTAGATACCGCTTATGGAGCACTTCATCTGTGCCAAAGTTCTGGTTAAGCCACTCATAATCCAATCCCCAGCCAATATCGTCATGGCAGCGGAGGTAATTTAAGAACACATACTCCTTGGGCAGAGCGTTTACCGCATCCAACTGCCTGCGGAGCAGACGCGTATCCCTAGTGGCCGCCGTATGCCATGTGGTGCACATGGTGGTCACATTGTATAACAGATGGCACTCCGGTTTGTCTACGGTGCCGAAGTAGGGAACTACTTTTACCGGCTCCATAACCACCTCTCCTAACAGTACCACGCTTGGGCAGACAATTTCACCGATCATCCGCATCATCCTGACAATCGTATGGACCTTCGGGCGGTTGCGGCAGTCCGTCCCCAGTTCTTTCCATATGTAGGGCACCGCGTCAATGCGGATCATATCCATGCCTTTGTTCGCCAGAAATAGGTAATGATACATCATCTCATTGAATACCCGGGGATTCTGATAATTCAAATCCCACTGGTAGGGATAAAACGTAGTCATCACATAATGGCCGCAGTCCTCCAGCCATGTAAAATTCCCCGGCGCGGTAGAAGGGAACACCTGCGGTACGGTTTTCTCATACTCTGCCGGTATGGCAGGGTCAGCAAAAAAGAAATACCTGCTTATGTATTCCCCGTCTCCCTGTCTGGCTCTCTTTGCCCATTCGTGATCTTCACTGGTGTGGTTCATTACAAAATCCATACAGAGATTGATTCCCTTTTCATGGCATACGGCGGCCAGTTTTTCCAAGTCTTCCATCGTCCCCAGATCAGGCCGGACCTTACGGAAATCCGCCACCGCGTAACCGCCGTCGCTGCGGCCCGGCACCGTGTCCAAAAAGGGCATCAGATGCAAAAGATTTACGCCGGCCTGCTGGATATAAGGCAGTTTTTTTTGCAGTCCTTCCAGATTCCCGGCAAAATTATCAATATACAGCATCATCCCGGTAAGGGCGTTGGACTTGTACCACTCCGAATCCCTCTCCCTCTCCAAATCCCGTTTCTTTAAAGCCGCCGGACGCGCTGCGGCGAAATCGTACAATTTCTCACACAGCTCTGCAAACATGGAACTATTTCCATACAGCTCCATATACAGCCAGCGCAGTTCCTCCATATGACGTTCCATGCGCTCATGAAACATCCTTTCTTCTTCCCTAGTCATTCTTATCACCTGCTTCCTTAAATTAAGTTCAATTTTTCAAAAGCTCTGTAAAGGCCGTCTTCTTCCACCGGCGGACATACTATGTCGGCAATTTCCAGAAGCGAAGGACTGCCGCCAGCCATGCAAACGCCTATTCTCGCCGCCTTTAACATCTCCAGATCATTCATACTGTCTCCAAAGGCAATGGTATCCTCTTTTAAGACGCCCAAAAAATCACAGAGCCTCTCCACCGCTTTTCCTTTATCAAAAGCCTTGCTTGACAGCTCCCCGTTCACGATGCCGCAGGCATCCTCGTCTTGTATGCAGAAATCAAATTCATCCTTCAGTACCTGCATAGGTTTTCTCAGCCGCTCGGCCCCGCGGCTCATGAACGCCATCCCATAGATCGGCTCGCCGTCATATTCTGACATGGGATGGATGCCCAATTCATTTTCAATCTGGATCCTCCACCGCAGAAGCTCGCTGTTGGCTTTCGATTGAATATTTTCTGCTAAAAATTCCTTAAATCCCTCGTCGGTATAACTGTGGTTCCTGCCCCCTATCGTGCGGTAAATGCCGCTTTCCTTAAAAATATCCAGCACTTTGGCCTGCTGATCCTTCGTCATCGGACAGTCATAAACCACCTGCCCTCCATACTCAATATAACCGCCGGCGCTTGCAGCCAGACCGTCAAAGCCATACTGCATCACAGGGAAGAGCATCCCGTAATTCCGTCCGGAACACAACACCACTTTATGCCCTTTTTCCCTTGCCAGCCGGACCGCCCGGACCGCAGACCGGGGCGGGACATTTTTCCCCGGTTCCGTCAGAGTACCGTCAATATCCAAAAATATCAATTTCCGCTCCATAATAACCTCCTGCAATATATTTTTCAATATGTACTCGCTTTCATTTTGTTTATTATATTGGTTGTGTTTTTCTTTGTCAATCCACAGAATTTCTTTTTCTGTTTTGTACAAATTGAAAGTATGATTTTTGTATAAACTGCCATTTTTTTAATTTTTTATCTTGCTATATTGACTTTTTTCCCATACGCATGTTATTCTCCTTTCGTAATGAACGCGTGTACATTATATACAATTTTATTTGCTTTATCGAAAGAATGATTGTAAGGAGGAAACTATGAACTACGATTATGCGAAAATCGCAAAAGAAGTCATCCAGGCCGTCGGCGGATTTGAAAATATCAAATCTGCCGCCCATTGCGCCACCCGTCTGCGCCTCATTGTGGCGGACCGTTCTCTGGCAGACGATGAAAAAGTCGGCGAAATTGACGCCGTAAAAGGAACCTTTTTTACAGCCGGACAGTATCAGATTATCTTTGGCACCGGCCATGTCAACCGCGTCTATGAACAGATTGTCCAGCTTGGCGTTGCGGAAACTACTGCAAGCGAAGCGAAAGAAGCTAAAATGGATGGCAAAAACCAAGTGCAGAAAGCGATCCGTACCTTTGGAGATGTTTTTGTCCCCGTTATCCCTGCTTTGGTAGCCACCGGTCTGTTTCTCGGTTTAAAAGGGGCTCTGCTTAATGACAATTTCCTGAATTTATTCGGTATGACCAACGCCGATATTCCACAAACTTTCCAAGTTCTGGTGGACGTACTTTCCGGAACTACTTTTGCTTTTCTGCCTGCCATTGTGTGCTGGTCCACGTTCCGTGTATTTGGCGGTTCCCCTGTTCTGGGGCTGATTCTGGGCCTGATGCTGGTAAACGGCTCCCTTCCGAACGCCTACTCGGTTGCGGATCCTTCCAGCGGCGTAACACCGCTTATGCTTTTTGGCTTCATTCCGATCGTAGGTTATCAGGGAAGCATCCTGCCGGCCTTTGTAGCCGGCGTAATCGGTAGCAAATTAGAGAAAAAGCTGCGCAAAACAGTCCCCGCAGTCTTTGACTTTATGATTACGCCGTTTCTGGTACTGTTTGTTATGCTGATTCTCTCCCTTGTTGTGATCGGACCGCTCCTGCATGCGCTGGAAAACGTCTTGTTAGTCATCGCGGAATATGCGCTGGAGCTTCCTTTCGGTATCGGAGGACTGATTGTAGGCTTCTTCTGGTCCATCATCACCCTTACGGGCGTCCACCATATATTTAATATGTTAGAGATCAGCCTGCTGGCAAGCACAGGGTTCAACCCTTTCAACGCTATTTTGTGTATGTGCGGCTTTTCCTCAGCCGGCGTATGTCTTGCCATCTCCATCAAGGCCAGAAAAAAAGAAATCCGCGCCATCGGTCCCAGCGCAACCGTATCGGCTCTGCTGGGTATCGGAGAGCCCGCATTGTTCGGCGTTATCCTGCGTTATGGCATGAAGCCGTTTTTACTTAGCTGCTCCATCAACGGAATCGCCGGCATGACTGCCATGCTGCTTGGAATGAAAGGTACCGGCAACGGCATCACCACCATTCCGGGTATGCTGCTGTACATATATAAGCCATCCCAGCTAGCTATGTATGTGATACTTGCCCTTGCCACTTTCGTCACCGCTTTCTGCCTGTGCTGGTTCTTCGCGGTTCCTCCGGAAGTCATGGAAACCGATACGGCAGCGAAAAAGGACGACCAAAAACCGGCTCCCGCTCCGGTGCCTTTCCCGGATGTGCTGGGCGCTGCTGCTCAAGGGACCTTCATCCCTATGGAAGAAATTCCCGATCCTACATTTTCCCAAGGTATCGTGGGAATCTGCTGCGGAATCGAACCAGAAACCGGAAAAGTTTATTCGCCTATGGACGGCACGATCAGTATGCTCGCTGACACGCTGCACGCGGTCGGCATCGAAGCAGGCGGCGTAGAACTCCTCCTCCATATAGGTATAGATACTGTAACAATGAAGGGCGACGGCTTTACGAGCCACATAAAACAAGGACAGGCGGTTAAAAAAGGCGACCTCCTTCTGACTGTGGATCTGGAAAAAATCAAGGCGGCCGGCCACCCTGCAACGATCATGGTAATCGTTACGAATTCGGATGCCCTTGCATCTGTTGAAGCAGCGGCCTCCGGAAAGGTGATGCCCGGCGACCAGTTAATGCTTTTGAAAGCATAAGAATGTTGCTGTTCACACGCTGACTGAGGACGCGGATTGAATCAGGCGATACCCTCTAAGCAGACGAAGCAACATTCCGATGAACTACCGACCAACCGAGACTAAGACACTCAGGAGAGCCTTCGTGTCTAAGTCTCGGTATGTCGCTATTTCATCTCCATTAAACGCGCTTCTAAATTGTCTGCTTAGAGGGTATCGCCTGATTCAATCCGCTGTTTGCCAGTTACCCGGTGAACCGTAACGAGCCGCCCCAAATGATGAGGGCGGCTTTTTTCTTTCTTGACAAGAATCGGGGTCTAGAATAAAATATAGAATGAATGAAGAAAGGAGGGGCTGCCATGGTCAGCATGCAGGATATTGCCGATAAAGCGGGAGTTTCCAGAGTCACCGTTTCCAGAGTGCTTTCTAACCACCCTTCTGTCAAAGCGGAAACGCGGCAAAAGGTGCTCCGCTGGGTAAAGGAACTGGATTACGAACCGAATCTCATCGCCCAGAGTCTGGCCGGGAACCGAACCAACCTAATCGGCCTGCTGGTTCCGGAAATTGCCTACCCTTTTTTCAGTGAAATTATTGAATCCATAGAGAATCAAGCTTTTTATGAAGGATATAGTATTATTATCTGCAATACGCACCGCAGTCTGGATAAGGAAAAAAACATTCTCGCCCAGCTTCGCCAGCGGAAAGTAGATGGCATAATCGCGGTTCCTGTCTCTACGAAGCGAAGCCTTCCTGCCTACCAGCGCCTGCAGGTTCCGGCAGTTATGATCACCAAACAGATGGAGGGATTTAGCAGCGTATATATCTCTCATTATCACGGCGGCCAGCAGATCGCCCGGCACTTTCTGAATATGGGATTTCAAAAAATCGGCTATATCGGTCCCACCAAAGAATCTACCTCCGCCCTGAAATACGCCGGATTTCAACAGTATTTGTCCGCCAGCCAGATTAATCTGACCGACGTAATCGAGTGTCCGGCGCCAAAGAATATGAACGCCAGCCTTGTTTATAAGCTGGTCAAGCAATACGCCGCGGAGTCGGGCCTTCACTGTGAAGCATATCTGGCCAACGACGACATCACCGCCTGCGAAGCCATTACTGCTTTCCGTGAATTAGGTTATGCCGTTCCACAGGATATTGCCATTGCCGGTTTTGATAATTCCCTGCTGGCCAAGGAAATCAGCCCTAAGCTTACCGCCCTCGCCCAGCCTTTGGATGAGATTGGACGAAAATCCGTAGAAATCCTCTTGGATCAGATAAACAACGGCGCACAACCGCGGATGTATGAACTGGAGTCCCGTATCATAGCCAGAGAATCTACAATCCGCTTTGTAACATCAAATCAGTAAATCATTGTATACTTAACGGACTACTAATGTCCGTTATGGTATATAAAAAGCAGCCGGAGACTCCGGCCGATACATGAATGGGGCTGGTGCAAATGCATCAGCCCCATATAAAATCAAACTTCTTTCAACCAGTCTTACTCTTCCACCCAAGCGCGCAGCGCACCGCCCGTTTCCAGCTTTAAGAGCATCACGAATCTTCTATTCCCTGCTCCCTTCTAAATTTATCCCAATCAAATACCGGTTCTTTGATTCCCTGTTTCAGTTGGAACTCATAATCCGCAATACATGCCTTTACCTGCTTGAAAAGAACCACCATCGCAATCACATTTACCAATGACATCAGGCCGGCCGACAAATCTGTCAGTTCGAACATCTCGGTAGGAGAAAATACACAGGCAACAAGTATGACTGCTATCTGCAGGCAGGTATAAACCCGGAGAACCATTGTATTCCCTGTCAGAAACTGAACCTGTACTCCGCCGTTATAAAGACTGGAAACAATTGATGTAAATGCAAAGAACAAAAGCGCTGCGGCAATAATCCAAGGCGCCATATTCCCAAAAAACACACCGAACGCCATTTGTGACAGAGCTGCGCCTGTAACCTGTGTATAATCAGCTCCCGATAGCAAAATAATAATGCCTGTAGCCGTACAAACAAACAAGGTATCTACCGCTACGCCAAGGCTTCCAAGCAGCGCCTGCGTTACAGGATGTCTGGCATCCGATGCAGAACTGATCGTACAAGTCGTCCCCTGTCCGGCTTCGTTTGAAAAAATGCCCCTTGCCATTCCATATCGAAAAGCGCTTTTAATCCCATAACCCGCCGCGCCGCCAAATGCCGCCTGCGGCGTCAGCGCGCTTTTTACTACAAGCGCAAGAATCCCAGGTATTTGCGGAAGATGTGTTATAAGAACGATAAACGCAAGAATTACATAGGCAGCCGTCATAAACGGTACAACTGCAGATGCAAAATCCGCCAGGCGCCTAAAACCTCCGAATACAATAAATCCGGCGCAAACTGCCAGTATTATGCCTACATAAATTGGACGAACTTCAGGCAACACCGTTTGAACTGCGTCAGCAATCCCATTAACGCATGTCATTACCGTCACCATGCCGGTTCCGATCGCAACAAGAATTATCCTTTATCTGTACCATATCTTCCATTCCAGACAATTTTTCTATAGTTCTCCCGGTCAGTAACCCCCTCGGTAGAAAAACATAATATCCGGCTGTTTTCATCAAGACCGAGACGGCTCTTCAAACTTGCATACTCCGGATTCGTTAAAAGCGTAAACACAAATCCAAATGCCGCCGCCCCACTTTCACCTGAAACGATCCGGGGATCCTCTCCTATGGGTCCACCCAGCACGCGCATCCCATCTGCTGCGATTTCATCCGGAATGCTGGCAAAATAATCCGCATGGTCCCTCATAATCTCCCACCCCAATGTACATGGCTCCCCACAGGCAAGGCCGGCCATAATTGTATTCATTTCCCCGCCTACTGTATAAAGTTTTCCGTCATTCGCTTCTGCCGTGCGGTAAATGCAGGCGGCCTGTTCCGGTTCAACGACCGTTACAATCGGCCGTTCTTTTCCATCTCCGTACACATCTGCGAAAAAACCGGTAACTGCGCCGCTCATAGCACCTACTCCCGCTTGAAGGAAAATGTGTGTGGGACGTTCCAGCTTTCCCTGTTCCATCTGGTGATAAGCTTCGTACGCCATTGTGGTATATCCCTGCATGATATGGCGCGGTATTTCTTCGTATCCGTCCCATGCGGTATCCTGCACAAAAATCCAGCCCTTTTCCATTGCCTCCGTATATGCTTTCCTCACACTCTCATCATAATTCAAATTCGTAATAGATGCTTTTGCACCCAGCCTGCGGATATTTTCTAACCTTTCGGCAGCGCTTCCCTTCGGCATATATACTACGCTCTTCTGCCCAATACGGCCTGCCGTCCATGCCACGCCCCTCCCATGGTTGCCGTCAGTGGCGGTTATAAAAGTCCTGTCTCCGAAAGCACCTCTCACCTCCGGATCCATAAGCCTGCGATAGCTCAACTCCTCTTTTGGAATGTTAAGTTCCTTCGCAATATAGGTTCCGATTGCATAACTTCCTCCTAGTACCTTAAACGCATTCAATCCAAAGCGGAAGCTCTCGTCCTTCATATAAATTCCTGAAACCCCGGTATATGCCGCAAGGTCTTTTAAAACCCACAACGGCGTTACTGAGTATTCCGGAAAGCTGCTGTGGAAATGGTTTACCCTTTCCGCCTGTTTATATCCAAAGAGGCTTACATCACTGGCATTTTCCGTCGGCCTGCTTAAATGAACCATTTGAATCCTATTCTTCATTTTCCTTATCTCTTTTCTTTCATTTTCTTTTCTATCCATTATACAATATGTTGTATGCGATATATCACATATCTGTATTTTAATATTAACAACAAAACAGAAAATTGTCAATACAATAATTGTATATTGCATATCATTTAATTATATCGTATAATTTGTTCAGAAAAGGAGGTATAGATATGCCTATTCCAAACAAAAAAGAAGCGATTTTGGTACTTTCCGCAAAAGAAAAAATATACAAAGAATTATCATCATGGATTGTTAAGGGCACCATGAAACCGGAAGAAAAAATAAACGAAGCCGAAATCGCAGCCTATTTTTCAGTCAGCAGAACTCCCGTAAGAGAGGCCCTGCAGCAGCTTGCAGAACAAAAGCTTGTTTATATCATTCCCTCCCGCGGAAGTTTCGTGACTCCTTTAACGAAAGAATCCGGAGATGAAATCTACGAAGCCCTTGCGGCAGTCAGTGCAGATATCGCCTGCCTTGCCTGCAGGAAGCGCACAGATAAGCAATTAGATGAATTAAGAGATAAGGCACAGGCTTTTGAACAAGCCTATGAAAACCAACAATACTCAGTTCTTCCTGAATATGACAACGCATTTCATTCCTATCTATCCGAAATCGCAGGCAATGAATATTTAAGTTCTTATTCATCCTCCCTTCAGATGCATACTCATAGGTTTGAATATCTTCTTATTACAAATAAACAAAACCGTAGCGCTTCCATAGCCGAACATACTGCAATTATAGATGCAATCAGCCGCCAAGATGAAACCCTCGCCAGACAGCTTGCATCCGACAACTGGCTCCGTACTTATCAGGAAAATATCCGCATACTGCTTTAACTTGTATACTGCAAAAGAACTAATCGCGGAAATAAAGAATGTGCCAAGGCACATGCGTCGTTTTCTATATCAACAACAATGGGGCCGGCGCAAACCACGCGCCAGCCCCATATAAAAATCCAAATTCTTTTAATTAATCCTAATCTTCCTCCGCCCAAGCAAGCGCACACCGTACCGCCCGTTTCCAGCCTTTTAAGAGCCTCTTTCTCTTCTCTTCTTCCATGCCCGGAACAAATTCCTTCCCAAGCTGCCAGTTCTGCTTGATCTCCGCTTTATCCTTCCAGTAGCCTGTGGCCAGCCCGGCCAGATAAGCCGCGCCCAGAGCGGTGGTCTCAATGCATTTCGGTCTGTGTACCGTGGCGTGGTTTACATCCGCCTGAAACTGCATCAGCATATTGTTCGCACTGGCGCCGCCGTCTACCTTCAGAACGTGCATGGATACTCCCGCATCCTCCTCCATTGCTTTGATCACGTCGTACGCCTGATAAGCAATGGATTCCAATGTGGCGCGGATAAAATGCTCTTTGGTGCACCCACGCGTCAGCCCTACCACCGTTCCTCTCGCGTACTGGTTCCAGTAGGGCGCGCCCATTCCCGCAAACGCGGGTACCAGATATACGCCGTCGGTATCCTCTACCCGGGTCGCGTATTCTTCGGTCTCCGGAGCGCTCTTTACCATACGCATCCCATCCCGGAGCCACTGGTTCGCGGCACCCGCCACGAAGATGCTGCCCTCCAGCGCATACTCCACCTTATCCTCCGTACTGGCCGCGATCGTCGTCAAAAGGCCGTTCCCGGATTTGACCGGCGTATTCCCAGTATTCATCAGCAAAAAGCACCCGGTACCATATGTATTCTTCGCATCCCCTTCCTCAAAGCATCCCTGCCCGAACAGCGCAGCTTGCTGGTCTCCCGCCGCCCCTGCAATGGGAACATTGCCTACCAAGACTTTCTCGTCTGTATAGCCGTAAATGTAGCTTGAAGGCTTTACCTCCGGAAGCATCGCCTTAGGAATGTTAAATTTCGCCAGAATCTCATCATCCCAGCACAGCTTATGGATGTCAAACAGCATGGTTCTAGAAGCGTTCGTATAATCCGTCACATGGACCAGCCCTCCGGTCAGATTCCAGATGAGCCACGTATCCACCGTTCCAAATATCAAATCGCCCCGCTCTGCCTGCTCCCTTGCGCCCTCAACGTGGTCAAGGATCCAGGCAATCTTGCTTGCGCTGAAATATGCGTCTGCGATCAGTCCTGTTTTTTCCCGGATAACCTGATCAAACCCCTCTGCCTTCAGTCCGTCGATCATCTCCGAGGTCCTTCTGCACTGCCAGACAATCGCATTGTAAACCGGCTCGCCTGTATAACGGTTCCAGATAATTGTCGTCTCCCGCTGATTGGTAATTCCGATACTGCTGATCTGCTTTGCGCCAACACCGGTCTCTGCCAGCGTCTGCACCATAACCGAATACTGGGACGACCAGATCTCCCTTGGATTCTGCTCTACCCAGCCCGGCTTGGGATAGATCTGTTCAAACTCCTTCTGCGCCATACCGCAGATATCTCCCGCATGGTTAAACAAAATACACCGGGAACTTGTGGTTCCCTGATCCAGCGCCATTACGTACTGTTCCATACTATTATCCCGTCCTCTCTTTTTCCAATCTTTCCTTGGTCAGTAAAGTCCTACCGAGCAAAGATTTCTTTTGTCGCAATTACTGCCGCGCCTGTCCCGGCCACATCCTCAGCGACAACCTGCCCGATTTTTACCGGTGCCAGAAGTTCCACGTCCTTCAACGCCCTTACGCAGTCAAAAATCTTGTCTTTGGGGATGTCGGTCTCTGTCTTTACCGACACGCAAGGCAGATGGCCGCCTTTTACCCTTACGGACGATGTCACAATCCGCCTCGGATCCGTCAGTTCCTTCTTAGCATAATCCGCGCCTCTTGGACAGGTATTTCCTGTAACTTCCATAGAACCCTCACCGGAAATCTCCACCTTTAAGTTACAGCCCAAAGGGCATCCGATACATACCAATTCTTTCACTTTCATCTCTTCGCCCTCCTTACTCCTGCTCAATCCTGATGGTAATACTCTCAAGCCCGTCAAACGCATCCAGCTTAGACCTAAGCAGAACGACCTGTTCCATCTCGCCCGGCGCCATGACCTTCTTCTTGACTCTGCTCATACACTTATCATTATAATACACACAGAGGAAACTGTCTCTATAAACATTTCCCACACGGAAACGAACCACCTGTTTCTCCGCCATCCGGTCTTTATCCACTGTACATGGAACCGTATAACGGACTCCATTCTCTCCTTTTAACGGAATCTCTTTTCCCGCCTGCATCAAGGTTCCCTGCACATAAGCCATAGCATTTTCGCCCGCCGTCTTCGCTTCCCCGGACACATAATCCACTAGATCATGTACGTGAAGCACGTTTCCGCAGGCAAATACGCCCTCCACATTGGTCTCAAGGCTCTCGTTTACCACAGGGCCGGAGGTAACCGGATTCAGCTCCACACCCATCTGAGAAGAAAGCTCATTCTCCGGAATCAGCCCGCAGGAAAGAAGCAGCGTGTCGCACTCATAGAACTCCTCCGTTCCCGGAATGGGCTTTCGGTTTTCATCCACCTGCGCCAGCGTAACACCCTCCACACGCTTCTTTCCCTTAATGTCAATAACTGTATGACTTAATTTCAGGGGAATATCATAATCATCCAGACACTGAACAATATTCCGCTTCAAACCGCCGGAATAAGGCATTAATTCCGCTACCACCTGAACCTCCGCTCCTTCTAACGTCATACGTCTCGCCATAATCAAGCCGATATCGCCAGAGCCGAGGATTACGACCTTCTTTCCCGGCATCCTGCCTTCCATATTCACATATCGCTGGGCGGTTCCCGCCGAATACACGCCCGCCGGACGGTACCCCGGAATATTGAGCGCGCCTCTGGAACGCTCCCTGCAGCCCATAGCTAGGACGATGGCCTTTGCCTCGATCTGAAACATTCCCTGCTCCTTATTCATCACGGTAATCACTTTATTCTCTGCAATATCTACAACAATCGTATGAAGCATATAAGGGATTTTAAGTTCTTCCACCTTCTCAATATATCTTCCCGCATATTCAGGCCCAGTCAGCTCCTCCTTAAAGGTATGCAAACCAAAACCATTGTGGATACACTGGTTCAGGATGCCGCCCAGCTCATTGTCACGCTCAATAATCAGAATATCTTCTACTCCCGCTTCCCTGGCCGCAACTGCCGCGGCAAGACCCGCCGGACCTCCGCCAATGATTGCAATCTCTGTCTTCATCCTAAATGTCCTCCTTATTATATCCTGTCAAATAGTTAGAACCTTCGCCTGATTTGGTAATCTCTGAAACATCTTTTCCCAGCTCCCTTGCTAAGATCTCCACGGTCTTCGGCGCGCAGAACCCCGACTGGCAGCGTCCCATGCCCGCTCTGGTGCGGCGCTTGATCCCGTCTAAAGTAGTCGCCCCTAAGGGTCTGTGGATAGCGTCCATGATCTCACCCTCCGTCACCACCTCGCACCGGCAGACCACATTAGCATAGGCCGGGTTCTTCTTAATCAGTTCCTGACGTTCTGCAAAAGACGCCTCCGCCACATTCGGGATTCCCTTTCTGGTCGCCTTAAAGTCCGCTTTCTTCTCCACCTGGTAAATGCCCTGTACCAGCTCCGCCACATACTCGCCGATGGCCGGAGAACTGGAAAGTCCCGGCGACTCAATTCCCGCAACGTCGATAAATCCCGGCGCTCCCTTTACTTCCTGAATGATAAATTCATGCTCCGTCCAGTGAGCCCGAAGCCCGGTAAAGGAGGTGATAATCTGGCGGGTGGGCACGGTGGGTACACTGACCGCAACCCTCTTTAGCAAATCAGCCAATCCGTCCGCTGTAGTCTGAGTATTTTCCTTATCCTCGATATCCACCGCCGTGGGCCCGGTCAGAAGATTGCCGTGAACCGTCGGCGTGATCAAAACGCCCTTGCCGTAAATAGTAGGAAGCTGGAAAATCGTACTATTCACATAGTCTCCCACCTTCTTATCCATCAGGCAGTACTCGCCCTTCCGGGGAATGATCGTAATCTTCTCATCGCTTACCATATTGTGGAACTTATCCGCATACACACCAGCCGCATTGACTACCAGCTTACTCTCGATCACGCCCTTAGATGTCTCCAGCTTGTAGCCGCCTTCTATCGGAACAATATTCAGAACCTCCGTATTAAACTGGAAGGCAACGCCATTTTCACAGGCGTTCTCCGCCATGGCAATGGTAAGTCCAAAAGGACAAACAATTCCGCCTGACGGCGCGTACAATGCAGCGGCAATATCATCCGTAATGTTCGGCTCCATCTTCTTCACTTCCTCTTTGGAAATAATACGGATGCCCGGTACGCCGTTCTTCTTACCCTTCTCTAACAGATGCTCCAACTTACCCAGATCCTTCTCGTCAAAGCAGAGCACCAGAGAACCGTTGCGCTTAAAGGAAAAATCCAGATCCTTCGCAAGCTGCTCCATCATCGCGTTGCCTCTCACATTCATCTTCGCCATCACAGAACCCGGCTCATTGTCAAAGCCCGCGTGGACGATCCCACTGTTTGCCTTTGACGTTCCCTCGCATACATCACTGTTCTTGTCAAGAACGATGGTATCGTACTGATATCTCGACAACTCCCTTGCAATCGCGCTTCCGGTAACCCCCGCGCCGATAATTACAACATCATACATGTTACAACCCTTCCTTCCACTCATCGTATTTTGTAAAAGAGGAATAAAAAAGGAGTACAAAAACAACCGGCTTATCGCCGCTATTCTTGTACTCCGTTTTCTCCAAATCATTATTTAACTGTATTTAGCATAGCACAGTTTCAGCCTGCGCGCAATACCCAAATTTAAATTATTATTTTAAGTATTTTCCATCCAGATCGATTGATGTCACCTCTCCCTCTCCCGGCTCCGTATATACTATACAATAATTCATATCATTTTCACCATACCATTGATAACTATCTGAATAATCTCCTTCATAAACATCATCCGGTTTTCCCCATTTTTCGATAACAGTCTCTATGTCTGCACCCATCTGAATCCCTCCCGGAAAAATGACGTTTATATCTTCGTCTTCTACATCATAATCATCAACATAAAGTCCATTTACCGTGCACTCCCTTACTACATGGGCCTCTTCGGTATTATTGCTGATTACAAACATAAGGGAATGCGAATCACTGTCATCAAAAAATACCAATTCATAATCATCTGCGTTGATCACATAATCCTCCGGGGTATTCTCCATATCCATCGTTAATCCGGCAGCTTCTACTTCCTCAATGGAGCATGGAAATGTTAATACAGTATCATTGATCTGAACCGTATAGCTATCCCAGCTTTCTCCCAGACCTTCACCAGCCTTTACCGTCGACTTTGAAGTCTCCTCCTTATCTCCTTTATCTTCATCGTCTTCATCTATATCATCTTCCGGCGGGCTTAAAACGATTGATGACTTGCTTCCCATGCCGCCTATTTCTTCCAGCACGTCATACGCTCCTGCAGCACCCATTACAATAGAAGCAATCACTCCCACTATTGCACTAGAGATACAGAAAATCTTAGCCTTCTTCGCAGCATCTTTTGCTCCCGCATAATCTCCCATTCTCTGCAATGAGTTTATTTTACTTGCATAGATAATACTCGCAACGCCTAGCGGCAGACAGCAGCATAATGTTGCTAAAATGGAAAATACCAGATATGGCGTACCATTAATCGGTTCCACAGGCTGGCCATAATTTGGCTGGCCGTAATTCGGCTGACTGTAATTTGGCTGGCTGTAATTTGGCTGACTATAATTCGGTTGATCATAATTATTATCTGACTGATTATATCCATGATTCATCTGCCCGTAATTAGGCTGGTTATAAGGATTCCCCTGTCCATAACTGTAATCGCCGCGAACGTCATCTGACTGGCCGCTGCTCTCTCCTCCCTGATTATTTTCTGACTGGCCATAGGTGTAGCCTCCCATATCACGATCCGTCTGGCCATAGGTATAACCACCTATATTATTATCTGTCTGGCCATAATTATAATCATCCGAACTATTACCCTCATTACCATTCTCCTGTGTCACTTCTGTACCGCAAATCGGGCAGTATTTTGCACCTTCCTCTATCTCATTCCCACAAAATCTACACTTCATGATCTTCTCCTTCCCCGTTTACACCGCTGTAGGCGCTAATAATACAAATGGATACACTTCGATATTTCTAACAATTCCATATATAAGAAATATCACCAATATAACTATTGGAATTTGTTCAGGTATATGAATACTCACGCGCTCTTTCCCATAACACAGCCACTGTATACCGCATGCCGCGTAATATACTATAAGCCACGGCAGCATTATAATTAATAATGGATTATAGCGAAATGCCTGATATATTTGCCCGTGCAGAAGCATATAACAAGCCCGCCCCGCTCCGCAGCCCGGACAATAGTACCCTGTAAGGAAATTAATCGGACACGCAAGACTCAATCCCTCTTTAGGATTATGATAATATAAAAACAATGCTCCTGCAAGCAATATCAGCAAAATAAAAAGCATTACCGCAATACGGATTTCCTTCTTCACAACCCCCGTCTGCTCATATATGATTGTTCTGTATTTCCGAAGCATTTCATTCTCCCTGTCCCGCTGTTTTATATAGACTTTCCGGTAAAGAAGGCTTCTCTTCTATCATCGGAAAGAGCCTGCAAAAAACCTAATCACTTCTAAACGATGTATCCTTTTGACAATTTAATCTGCTAAGCATCTTCATTTTACAATGCTTTTCCATGCCTGTCTATCAATATTCTACATTCAGCGAAATAATTTTTCCTTTCACGCAAAAAGAGCCTTGCCCTTGCAAAGCTCTTTTCACACAACGGAGAGGGTGGGATTCGAACCCACGTGCCCTTGCGGACAAACGGTTTTCAAGACCGCCTCGTTATGACCACTTCGATACCTCTCCACATATTAACCTGCCGCCCACATTCCGTAACGCATTTCATATTGTAACATCTCATGCCGCCGGTGTCAATATGATTTTTCAGATTTATTTAATCCTCCTCAGCGTCCGCCTCCGGATCGGCATCCAGCCGCATCCTAAGCGCCTCCAGCGCCCGGACCCAGCCCAGATATTTCTTGCGCATCTTCTTGTCAAAGCCGTCGGTAATCTCCAGAAAAGTATAGATACTATTCCCCTCCAGCTTCTTTTCAAAAACTTCATCTACTGTATGAAATTTCGCCAGAAACGAAATACCGTCCAGAATCATGGCTCCCTTTATGATACCGTCGCCATCCGCCGCAATCATAACGATATTGCCGTTAAAGAATTTTCCTTTCTTCTGGCCGATTCCCACATTCCCCAGCTTATGGATTTCCCTTACCGTTTTCCGGTAATTCTTAATTTGATAATAGCCTCCCAGAGCCTGCAAAAGAAACGCGGCGAATATTACAAATAAAACTTTTGATATTACTGGCAATTCACTAAACATAGCTCACTTTCCTCCTATAGCCGGGAAGGAGTCCCGCCAGCCTTATTAACACGCTGGCAGGACTCCTAGGGCCCAATATATCTTATCCCGTTATAAATGTTACGAACCGGTCTGGCCGGACAAATCTATTCTTACAGGCTCTGCGGAACATGCATATGCCCTGTAAGAACTGCGGCAGACTAACTACAGTACGTTTCTTCCGTACATAGCATCCTGCTCTTTTCTCAGTTTGTAGATCAGGGTCGTTTTATCAAGATCGATCATATCGTATGTAATCAAAGTTCCCTTCTTTACATCCTGTTTCATCACTGCCTTGTTTGTAACAAGACCAAACGGTACATATCCATTTGCATTAGACTCTTCAGCAGTCGCGATCGAACCATGTGTTGTAAATCCACCGATACCATCGATCGTCTGTCCAGCCTTCAAGTCAATCTTAGCTCTGGTAATACACTCAGATACAAGGCCGTTCTTAGCTACGCAGGTAGCGTCTCCCTCAATTACGGCTCTTGCAACTGAAAGAGGAGTCTCAAGATTGCAAAGGTGATATGGACGGTACAGTGTCCACAAAGGACCCGGACCCATGCTGTGATATCCAAGCTGATATGCAATCTCTGCATTTGGTGTAGATACGGTTACAAATACTCCAGGAGCAATGCCGTTGATGTACTCAACAACACCATGTTTATTCAGGATACCGCCGTCTTTCTTAAGCTTTAAGATCTCGTTCATCTCCTTGATTCCCTCTGTACCCGGAGATGTCTTCGGTCCGTGTCCGCCGATCACATCCGGAACAAGCCCTGTGTAGTTAGACATAGCCGTCATCTCAACCATGGTCTTTGTTCCATCCTTAAATGCACACAGCATCTTTGGACTCATCTTACGGCGCGTAGCTTCCTCAAGGACTGTATCTGGGTTGCAGTCATAATCAATCTTATTGTTCTTGCCCTTACCCATAACCTCTACGTTCAGTCCCATAGCCTTGGCAAAGCTGTACAAATGCATTACAGCGCCCGGCTCGTCTCCGTCGGAACCAGAGTAGATCACGCCTTCTTCTTCTGCTAATTTCTTAAGGTATGGCCCAATTACAACATCAGTTTCAACATTCAGCATGATAACGTGCTTTTTGTTTCTCATAGCGTCCGTAGCAACCTTAGCGCCTACATCCGGCACGCCTGTAGCGTCGATCACGCACTCTACCAGGTTAGCCTGAGATACAAAATTCGCATCCTCGCATGCAACATACTTGCCTGCTTCCATTGCTGCATTTGCCTGCTCTAATGTCTTAGCCTGTACGATATCTTCGTCTGAAACTTCTGCATATTTGAACGCATGTACAGCATTCTCAATCTTGATGTCAGAAACAATCGCCGGCATCATGCCTTTCATGAGTACCATCTGTGTAACCATGCCGCGGCCCATCTGGCCGGCGCCTACGATACCAACGCGGATAATCTTTCCGTCTTCTTCTCTCTTGAGAAGCTTTTTGTCCAAATTAAGCATAATTCATCTCTCCTTATCTACATTAAAATAATAAATTAATTAAAAAATACAAATCTCTGCGCCTTCTTTGAGGTCTTCTTCGGTTATCACATCACAGCCCTCAAGCATGATGCATCCCGGAAGAGCCGCTTCCGAGCCGCCTGCAAAGTTCACTGTACAGTGTCCCATTTCTCTCAAAGTGTACGGCGCTTCAATACCGACTGCAGTAATAACAAACTCTTTTCCTGCAATCTTCATGGTATCGCCTACCATAGGATCTCCCCATATCTCCGACTTGGTATGAAGCACGGAAATATCTGCAAGCTCCTGCGGTGCATCCTCATTAAAGAGGATAAAGAATTTGTTATCCGGATCGTCCAGAAACGAAAGCGCTTCCGGCCCGTGTCCTACAACCTTAACTTGAAATTTCATACAATTTCTCCTCTCGAATTACAAAAGCTTTTTAATCATTTTCTTACGGTCTAAAACATTCCAATACTAAATACAAATGCAAGCAGTACGGAAAGAGGACCGGTAATCATACGCTCGAACAATACTGCAGGAACACCAAGTTCGATAGTCTCAGGCTCAGCATCTCCAAGAGAAAGTCCTACCGGAACGAAGTCGCCGCCAACCTGCGCGTCAATCGCGAACAATGCGCAAAGAGCATATTTTGCAGGAATTGCGCCGGTAGCGAACTGAGCGCCAAGCAGCGTACCTACAACCTGAGCAATAACCGCGCCAGGCCCAAGGATCGGCGACAGGAACGGCAGACCGCAGATGAAGGAAATAACGATCATTCCCGGAAGTGTTCCACAAAGCGGAGCAACTGTGTTAGCAATTATATCGCCAAGTCCGCTGGCGCTGATAATACCAAGTAATGTAGCTGTAAACGCCATGAATGGAAGGATATTCTTGATCACCATGTCGATGGTCTCACGTCCTGCTGCAAAGAACTTATTTACAACAGCTCCAACGCCCTTACCAATCCGAACAACGATGCCCTGCTTCTGTCCAGCCTGGGCTGCGGCAATCTCTTCCTTAGCCTGAGCCTTTGTCTTCGGGCCGTTGTCAGCTTTTGCCTCTGCCTGTTTAGCGGCAGCCGCCTCTACTGCAGAACCGTCTGCATAAGAGATGTCGCTCTCCGTTACGCCGGATACATAATTATCCTCTTTGATAAACTGCGCAAGAGGACCGGACTGTCCAACCTGCATCAGATTAACGGTAAAGATACCTTTCTTCGGATATACGCCGCAGCGTGCAGTACCGCCGCAGTCAACGACTGCTACCATAACTTCATCATCCGGGCATCCGGTTTTGAATCCGTCAACTACTTCTCCGCCTGTCATATCTGCGATAAGCTGTGCTACCGGAGTAATTCCTCCGCCTGTTACATTCAGGACCTTATGGCATTTCTCTGTCGGCGTAATAGTCAGAGGACCGCCCCATCCGCCTGTTCCAGCTTTGATTGTAATAGATTTATACATAATTTGACCTCCTCTCAACTAATTAAGCACTCTTCTTTGCCATTGAAGCATAGATTTTCTCACATAAGATACCGCGGATCAGAATAACAACAAGACCGCAAAGGAAATATCTTACTGCAAGACCTGCAGTTGCATAACCAGCCTCAGCAACGCCTGCTGAAATACCTGTCCATACGAACAGCTCGCCTGCATTAGCATGAGGGAAGAGTCCCGTAATCGGGTGAACGAAACTTACCGCCGCATCGTAAAATGCCGGTTTGTACTTCTCATCCAGGAAACGTCCAAATGTATAACATGCTGGATTCGCAAGGAAAAATACTGCCAGCAGAGGAAGCAATGTATACCGAAGTACCATATATTTGGTAATCTTCTGAGCAAAATTCTCAACATTCTCCGTACCAACAATCTTGATGATCGAGTTAACCGCCGTCATCAGACACACTACAAGCGGGATAATGCCGGTAACCCAGCCTACAAATGTGTCGCCGCCTGCTTGAAATAGACCTATAAATCCACTTGCCACATTAGAAATAAATTCCATAGTCTCTCCTCCATTTACTCAATTATAGTATCCTGTATATATAAAATGGCTGTCATGCACCGTACCGCCCTCTCCACATCCGGGCCCTTGATCCAGATTGGGTTTCCCCGCATTTCTGCCATCTATATATCTGTCTTTGCCGCCTTACAGCAGCTTCTCGGCCGCATCAATATTCGTGATCAGCATATTGATGTATCCGCCCTTAATTGCCCCTCTGATCGCCTCTGCTTTATTCTCCCCTCCCGCAATAGCAATCCGGTTCCTCACCCTGCGGATCATCTCCGGCGGGATTCCCGCCACCCGGTCATTAAACTGCCTGAACTTCTCCGTATCTCCATCCTTGTCAAAGAAATGGAGGGCAATGTCCCCTACCAGTCCTTCCTCCGCAAAATGCTCTAATTCTTTCTCCGTAATATATCCCGCCTGTACCAGTGTTGACTCCACTTTGTGGGGGATACCGATTCCCATAATCACCGTATCCAGCTTCCGGAAATCGTCAAATATGTAGCTGACCGCCTTCTCTTTCAGAAAGGACTGCATAACCGTCTTCTCTGAAAATACTGCCGGCGACAAAAACTGTGTATAGCTGCCGCCGAACTTACCGGCAAATTCCAAGGCAATCTGATTGCTCTGCACATCTACCTTATCCACGGTACTCTGGCTAATTCCTCCCACCAGCGGCACAAACATATAGTGATTGTCTTTGCTGAACACCCGGTTCGTCTTCACCACATTGTGCAAGGTATGCCCCATGGAAACGCCAATACAGTCGCCGTCTTTAAAAAACTGGGATAGATAAAGGGCCGCCCGCTCATACATTCTAGAAACCGATTCTGTCTTCGTGTCCAGCGCGCTGCTCTCTACTACAATGGCTTCCTTCAAACCATACTTGCGCTCTAACGCCTTCTCCAGCTTATTATAAGAAAACTGAACCGGATTAATCACCTCCACCCGGACAATTCCGCTTTCCTTGCCCTTCTGGAGCATCCGCGAAACTGTCGCCCTGGAAATCCCCAAATAGTCACTGACCTCCTGCTGACGCATATCATCTTCATAATACAAACTGCAAACCTTATAAATCAAACGCCAATCATCAACTATTTTCTTCATCCGGTCTCCTCTCGCTTTCTGTTATTGATTTTACCCAAAAAATGTTTTTATATCAATACATGAATTGTGAATTTTTGTCTAAGTTCCCAATTTTATAAATTGTATTTTTACATTTGTTCAATACTTTTGTATAAATTGATAAAATTATAACAAACTATAGCTCCCGTCCCCTTAAAATAACCTCTGCCACAAATAAATCGTCCATGGTGGTAATTTTAAGGTTCTCATAGGAACCCTCCACCATCTTCACCCGGCACTTTCCGTGCATTTCCACGATCATGGCGTCATCGGTAATGCCTTCCATACTGCCCCTTCTGACCGCGTCATGAGCCTCTCTGATCACGTGGTAGCGGAATACCTGAGGCGTCTGTACGCTCCAAACCCGGCTTCTCTTTGGCGTTTTTGTAACAAACTGTTCCCGGTCCAAAATCTTTATCGTATCCTTTGCGGGCATCCCTACCGCACAGGCTCCGGTCTGCTTAACTGCGTCCAGCGCTCGTTTTAACATTTCTCTGTCAATAAAGGGTCTTGTACCGTCATGGATGTACACGAAGTCTGTATTTCTGCACGCCAATAAGCCGGCGTATACGGAATCATACCGCTCCTTACCGCCGACTACTACTTTTCTTACTTTACGGAACCCATACTTATCAACAATATTCTTCTGGCAGTAATCTACGCAGTCGCTGCTTGTCACAAGAATGATATCCTGTATAA
Source organism: uncultured Dorea sp. (assembly GCA_910589275.1). Lineage (GTDB taxonomy): Bacteria > Bacillota > Clostridia > Lachnospirales > Lachnospiraceae > Claveliimonas. The sequence goes on from CAJUTH010000021.1 coordinate 57,202, forward strand.
AAGACGCCCTCTCAAAGCATTCCAACGAGTAATAAACGATCGGCTTTCCCGCAATATTTAAAAACTGCTTCTTCACCTTGCTTTTCATCCTGCGTCCCTGTCCTGCCGCCAGAACAATTGCTGTACATCGTTCTTTCATTTATCGTTCTCCTAATTTTAAGTTCGACACCGCATTCAGGTCCCATCCATGTCTGGTTCCGTTCCGATATTCATAATACGCAGCCGCCCCGATCATCGCCGCATTATCGGTACAGTATACCGGCGGCGGATAATAAAAGATAACTCCCTGTTTCTCACACGCCTCCTTCATCGCGCTGCGCAGAGCGCTGTTTGCGGCAACCCCGCCTGCGATCGCAAATTTGTCTGCCCCAAATTCGCGGACTGCATGCATGGCCTTCTCCACCAACACGTCGATCACCGCCTTCTGAAAAGAAGCCGCCACATCCGCCTGCTTCCAGCTTATCCCCTTCATCTGGCAGCCGTTGATATAATTGAGCACCGCCGATTTCACGCCGCTAAAGCTGAAATCATAGGGAGAATCCCCCACATGCGCCCTTGGGAAAAAGACTGCCTCCGGATTTCCTTCCTTTGACACTTTATCAATCTTCGGCCCTCCCGGATATCCCAGACCGATGGCTCTTGCTACCTTGTCAAATGCCTCTCCCGCCGCGTCGTCTCTGGTTCTCCCAATGATATGAAACCTTCCGTAATCCTCCGCCCGGACCAGATGGGTATGTCCGCCGGAAACCACAAGGCAGAGAAAAGGCGGCTCCAGCTCCGGATGCGCAATATAATTGGCTGCAATATGCCCTTCAATATGGTGCACACCGATCAGCGGCTTATGAGCCGCATAAGCAATTGCCTTTGCCTCCGCGACTCCCACCAGCAGCGCTCCCACAAGGCCGGGGCCATAGGTCACGCTTACTGCGTCAATCTCCTGAAGGGTTACCCCCGCCTCAGAAAGTGCGGCCAGAATTACCTGATTAATCTTCTCAATATGCTTTCTGGACGCAATCTCCGGCACTACGCCTCCGTACAGCGTGTGCAGCTCGATCTGGGAAAAAATAATATTCGACAAAACCTCCCGGCCGTTCTTTACGACTGCCGCCGCCGTCTCGTCGCAGGAGCTCTCAATTGCCAGAATTAACACGTCTTTTCTTTCTTCCATATCTAAGCCTCCTCGAATACGAGTTCTGTTGTCTGTCCGTCTTTGGCCGCCAGGGCGCCTCCGAATATCGCCCGAACATCCTTCATATATTCTTCCGGATAGCTAAGCGACGGACTATAATGGGTCAGCCACATTTCCTTCACTCCCGCCGCTTTCGCGATTTCCGCCGCCTCATAAAATGTCATGTGCTTATATTCCTTTGCCTTCTTCAGCTTCTCCTTCTCCCCATACATGCCTTCACAGACAAACAAATCCGCGCCTCTGGCATTTTCTTTCATGGAATCCGTCGGCCTGGTATCTGTGGCATAGGCAATCTTCAGCCCCTTTCTGGCGGGGCCTAACACCATATCCGGCGTAAATACACGGCCGTCTTCTACAACCGTTTCCCCCTTCTGTAAAATTCCCCAGAAACGTTTAGGAATCCCGGCCGCCTCCGCCCGGGCCACATCAAACCTTCCCGCCCGGTCAACTTCTATGGTATACCCATAACAGGGCACATTATGATTCACACGGAAAGCCTTGAGCCGGTAACCATTCATCTCAAATACCTGTTCCCACCCCATGATTTCTTTGTAAATAATTTTAAATGGCAGCTCCGGTGCAATGACGCGCAAGGCGCCCACAACTCTTTCAAGACCCTTCGGCCCGATCAGGGTAAGGGGTTCGGTCCGATCCGCATTTCCCATAGTAAGAAGCATTCCCGGCAGCCCGCTGATATGATCTCCATGGTAATGGGTAAAACAGATTACATCGATGGGCTTAAAGCTCCACCCCTTTTCCTTTATTGCAATCTGGGTTCCCTCTCCGCAGTCGATCAAAAGACTGCTGCCATTATAACGCACCATCAGCGACGTGAGCCACCGATAGGGAAGCGGCATCATACCGCCTGTCCCCAGCAAACATACATCTAACATCCTATCCTCTACTTTCCAATGGGAAGCCGAAATGTGGCGACAAATTCATCATAGCATTTTTCACAAAGGTCAAAGCTGTCCACCTGATTGTCCTTTTCTGAAAAATATCCCCACCGTTTGTCAACGGATAACACATCCTCCTGCAGACGGCCGTCTGCCGCTTTAATCTCTCTTCCGCATTTATTGCAAATAATCTTACTGATTTCTTTCGTTTCTTTCCTCTGATACTGGCGCATAGTTTTCCTCCTAGAGTGAAATATTATTGCCGCCGCAAACGCTTACTTCGTAAGCTGCGTTCGCCGCTGTACGCCTATATTATATCGGCCGGATCCCATAGTTTCTAGTGGGAAGTGCTTCCTTTCCTGTCAATTATTTGTTACCGGTTACTTTCCCAGCTCACAGCTCATGAGGATTCCGTCCTCCACAGGATCGGAATAATAGTTCCTGCGGACTCCGTCCCTCACAAAGCCCTGCTTCTCATAGAACCTGCAGGCGCTCTCATTGCTCTCTCTTACATCCAGAAGAAGTTTATTCACTCCGTTGTCCTCACAGAGGCATTCCAGCTCTCTCAGCATCTTAGAGGCAACCCCTTGCCTTCTGTATGCGTCGTCTACTGCAATCCGGGCAATCTCGCCGTCCTCCAGCACATAATACAATATCAGATATCCAATCAGCTTCCTGTCCTCATAAGCTAAAAGAACCATGGTCTGCTTCTGCTCCAGCGTCTCCATGATCGCCCTCTCGCTCCATGCATCGGCAAATATCCTCCGCTCCAGCTCTGCCACATCTGTCACATCTTCTCTCCGCATTTTCCGGATACAAAACATCGTAACCCTCCTACTCCAGCCCGCTGTCAATCCTGTCCCTGCCTTCCCCGACGCTGTTTATCTGTACCGTACCGTTGCTGTTCACTGCGTTCACAGCAACTTTCGCAAATCCATTTGAAATTCGCTTTGCGAATGGGATTTGCTCACACCTGAATCACTTTCTTACGTACTTTGCAGTAAATGCAAAGTACTGTGGGAACAGCAGCCTCCACTATTACTTTTGATTTTGTTCCGCCCGTTCCCGCTCCGCCTGCGATACCCGAAGATACTCCGGCTTATGTTCCGCGGCCGTCTCCATTCTCCCCTCCCGGTAATACCGAAGGGCGAGACTCCCTACCGACGACGCCCGCTGACGGTTCATATTCGCCGGAGCAAAAGCGATATCACAGCCCGCCATAATCCGCTCCAGCAGAGCCTGCCGGTGAACCGGCACACCATCGCCCAAAAATACTACCGAACGTCCGTAACTCTTGAGCTTTTCCCCTAGTTCCTCAATACTGACCGCCATCTGATCCTCGATCACCGCCAGCCTGCCCTGCCGAAATTCATATATACCTGTATAGACCTGTCCGCGCCTTGCGTCCATGATCGGGCATACAATCCTCTCCGTCCCCCACAGATTACAGGCAAGTCCTTCCAGCGTAGGAAC
>CAJUTH010000022.1 GCA_910589275.1 uncultured Dorea sp.
TTCCGTAACAGTGAGGCCGAAGGCTGAACTGTTACCCAAAGTTTCCTCCACGCTTCCCTTTCTCTCTCGCCACAACGCTGATCCGCTCGCTCTTTTCGTGGGGCGGCTCTTTCGTATAGGCGTCGTATGCCGTCACAAATTCCAGCCCCGCTTTTTCTAGGAGCGCCTGCATTTCCTCCAGCGTATACGCCCTCTGGAAATGTGTCTCCTGATATTTTCCATATCTGCCGTCTTCCTCCCTGATAAACAGGGTCAGCTCATATTCGTTGATTTTCTCCTCTTCCTCGTAATAATTATCCCAGATAAAGCTGCTCTCTTTCCTGTCCTCCGCGATCGTCCGGTCTCCCAAGAGCTCCCGGTATTTGTATTCCGTATTAAAATCAAACACAAAGATCCCGGAAGGATCCAGATAATTATTTACCAGACGAAATACCTGCTCCAGTTCATCAGGCTCCGTCACATAATTCACACTGTCGCAGGCGCTCACCACAGCCCGGACTGTTCCGTAGAGCTCAAATTCCCTCATATCCTGAAGGAGGTACAAAATATCGTACCCTTCCGCCCTTTTCTTATCCATGGCGATCTCAAGCATTTCCGGAGAAGCGTCCACCCCTGTCATGTCGTAGCCTTTTTTAGCAAGCAGGGTTGTAAGGCTGCCGGTTCCGCAGCCCAGATCCAGCACCAAGCCGTCCCGGATCCCATACTCCCGGAGAATCCCGCACAGATACTCCGCCCACTCTTCGTAGGGCACGTTATCCATAAACATATCATACACCTCTGCAAAGCCTGTATATGCTTCCATTCCCTCACCCCGCATTTCTAAACCTTTCCCACCTATGCGGCAGGCAGACCGAAGCCGCACAGGTGAAAATTTTTTGTTATTCTTAGTATAACAAAAAAACAGGAATCCCTCCAGAACCTGTTTGAAATCTCCTTTCTAACAAGTCTTAAGGGTTCCTATTTTTCATTCCCCTGTATTTCAGTCATGGTTCCCAGCGTCTGGGCTATTCGCTGACGCCCTCCGTCTCTATGATGAATTTGGTGCTTCCGCTCATTTCCGAGGAAATGCCCGCAAAGGACTGATATTCTTTTCCGAGATCCGCCATGGCCTTTAATCGGTCTTTCGCTTTGGCAATGTCTCCGTCAAATAGATCCGTCAGCTTATCAATGGCCTCTGTCTTATACTCTGCCATTCCATCCGCCAGCGTCCTATTGCCGTCCGCAAGTACGTCCGCTCCCTCCGAGAGCGCTTTGGCTCCGTCGTTCAGCGTACGCACTCCCTCAAGAAGGGTACCGGCTCCACTGTTTAACGTCCCTGCTCCCTCTGCAAGGGTTCCGGCTCCTGTGTTTAATGCATCGGCTCCGGTTGCAAGCTGGCCAACTCCTCCGGCAAGCTGCTGCCCACCCTGAAGAAGCTCTGCCGCGCCGCCGGAAAGCGCGCTGTTATAGCTTTGGAGTTCACCCACTTTTCCCTGCACCAGAGCAATTCCGCCATTTAACTGGCCGGCTCCCTCTGCAACCATCTGGCTTAGGCCTACCAGTCCGGGATTCGTACCGCCGTCCCCCCAGAACACAGCCTGCACTGCAGAAATCTGGCTGCTTCCTGTATTCGCACTCGCCTTCATCTCCTGCGCCATACTCTGAATTGCCTGAACCTGCGCCAGCGCCTCGCCTTCCCCTGTTACTTCTGCAACGGCCGCTGCGCTGTTATCACTGGATGCCGAGAAATACTGCTGAATCTGCGCCGCCGCATCGCCGGCGGCTGCCGGATCGCTCAGGACCGTAGCAAGATATCCTTCCAGCCCGGCCGTATTGCACTGTACATAAGCGCCTCCGTTATCCACTACCTGGGCCTGCGCAGAAATATTCTGAATCGTATTCTCCAGTCCATACAGGGAATTACTGATATTTTCCGCCTCGTTTGCCACGCTGGTATAGGGATTCGAAGCCCCCAGTGCACCAGCCGCCTCTACTAATTTCGTCTGAAGCAGGTCTGCTCCGTCTTTCACCTGTGTTCCTCCTTCTGCCAGCGTACTCATTCCGCCTGACAATTGGTCTACACCCTGTGTATAACTTGTAATTCCATTACTTAATGTCTGGACTCCCGCGATCAGCTCCCCGGATTTACTATTCAGCGTATCAATACCTGTCTTCAGGGTTCCCGCGCCGTTTGCCAGGTCTCTTGCTCCATCCTTCAGGGTTCCCGTACCGCCTGCAAGTTCTCCTGCGCCATTTTGTAAAGTTCCTGTGCCGCCAGCCAAAGTTCCTGCTCCTTCTGCAAGTTCTCCTGCACCGTCAGCCGCTTCCTTCGAACCGTCCACTAACTGATTGGTCGCATCCTCCAGTTCCTCAATGGAATCGCTCAGATCGTCAAAATCATCCATCCCGTCAAAATCCAGATCCTGAAGAAAATCGGTAGACGCTACGGTGACCGTCGGTCCTACAGAGGCATTCTTTACATCCGCCGTAATCGTTACCTCCTCCGGAAGGTCAAAATCCAAATCTCCCTCCGCAAGCTTTAAGTTCTCGCTAATTCCTGGGAACCCCAGCCCCACTACAATCTGTTTGTCTGCATCGGACAGCACCTTGCCATGATCAATCTCTACATTCTGGTATTCGTCTGTGGGAAGCATCATCGCCGTGATCATCGTAAAAGGCGTGAACATCTCTTCTTTCTCCCCGCCGATCTCCACCATAGTTTTAGACTGATTGCTGTACTGGATGTGGATCTCAGCCTTGCCGTCTTTCCCTTGAAGCTCCTTGGCGCTGACCTCTTTTCCATTTAACTTATAGGTGATCTTTACCCCTACCGGAAGCTCCTTTCCTGTGGTTCCCTGATAGTAAATATCATTGCCCGAAGACTCCCAGTCAAGCCCCGCGTCCGCGGATACCTGATAGGTTTCCTCTCCCTTAATATTCTCGATGCCCTCTAACTCGGATACGTCGGACACCTTGCCGTTTCCGGGATTTTTAATCCACTCTGTAACCGTTGTATTCTTCACATTTCCAGAAGGATCCGTCTTCACATAAACCGACTCCTCCTTTTTTGCCCCCTGCTCTTTCTCTGCTTTCAGAACTTCCCCGGCCGTTTCCTGCGCCTCTTCCTCATTTTCTGCCTCTTCTTTTTCTGTCTCTGCGCTCTCCGTATTCAGAGCGGTCTCGGCCACTTCCTGAAGTTCCTCCGTACTAATATCCGACGCCTTCGCAACAATCGCGCTCTGCTGGTAACCACAGGTTCCAGCCAGCCCCGCCGTGATCACCGCCGTCATTGCCGCTGCCATAATTCTCATGCTCTTATCATTCTTATTCATTACAATACCTCCTGTTATACATGCACTCTATCTTTAAATTGACTGTTTTTCCTGTTATCCTCCTTCTTCCCGTCCTTCGGCAGGAAGCCCTTGCTGGTCTTGACGATCACTCTGTCAAAGATCATAAACATAGACGGAAGGATAAATACTACCACCAGCATACTGATGATCGCCCCTCTTGCCATCAGGATACACAGCGAGCTGATCATATCAATATTGGAATACATCCCCACTCCAAATGTGGCTGCAAAGAAGCTCAGCGCGCTTACAATAATGGACTGGGCGGAAGCCTGATGAGCCGTTGTCACCGCATCATACTTCCCTGCTCCCCTGCTCCGCTCACGCCTGTATCTGGTCGTCATCAGAATCGCATAATCCACCGTCGCCCCAAGCTGAATGGTTCCGATTACAATGGAGGCCACAAAGGGAAGGGTGGTTCCCGTATAAAATGGGATTCCCATGTTTACAAATATGGCAAACTCGATCACTCCCACCAGAATAATTGGAAGGCTGATGGAGCGGAATAACAGCAGGATGATCAGAAAAATCACTCCGATGGACACGATGCTTACCATCTTAAAATCATGGTCTGTAATGTCAATCAAGTCTTTGGTAAGCGGCGCCTCTCCCACCAGAAGCGCATCCTTATCGTATTGTTCCGTAACCGCATTGATCGCATCCACCTGTGCATTAACCTCGTCGGACGCAACCTTATAGACGGAGTTGATCATAATTAGCTGGTATTTGTCTGTTTTCAGCATATCCGTCACATCCGGCGGTAGCATATCGGAAGGGATCCCCGGACCCGCCAGCTTATCAATGCCAAGAGCCCATTTTACGCCGTCCACCTGTTCAATCTCTTTCAGCATCCTGCTCACATCATGGGAAGGAACCGAACTATTTACCAGCAGCATATGAGTAGTATTCATATCGTAATCGTCCTTCAGCTTCTCATTTGCAATGATACTGGGAAGTTCCTTCGGAAGAGTCTCATCCAGATTATAGTAAACGCCGGTATGGTTATTTCCGTAAACTGCCGGAACAAGGAGAATCACAAATATCAGGGCAAATACCGGATATTTCTTTGTCATCCTGTCCGATAACCGGTTGATATTTGGAAGGAGCGGTTTGTGCTTCGTCTTCTCAATCAGCTTATCGCAGCATAAGATCATGGACGGCAGAATAGTTACGCAGGCTAGCACACCGAACAGAACTCCCTTTGCCATTACCACCCCGATATCCTTTCCCAGCGTAAAGCTCATAAAGCACAGGGAGATAAATCCCGCCACCGTAGTAACCGAGCTTCCGATCACTGAGGAGAAGGTCTGGGAAATGGCGTGCGCCATAGCCCGTTTCTTATCGCCGTCAAACCGAATCTGTTGTTCGTCGTAGCTGTGCATCAGGAATATGGAGTAATCCATGGTAACCCCAAGCTGCAGCACGGCCGCCAGAGCCTTCGTTATATAAGAAATCTCTCCCAGAAAATAATTGCTTCCCAGATTATATACGATCGCCATTCCGATGCTGATCAAAAACAGAACCGGCACCACCAATGATTCCATCGTAACACCCAGCACAATAGAGGATAAAAGCACCGCAATCAGCACATACACCGGAGTCTCGCTCTCCGCCAGCTCCTTGGTATCTGTTACAATGGCCGACATACCACTGATGAAGCACTGTTTCCCGGCAAGCTTCCGGATCTCTGCGATCGCTCCCATGGTTCCGTCCGAGGAGGTAGACTCATCAAAGAATACCGCCATCATCGTACCTGTGTCTGAGTTAAACACTTCATATATATGATCTGGCAGCATACTCTGAGGGACGGAAATATCCGCTACAGAATCATACCAGAGCACCTTCGAAACATGTTCTACCTCTTCGATCTGTTTCTTCAACTCCGACACATCCTTATCCTTCATGCCATCCACGATCAGCATGGAGAATGCCCCTGTTCCAAAATCCTCCACCATAATGTCCTGTCCCTGCATAGTCTCGATATCTTCCGGCAGATAAGTAAGAACGTCATAGTTGATTCTGGTATTCAGATACCCAAACGCCGAAGGGATCAGCAGCAGGAAGCTCACAACCAGAATGGCTGCCCTGTATTTTACGATCTTTTTTCCCAGCTTAACCATTTTCTTCCACTCCTTTTTCAAATTATGACTAATGGTCATTTATCACAATCAACACTATACAATAAAAATGACCAATAGTCAATACCTTTTATAAAAAATTATGACTTTTGGTCATTTTCTATTCCTTTTCCCTTGTAATTTAGGGAAAACACGTTATAATGTACAAATAAGGAGCGGCAAATGTCCGGATTCCGCCGCTGAGACAAATGCAAAAAGCAGTATGTAAGTAAGGAGTGGGTATTATGGGAAAAATTGATGAGAACAAAAAGCAGAAACGGGACGCCCTTCTGAATACAGCCTACGACCTGTTTACCACAAAGGGCATCCAGTCAACGGCTATTTCAGACATCGTAAAGCGGGCGGGCGTTGCCAAGGGAACCTTCTATCTGTATTTTAAGGATAAATATGATATCAAGAATAACCTAGTTGCACATAAAACCAGGGAACTATTCAACAATGCGGGAACAGAAATGCTTGCCCGGCAGATAACCGGGCTTGAGAATCAGTTGATATTCATCATCGACCACATCATAGACGTACTTGTAAAAGACCTGCCGCTGCTGAATTTCATCTCCAAGAATCTGGTGATGGGAGCGCTTCGCTCTACGCTGATCACCGGAAAGGACTCCGACGATGAGATTTACGAGCGGTTTCTCCAGATTGTCGCAATGGATGAATACGAGTATGAAGACGTAGACGTGATGCTCTTTACGATCGTAGAGCTTGCCGGATCCGCGGGATACAATTCCATCCTGTACAAAGAGCCTGTACCCATTGAAGAATACAAGCCCTTTTTATACCGGACGGTAAGACTGATCATTGAAAGCCACAGGGTGAAGCGTTAACATGCGCTTCACCCTGCCGCGGACACAGATCGACCTAAAATTCCCGCTTCACCAGAACTCTCAGGGAAATGAACGCCGATACCAGAAGCAGGAAGACGCATCCGGCTCCGAGCCCGCCGATAATCATTCCCAGAGGCGCTTTGTCGATCTTTCTAAACAGTTCTCCAAGTTCTCCGCCCTTCCAGCCCATCCGTTTCGCAAGAGCCGCGCCTCCCATAATTAATACAAAGCACGCCATAGAAACCGCCAGCAGCGCCATCCGTCCCTTTTCCGCTCCGAATTTTAGCTGAATGGGAATGGTAAAGGAGAGAAAGAACACAGCCACAAGCAGCCCCGTCATGACGGATACCAGAAGATCCTCTGCCGACAGGCCGGTATTCCTTACCTTAAATACCGCCGCCGTAGCAGCCACTACGATCACAGCCGTTCCTCCGCCCATAAGAATGCCAAACGTATATTTCTCCGCCACATAATCCTTCCTGCTCACCGGCAACGTCATCAAGAAACTCATCCCATTGTGATAATCATCATAGCTGATAGTACTAATAGTAAATACCGTATACATGATCGTGGCATAGCTCACCACAAACGCCGGATTCTTAGCTGAGAATAAAAAAGCGCCCACAATCACGACCGTTATCAAAAAAAATTGCTTCTGGCTCATAAATAATTTCCAGTCCTTAATTAACAATGCCTTCATCTGTCCCGTCCTCCTTCTCTCATCAGGATCAGTTCGTCGATCCCTCCGTTTTCAACCACCACGTCCGGATAGTTCTCCTGATAGAACCGCTTCTCGTTCGTCAGACATCGGTATCCGTAATCCTCTCTTTTCTCCGACAGCAGATAACGCTTATCCAGCTTCCCATACTGCTCTGGCGTCACCTTCAGTATCCCATAGCTGCTAAGCAGGATATCCGTATCCTCGTGGAGGACGATCTTCCCCTCGTCAATCAGGTAAATATCGTCGCAGAAGGACTCCAGATCGGTGGAAATATGGGAACTGATCAAAATCGACCTGCCCTCCTGCTCCATATATTCCCGGAGCATATCCAAAAGAAGCTCCCTTGTCACCACATCCAGCCCCGCCGTAGGCTCGTCTAAGACCAGCAGCCTCGCCTGATGGGAAAGCGCCGCCGTAATCTGCAGCTTCTGCCGCATGCCGGTGGAAAAATCCTTCATCTGCTTATCCAGCGGAATCCTGAGCCTGCCGCATTTGTGCTGGAAACCTGCCTCGTCAAAGGAATGATACATATTCTTTAGGATCGGAACCAGATCCCGCACTTTCAAATATTCGCTGAATCCCGCGTTCGATAAGACCACCCCCATCTGCTCCCTGTCAGCCTTAGTAAGCTCTGCGGCCGGCTTTCCAAAGACCTGCGCGCTGCCGCCGTCTGGGCGGATCAGCCCAAGAACCGCCTTAAAGGTAGTGCTCTTTCCGGCGCCGTTTCTGCCCACCAGCCCGGTAACACAACCTTCCGGGACTTCCAGCGAACAATCCAGCGTAAAATCCTGATAATGTTTCTTCACCTGCTCTAGTACAATCATCTTCTAATCCTCCAAAACAATCATAAATACATCTGTAATCTCCTCATCACTCATCCCCAAGCTTCTGCCCTTCCGGATGGCCTCCTCCAGACCGGCTTCCACCTCTTTGCGCTTCTCCTCCATCATCAGCTCCTGACTGGCGCAGGTTACAAAGCTCCCCTTGCCGTGCACCGTAATAACGAACCCTTCTTCCTCTAAAGTGTCATAAGACTTCTTTACCGTCAGCGCGCTGACCTTCAGCTCCTTTGCAAGACTCCGGACAGAGGGAAGCATCGCCTCCTCCTTCAACTCTCCCTTCATAATCGCCGCCTTGAACTGCGCTACGATCTGCTCATAGATTGGCTGCATGGAAGAATTATTAATAATAATCTTCATTTCATCACCCTTTCGATACAAACAGTATATAACAGTATTTAACTGTTGTCAACTGTTTTATACTGTTTATTCAAAGTTTTCTACATAAAAAATCCGGGTCGATATGACCCGGAAACCTTATTCTTTTTCTACTCTATTTCATCCTGCTCTGTATCTTCAATAATGCAGTCTCCATTGTAGCAGCCTATCATAACGCGCTTTTTCGGGCTGATTATGATGCCTGCTAAAACTCCGGCAAACACGCACACCAAAAGCTCCAAAAATAAAACTTTCTTATTCACTACGGTCTCCGTATCAAGGCCGTCCCAAAATTCCTGCATTTTCTCCAATATTATTCCCATTTTCATACCTTCCTTATCTAACTGCTTTCCACAATCTGTATGTTATATCATCAAAACTTCCTTCATTGTCTGTAGAAAAAGGATTCTGATATTCCTAATTTTAACATATTGCGCCGCCGTTTCAAAGATAATAATCATAAATGAACATATTATCTATTCCGATAATCTCCGTATTACTCCGATCACCCTCCCCGCGCTTTGTCGGATCGTTTCTTCCGAAAGCTTTCCTTCCTCGTAAGCCTTACGGATATCCTCATCATCCATCGGATTCCCCGGCATAATGATATCATTCCCGGCGGCGGCGCACTGCCACGGTATGCTGCCGTCCTCCGGAACCGTCGTGTTCCAGTCGGATAGGATAATTCCCTCAAATCCCCATTCTTCGCGGGCAACTTTCGTACACAGCTCCCGGCTGTTTGCCGCGTGGACGCCGTTGACTAAATTATAGGCGGACATCAAAGCCATGGGCCTGCTTTTCTTTACTGCAATTTCAAATCCACGCAGATAGATTTCCCTGAGAGCCCGCTCGGAGACGCGCACATTGACTCCCATCCGGTTATCCTCCTGATTATTGCAGGCAAAATGCTTCCCCGTTACGCCGCATCCCTTACGGCTCTGGACTCCTTCTGTTACGGCTGCTGCCATCATCCCCGCCAGCATCGGATCCTCCGAATAATATTCAAAATTGCGCCCGCACAGTGGATTCCTGTGAATGTTCATCCCCGGTGCCAGCCACAAGTCAACATGGAACTCCTCCATCTCGGCGGCCACGGCCCTGCCGAATTCCCACATAAGCTCCACATCCCATGACTGGGCAAAGGCCGTCCCCACCGGAAATGCCGTGCAGAACTGATAATAGGTATCCGCATTGTCATGATGCCCGGTCTCCTCCAGAAATCCATTCTCCAGAGAGCCCAAAACGCCGACGCCATATACCGCTCCTGTCTCCCGGTCTGCCTCATAGCTCTGCCTGAGTCGCAGCCCCGCCGGGCCGTCCGCCATAATCAGAGACCGGATTCCATAAGTTTCTTCCAGCGCCTCTGTTGTCTCGCCGGCGGAGCCCGGAACCCGGATTCCCGCCGAGCCAAGGGTGCTGGCTCCCTGCGTAATATTTCCATATAAGAGCGGTATCAGTTCTGTGACGGCTGCGGACTCCGCCAAAGGATCCTGATACGTTGCTTTTTCTGTTCCCTGCGGTATCTGGCGGACCCATCCCCCATCTTTGCGATCACTCTCACAGGTATTCTTTTCCGCTTTATAAGGCTCGAATATCACCTCCGGAATCTTCTCCCGTTCCGCCCTTTTTTTCCATTCTTCCCTGATATTCCTGACCGTTTCGTCTGCGCAGATCTCCACCAATGCAGCGTCCGGAGAACAGACCGCCTTTGTCTCTTCCAAAACCGCCTGCTCCCGGATGGTAAGCCGCACAGCGGGCCGTAGGGATTCTGCATGCTCCCCAATCCAGATATCATAACTTCCCGCTTCTATATACCATGCATGCAACTGCTCCGAATAGCTGGCCAAGAACGACTGGTCTACAGAGATTACCAGCTTCTGTGACTCCTGCGGTTTCAGACTTTCTGTCTTTGCAAATCCGATCAGCCTCTTAAACTCCTTTGTGCTCCCGGTCTGGGGCGGCAGGGCATAAACCTGCACAACCTCCCTGCCCGGAAAAAGCTCCCCGGTATTTTTCACGAAAATCGTAAGGTCAAAGCCCGTACCTGTCCTCTTAATGTCTGCAAATTTCATGGAAAAAGAAGTATAAGAAAGCCCGAAACCAAAGGGAAACAAGGGTTTCTTTCCAAAGCTGTCAAAATACCGGTATCCCACATAAATCCCCTCCCGGTATTCCTCCGTTTCCAAATTCCCATTCAAATATCCAAAGCTCTCCGCCGAAGGATAATCCTCATAGCGCCTAGCCCAACTGGCCGTCAGCCTTCCTCCTGGCACAGCGCGGCCAAATAACACGTCCGCGGCTGCATATCCCCCTTCCTGCCCGGGCAGGGAAATATTCAAAACAGCCCTGATATTTCCCACATCCTCCAAAATATCTGTCAGCTCTATGGGCGCACCCACATTTAACACAAGAGCAACCGGAATTCCTCTCCGGTTCAGGAATAAAAGATCCTCCCGCTCCCGCCCGCTCAAATAGTAGTCTCCTTCTTCTTTCCTTCTGTCCTTGCCCTCGCCGGAAATGCGGCTGATTACATAGACCGCCGCCGAAGCTCCTTCCAAGTCTTCCTCTGTGATCCGCCGCCCCTCCGGCAGTGCAAATGGATTGGCCGCATAGGCGTCAAAAGGATTTGCGACACGCTGCGCCGCTCTCAGAATCCTCTCCTTCCACACCATCCTCGCATCCTCATAACATCTCTCATAATCCTCAAGCCAGTTACCGCTGGTAATCTGCGCTCCGGCATCCTTTATTCCCTGATAAATGGAGCTGCTGCCCCTGTTATTCACATCCCCGGAGCCGGTGCCCCCCTTGATTGTCCGGACTGCGCCTCCTCCAAAAAGCGCGATGGGTTCTTCTATATTTAAGGGGAGCATTCCTTCATTCTTCATAAGCACCATCCCCTCTGCGGCTGCCCGTCTTGCAAACCTGCGGTGCGCCAGCTCCCGCTTAGAGAGAGTTCTATCCAATGTACCGCTGTATATCTGATTTACCATAATTTCTTTTCCTCCTATATTATAAAAAGGCGGCCGTCAGCCGCCTTTCCATTCCCTATTCCTTCACGCCTCCAAGGGTCACGCCCGCGATAATAAACTTGGAAAGGATCAGATATACAATGATGATTGGCACAATCGCCACAAGGATCATGGTGTAAATCTTACCCATATCAAAGTTCATATAATCCGCTCCGCGGAGTGTAGCAATCAGGATCGGCACTGTCATTTTTTCTTTTGACTGGATGACCAGCGCCGGAACGAAATAATTATTCCATGAACCGACAAATGAGAAGATCGCCTGTACTGCGATCGCCGGTTTCATAATAGGGAGTACGATCCGGTTAAATGTCATAAACTCTCCGGAGCCGTCGATTCTTGCCGCCTCGACAAGGGATAGCGGAAGGGACGACTGCAGGTAGCTGTACATAAAGTAAAATACCGACGGAGACGCAATCGATGGGATAATCAGCGGGAGCAAGGAGTCATACATTCCCATATTCGTGATTAAGCGCAGAAACCCCATTGCCGTTACCTGCGTTGGCATAACAAGGATTGCCATGATAAATGTAAAAGCAACCTTCTTTAATTTAAAGTTATACGCATACAAGCCGTAAGCCGTAAGCGCTGAAAAATAAGTACAGATTGCCGCAGAACATCCGGAAACGATCAAACTGTTCAAAATACCTTTGAACATAGGGAATGTTCCGTCATTGGCAACATTTTTCAGGTTCTCAAGCAAATAGGCGCCCGGCAAGGCCGAAAACCCCTTCTGCAGATCCGAATGCGATCTTGTTGCATTGACAATCAGAATATAGAAGAAAAATAGGCACATAAATGACAGGATAACCAATACGACATGTGCAACTATACTCCGCAAATGATTTGGCTGTTTTGATTTCATACCTCTATCTCCTTCCTTCTTTTTTCGCCAGTTTCTTTGCCTTCTTAGCAGCAGCCTTTGAGCCGTCCGGGTCGTCGTTCATGGTCATCCGGTATACAAAGAAGCACAGGATACCGCTGACAATAAACAGGTATACCGACAAGGCGCCGGCCATACCGTAATTCCGGCTCTTTAGATGGCTGTTCAGGAACATGATCAGCGTCATGGACGTACGGTCCGGGCTTCCCTGTCCGTTTGTCAGGATCTGCGGAACGTCAAACATCTGCAGGCCGCCTATGATTGCCGTAATCAATGTGTACGCAAGAATTGGCCGTATCTGCGGAAGCGTAATATAGAAAAATCTCTGGAAGCTGTTGCAGCCGTCCAGCTCCGACGCCTCGAAGATGTCAGGGCTGATACCCATGATCGCCGCCATCAGCATAATCGTTGAATTTCCAAACCACATCAGGAAGTTCATGAACCCAACCAGAGACCGGGTTCCCAGAACGGAGCCAAGGAAGTCAATGGGCTTGCTGATCAGTCCTATAGACATCAGGATCCCGTTTACCGGGCCATTGGTCGAGAACATAGTAAAAAATAACATGGCAAACGCAGACGCCATAATCAGGTTCGGCAGGTAGATAACCACCTTAAAAAACTGTGTTCCATGGATCTTTAAACGCGCGTCTACAAACCACTCCGCAAGCACCAGAGCTATGACAATCTGGGGGATAAATCCTATAATCCACAGAATCATAGTGTTTGCCGCATACTTCAGCATATCCGAGCCAAGAAGGCTGATATAGTTGGCCATTCCCACAAAGTTAGGCCCGATTTCTTTAATTCCCGAACGGTAATATTCAAAAAAACTGTACCGGATGGTATCTATTAAAGGAATAAAAGAAAAAATGAAAAAACTGATAAAAAATGGAAGGATAAAAAGGTATCCCCATTTTGAATAATCTACTTTTTTATTTTTCTGCTTCATAAACTGTCATTCCTTTCTTACTCAGGTATCCTGCGGGGCGGGAATTGCCGCCCCGCAGATAGTTCCTCTTTTACTCTGGCCACTGAACCTCGGTAATATCCGGATAACGCTCTATAATCGCCGTCTCAAAGTTGCTCTTTGCCTTATCGTAGTCAACTTTACCCTGTAAGTAATCGCTGAAGGAATTCTGGATCAGCTCCACACATCCCTGATCATAAGCAGATAGCGGCGCAATTTCAATGTTCTCTGCAACCGGCGCAAAATATGTAAATGCATTCTGTCCGCCAAGGAACTCTGACGCGAAGGAATCATCCTTTGCCGCCGCCTGCATGCCGCTTACCGTATTCGTGAAATCAGAATACTCCTTGGAAATCTTCAGCAGATTGTCTTTATCTACCGTTACCGCAAGGATAATATCCTTTACATGCTCCGCATTATCCGTTCCGGTACATGCATGGACATAGGAACCGCCCCAGTTGTATTCCTGCGGAGGATTGGTAACGCCCCATACGCCGTCGTCGCCGTCCCAGTTCGGCTCTAAGGTAAAATCAATGCCCCATGCCGGGAACAGGAAGGCAAAAACCTTAGACGCAGAACCCATAGCCTTATTCCAGTCATCGTTCCACTGTCCCTTAACATTCTTATCCAGATATTCTGCATCCAGCCATTCTTTGGAATCATTGACCCAGTCCATAATCTTCTGGTCAACCTTAATGGTTGTCTCGCCGGGGCTTACCCATGACTCGCTGATGCTGTTACCATAGAGACGGAAAGTATCCGCATAAGAAGAAAAGGTATAGTAGCCTTTCGCCTTCAATTCTGCCGCAGTCGTCTTCATCGTATCCCAATCCTTCACCTTCTGTCCGATCTCCTCCGGATCGTCTGTCCCGAATACCTCTTTGGCAATATCCCGGCGGTATACCAGAAGTCCCGGGCAGCACTGCCATGTAGAACCCCTCTGGACGCCGTCCACATCAGAAGCCGTTACCTTGGTAAATTCATACTGATCTGCCAGCTCCTTATCCGGGTCAATTCCCAGATCCGTAAGAGGCATTGCCGCGTCTGCATCCTTATCTGTGTATTTATTTACATAGTCCGTTTCTGACAGGAAAATATCTACCTTATCATCTGCGGCCGCGTCCGCCTGCTTCATCAGAGCCTCGTCCAGCTTCTGCTGGTATACGCCGTCCTGATTTGGATTAATGATCCAGTGGATCTCCGTGCCGTCGTTTAAGGTAGTCACCGTTCCATCGGAAGACGTCTCCTTTACTTCCGGATAAACCGCCTCCACGCGCTCACGAAATTCATCGTTCCAACTGTAAATATTGATAACCTTTCCCTCTTCGCCGTCCGCTGCTCCTCCAGAACCGGAATCTCCAGAACCGGAATCCGATGATTTCCCACAGCCCGCCGCCATGCCTGCCGCCATTGCCGCAATGAGTAACATACTAACTACTCTCTTTTTCATTTTGAAAAATCCTCCTTCTATATATTCTGCGAAACATACGCTTTCGCTTTTGTTACACGCATTATATCCAAATATTTTTTTTGGATATACTATAGATTTTACAAAAATATCAAATCCATGACACATTTTTGGCTGGCCAGCCTCTATAACCAGCCGAAAGCTGATATATTAGGTCATGATTCTGATATTTTTCACACGTTTCTTATTTTCTTCCTATGGGATTTCTTCTATGATGTCTACTATATAAAAAAGTAGAAAGGAGTACGTCATTGAACCATATAACATTTATTGACGAACACGGCAGCTTTCTTTTGAAGCAGCCGGAACATACAAGCTATCTATATTTTCCTCTTGCCTCGGAGGCCGGATTAAAAAGCGCGGTCACGCCGAATCTGGGCGGCGATGCGAAAATCGATCAGGAAACCTTCTTATTGGAACCGGTAAGCTCTGAAAACCTGCACAGCAGCCGTTCCACCCGCAACTTCTGGCTAAGCGCAGACGGAATGGATGCATATTCGGCCGCCGGCTCCTCCGCAGAACAGGAAGCCGCAGAATTTTCAGAAAAGCAGGATGAGAGCGAACTGACAGCAGGATTTATGTGGCAGACCCTGAAACGGTCATCCAAAATCTATCCTATTACCACCGCTGTTACTTCTTTTATCCCAAAGGACGATAATGTGGAAATTTTGTATGTAACCGTGAAAAATCAATCAGAGAATATACAGGAATTAACCGCCTTTGCAGCGATCCCCATTTACGGACGCAGCGCCGACAACATCCGGGACCACAGGAACGTGACTTCCATGCTCCACCGGATCAGCACAGATAAAAACGGAGTGTATGTCTGCCCCACCATGTCTTTTGACGAAAAGGGACACCGGCCCAATAAACAGATCTATTATGTAATGGGCTGCATGGGGGACGGCCAGCCGCCGGAAAGCTTTTATCCTACGGTAGAGGACTTTCTGGGAGAAGGCGGAACCTTCACCCATCCCCGGGCTGTATACGAACAACGCCCCGGAGTCCCGGCCTTTCAGAGCGCCGCCGGAAAAGAAGCCATGGGAGCCTTCCGATTTCCACCGGTTTCCCTTGCTCCCGGCGAAAAAACAGACTATATTGTCCTTCTCGGCACAGAATGCAACGGAAAAGCTGTTTCCGGCATTTTTGAAAAATACAATACTGCAGGCAAGGTACGGCAGGCCTTTGAATCCACTAAGTCCTACTGGCAGAATCAAGTTGCCGCCAGCATCCATACCGGGAAACCGGATTTTGACCGGCTGATGAAATGGGTCTGCTTCCAGCCCTTCCTGCGCCGGTTATTCGGCTGCTCCTTCCTCCCCCACCATGACTACGGCCGAGGCGGCAGGGGATGGAGGGATCTGTGGCAGGACTGCCTGTCCCTGCTCTTATTGGATCCCGGCAAAGTCGGGCAAATGATCGCTATGAATTACGGAGGCGTCCGTATAGACGGAACCAACGCCACCATCATCGGGGACGGCGACGGCAATTTCATTGCCGACCGAAATGGAATCGCCCGGGTGTGGATGGACCATGCCTTCTGGCCGCTGATCACTACCAAGCTCTATATTGACCAGACGGGGGATATCGAGATCCTAACTAAGCAGGTTTCTTATTTTAAGGACGCGCAGTCCATGCGCGGAACAAAAAACGACGAGCTATGGAATCCGGTGCAGGGTAACCGGCAGCTTACGGAAACTGACGCAGTCTATACCGGAACAATCTTAGAACATCTGCTTCTCCAGCAGCTTACCGCCTTTTACGAGGTCGGGGACCATAATATTTACCGGCTCCGGGGTGCCGACTGGAACGACGCTCTGGATATGGCTTCCGAGCAGGGGGAAAGCGTTGCCTTCACCTGCGCCTACGCGGGCGGCCTCCTTGAACTTGCCGCAATGCTCCGGCTTCTTGAGGCCCGCTCCTGCGCTCCCGAGGCTGAATTTCTGGAGGAAACCGCCATCCTGCTGGAGCATGATACGGACAGCTTTTCCGATATCGGAAGAAAGAAAAACATCCTCGAAGAATACGCCAGCCGGTGCAGGCATACGGTCAGCGGCAGACACATAAAGCTCTCCCTTTCAAAGCTTGCCGAAAATCTGACCCGGAAAGCAGACTGGCTTATGGATCATATCAGAACTCAGGAATGGATTGAGGCCGGCAGCAGCGAAGGATGGTTTAACAGCTATTATGATAATCACGGCCGCGCTGTTGAAGGCTTTCACAATGGCCATGTACGGATGATGCTGACTGGGCAGGTATTCGCTATTATGAGCGGAACCGCCAAAGATGACCACATCAAAAAAATAATGGTGGCAGCCGACCGCTACCTATATCACAAGGAAACCGGCGGCTACCGGCTGAATACGGATTTTCACGAACTGAAATTCGATATGGGCCGTATGTTTGGATTTGCCTATGGCGAAAAAGAAAACGGAGCCGTATTCTCCCATATGACGGTAATGTATGCCAACGCCCTGTACCGCCGGGGATTTGTGCGGGAAGGCTGGAAAGCCCTAAAAACCCTTGCCGATACGGCCCTTGATTTTGAGACCAGCCGCATCTATCCCGGAATCCCGGAATATTTCCGCCTAGACGGGCGGGGGATGTATCAGTACCTGACCGGCGCGGCAAGCTGGTATATGCTGACCATGATCACAGAGGTGTTTGGCGTCCGGGGAGAAGCAGGCGATCTGGTTCTGTATCCTAAGCTTCTGGCCTGCCAGTTTGATGAAGCGCAGACAGCCTCTATCGCCGTCCCCTTTGCGGATAAGAACTTCCTCATTACATATAGAAACACAAAAGGCAAAGATTACGGAACCTACCGTATCGGCTCCGCCCGGTGCGATGGGACAGAACTTGCGGGAGCTGGAGAGGAATTTATCAAACTTCCCAGAAAAAAGCTTACCTCACTGTCAGACGGCGCGCACACCATTGCGGTAGAATTGGTATGATGTTTCCAAACCGCCCCTCATTTACAATCAACTATGGAAAGGATAAAAAACTAATATGAAATATGGATATTTTGACGATGCAAACCGGGAATATGTCATAGAACGTCCGGATACCCCTGCGCCATGGGTAAATTATCTGGGTTCCCCGGAATACGGCGCAATCATTTCTAATAATGCAGGAGGATACAGCTTTGCAAAGTCCGGTGCAAACGGACGAATCCTCCGCTATATTTTCAACAGCTTTGACCAGCCGGGCCGTTACCTCTACATCCGGGATAATGATTCCAAAGACTACTGGTCCGCCTCATGGCAGCCGGTAGGAAAAGACCTTAACAGCTATACGTGTACCTGCAGGCACGGCATGGGCTACACCAAAATGACCGCCGGTTACAGCGGTATCCATTCGGAGGCATCTTATTATGTGCCTCTTGGGAAAACCTATGAGGTGTGGGCGCTTTCTGTGACAAACCAGTCCGCAGCCCCCAGGAACCTTACCTTAACCGGCTACGCAGAATTTACTAACCACAGCAATTATGAGCAGGATCAGGTGAATTTACAGTATTCTCTGTTTATTACCAGAACCCTTTTTGATAAAAACCGCATCATCCAGCAGATCCATGGGAATCTGGACGCCCTGCCGGAGGATGAAAAAGTAGATGAAAAGAATGTAACCGAGCGTTTCTTCGTCCTTGCCGGGGAGACGGTCTCCTCTTACTGCGGGGACCGGGAACAGTTCCTTGGTAAATATCATAGCTATGGAAATCCTATAGGCGTCCTGTCCGGGAATCTTGGGAACGTCACCAGCTACAATGAAAATTCCTGCGGCGCCCTCTCCTGCGCCGTTACACTGAAGCCGGGAGAGACCAAAACCGTCCTATTCCTCCTTGGAGCAGGAGCAAGCAGCGAAGCCGCCGCTCTCATTGATACATATGCAGACCCGGCTGCGGCAGTTACGAGAGAGCTTCAGAATCTGAAAAACTACTGGTCTGACAAACTGGACCGCCTGAAGGTTTCCACACCAAGCCCGGAATTTAACACCATGCTGAATACGTGGAATGCGTATAACTGCTTTATGACCTTCATCTGGTCCCGGGCCGCTTCCTTCATTTACTGCGGCCTGAGAAACGGCTATGGATACCGGGACACCGTACAGGATATTCAGGGGGTCATCCACCTTGCCCCGGAAATGGCGGCGGATAAGATCCGCTTTATGCTCTCCGCCCAAGTCAGCGGCGGCGGCGGCCTTCCTCTGGTAAAATTCACCCACAACCCGGGACATGAAAATACGCCGGACGACGCCTCCTACCGCCAGGAAACCGGCCACCCGGCTTACCGAGCCGACGACGCGCTGTGGCTCTTCCCGACGGTTTACAAATATATTGCTGAAACCGGAAATACCGGGTTCCTTGACGAGGTGATTCCCTTTGCGGATAAAGACAAAGCCAGCGTCTATGAACACCTGAAACGCGCGGTTATGTTCTCTCTTGACCATCTCGGCCCCCACGGTATGCCCGCCGGGCTTTACGCAGACTGGAACGACTGCCTGCGTCTGGGCGCAAATGGGGAATCCTCCTTTGTTGCCCTGCAGTTCTACTATGCAATGACGGTTTTACTGCGATTTGCCGAATACAAAAAGGACACGGATTACATAGAATATCTAAAGAAAAAACAGAAAGAAACCGGGGAAATCATCCAGAATATATGCTGGGATCAGGATCGTTTCATCCGTGGGTATACAGAAGCCGGAGAACGGATCGGCGCGGCAGACGACCCGGAAGCCAGTCTTTGGCTGAATCCCCAGAGTTGGTCGGTCATCAGCGGATTGGCGGACGCCTCTCAGGCTGAGACAGCGCTTGCGAATGTATATCAGGAACTAAACACGCCCTACGGCGCCCTCCTTATGAATCCGCCCTATCATTCCCATGCCTTTGACGGCGCCCTTGCCGTCATCTATAATCAGGGAACCAAGGAAAATGCCGGCATCTTCTCCCAATCCCAAGGATGGCTGGTTCTCGCGGAGGCCCTTTTAGGGCACGGCGGCCGTGCATTTACCTACTTCATGGAAAATGCTCCCGCCGCATGGAACGAGAAAGCCGAACTCCGCCGTTTAGAGCCCTATTGCTACGGACAATTTACAGAAGGAACCGCCAGCAAACATCCGGGACGCTCCCATGTCCACTGGCTCACCGGCACCGCCTCTACCATGATGGCAGGCTGTGTAGAAGGAATCCTGGGCCTGCGGCCCGATCTGGACGGCATCGCCATCTCTCCATCGATTCCAAGGGACTGGGAGCACTTAGAAATAGAAAAAGATTTCCGCGGAAAACATCTGCATATCAGGATCGACAATCCAGACGGCAAGGAGAACGGATGCAGCAAATTTACCTTAAACGACAGGGAGCTTGACCGCAATTACATTCCGGCTGACCTTCTTGAGGACACGAATGAAATCCTCCTGATCCTATGACAGGACGGCTGCCGCTGAATAATATGCTGCCTGCGCTGTTCCGGGCAGGCGCAGGCGGATATTTTACAGGCAAAGGGCCGCCGGGGATTCCCCGGCAGCCCTTTCAAATGCTATATTTTCAAACTATCATGCCTCCGTCTCTATGTCCCACTGAATCGCATGGTTCAGATCCCGGTATTTCTTCGGTGTCATGCCTTCATACTCCCGAAACTGCTGTATAAAATGGCTCTGGGAGGAAAAGGACAGTCGGTTTGCAATATCAATCATGGAATAATCGCTATACTGCAGTAAATTTTTAGCCATCTCGATCTTCTGCCGCCGGATATAAGCGCTGACGGAATCACCAGTCTCTTTCTTGAAAAGCCTTGAAAGATAGCTTGCCGATACTCCCAGCTCATCCGCCAGATCCTCTATCGTAATCCGCTCTTTCAAGTGGGAATATATGTAATCCTTGCAGGCGCTGATATGCTTCGAATTCGAATTATTTTTATAAATCCTGCGCATCTTTTCCGTATAATCCAGAACCATCTCATCATGAAGCTTCTGCACGCCTTGAAGCGTATGGATATCATCCAGCCTCTGAATATAGAAATCGCTCATCCGAAACGCCTGCTCAAGCTCCATCCCCTTCTGCTTGCATAATCTTGTAATCATCGCCGTTGTAATCACAAAATGATACTTTAAATTTGTAACGGGATTCCGGGAAAGCACCCCTACCCCGTCGCTGTCCAAAAAACGTTCCTGCTCGCAGTTCTTTTTCACTTCCTCCACATTTCCGTTAGTCACGGCCTGATAAAATAAGAACTCTTCTGTCGGCTGTCTGTGTTCTACCTCGTCAATATCATCTTCCGCTTCTAAAAGAAGCCATTTATCCTGATATCTCATAGCTCTCCTTCCATGCGCTCCCGCAGCGCCTCCACTCCTCATTCTGGATATTATCAATTTTAACATAATGCGCCGCTGTTTCAAAGACAATATTTATTTCTTACGGTAGCTTTGCCAATATCGTCTTCCTCATCGTGACATAGCAGGCAAGCCCTCCAATAAAGTTCGAGACCGGCTCGGCAAGAAACACTCCCATAACCCCAAGGCCGCCGATTCTTGGAAGAATCAGCGTTAACGGCACCACGATCACCGCCTTACGGAGCAGGGAAAAGAAAATGGCCTGTTTTGCTTTATTGAGGGATTTGAACACGATCTGTCCCGCAAACTGGAAGGCCATCATAAAGAATCCAAAGAAATAGAGATGCATGGACGGCACCGCCGCCCGGATTAATTCTGCATTGTGGTTGAAAATCCGTATAAAAAACTCCGGAAATACATAGACCGCCATATAGCCGGATGCGTAAAAATATGTGGCGTCGCTTGCGCCAAAAAGATAGAGAAGAGGTCTGTGAAAAAGAATACCGGCTATCGTCAGGATGATCCCTGTGATAACCAGCATAAAAAATGCATTGCTCATAATATCCTGCGCTTTTCTGGTCTCTTTCTTTCCCCTTGCGATCGAGCAGAGGGGAGCGCCTCCAGCCCCAAAAAGATTGGCGAACGCTATGACCATCGTGACAACCGGAAAACATAAACCTAGCCCGGCAAGGGCAATCGTGCCCTCCCCGGGAATCTTACCGATATAGATACGGTCAATAATATTATAAAGAAGGTTCAGAAGCTGCGCCGCCATCATAGGCGCAGCTACCGACAGAATATTATGATGTACACGCTCGCTTCCAAAATCCACCTGTCCTGCCTGCATATTCCGACCGCTTCCTTTGACATTTCTGCTCTTATTTATAATAGTTTCCGTCAGGCGAACCGTTCCGGATTCACGCAAAAATCGGTAAAAACCATTACATTCGTACTAGCAGATCTTATAGATCCAGCCCTCCGGCGCGTCAATCCTGCCCATCTGAATGCCTGTCAGCGTATCATACAGCTTCTTCGTCACAGGCCCCATCTCGTCCATTCCGCTTGGGAAGCAGATCTCCCTGCCATGGTCTACGATCTTGCCCACCGGTGAAATAACCGCCGCCGTTCCGCACAGGCCGCACTCTGCAAACTCGGAAACCTCGCTTAACAGTACCTCTCGCTCCTCTACCTCAAGCCCCAGATACTCCTTCGCTACATGCATCAGGGACCGTCTGGTGATCGACGGAAGGATCGTATCCGACTTCGGCGTTACCACCTTGCCGTCCTTTGTCACAAACAGGAAGTTCGCGCCGCCCGTTTCCTCTACCTTGGTTCTGGTTGCCGCGTCCAGATACATATTCTCGTCATATCCCTGATTGTGGGCGTCCACAATCGCATGGAGGCTCATGGCATAGTTAAGCCCCGCCTTCACATGTCCGGTTCCATGGGGAGCCGCACGGTCAAAATCACAGACACGGATAGTAATCGGCTTCGCGCCGCCCTTGAAATACGGCCCTACCGGCGTACAGAACAGACGGAACTGATACTCGTCCGCCGGTTTCACGCCAATCACGGAATTACTTCCAAACATATAGGGACGCAGATATAAGGTCGCGCCGGAACCGTAAGGCGGCACAAAAGCCGCATTGGCCTCCACTACCTGTCTCACCGCTTCTAGGAACTGCTCCTTGGATACCGGCGGCATTTCCAGACGTTTCGCCGTATCAATCATTCTCTCCGCGTTCAGGTCCGGACGGAAGGTTACGATGTCTCCCTTTTCTGTCGTATATGCTTTTAATCCCTCAAAGCATGTCTGCGCGTACTGCAGCACACATGCACACTCGTTCATGGTAATATTAGCATCCTCTGTAAGGGCGCCCTCGCTCCACGCGCCGTCTTTATAATAAGCCACATACCTTTTATCGGTTTCCATATAACCAAATCCAATGTTAGACCAGTCAATATTTTTCTTTTCCATGATTGTTCACTCCTTTATTCTCTGCCATCTGTTCAATATGAGCCTATTATAATACGTTCATAAATCAAAATCAAGAGCGCGCTCTATTTTTTCAGCTCCATTCTAAAATGATTGTTATTGCTCACACCTGAATCACATTCTTACATACTTTGCAATAAATGCAAAATACTGTATGAGCAGTATCAATGGCTAATCGATAAAAGTTTTCCACCCCGGAGTGTGATATGCTTCAAAACACATCCTGATCTGCTCTCTGTTATTCTTCTCCTCAGCCAGTGCCGGAAGCTCCCCATAGCTGAAATATCTGCTTTCAACAGTCTCAAGATTCTCTTCGAACGCTCCTCCTGTTACCGAACAGAGCATAAATATTTTACAGACCTTCCATGCATAGACAGGAAGATTATGCTTCTCCCTATCCTGTACGGCGATCACCAAATCTACCGTAACGTCGAGGCCGGCTTCTTCTTTTACTTCTTTGATCGTATTTTCCTTTACGGATACATCCACATCCACCCAGCCTCCCGGCAGCGACCATGTACCGTTATTTTCCTTCACAAGAAGAATCTTATCCTCCTTGAAAATCGCAGCCCGGGTATCTATTTTCGGCGTCTGATATCCTGTTTCACTGCAGAACAGCCCTTTTATCTTTTCCACCGGAATCTCTGTTTGATAGCTCAGCATTTCTGCTGCAATCTCCCGAATTTCTTCGTATCGTTCCAGCTCATATTTATTATCGCAATACGCAATGCCCGCCTGAGCGATACTCTGCAGCCTAACGGCCCACTCCAGCCACTTTTCATTTTTATCCATATCATTGCTCTCCCTTCATGCAAAGGCTCTTCCAATCTCCCGCCGGCTCTGTCCTTTCCTCATCCCGGAACTCTTCCCGGCATAGAAATACCGCGCCGGAAATGAACAGAAAGCAAACCACCCATGTTACCGGTTCGCATACGCATACCGCCGGATATCCCCACTTGGGAACCGCCCACACAGCAAATACCACCTTCCCTGCAAGCTCAAATCCGCTGCAAAGAAGCGGCGCAATCCGGCGCTGAATCCCCTGCGCCAGCGCCGTAGCGGCCGCCGCGCCCTGCACGCCCATGCCAAGCGGCCCCATAAACCAGATATCCAGCATAATATTCAGCCCGCTGCTGAACAGAAGAAACAGCAACGGAGTAACGCTGTTTCCAACTGCCCTCAAAAGACTGGCCTCCAGATTGTACGCCATCGTCAGCGGAACTCCCGCCAGCAGGACAGTAAGATAACATAACGCTCCCTCCGCCGTTTCCTCCGGTATCTGGAGCAGAGCCGGAAGTTCGTTCCTGACTAGAAGAAACCCGACTGTAAGAACAATTCCAGAAACCGCAGAAAGGCATACCATCCAGCAGGCCGCATCCTTCATCCCCTTCTGGTTCCCGGCGCCGAAATTCTGGCTGACCGTCAGGGCAAATCCATTTGTCAAGCCGATGGCAAAATTAATGATAAGCCCATATAGAGCCGTGGTAGCCCCAATCTCCGCCAGAGCCTGATCTCCCAGCATATGTCCCGCAATAAACGTGTCCGCCAGATTATAGAACTGCTGTAAGAGATTCCCCAAAAACAACGGCAGGGAAAACTTAAGAAGCAGCCCCGCGGGGCTTCCTGCCGTCATATCCAGCATGCGTGCTTTTCCTATTTTCTGCATCATGATACCGCCCTTCTGAATTTTATTGTATCGTAAATTTCTCATTGCCGCTTTCAAAAAAGCGGCGTATACTATAAGAAAAACGACAAAGAAGGGATCTTATGATCAGAAACCCCAATTTTATCCAAATTGACCGGGACGGCAAAGAACTTCAGGAACAGAACACCCGGCTGTTCAACCTTACTGCCAACCACGGAGATATTCACCAATATGTAGCCGACTGTATTCCTGCCCACTGGCATAGGGAGTTAGAGATCTTTCTCCTGCTGGAAGGAAGCGCCAAACTCCAGATCGACGGACAGGTCTGCAGCGCGGATGCCGGAGACGGATATTTTATCAATACCGGTGTGCTCCACTCCTTCACGGGAACTGCCGCTTCTCCCTGTATATTCCGCTCCTTTGTCTTTGATTCCTCCATCGTGGGCGGCGCTTCGGGAAGCGTATTTGACGTTTCTTACGTCCGGCCAGTCTTAGAAACTGGGCCTTCCTTTTTGAAATTCAGTGGGTTGCCGGAAGATGCGCCCTATTTCCATCAATTTGGCCGCGCCTTTGCCGCCTGTAAAGACGAGAAACCGGGCTATGAATTTAAAGTCCGAAACGCGCTGTCAGAGATCCTTCTTTTTATCAAAGACAGGAGCCTTCTCCTGCCGCCCCGGGACATGGCCGCCATACCGGAACTGCGGGTAAAGCAGATGCTGGCATATATTGACGGGAATCTTGGCGGCCCCATGACTGTAAAAGACATCGCAGACGCCGCCAGTGTCTGCCCAAGGGAGTGTCAGCGCATTTTTCATCGGTATCTCCATTACAGACCCATGGAATTCGTGCAGAGACGCCGAATCTTTACCGCCGCCGGGCTCCTTACCAGTACCGCATCTCCAATAACAGAGATCGCCCTAAGCTGCGGATTCCAAAGCCCCAGTTACTTTTCCAAACAATTCAAGCTGCTGACAGGCCGTACCCCCGGAGAATACCGCGCCGCAGCGCAGACGAATCTTCCGGAAACTTAATATACATACAGAAAAAATGCAGGCCGCCCCTCAGGGATACCCGCATTTCTTTACTTATCTAAAAAATCTCTAACTCTGCGGCTGGAAGCCGTCTGCCGGAAACAGCGCGCTTACCTGCACGGCGCATAAAAGGGCGCTTTTAACGGAAGTGAAATCCACCGCTTATGAAGACTTGGATGCGCAGGCATTCCTGCGCATTCTAGTCGAAGTTAGCGGTTAGTTCACTGGAGTGTTGCCCAGCGCTGTGCAGGTAAGCGCGCTGTTTCCGGCAGACGGCTTCCAGCCTCACAGAGAATCTATTTTACCGCTCCATAAAACTGATGGACTCGATCCCCACGCTTCCCCCTCGCACCACCTCGATGCTTTTGAATTCTTCCTTCATCAGCTTCACCACCGCGTCGTTCTTGGTGGCTGTCTGCACAAATTCCAGCAGCAGGCTGTCCCTTCCGTAATCGATCACCTTTGCCTTAAAGGTCTCCGCGATCTGGAACAGCTCCGTCTTATCCGACGCGCTGCACCTCTTCACCTTCACATACATGATCTCCTTCATCCGCACAAACACATCGGTAAAATCAATGACCTTGATCACCTCTACCAGACGGTTTAACTGCTTTTTGATCTGCTCAAAGGTCTCGTCGTCGCTGACCGTCGCTATGGTCATCCTTGAAACCGTGGGATCTTCCGTAGTTCCCACCGTCAGGCTGTCCAGATTATAAGACTTTCCGGAAAACAAGCCGGAAATTTTGGAGAGCACGCCCACTTGATTTTCCACATATAGGGAAATCCATCTCTTTTTCATACCATTATGATTCATCTTATACACTCCCTTCTAGCAGTCCATGATCAGTTCCTGTAAAGTTCCGCCCGGCTCGATCATCGGGTACACCAGATCCTCCGGATCAATCTCAAATTCCAAGATGTACGGCGTCTTAACGCTTGCCATAGCCTCCCGGAAAGCCGGTTCAATCTCTTCCTTTTTCGTAATCCGGATTCCCTTGGCGCCGTAACTCTCCGCTAACTTGATAAAGTCAGGCGTATAGGGCGGACATTCCACCTCTCCGCATTTCCCCCGGCAGGCCGCGCCGGAATGGAGGCAGGTCATGGAATACCGTTTCCCATAAAACAGCTTCTGCCACTGGCGCACCATTCCCAGATTATTGTTATTAAAAATGCAGGAAATGATCGGCAGTTCCTCTAACACAGCCGTCGCCAGCTCCTGAATATTCATCTGCATGCCGCCGTCGCCGGAAATGGAGATAACCGGAATATCCGGATTCCCAAGCTTCGCCCCGATCGCACCCGGCAGGCCGTAGCCCATGGTTCCTAAGCCCCCGGACATCAGAAGCTTTTTCTTTTGCGTAATCTCCGCAAACTGCGACACAAACATTTGATGCTGGCCCACATCCGTAACAATCACCGCATCGTCAAAAAGCTGATTGATGGTATCAATGACATCTTTCGGCGTCATAACCGGCTTTTCCCGCATGGCAAGCGGATGTTCCTCCTTCCATTCCTGAATCCGGCTCATCCATTTTTCCGTATTCAGAGGCTCCACATACTCCAGCATCCGGGTAATCGCATCCCTTGCATCGGCAACAATCGGCACATCCACCTGTACATTTTTGGAAATAGCCGCGGTATCGATATCGATATGGATAATCTTCGCTTTCGGAGCAAAGGAATGAAGTTTGCCCGTAATCCGGTCATTAAATCTGGTTCCGATTGAAAATAAAATATCACATTCGCTCACCGCCATATTGCAGGCATAAGCTCCGTGCATACCCAGATTACCGATATACAGCGGATGGTTTGTGGCGATCGCCCCGCGCCCCATGATGGTCGTTACCACCGGTACATTCGTAATTCTTACCAGCTCGGTAAATTCTTCTCTGGCATTCGCGATATTTACGCCGCCGCCGATCAAAAACAGCGGCCGTTTTGCCTTATTCAGCATCTTAATCGCGCGCTTTAGCTGCCCCACATGAGCGATAGTATTCGGTTTGTAGCCCCTGATATTAACCTCGGAAGGATACTCCGCATCTCCAAGCTCCGCCATCACATCCTTGGGAAGGTCGATCAGCACCGGTCCCGGCCTTCCGGTTCTGGCAATGTAAAAAGCTTCCTTTACGATCCGGCCCAGATCCTTTCTTTCCCGCACGGTTACCCCGTATTTCGTAATGCTTCTGGTAATCCCTACGATATCTACCTCCTGAAATGCATCGTTTCCGATCAGATGCCTCGCCACCTGTCCGGTAAAGCATACCAGAGGCACGCTGTCATAGTAAGCCGTTGCAAGCCCGGTCACCAGATTGGTTGCTCCCGGACCGCTGGTTACCAGACACACGCCGGTCTTTCCTGTAGATCTTGCATAGGCGTCCGCCTCATGCACCAGCGCCACCTCCTGCCTCGGCAGGATCACTCTTGTGTAATCCTGCTTATACAGCTCGTCGCTGATATCAATGGTACAGGCTCCCGGATAGCCGAATAACGTATCCACACCCTCTTCCCTAAGCGCCTTAACAAGCAGCTTATTTCCGCTGATCTTCCTCATATATATCTGCCTCCTTTTCTTTCTTATCTCTGTTCATTTCTATTTACGGCCTAGGGGGGGCCGTTCATAGCAGCAATTCCTGCCGCATACGCGGATATACAGGCAATCCTACAGAGAAGATTCCTCTTCGCCGCGTCCCCATGCGCCACCTTAAACGGCTGCTTTCTCCGCATAGGGCTTGCACATTTAAAAACGCCCTAAGCAAAACGCTTAGGGCGAATATGATATCCGTGTTACCACCTAACTTCGGAGACTCCTCTCCACACTCTGCCAGCACGAGGCTTCGACCGTCAGATCCATACTGCCTTTCCCCAATGCTGCTTCCCTGTAACGTAGGAACCACGTTGAAATCTACTAACGGAATGGCATCCCTTTCCCGGATACACCGCCGCGTTCGGTTCACCGCTCAGAGGCTACTTCCATAAGACCCTCTCGAAGATTCGCACCCTCCATCTTCTCTCTTTGCTTCGGGCTGCCTATGTACTCCTCCTCATCACCGCATTTGTCTGAAATAATAAGATTGTTACTATTATAGAGGATAGGCCGCTTGGTTGTCAACCGTCTAATTTTACTCTTTTCGCGAGATACGGCATTGATAAGCCATGTATCCTAAAATCATTATTTTCCATTGTTTTTAGGAGCCTTTTTTTGTATACTCTAAATATAAAGAAGTTCCATTGGAGGTGATTACCATAGGAAAATTAAAAGTTTATCTGGATACTTCTGTTATCAGCCATTTACTTTAAGAAGATGTCCCTGAAAAAATGGCAGATACGAGACAGCTCTGGGAAATGTTTTGCTCCAACAGATATGAAGTATATCTTTCCACTGTAACACTTGAAGAGTTGGAAGACTGCCAGCACATTGCCGCTGCCATCATTAGTGAATGTGATTGCATCATATCATGGAATTTTAAGCATATCGTAAATATTAAAACTATTCGGGGAGTACGGGCAATTACCAATCTAAAAGGACATAAACCAATTGAGATCTTAAATCCATCCGTACTGTTAGAAAGTGAGGAATGATTATGGAAAAACCAATTTTAAGCCCTAATTTTACTATCGAAGATATTCACAAACTCAGAGAATATAATTATCATCAGACAAAAAATCTGAACCCTCAAGAGCGCATGGATTACTATAATAGCAAAGGGCTGGAGATTCATAAAATAATTCAGGAACGTAAATCACAAAAATATAAATCATTTTAGAAGTAACGTTGCACGGTCTGTCTATTTTTCTTCTTAATGATAATGGCAGATTTAGAATCCGATTCCAAATCTGCCGTTTTCGCATTATAGAATATACAATTTTTCAACGATGTTTCGTCTTATCCAAGTCCTTGCGGCAATGCACCAGCCTGCAGATATTTCCCCATGATACCTTCGCAAGATCCGGATAGCCCGGGTAAGGCGTGTCCGCACACGCTTCAATAGTTCCGGCCAGCTCCCTTTCAAAGGTCTTAAGGCTCTCCGGTTCCGGCTCGTCTGTATGATGCATCTTTGGCGGCGCCACAAAGAAAACCGGCGCATGCGCCACATTTTCCTCTATCCACGGCCGGATCCCCGGAAGATCCGTTACGATCACCTTGCAGCCGCAGGCCATGGCCTCCATAACTGTCAGGGGCAGTCCCTCGCTAAAGGAAGGGAGCACAAAGATATCGCTCTTGTTATATTCCTTTGCAAGTTCCTTCTGGGACAGCTTCCCCAAAAACCGAACCGGATACCCACAATGCCTAGCCAGCCCTTGGATCTGGTTATATTCTTCCCTGCTGCCGGCTCCTCCTGCCAGATATACTTCCAGTTCGGAAGCTTTCCAAGGCAGAAAGGATAAACTCTTTAAGAGGCTTGCCACCCCCTTTTTTTCTGCAATTTTTCCCGCATAGATCAGCCGCACAGGCTTCCCCTTCCTCATCCCGGGCTCTCCCGTAGCGCTGCAAACGTCCGTTTCCCGGTTCCAATAGAAAATCGCCGAATTATAACCGGTTCCCGCAACCGTTATCTGCTCCTCCTTCACCGGATAGATAGCCATGATCTCCTTTTTCTGCTCCTCATGCAGGGCAAAGATGGCGTCCAGTTTCGGTATCTGCCTGCGGATATATTCCCTTCGTAAGGGAATCTTCTTCATCTGACGCAGATCCGTATTATGGCAGAAGCCGTATACCGGAAGGTCTGCCAATTCTTCCCTGACAATGGAAGTCACCAGATACAAATGATGGCAGATCACAAGCTCCGGCCCAAAATCTGCTGCCGCGTTCCTTACCGCCTTCCGGAACGCCCGCTCAAACCGGTCGGTCATTTCCTCCGTCATCTGTCCGTATACCGTACTCTCATAAGGCATCTCATCAGACATGCCCGCAATGGGAAAGGGCAGTTCCTCTGTCTTAAAATATACCGGATAAAACCGTACCCCTTCCGGAAACTCCGCCTGATCTTCCCGGTAGACCCCCGCAAGCACCGCCTGCTTGTGCCCCTCTCCTGCAAATGCTTTTACCAGCTCCGTCAGATACACGCCGCTTCCGGTACTGTTCGGCTTCTGCGCCGTAATCGTTAAAATCCTCATCTGTCCCTACACACGCTCCACTTTTCTCTTTTCTAGTACATCAATATAATGTTAGCTTTGGTATCTCCGACTCTTTATGATGAACGGATCCGTTCATAAACCGTAAAGTAGTACTCCAGATCAAAACAGGTCTGCTCCTCGCTGGTTTTCGTCATCTCCCACTCCGGATCTTCGTCCAGATTCGGGAAATACGTATCCGCGTCAAAGGAATGGTCAATCTTCGTCACCAGCGCCGTATCACAATACTGCAGCATCGAACGGTAAATGCTCTCGCCGCCGATCACATATACGTCGCCTTCATGCCTGCCGCTCTCGGCAATTGCCTCCTCAATGCTATGAACTACTACCGCGCCCTTCACCCGGTAATACCTATTCTTAGTAATCACAATATTCACCCGGTTCGGTAACGGCTGGCTCTGGGGAAAGCTCTCTAAGGTCTTCCTCCCCATAATTACCACATTGCCCTTCGTGGTCTCCCTGAAAAACTTCATATCCGCCGGAATGCTCCACATCAGCCGGTTATTTTTTCCAATCGCCCACTCTCTGTCTGCCGCCACAATCAATTTCATATTTTTCTCACCTCATCCTGTCAAAAGCTAGAAACACGCCTCTGTCCCTAAACCGCCACCGGAATATTCCGGATCTGCTCATGAGTCTCGTAATCGACCAGTTTCACATCATCCCTTGTAAATTCATAAAAATCATGAACCTCCGGATTCAGCCAGAACTTCGGAGCCGGAAGAGGATCCCGCCTGATTAGTTCTTCCACAAGCGGAATATGCCTGTCATAGATGTGCGCGTCCGCGATCACATGCACAAGCTCCCCCGCCTTCATATCACAGACCTGCGCCAGCATATGCAGCAGCACCGCATACTGGCACACATTCCAGTTATTTGCCGTAAGCACATCCTGCGAGCGCTGGTTTAACACAGCATTCAGCGTCAGCTTACCACTCCCCTTTTCCTTCGTCACATTAAAGGTCATGCTGTAGGCGCAAGGGTACAGCGCCATCTCATGCAGATCCTGATGCACGTACATGTTCGTCATAATCCGCCTGCTGTACGGATTGTTCCTCAGATCATAGATCACCCGGTCCACCTGATCCATCATGCCTTCTTTGTAGGAATGCTTGACCCCCATCTGGTAGCCGTACGCCTTGCCGATGGAACCGCTCTCATCCGCCCAGCTATCCCAGATCCCGGAATGCAGGTCATGGATATTATTCGACTTCTGCTGCCAGATCCAGAGCATCTCGTCGGTACAGCTCTTAATCGCGGTCCTCCGGAGGGTCAGCGCCGGAAATTCCTTCGACAAATCATACCGATTCACCACGCCGAACCTCTTAATCGTATAGGCGCTGGTTCCGTCCTCCCATACCGGACGTACCTTCTCGCCTTCCGTGCTTGTGCCATTGTCAATAATGTCACGGCACATAGCAATAAATACCCTATCCGCATAACTCATAACCGAATCCTCCTAAAACTTCCCTATTTCATCCTTTGCTGTATCATTCTATACCATGGCCTCATTACCTCTTCTGGCTGCGCTGATATTTTCTCTATCCAGAATGTATTCATCAGGCAATTCACCCGGCCGGCCGCATTTGAAATACAGACACGTTTCTTTCTTACGTATAAAATGCAGCCCTCTTTCGTTTCTTCCATCTCCAATTGGAACAGAGCCCCCGGTATATCCTTATTACGTAATAAACTTCTCTCCGGATCCAAAAATTCTATTTCTAAAGTATGTTCGTCAAAGCGGTAAAAAAGCCTGTCATCTTCCCGTTTAAAATGCAGCCTCTCAACAATATAATCCGGTGGATAAGACACCCGGTAAACGTATGTTAACAGCATGCCATTTACAGAGTATACCCGGTTTTTAACACCCTTGGAATTTTTCTTCCATAAAAAATAATACTCCGAAACACAGAACAGCACAAATACAAACGGGATCAACATATAGAACATATCCCTCTCCCTTCATGTCTTTTCTGAATCCACTTCCACCGGAGTCTTAGCTCCGGCAAAGCCGCTTCCAAATATATTTAATCTTCTTTCTTTAGCCTTCGGTATCCCTGATAGATCCTCGAGGACAGAACGCCCTTCAGCACATTGGCCGCGCAGCGTTTCACATCCTCCGCCTCAAGCGCGCCGTCCTCCACAGCCTTTACAATCTCCTTCACCGCCGCCCTGCTTCCCGGCATGA
This sequence comes from uncultured Dorea sp., assembly GCA_910589275.1. Lineage (GTDB taxonomy): Bacteria > Bacillota > Clostridia > Lachnospirales > Lachnospiraceae > Claveliimonas. The sequence continues at coordinate 32,891 of CAJUTH010000022.1, forward strand.
TCAAGTCATTCCCAGCTCCGATGGCAGACACATGGCTGCCCACATCCTTTCCGGTGGCAAACCAGTCGGTCATAACCAGCCCCTCAAAGCCCCACTCATTCCGGAGCACCTTCGTCAGCAAATCGTAGCTGTTGTTCACATACATGCCGTTTACCTTGTTATAGCTGCTCATCACAGCACCCGGAGCCGCTTCCTTCACCGCAATCTCAAACCCTTTCAGGTAAATCTCCCTCAGCGCCCGCTCCCCCACATTCGCATTGGTATGATTCCGGTTATCCTCCTGATTATTGCAGCAGAAATGTTTGATAGCCACATAGCATCCCCTGTTTTTTTGTACGCCTTTCGTTATTGCGGCGGCAAAGGCGCCCGACAGAAGCGGATCCTCTGAGAAATACTCAAAATTCCTTCCGCACAGCGGGTTCCTGTGTATATTCAGCGCCGGCGCCAGCCAGTAGGTAACGCCGTAGGCTTTCATCTCCTCCCCTACCGCTTCGCCTGCCTGTTCCGCCAATTCCTTGTTCCAAGTCTGGGCAAGAGCCAGTCCTGTGGGGAAGGCCGTAGTAAACTGATATACAACCGGGTGCTTCTTTGGATCGGCAAACATAAACTTCTTGATCAGCTCCGGAAAATACTGAAACATCTCCAGATTCGGCTCTATTGCCTTTAACTTTCCCGTTCTGGTTACGGCGGTTCTCTTTTGCAGCCTTAAGCCCGCAGGTCCGTCCGCGAGGGATACGTTGGGAATCCCTTTTTCCAAAAGCTCCGCCGTAGTAGAGCCTGCCGCTCCCGGCGCTTCAAAGAACCGTTTCCCGGACATCCCGGCTCCCACAGTAAGGGCCGCCATTTCCTCCAGCGTCAGCTTATCCAGAAAGGCGTCTGTTTCCGGCGAATGGAAAATATCCAGCGTCTGATAATCATAAGTCTTGCAGGAAATCTCCTTCCCGCGCACTTTGATCCTTGGAAGTTCTTCTGACAGCACTTCTTCCGGCAGCATCGGCGGCTGCATTTCCCTTGTCTCCCCATTCTCACAAATGCGGCATTGTCTGGAAACCACCGCTTCCTTATCAAGCACAAGTACGGCCTGAGGTTTCGTATTCCTGCTGGAATTTCCTACCCTCACAAGGTAGTCGCCCGGTTCTAATACCGTCGCCGCATCCTCCGTCCGGTAGCTTGCCAGATCTGCAAGGTCAAAACACAGCTTCAGCTTCTCACTCCCGCCCGGCTCTAATTTCTTCGTCTTTGCAAATGCCGCAAGCCTCTGATATTCCTTGGCCTGCCCGCTCTGAGGACAGCTCACATAGATTTGAACCGTCTCTTTTCCGGCACGGCTCCCTGTATTGGTAACCACTGCCTTTACCTTTACCGAAGTCTGCTTAACGGAAACCTTTTCCGTCTCAATGATAAAATTCGTATAAGATAATCCATATCCAAAAGGATATTTGGGTGCGATTCCATAGCTGTCAAAATAGCGGTAACCCACATAGATGCCTTCCTCATAATACTCTTCATCCAGATTGCCGTTTAGATAACTGTACTCCATAGCGTTGGGATAATCGGTATAATGATACGCCCATGTATCCGTAAGTTTCCCGGATGGCGTTTCCTTTCCGCACAAAAGATCTGCAAAGGCCTGCCCTCCCATGGTTCCCTGCTGCCCGAAAAAGACAACCGCGTTGATCCCCCGGATCTCATCCAGAAAATCCATGTCGAGGGGCGCCCCCGCGTTGATTGCCACGATCATGTTTTTATAGCGCTCTGCACACAAGGCGATGCTGTCCTTCTCAGCTTCGGACAGGGAATACTCTCTCTCCAGCTTCCGGTCCGCGCCTTCCCCCGCCTGTCTGGCCGCCACATAGATGCAGGTATCCGTATTGGAAGCCGCGATCTCCTCCTCTGTGACCGGCTGGCCCTCAGGCATCTGAAAAGGGCTCACAATGTCCAGCAGGTTCGCCGGGTTTAGATGGAGCAGCTTCTTTCTAAACTCCTCCTTGTAATCTGCCTCCGCCTTTTCATAAACCGCCCGGTAATCGTCGATCCATGGCTTGCTTGTCACCGTAAATCCATTCTTTTCCAGCCCCTCTAGAATCGATACCGCATGCCGTACATTTACCTCGCCGGATCCGGTCCCTCCTTTGATCGTCCGCTCCGCTCCCGCACCGTACAGAGCCACCTTTCCCGGTTTCAGGGGCAGGCATCCGTCATTTTCCAGCAGCACGATCCCTTCCAGCGCCGCCAGATAAGCAGTCTTTTTATTCGTTTCCTCCAGATTCGTCGCCGCATCTGTAAACGCCGCCTTATTTCTTACCTTCATCCTCATACTCAAACACACACCTTTCATACGCATTGATTACTTTTGTATCCAGATATCTATCATAACGCTTAAATTCCCTGCTGTAATTTTTGTGTACATGCCCATGCAGGAAATATTTCGGCCTGTACCGCTCGATCAGTGTTAAAAATGTCTGAAATCCCCGGTGAGGAAGATCCTCTCCGTCATTGAGCCCGTAAGCCGGAGCATGAGTCACGAGAATGTCAAATCCCCGCCGCCTCACAATCTGGAACCACATCCGCCCTACCCGGAGACGCATCTGCGCTTCCGTATACTGATGTTTCCCGCCGTAATACTCCATGGAGCCTCCCAGCCCCATAATCCGCACGCCTTTGTGGACATAAATTCTGTCGTCAATACAGATACACCCCTCCGGCGGCTTCCGATCGTATTTCACATCGTGATTGCCATGCACATACAGCACCGGGATCGACGTCAGGGTTGTCAGAAAGGAAAGATAATCCGCCTCCAGATCCCCACAGGAAATGATCAGGTCGATTCCTTCAAATTTACTTCTGTCAAAATAGTCCCACAGGGCTTTCGACTCTTCATCCGCAATCGCAAGTATCTTCATCCGTCCCTCTTATCCCTTCGTTTTTTCCACACCCTGCTGCTGCACCAGCGGCTCCGAACGTTTTTTAAGCTCCTGCCGCTTAGGGATCTCGCCGATAACGTTCTCTGCCAGCCATTCCATCGTAACGACTTCTTCCGGAGACAAACTCTTCCATGATTCCTTCTGGATCACGCCTGTCTGTGAATAGAGTTCCCCCGCAAATGGGTCAAATATTCTATTCTTAATGTTGGAATTTAAAAGCTCCACCAAACGCTTGGTGCCGATGGGAAGCGTCTGTGAACAGACAATATCCGCCACTCCGGCGGACATTCCCCACCAGTAGTTGATCGCCTTCTTATCCGACGGATTATCGTCATATTTCCATGTTCCGTCCATAATCGTGCGGATCAACTGCTCGTAGAACCGCCCCCAGTGCCATACCGGCATGGCGAGGCTCTTCGGCCAGTCATGCTCGAAGCTGTAAAGCCCGAAATATCTAGACGCCTCCTCCGGAGTCACCATATCCTTGCCGGAAATGATCTCCGCTCCCTGCTCCCGCAGATTCTTTACCGCATCCACGTCCTTCTTCGCCGACCACTCCAGATATACCTTCACCCTAGGGTTCACCAGCTTTGCTCCCAGCGCAAAGGCATTAATGTTGGCGATAGTACCGAAAATCGGATAATCCGCAATAAATCCCAGCTTATCATTCTCCGTCAGCGCCCCCGCAACGGCCCCCATGATAAATTTCGGCTCATGCATCCGGATATAATAGGTCCGGATGTACCTGTGGGACGTATTCAGCGAACAATTCAGTATCCGCACGGAAGGATGGCTGATCGCCGCCTTGACGCTTGCCTGCACGAAGGAAGGCGTCGTAGTGAAAATGATATCGCATTTCTGCTTCACCGCATCCTCAATGGCATACTCAATATTCTTCTTGTTAATATTCGTATAATACAGCGTCTGTACTTCATTCGGGAACTTCTGCTCCAAATGAAGCCTCCCAAGCTCATGGCCGTAGGTCCATGCAGAAGAGCCGGGCGTCTTCTCATAGATAAACGCAATCTTTAACCGTCCCTTCCCTGAAAGGAGAACGCCAGTGGGGAGAATTTTATTTAGGCTCAAAATCGGCTTTTTCTCCTGAACCGGATCCATCTTCAGCTCAATTTCCTTATCCTTCTCCAGAAGCATATATTCTTCCCAGCTCTTTGCGATCAGCTTCTTAAGCTCCCCGGCGCTCATATCCAGAAGTTCTTTATAGCCATACAGCTCAATCAGCGCTAGAAGCGCGTCCCCAGATGTAATCTTAAGCTTATCATTGTTTTTAGCCTTAAATTCCTTCGCAAACCGGGTATAGATCGACCGGAAATCCATCCGTTCCTCCTCGTTCCATACCTCGCCTTCCGCCTTTCCCATTGCCTCCTGAAGCTTCGCAAATCTCCCGGTCTCGGAAAACCAAATATAATTGATCTGGGAAAGCTCATAAAAATCCAAGAATTCATAATAAATCCGGTTTTCTTTCTCATTTGTCCGATCTGGAATAATCCGCGTCACCGTGCCCGGAATGGAATCCACCCCGAAAAACTTCACAACGCTGACCCTTTTATTGCCCTCCTCCACATAGAATTTATTCATATATTCATAGGCTTTGATCGGGTCTCTAATCCCCTCCTGTACATGGCTGGTACTTAGGGATTCCCATTTTCTTGAGAACTCGCTGCCTTCCTTTAAAAGCGGCATAAAATTGCTGGCAAACGCGTTGCTCCGCCCCGCGTTCTTGGTGCCCGCGATCTGATCCGCCGGAATCTTCACAAGCCCTAACGGCACTTCCCTGTACTGCCCTCTCGGCGGAAGGATATCGTCAAGCACTGGGAGAGTGGGAAGCTCCCCACGCAGGCACTTGGACTGATAATCCTTCTTTGCTAATTTATTTGCTTTGATATAATCTTCTCTTGACATACAGCCTCCTGAAATAATTCTAATTTACTTCTACTTCACCATCATATCATAGCCGGAAAAAAGAGTCATCCGTTATTATTAACAAATATTTCCCATACGTTTAAAAAGGTTGCTGTTCACTCCGTTCACAGCAGCCTTCGCAAATCCATTGAAAATTCGCTTCGCGAATGCGGTGCCGCGTTATACCACCTTATAAATGTACAGATAATGTACCAGTCCAGCGACTACATTCACTTCTTATCTTTGTATACGATCTCCCTCGCACATGCCCTTATGTTACTGAAATGTTGTACTCATTCTATGACTTTTTCATATTAATATCCAATTGAATTTGTTCCATGTTTGGAATATAATAATACAGTGCATGGCGGAATAATTATAGCGTACTTAATATCAAATGAAATAGCAGAGTGGTACTTAAAAGTGTTGCCAGAGAATATGGAGGTTCCTATTATGGCGATTCATAATAAATCTCATAATAATCACGCTCTGATGTCATTGAATAAAATGCGGAAAGAGAACAGCTTAAAACATAAAACCAGTGCAGATTTTGAGATGCCCACAGAGATTCGTTTGCTTTATAGTATTTCGGATTGTGGAGATTTCCTGAAACAATTACCTGATAAATCTGTTCAGTTAATCTGTATCGATCCACCGTATAACTTAGAACTTGCAGGATGGGATATATATGAAAACTATATCGAATGGGCGTCAAAATGGATTGACGAGGCATACCGAGTTCTATCAGATAATGGAAGTATGGTTATTTTCGGCGGTATACAATTCAGAGATGCTAAATCAGGAGACTTATTAGATATAATTCAGTACATACGAAAGGACACAAAGTTTAAATTGGTAAATACCATAATTTGGCACTATAAAAACGGCATGTCTGCACAGCGTTTTTTTGCTAATAGGCACGAAGAGGTAATTTGGCTGGTCAAATCAAATGATTACTATTTTGATTTGGATTCTGTCAGAGTTCCTTATTCAGAAAAAGATTTAAAAGTGGCATTAAGAGACAAAAGATTAAACCCTGAGACTACAAGAAAAGGAAAGAACCCAACGAATGTCTGGGAAATTGGACGATTAAACGGAAATAGTAAGGAACGTGTAGGACATCCAACACAGAAACCCGTTGCGATAATAGAACGTTTTGTAAAAGCACTATCATATCCGGGGTCTACAGTTCTTGATTTTTTCGTGGGTAGCGGAACTGTTGGAAGAGTATGCATAAATGAAGGAAGAAACTGTTTGATGTGCGACAGTGATAAAACCTCTCTTAAATATTTTGAAAATCATCTTTTATTAATGGAAGATCTGGGACAAAACACACATTACAAAAAAGTAGAATACATTAACGATTTTTTTGAAGAAAATATAAAAGGAGAAACAGCAGATGAAAAAAGGCCAATCAAATAGATTAACGGAGCAGCAAAAAGAAGGTCAGGGACCTATTACAATATTTCATAAAGATGCTCAAATACACGACGCAGAAGTGGGAAATACATCTTTATTTGTGAAAAAACAACTTGAGTATGAATTTCCTATGTTGAAGTTTCGATACAGGAAGGACTTAACCAAAAAAGAAATTAATAAAGCTTTAAAAAAGATTGATGATTATCTTGGCCAGACACTCTTTGTAGAGAGTGCCAGTATAAAACCAGATGGCGGTATTATTGAGGTGAAGGATGATAATGGTAACTGGCGTGTAGTAGTTGTATCAGAAGCTAAGCATCAGGGAAAAGATATTGAGAATATTAAAGCAGGAAAACTTGTTGGAAAAAATAACAATCAAGACCTCATGGCTGCTGGAAATGCTATAGAAAGAGCATATAAGAATATAAATGAAATTGCAAATTTTATGCTTTCTGAAAATTACTTTCCATAAATTTTATTCCTTGAAGGTTCAAATTTTTTGACACAAAATGTGGTTGTTGCAAGACCAGATGGAAGAAAAGTTACATTAATTTATAATGATGGAATGTTAAATCGCCTCGATAGACTGACAGCTGCAAACTATGGTATGCCTATTAATACAAATTTGTGCGAAAACCGATTTGTCAAATGTAATGGGGCAACAATAATGTTACAGGCTGCTTCAATATACACAAAAGGTGAAGGTGGTCATTGGAATGCTCAAGATATGATAGAGGTTATGCTGGATGTTGCAAGAACATCATTAAAAATGCTGGGAAAGGATTTGTTTGTTCAGCTTACAAAGAAATAGGGAATAATCATGAAAAAAAGAGAAGTTGATCATTCGCTTTTAGATAAAGCAAAAATTAATAAGAAAGATGAATTTTATACTCAACTAATAGATATTGAAAAAGAAATGATTCATTATACAAAACACTTTAGGGATAAAGTAGTATATTGCAATTGTGATAATCCAGAATATTCAAATTTTTGGAAATTTTTTTATGACCACTTTGAAGAATTGGGGCTGCGAAGATTGTATGCAACATACTATGGAGAGGGTGCAAGTTTTTTCAGTTATGAAGGATACAGCGTGACTGTTACACAGTTACAGGGAAATGGAGATTTTCGGAGTGAAGAGTGTATTCAAATTTTGGAACACAGTGACATTGTTGTAACAAACCCTCCGTTTTCTTTGTTTCGTGAATATATATGTCAATTAGATAGTCATAAAAAAGATTTTTTGGTCATTAGCAATATAAATGCAATTACATATAAAGAAGTTTTTCCGTTAATTCGAGCGAATAAAGCATGGTTAGGAGTTTGTTTCGGAAGAGGAATATCAGGATTCATAGTTCCAGAGAACTATGTATTATATGGAACAGAAACAAAGATAGACGAAAATGGAAACAGAATAATATCTCCCAATAATTGCATGTGGCTGACATCTTTAGATAATGAAAAGAGGCATCAACCTATTGAATTGGTAAAAAAATATAAAGGTAATGAAGATGCATATCCATTCTATGATAATTACCATGGAATAAATGTTAATAAAACACAAGATATTCCGGCTGATTATATGGGAGCAATGGGAGTTCCGATCACCTTTTTAAATAAATATGACCCTGAACAGTTTGAAATTCTTAAATTTAGAAAAGGTGATGATGATAAGGATTTAAAGATAAATGGTAAAGCTCCATATTTTCGTATTCTTATCAAACGAAAAACGGCATAATAATGAGCCACATGAAATACTATGGAAAATGATTTCTATACCATTTGGATTTTACATATGGATGAGCAATTAGTATATTGATAATCTTTTTAAGGATGCTTTAACATATTTTTCATCTATATCAGTTCCTATAAAACGTCTTTTATTTTTTAGAGCTGCTTCACCGGTAGTAGCAACTCCCATGAATGGGTCAAAAACAATATCATTTGGATTTGAAGCAATCAGAAGAAGATGTTCAATAAGTTCAAGTGGTTTTTGGGTTGGATGTCTGGGGGCTGCAATTTTCTCTGGTGGCGTGCATGATGGACATTCAAAGAAGTTATGCATACGGTCTTGAGAAGAAAAATTCCAAGTATGACCTTTATTCCATAGGCAGATAACTAATTCGCAGCTATTTAAAAAACTGTTCTGGTATACACTGTGTGTAGGTGTTGTTTTGTGCCAGACAAATATTTGAAATGTTGAGAAAAGAGGATTAAAGGCATCATACCATTGACCAAGTAATGAGTAACTGGTGAATATAAAGATATTACCAGCTGGCTTTATTATTCGGGTAAATGGCTTTACATAATCACTTGGGTGGAGGAGGGTATTATCCCATTCTGCAATATTGTTATGAATTGTCTTTCCGTTATTTAGATAGATGTTGCCTCTGGAAAAGGGAGTTAGATTATATGGTGGGTCTGTTAGAATTAAATCTATAGATGAATCAGGCAATCTTTTCATAAAGTCAAGATTGTTCTCATTGAATAATTTGTATGTGTATGTGTTTGTGCTGAACAATTACTCCTCCTGTATAGGTTCTTCTATTTTGTTTGAATGAACTACCTCTTCCTCTACTTGCTATCTGATAGGAATAATTCCATTAGCTGGGAATTTGATATTTCACGTTCAATAAAAATGTGCTGTAGTTTTTTATAACTTACTCCTATGATTGTACCTCTATGATAAGAAAAAGATATCACATTTACGCAGAAAAATCAACATAAATCCAAAACATTGTTGCAATAGAAGAGTACCATCCAGACTCGGATTATCTAGAAGTACATTTGGAACAGCACTCTTTATCTTCTGGTGATGGGTAGGCTCTCTCTCTGTTCCGAACCACACTTTTCTTGCATACCGTTTCCCTTATATCGAAGGATAGTGCTGTATTTCAATTTCTTCACACGCTCCATGGTTTTCGCCCATATGTCCAAGGTTCAACTTTCCTTTGTTCCTTTCGACACCCTTTTTACGATACAGAGGAATTCACTTTATATTACGATCTGCAGGATTGCTCGCACCTTTTATCAAAGTTACTTTATCCTCTCCGCTTAGCACCCTGTATTATTGTCCACACCGAGTTTAACTACACGGCTCACTGGCAATAATCGCGACCGAATGTGCACCGGCAAGCGTAATTCAGCTTTGCTGGACATACGACGCTAAAAAAAGAACCGCGCATATTCTGCGCAGCCCTCGCACGTCAGGTTATTTGTTAAGTAATATCCGCTGTATTAGTATAACCAGCTTTTAAATATCGCTTACATTATACAGCACCCGGTTCAGCATCTTCTGGAGCGCCTGAACCTCTCTCTTGGTCATTCCTACCGTCAGATTCTTATCGATCCTTCTCCGGTCAGACTCCATCCTTCTCTGGATATCATAAGCCTTCTCCGTCAAATGGACGTTCTTCTTTCTCTTATCCTTTCCATTGGGGACGATCAGAATATAGCCCTTCTCGTCCAGCCGCTGGAGAATCCCTGTCACCGTAGGATTCTTAAGGCTCAGAGCCTTCTCGATATCCTTCTGGTTTACCTCTTCCTTGTCACACCGGAACAGGTAATTCAGCACCTCGCACTGGGACGAAGTGATCCCAATGCCCTTTAACTGATTGTTAATGTCCTTTTCATACACATTGTTGATCTGCTTGAAAAGGAAACCAATCGGCAGTCTTTCCTGCATACTATCACCCTTTCTAATTATTACACTCCCATACCGCAGGCACACGGATGCCGCGCGTCTGTGATAAATTTACTCCCTATTACATAGTATGCTATATTTCCCTGCCAAAATCAAGCGCAAATTGACACTTTTTGTCCCACTATCCCGGCGCCAGCATCACCTTGCAGCGCTTTTTATAACAGGCAATCCCATATTTCAGGATATTCTCCACCCCATCGTCTTCTAGGTCATCCTCATATTTTGTATATTCGATCTGTTTTAACGCCTCCTTACACGCTCCCTCCAGATCTCCGTCATGGGCATACTTTACTTCTATAATAATCCCCATATCCCCGGTATCCGGTTCCGAAAGGATATCCGCGCAGCCTTCCTCCATTTCCCGGTTAACCTTCGTAAATCCATTGAAAATTCGCTTCGCGAATGGGATTTGCTCACACCTGAATCACTTTCTTACGGAATGCGCAGTTCAGCGCATTCCTGACCCATGAATAGTAACTATCGCTTCATCATCACTGTTCAGTAGGTGTTTGGTAAACAGCGGATTGAATCAGGTTATACCCTCTAAGCAGACAATTCAGAAGCGTTTTTCATGGAGATGAAATAGCAATTTACGGAATCTTAGCCACGAAGGCTCTCCTGAGTGGCTTAGTTTCCGTTAATCGGTAGTTCATCGGAATGTTGCTTCGTCTGCTTAGAGGGTATAGCCTGATTCAATCCGCGTCCTCTATCAGCATATGAACAGTAATCAATAAGACCCTTTCTGGACAGACCACATTTTCCATGCTAGGATAGAGGAAAAGACTTACAAAAGGTGGAGACATTATGCAAAAAATCATGATTATTGAAGACGACCCCATGACCCGGGAGGAACTGGCGCTCTTACTAAAAAACGAATCCTATCATCCCATCCCGGTCACTGATTTTACAACGATCGAGGAGCAGGTTATAGAGGTTTCCCCCGATCTGATCCTGATGGATGTGGGGCTGCCGGACAAAAACGGCCTCGCCCTCTGCGCTGATATACGAAGGTCCGCAAATATGCCTATTATTTTCGTCACCAGCCTAGACTCCGTTATGGACGAGCTGAAAGCCTTAAGTCTGGGCGGAGACGACTATATCACCAAGCCCTACAATATCCCGGTACTGATCGCGCGGATCAAAGCTGCCCTGCGGCGCAGCGGCGTTCAGGATGAGCCTGAAATCCTTGAGGCAAAAGGGCTGAAGCTGAATCTCGTAAAGGGCGTCATATCGGCGGACGGCAGGAATATCGAATTGACCCGAAACGAGCTGCGCATTCTGGCCCATATGATGACCCACGCCGGGGAGATCGTCTCCCGCGCGGACCTGATCGATACGCTCTGGGAGCATCAGATCTACATTGACGACAACACCTTAAGCGTCAATATGACCAGACTCCGCACAAAGCTGGAAATGCTGGGGTTCTTTAACTTTATCAAGACCCGGCGGGGCTTAGGGTACCAGCTATGAAATTCACAGAATTTCTTTCTGACCGGGCGAACAGGCTGATGCTCGGCCTCATCCTTGCCGCATCCACCGCGTTCTTTCTGCATGCCACAGGAACGCAGGACGGGATCATAATCCTTGTGCTGGTCTGCCTGTCCGCCATTTCTGCCGCCGTACAGATTACTGATTTCCTTAAGATCCGCTCAAGGCTTAATGAACTAGAGGCGGTTATGGATGGACTGGATAAAAAATATCTATTCGCAGAATGTCTTCCCCCGGCCCGCAACGCATACGAGCGCAGGATCTTTCGCCTTCTGCGGCGCTCCTGCAAATCAATGGCGGGTTCCGTCTCAAACGCGGAAGCCTCCCGGAGGGAGTACCGGGAATATATCGAAAGCTGGGTCCATGAGATCAAGACTCCCATAACCGCATCCAGACTCATCTGCCGGAACGCGGAGTCAGAGACAGGGCGCAAACTCCTAAGAGAGCTATCCCAGATCGAAGCCCATGTGGAGCGGGTTCTTTATTATGCCCGGGCGGAAAATCCCGAAAAGGACTTTCTCATCCAGAAAGTAAGCCTTCAGGAACTGACATCTGAAGCGGTCGGGAACCATAAGTCCCTGCTGATTCAAAGCGGCATGCGCATTGAGACCGGCGATTTGGATTATGCCATTTACACCGACCGCAAATGGAGCCTTTTTATCCTTGGCCAGCTATTGCAGAATGCGGCGCGCTATCACGGAGACATTCCGCACATCACCCTATCCGCCGAGCCTTCCGGTAATCAAGTTCAGCTTCTGGTCAAGGACAATGGAATCGGCATCCCCTCCCATGAACTTCCCCGGATCTTTGACCGCGGCTTTACCGGAAGCAACGGCAGGAACCGCGGCGGCTCCACCGGCATGGGCCTATATCTGTGCCGTAAGCTTGCTGGTATTCTAGAACTGGAACTTTCTATCACCTCGGAGGAAAACTGCGGAACTACCGTAACTCTAACCTTCCCCGCAGTAAAACCAGACAAAGGAGAAATGCAGCGTACTATGTGAACAGTAACGAGAAAAGTTACAAAATTGTAAGGAAAATCAATACTGCTCCGCTACCTTCCGCCCCATTTCTGCTGTATGCTTACATCGTATAATAGACACAGCACTTATTATTAGTTACAGTATAGAAGACGGCTGGGCTGCGCGGAGCGCTTAGGCGCCCAGCCGTCTTCTACCCTGTAGCTGCTTGAAAGGGGAGAAATTTATGCTGCAGATACAAAATATTGAGAAATATTACGGAAGCAAGAACAACATCACAAAAGCCTTAGACCGGATCAGCTTCGATGTGGCGGACGGTGAATTTATCGCCATCATGGGAGCCTCCGGCAGCGGCAAAACCACGCTCCTAAACTGCATTTCTACCATCGATTCCGTCAGCGCCGGAAGGATTCTTCTGGATGGAACCGACATTTCCGAGCTGCCGGAACGCGAACTGGCGCAGTTCCGCCGGGAACAACTCGGCTTCATTTTTCAGGACTGCAACCTGCTGGATACCCTGACCATTGAGGAAAATGTCGGGCTGGCGCTTTCTTTGAACCACCGGGATTCCCACACCGTCCTAACGCAGGTCAGAGACATTGCAAGCCTCCTTGGCATTACTGATATTCTGGGGAAATTTCCCTGTCAGGTCTCCGGCGGGCAGAAACAGAGAGCCGCATGCGCCAGAGCCATTGTGGCCGGTCAGTCCCTGATCCTTGCCGACGAACCCACCGGCGCCCTGGATTCCAAGGCCTCCAAGAATCTTCTGGAAATCATGACAAAGATGAATCAGGAAAAGAGTGTCTCCATTCTCATGGTCACCCACGACGCCTACAGCGCAAGCTATGCGAAAAGGGTGCTTTTCCTAAAGGACGGCCGGATCTTCAACGAACTCCTGCGAGGGACAAGGAGCCGTTCCGTCTTCTACCATGAGATTCTGGATGTGCTGGCTCTGTTAGGAGGTGATATCAGTGACCTTATTTAAACTCTCCCTTCGGAACGCCAGACGGCAGGCGAGGGACTATCTGGTTTATTTCGCCACGGTCATCATCTCCGCCGCGCTGCTCTACGCATTTAACGGATTACTCTTCTCGGACGAAATCCGGGAACTCTCCTCCCTGATGGAGAGCCTGCCTATCGTCATTACCTTATCCAGCATTGCCGTAGTCTGCATCATCGGCTGGCTGGTGCACTATACCACGAATTTCATGCTCTTAAGGCGGAGCCGGGAATTGGGAACCTACATCCTGATCGGGCTGGAACATAGGCAGGTTTCCCGGCTGTTCTTTCTGGAAAATCTGATGGTGGGCGGATGCGCCCTGATACCGGGATTCCTTCTCGGCATCCTGATTTTTCAGGCGCTTAAAGCCGTGACACTGGCTCTGTTTCAGATTCCCTATCGGTTCTCCTTATCCATCTGCCTTCCGGCGGCGGGGCTTACGTTTTTCTATTTTCTTCTGATCTACCTGTCGGCGCAGGTAAGGGGGAAAAAGCGGATACGAAAGATGAAAATCTATGACCTGATCTATTTTGACCGCCAGAACGAAACCGCCCTGATCCGTACCGGAAAAGAGCGCAGAAAACTATTCGCCGGATCCCTCCTGCTTGGAGTTACCGGTACGCTTCTGCTCCTTATGGGGAGCCTTGAGTCGGGAATCGCCGGCTGCGCATGCATCATCCTGTTCCTTTTCGGATTCTTTCTCAGCTTCTCCTCCGGCGTACCCGCATGGTTTGAGAAGCGCCCGGAGAAAAAATACAAAGGGCGGGCGCTGCTTATTTTCCGCACGCTGTCTGCCAAGCTCACCACCATGGGAGTTGTCATGGCGGTGATCTCCATGCTGTTTACCGCCGTCTTGATCACACAGGGAGCCGGGGCGGTCTTTGCCGCGATCTACAAAAACCGCGCAGCCCAGACCACCTGTTTTGACCTGTTTATCGGAAGCCGCGCGCCCGAGCAGACGTTCCCCCACTATCTGGACTATATTCAGGAGCATATCCCGGTAAAGGATTCCCTGCAGTACAGCCTGTATCAGTCTGACAGCCCGGAGATTACCCAGAATATCACCACCGACACCGATATGGAAGCCTTTTTCCACTATCCCTACGACACACTTATGCGCTACAGCGACTATGTGGCTCTCCGCCGGATGCTCGGTTACCCGGAGGCCAGACTGCAGCCCGGCAAATACATCATCCACTGCATACCTGCCCTAAAGGAACAGATTTCTCACATTGCGCCCGGCATCACAGACGGAGAAGATACCCTCACGCCGGGCGGTTTCTACACCGAACATTTTATCCAGCGGTTATGGGGTCACGGCAATGGGCACGGATTCGTGCTGGTGGTGCCGGACGAATATGCCGAGGCAAGGCCCGTCGTCCACACCGTCTATGCCGCGATGACAGAAAAGCCCCTCAGCGAAGAACAGTACTTGGCGCTGGATGACCTCCTTGGCACTTACTGTACCCCCAAGCTGTCCGACTACGATACCCTGCTTGTCAAATCCCAGATTACCGAAGAGGCTGCAGCCGAGACTGCAATCACGGCTTTCCCCCTGTACTATCTGGCTCTGATGCTCACCATAACCGCCGCAGCTATCCTGACCATCCAGCAGCTTAGCGAAACCGAACGGCTCCGGCAGCAGTTCCGGCTCCTGTTCAAGCTGGGGCTAGACCCGTACGAAGTAACAAAGATCCTGCGCAGACAGCTTGCCATCTACTATGCGATGCCCGCAGTCCCGCCCATCTTCATCAGCATTCCGGTTATATACCGCATCGGAACTGCCGTCGAACCATGGACCTTAACCGGAACAAGCAGTCCGCCTGTGCTCACAGGAGCCTGCGTCCTGCTGTTCCTCCTATTGTACTCCATCTATGCCCTGATGGCATATACCAGCCTGAAACGCAATATACTGCCCGTTACAGAGCGCCCTGTCCTCTGATCGTGGTAAACAGCCTTGCCTTGCCAAGGATCTTGGCAACACCGTAAAACAACGCCACATTAATTGGGAACATCACCGCCTGTTTGATGAGCCGCGCCGGAAGGATCGCGAAAAAAGCGTCTCCATACAGCAGCGTCAGCCAGTATGTGTTAAGCCCGATATTGACAAGGAGCATGACCAGCGCATTGGCAAGCGCCGTCCGCCGGATTGTAAGCGGCTGTTTGTACAGCACCATGCCGTAGATCAGGCCGCTTGCGGCGCCGCTTACCGTAAAGCCCGGAAAAAACGGCCCAGTGGGGCGCACCAGATATTTCACCAAATCTGCCGCCCCTCCCATAATCCCTCCGACTACCGGGCCGAACAGCATGCCGGTCATCTCGTCTGCGAGAAAAGCAAAGCTGATTTTGATAAAATCCGTCACCTGAAGAGAATAAAATCCCAATACCACCGCAATGGCAAGAAGCATTGCGGTCATTGCTAACGCTTTTACGTCCTTCAGCTCATGAAAGGAGTCCCTGAATGTCTGTTTCAATTTTGTCATAATAAAAATACCTCCTTTGCAGCAGCCCGTAAAACTGCTCATAAGCAGGTATTCTCTCTTATGTGCAGCAGCGGGATGCGGAGTATGCACCGCAAGTAATGCCGCCGCTTCTGCCAGTGTTACGGTTCACCGAGTGCCTGCCTCCCTTACAGAGCGCATAAGTATCGAAAGCAGGGCGAGACAACATTCCAGTGAACTCAGTACCAACCTAGTCTAAGAAGTTCAGGAATGCCTTCACTCCTAAGACTAGGTAAGCACTGATTTCACTTCCATTAAAAACGTCTCTGAAATGCCCTGTTTTCGATACTTATGCGCTCTGTAAGGGAGGCAGGCACCCGGCAAACCGTAAGCCGGGCGGCCCCATCACTTTTCGTCCAGCCGGCAACTCCCCGTCCCGCTGGCACTTGACGCGCATATTCCTACTCTGCGTTAAATCTATTTACTTGTTCCGGATACATTTTAGCACACTAGGCCCTATACTGCAACAGGTAATCCATACACTTCTCTAAGCCCGGAATATCTAATGGTTTTGCAAGGTGTCCGTTCATCCCGGCTTCCCTTCCCGCCGCCATATCCTCCGGCGACACATTTGCAGACAACGCAATGATCGGTATCGCCGCCGCGTCAGCCCTTGGAATCTTTCGGATAGCCCTTGTTGCCTCAAATCCATTCATCACCGGCATCTGGATATCCATCAGAATCAAGTCATAATAACCCGCCGGCATCTCGGCAAAACGCTGCAGCGCCTCTCTTCCGTCTCCGGCACATTCCACCATTGCACCCAGCTCTCCGATCAGCTCCACGGCAATTTCCTGATTCAGTTCGTTATCCTCCACAAGCAGGATCCGCCTGCCCTGCAAGAAAGTCTCGTCCTCCACTCTTCCCTCTGCGGCAGAAATGCGCCCGGATGGCTCCAATGGATTTTGCAGCCTTAAAATAACGGTCACTATAAACCGCGAACCCTCGCCCGGACTGCTCTTTACGCTGATGGCTCCGCCCATCATACGGGCAATATTCTGTGCGATGGACATCCCAAGTCCCACACCATCCGCATTATCTGTTTCCGGATCCTTTGCGCGGCTGAAGGGTTCAAAAATATGCTGAACAAATTCTTCTTCCATCCCTATCCCATTGTCGCTGAATACAAAATCAAAAGAGCTGCAGCCATGTTCCGTAAATTCATGCTCTGAGACAGACAGCTCCAGTTTACCTCCAGAAGGCGTATACTTTACGGAATTTCCCAGTATATTTAAGAAAATCTGCTCCAGCCGTTCTTTATCGCCTAGTACCAGCTCATGCTCCACCTGTATCGGATGCATTTCCAGAGCCAGCCCTTTTTCCCGTATCTGGGGCTGGATTAGGGAAACCGTCTGCTGCATCAGCTCCGGTATGACAAATTCTTCCGACTTTAAATTGAAATCCCCGGACTTAATCAGACTGATATCCAAGATCTCATTCATCATGGACAACAACTGCCTGCTGGACTCCGACGCCTTTCCCAGACACTCCTTTACACGCTCCCGATCGCCCATATGATCCTCTGCGATCTTAATCATACCGATCACGCCGTTCATCGGCGTACGAATATTATGGCTCATACAAGAGAGGAACTCCTGCCGAAAGGCATTGGCGTGATCCGCCGCCTCACAGGCCGCCTCAAGCGCCTGCTGCTCACGCATCTCTTTGCGCTTGCTTTCTGTTACATCCTGCGCCGCATACACAATGGTTCTTGCCTTTCCCTCTTCATCCGTCTGGGACATTACCGCAGTACTGCGGATCCATCCGTAATCCTCTGGCCTCATATCCTCCTGCTGGGGCATTTTCCGGTATGCCAGCGTTACATAAGGTTGTTTTTCATCCAGATTCTTGCGCAGTTTTTCAATACTCATCACATCCAAGTACTCTTCCCTGTCGTCCGGATGCACAAATTGCTCTGCATATTTTTTCAGTCCCGTATCATAATCCACCGTCTCCCCCAGCGCCTCCCCGACTTCCTTAAGCTGGGTTACGCTGCGGAAACTGTTCTCCTCCAGATCCGCATAGTAAGTTGCAAAAAACATCCCTCCAAGGCTGCGGATAATATCGGTTCGTTCCTGCTCTTCCTTAAGCCTCTGCTCCTCCTCAATCTTCTCCTCAGTAATATCCCTGCCCAATATATTCACCGAAATCCGGTTCCCCTGCCGGGCATAGATCACATGCTGCTCCAGCCACCGGAAGGCGGCGTCCCTCATGCGGTACTGGCAGACCTCCTCCGAGTATTCCTGCACGCCTGCTGCCTTCTGATAGATATGCTCTGGACTCATAACTTTTTTGAAGGCTTCCGCATCCTCCGGATACACCGTAGTTTCTAAAGCTTTATGGAAATACTGGTGGTAGTTCCCGGTCAGCACGTTGTGCATCTTACTGCTGTCGTTGATCCAGACCCGCTCGCACTGTCCATTTTCCAGATAAACCGTTGTCATCACGCTGTAGCGGGATTTTAAGATAGCCGCAAGCTGCATATCCCGAAGCGAAAGGGTATGCTCCTGCCGTACGCGCTTATCCACATTCTGCAGAGCCAAGATCGTATAATTTCTAGCTCCGTGCTGCTGGCCGAAATAAGCAATCACAGCCATATAACGGTACTCATGGTCCTCTTCCCCCCGCCACTGGCAGAGCATATCAACCTTCTCCACAGAACTCTCCTTTAACTCCCGCAGTCCCTCCAGAGAGAACTTCTGGCAGAATTTTTCCTTATCCGAAGGATGAATCTGCCTATTCAGACGGGACCTCATGATCTCATCCCATGGCACCGTCCAAGACTTCCAGCCGGTATGAGTATGTCCGTTCTCCCACACCAGATTCGTCTCCCCGGTGTCAAGGTCAATTCCGTAAATGCCGAAATTCTGCTCCTCCAGCGTACGGATCACCTCCTGAATACGGATACTGGCATCATCCAGTTCAAGACTCTCCTGAAGGATATCGTGGACATCTTTTACATAGATAAAAATGTACTGATCACTGTCCGCAGCGGTATAATCCGGCACGATCTCCATCAAATTCCAACGGAAATCACCGCCGGAATTTCTGCGGTAGCAGCAGGTCATGATCTCACGCCCGGATTTGAGCGTACTCTTTATATGGTCCGGATGGGTAAAAGAAATAAAATTATTCATGTCATCGGGATGAATCCCTCCGTCATAAATAAACTGTCCCAGCCAGCTTGAAAAGGAGTCTGTGCCATATCCCACGGCTCTATCCTCCGGCGGCGTCTTCACCGTCTCATACTGATCCTTTGTGAGATTCACGCGCAGGATCTTATGGTAAGCGTGGCTGATTGCCTGTACATGGGGCGTAACTGTAATGATAAATGCCGGAATCTCATTCCTCCACTTTGTCCTGACCGCCGTAATATCTACCACATCGCCAAACATGTTATTATAGCTCAGCGTCCGGCTCTCCTGTCTGTCCCCAATCGTAAGCAGCGGACAGTTCGCGCAGGAATGATCCCCCATATCGCGGCAGCGCATCCCGGTCTTTACCTCAGGCGATACCTCCCGCATGCGCTGATTGTAGTACAAAATCTCATAATTATCCTCCCGGATCACAAACACCCCTGTAGCCGGAAGCGCGTCCGCTAATTTTTCATACTCTTTCTTATCCACCATATCACCTTCATTCCTTATTTCTCATATCCTTTATCTGATAAACCGCAAGCCCGATTGCGACAAAGGCCGCCGCTCCGTCAGCAATAGGCCCCGCATACATCACTCCGTCGATTCCCATAAACACAGGAAAAATTAAAATCAGCGGCAGCAAAAAGATCACCTGCCTTGTCAGCGACACCACGATTCCAAGCTTCGCCTTGCCGATGGAGGTAAAAAAACCAGACGACATAGGCTGTATGCCGTTGATAAATGTCATAAACATAAAAATCTTAAAATACCGCTCTGCAAAATGAAAATATTCTTCACTTCCCGAACCGAATATACTGACAATCTGCCTTGGAAATATCTGAAAGCACACAAAGAACAGGATTCCCACTGTCATACAGATGGAAAATGCCTTCCGGTACGCCTCCCTTACTCTTCCGTAGTTTCTGGCTCCGTAATTAAATCCCCAGATCGGCTGACACCCTTGAGAAATGCCGATACAAATTGCAAGAAACACCATATTTACTTTGGAAATGACCCCCGCGCAGGCAAGAGGGATATCCGCCCCATACATGGACTGAGCTCCATAATGCTTCAATGTGTTATTCATGGTAATCTGCACGGCTGCCATCGCGATCTGGTTGATACAGGACGCCATTCCCAGAGAAGCAATCGCCTTTACATACTCCGCTCTTGGACGGAACATGGACGTCTCAAGAGTCATATTACACCTTCTCGCAAAATAGTAAATGACCATCAGTCCGGACAGGATCTGCCCGATGATCGTCGCCGCTGCCGCCCCTTTGATCCCCCAATGAAAGACAAAGATAAACAGCGGATCAAGAACCGTATTGATAATCGCCCCTGTCAGCATGCATATCATAGAATAGGCCGGACTCCTATCTGCCCTTATAATATGATTCCCTCCTGTCGTAAGGATCAAAAAGGGAATCCCAAAAGCCGTAATTCCTGTATAATCCCTTGCATAGGGAAGAATGTCAGGCGTCACGCCGAACAGATGAAGCAGCGGGTCAAGGAACATAAGAACCGTCACGCCGATCAAGACGCCGCAGACTGCCAGCATAGCAAGCCCCGAGCCCGCTATCCGTGCCGCCTTCTCAGGGCGCCCCGCGCCGGATTCCAAATTAAAATTTGACGCGCTTCCGATTCCCAGAAGAAGCGCCGTCGCCGTACAAATGATCGATATGGGAAATGCAATATTAGTAGCCGCATTTCCCAGCATTCCCACTCCCTGACCGATAAATATCTGGTCTACGATATTATAGAGGGAGCTCACCAGCATACTGATGATCGCCGGTATGGCAAACTTTACAATCAGTCTGCTGATTTTCTCCCATGCAAGAGGATTCTTCCTTTCTTCCTCCCCGGAATGATTCTTTTCAGTATTCTCTGATAACACTGCCAATCTCCTTTACTGCCTTCATGCACATCAAGTGATCCAGCGCATTCTGCATATGGTACTCCTTTACCGCGTCGGTCACGATCACAAGCTCTGCAATCCCATCGGTAACGACCTTCTGAACCACTTTATTGATACTTACTTTATGAGCGCCAAACACACTGGCGATGGATGCCAGTACGCCCGGCTGGTTGTCCGCCTGCATCCGCAGGAAAAATTTGTTTCTGATATCGTCAAACTTCTTCACCGGTATATCCCGGTAACAGGTGCAGGTAATCCGCCCGGTACAGCCGCACACGATATTTCTCACCACGTCGATCACATCCCCCATCACCGCGCTGGCCGTAGGAAACTCCCCGGCGCCCCGGCCGTAGAACATCACATCGTCCACCGCGTCCCCATGGACAAGCACCGCGTTGAAGGAATTTCTCACCGGCGCCAGCGGATGCTCGCCGGAAAGCAGCATAGGATATACGCAGGCCTCCACGCCCTCCGGGGTATTCCTTGCAATACCCACCAGCTTAATCACGCTGTCAAATTCTTTCGCATATATAACGTCCTGCGCCGTGATCTTTGTGATCCCTTCCACATGCACGTCGTCAAATACTACCCGGCTGTGAAATGCAGAGGAAGCCATGATCGCCACCTTTCTCCCGGCGTCTAACCCTTCAATATCCGCCGTCGGATCCGCCTCTGCATAGCCAAGCTCCGTCGCCTTCGCCAGCGCTTCCTCAAAGCTCATCCCCTGCTCGAACATCTTTGTCAGAATATAATTTGTGGTTCCGTTTACGATTCCCATGACCTCGGTAATCTCATTTCCGGACAGACACTGCCGTAAGGGGCGCATGATCGGAATCCCTCCGGCCACCGCCGCCTCAAACAAAAGATCGGCCTTCTGCTCCTCCGCAATGGCGAGAAGCTCCTCTCCGTGGACGGCCAGCAGGTCTTTATTTGCCGTAACCACGCTTTTTCCGGCCAGAAGCGCCTCCCGGATCATAGTCCTTGCGGGCTCGATTCCTCCCATCACCTCGATCACAAGCTCTATCTCTTTATTTCCGATAATGTCTTCCCACCGGTCTGTCAGGAGGGAGGCGTCTACCCCTTCCCGCTTCTTATTGATATTGTGAACCAGAATCCCGGCGATCTCCACCTTCGCCCCGGCCTTATCCAGCATCTCTTCCTTCTGCCTCTCAAGCAGCTTATAGACTCCGCCTCCCACTGTGCCAAGCCCAAGCAGCCCCGCTTTTATCGTTCTCATCCCATGTTCTCCTTTATTCATCCTAATACCGCGCCTCAGACGCTTCTTCCTTCTTCATCAAAAAATGGATCGCGATTGAACCGATTGAATTTCCCGCGACGATCGTAATATATTTTAACACATTTACCATGCTAAAGTTCAGGAGCAGATATGGAAAATCTGCAATGCAGTGCTCATATCCCGATAAAATAAAAACCATGATGCAGAATACGGTAATCAGCATTTTTTTACAGTATACCGCGATAAACATCAGCGCGCCGCAGAGACACCCATAGAAAAACAGCGCCAGAAAGGTATTGGAAAACTTCTTATCCGCCGCCGCTTCCATCGCCTCCATGACCTCCGGCCTCTGGGTGGCAACCATCAGCATAGGGATCACTGACCCGAACAGATTTCCCACAAGCATCACCGCAAGATTCTCTGCCGGAACCGTCCTCACAAATCCAATCTTTCCCGTATAGAGCTGCAGCCCGCACTCAATGATCACAAGAAGGGCAAGGGAAAACAGCATGGCTCCCGCATACCGGTTGTCCGCAATGGTATTAATCATCACGCCCAGACCCACTAAAAATCCACTTAAAATTGAATGTCTGATAATTGTTTTCACAGTAGTCCCTCTCTTTCGTATTCTGCATATTTTCTATATCACAAAAAAGTGTCCGCAGAAAGCTTCCTGACAGGAAGGCCCTCCTGTCCGCATCTTGCCATCATATCTTCCGCCATGCGGCAATAATGGAACACATCATCTTCCGGATAAGGAAGGTGGTAAAGATACAGCCTCTCCGGAGACAGCCTCCGCAGAAACTCACGCCCATGCCTGCCCCCAAGCTGATAAACCATCACAAACGCCGCGCAAATCCTCCCATCCGGAAAAACGCCTTTTACCTGATCAAAAAACTCCGGATAAAGAACCGCATCCCCGCCGACCCACAAAGACTGCTCCCCTGAACAGACCAGATAGGAATTGTGGGGCTCTCCCGCAAATTTCTTTCCGTCGTGTTCTGTGGAAAATGCGTAAATTATGTAGTCCCGCATCCGGATCCGGCGGATATTCTTTTCTAATAGTACTGACTGAACCTTACTCCTGTCAAGTCCCGGAGCATAAATTAAAGAGTCCGGATTCCGAACAAGGAATTCTTGTACCAGCTCCCCGTCATAGTGATCCTCATGGGTATGCGTAAACAAAAGATCGTTGTCCTGCCTGAAAAACTGCTCTTTCCT
Organism: uncultured Dorea sp.; assembly: GCA_910589275.1. Lineage (GTDB taxonomy): Bacteria > Bacillota > Clostridia > Lachnospirales > Lachnospiraceae > Claveliimonas. The sequence goes on from CAJUTH010000022.1 coordinate 56,339, forward strand.
CCTCATCATCCCGATATACTTCTGGGGAGTGTCCGAAAATCCTACCCTCTTTCCACCATGCAGGGCGTCGATCAGCAGACCCGATCTCCCATTCCAGAGATACAGCCCGGCATTTACCGTATGATAAATCTGAAGTTTCATCCAATAACACCTCTCATTCTTAGTATAGCACTTCATAGGAACACTTGAAAAGCAGAATGTAACACTTTGGAATAACCATAAAAGGCATTGATGAATATAATGATACTGAGGTATCCTTTCGCTTTGAACCGGATCAGGGACATAACTGGAGGATGCTGTCAGTTTTTTATAGTAGATATAAGAAAAAAAGCAGGGAGAGATTTTTATGGAAAACTACTTTGAACCAGCAACAGACTGTAAGACGGAACAGGTTGGATGCCCGACGATGGGATATCAGGATGTAAACGTCTGCGTACCGGTGACGATCAAAGCCTTCGGAGAAGTAGGCAACGCTACAACAAAATGTCTGGGGAAAGCCTTTATTACATCCGGGTGCGCCCCATGCGTCAGCGGCTCCGGGGACGTCTGCAAATTTTCAGTAAGCCAAAAACTACGTATTGAGGTTCCGATTATCTTTGGCGCAAGGGCAGAAGCAGGAGAAACTGTGATTGACTGTGACTGCGACTACGGCTGCGATTGCGACTGCGATTGCGATGACAGAGCCGACGAACATAAACTGTACAATAATTAGCTGAAGTCTATTCTCACGGAATGCCCTCAGAACAGTAACCGGTTCGATGCTGTTCTGAGGACGTTTGGTAAACAGCGGATTGAATCAGGGTATAGCCTGATTCAATCCGCGTCCTCCAACCGACGTATGATCTGTAACCATCTGTAACCAGTGTTCTAAATTTTTAAAAAAAGTGTTCTAAATTTTTAAAAAAAGTGTGTCAAGCGTTTTTGAAAATGTCCCAAAAT
>CAJUTH010000023.1 GCA_910589275.1 uncultured Dorea sp.
CTTTCCACATCCAATCAAATATAAATCAACTCACTGTTTATGATTTCCTCTGCCCGGTTGCGGATATTGTTCATCCGGCCTAAAATCCAAACTTATATAAAATCCAAACTTTTCTGAAAACAGCTTGATAATTGGGGATTCTTGCCGGAAAAAGTTTGGATTTCGTTTCACAAAGTACAATACTCCAATTATGACAAAATGCGTAAAACATTGCTATTTAGCTCTGTTTCAATCAATTTATTCTCATTTCTGACAAGAGAAGTACAAAACAAAATCCAAACTTTTATATCAGAAAATGCCTTGAATAAAGGATTTACAGAGGAAAGTTTGGATTTCTTCTAAGTTTGGATTTTGCGGAAAATCCAAAAGTTTAGATTTGGCCTACCCATTCAAGCTGGTTCCGGGCTTTCAGTTCCTCGGTCACTCCTTCGGCGGCTTTCATCTGCTCAATGATTAAGTCCAGCCGTTCCTCTGCCTGCTCGTTCAGATTGGCAAGGTATGTCCACAATTTCCCGGTCAGGATAAGGGAGCTGTACCGTGCCGGGTGTTCCTGTTTGAGATATTCCCGGTGCAGCCGCCCATAGCGTCCGATGGGGCGGTCCTCCTCCGGCAGCTTCAAGTCCGGGATGTAGTAGTCGCCTACCAGAATATAATCAATTCCGTTCTCTGTGATTCTTTCTTTCAGTTTTTCCATTGTCGTTCCCTCCTGTGGTGGAAGGCTCGTCACTGGCCAGCTCAATCACGTCCATAATGCCACAATCCAGTGTTTCACAAATGCGGGCAAGTGTGTCCATGCTGATATGTTTCCCTTCTTTTCCCATGTTGGCTATCATATTTGTGGTCAGGCCAGCGGCAAGCCTTAAATCCTCTTTCCTCATGTTGCGCTCTATCAGTGTGTGCCAGAGCGGTTTGTAGCTAATGTGCATTTTTCTCCCTGCCTTTCTGCCCCGGATGGGCGTTTGTACCCATTATATCAGGATTCTTGCTAACTCACAAATATTTCTTGACGGTATCGCCGGTTCCGTCTGGATTGTGCTTTTCCTTTCCTCTTTTGATTACCTCTAATTAGCCATGACCTGATTGATGCCAAGGGAATGACCGATGCAGAGGTATACAAACGAGCCAACATTGATCGGAAGCTGTTTTCTAAGATTCGTATCGGCAAGGGATATATGCCCGGGAGGCGGACAATTCTGGCTCTTGCTGTTGCCATGGAGCTGACCATGGAAGAAACGGATGATCTGTTGGAGAGAGCCGGATATGCGCTGTCACACAGTCTGAAGTTTGACGTTATCGTGGAATACTTTATTGTCAGCAGCAGGTATGACATTTTTGAAATTAACGAAGTCTTATTTAAATATGATCAGCCCCTTCTTGGAGCGGGATAATGGATGTCACTTTCAAAGCGACCAAAAGAAGACCCTTCTGTCGTATCTTTTAGATACAATAAAAAACAGGAGGGCTTTTTTATGAAAAAAATCGAACAGAACTTGTATTTATTTTGGATAAGAGTGGTTCCATGAGCGGTTTGGAAAAGGACCGCATTGACTTCCGGGCGATTAAGCCCATTACCGAGAAGGAATATTTTGTCGGAGGTTTCACGGCCTTGCTGGATGCCATTGGCAAAGCTATTCACAAAATTGGCACGGTCCAGATGGCATTCATGCCGACCGGGCCGTGGATTATTTAATTTTGAAACAACATCGGATTAGGTAACTTTTTAAAAATACAGGCAGAGTAAGGAAATGGAAGGAAAAGAGAGCTTTCTTTATAATAAAGTGCAGTGAGACAGGAATGAAAAATTCTAGAAAGAAAATGAAAGTAAAGGAGAGCAAGCATATGTTAAAAATGAAGGATTATGAATTTTGGTTTTGTACCGGGTCACAGGATTTGTATGGGGACGAGTGCCTGGCCCATGTAGCGGAGCATTCTAAGAAAATCGTGGAGGCTCTTAATGCTTCCGGTAACCTTCCTTACCCGGTTGTATGGAAGCCGACCCTGATTACAAATGAATTGATCAGGAAGACCTTTAACGAGGCAAATACAGATGAGAACTGCGCGGGAGTTATTACATGGATGCATACGTTTTCACCGGCGAAGTCATGGATATTGGGCCTGCAGGAGTACCGGAAGCCGCTGTTGCATTTCCATACCCAGTTTAACCGGGAAATCCCTTATGATTCCATCGATATGGATTTTATGAATGAGAACCAGTCGGCCCATGGAGACAGGGAATATGGCCATATCTTCAGCCGTCTTGGCATGGAGCGCAAGGTGGTTGTGGGATACTGGGATGACGCTGAGGTGCAGAAGGAGATCGGTACATGGATGCGCACGGCAGTAGGCGTGATTGAGAGCAGTCATGTGCGTGTGATGCGTGTAGCGGACAACATGAGAAATGTTGCGGTCACCGAAGGTGATAAAGTAGAGGCGCAGATTAAGTTTGGATGGGAAGTGGACGCATATCCGATCGCTGAGATCACGGATGCGGTAAACGCGGTATCCAAGGCTGATATTGACGCGCTGGTTGAAGAATATTATGACAAATACGAAATTCTTCTGGAGGGAAGGGATGAGAAGGAGTTCCGTAGACATGTTGCAGTACAGGCGGGCATTGAGATTGGCTTCGAGCGTTTCTTAGAGGAGAAACAGTATCAGGCAATCGTTACCCATTTCGGCGACCTTGGAGGATTAAAGCAGCTTCCGGGACTGGCAATCCAGAGACTGATGGAAAAGGGATACGGATTCGGTGCAGAGGGCGACTGGAAAACAGCGGCTATGGTTCGGATTATGAAGATTATGACCCAGGGTATGAAGGATGCGAAGGGAACCTCATTTATGGAGGATTATACTTATAATTTGGTTCCGGGCAAGGAAGGGATCCTGCAGGCGCATATGCTGGAGGTGTGCCCGACAATTGCGGACGGTAAGATCAGCATCAAGGAGCAGCCTCTTTCCATGGGCGACAGGGAAGACCCGGCAAGGCTGGTATTTACCGCGAAGACCGGCCCTGCGGTTGCAACATCCCTGATTGATTTAGGCGATCGGTTCCGCCTGATTATCAATGATGTTGACTGTAAGAAGGTGGAGAAGCCGATGCCGAAGCTTCCGGTTGCAACTGCATTCTGGACTCCCAAGCCAAATCTTAAAACAGGAGCCGAGGCGTGGATTCTGGCGGGCGGCGCGCATCATACGGCGTTCTCCTACGACCTGACGGCAGAGCAGATGGGAGACTGGGCGGCATGTATGGGAATTGAAGCGGTTTATATCGACAAGGATACCACCATCCGCCAGTTTAAGAATGAATTGCTCTGGAACAGTGTGGCATTTGGCAAATAGGGAAGGCAGGCAGAGGATAAGATGAGTAATGCGAAAGAAATCATAGAGAGCGGCAGAGCCGTCATGGGACTGGAATTCGGCTCTACAAGAATTAAGGCTGTGTTAATCGACGAGACCCATACCCCGATTGCTTCTGGGGACCATGAGTGGGAGAACCGTCTGGAAAATGGAATCTGGACCTATTCCTTAGAGGATATCTGGGAGGGGCTCCGGGACAGCTACCGGAAACTGGCGGCAGATGTGGAAGCGAAGTATGATACAACGTTGAAAAAGATCGGCGCGATCGGATTCAGCGCAATGATGCATGGCTATATGGCGTTTGACAAGGAAGAGAACTTACTGGTTCCCTTCCGTACATGGAGAAATGGAATTACGGGGCCGGCTTCAGAGGCGCTTACGGAGCTGTTCCAGTATAATATTCCCCAGAGGTGGAGTATTTCCCATTTGTATCAGGCCATTTTGAATGAGGAAGATCATGTAAAGGACATTGCGTATATCACGACCCTTGCAGGCTATATTCACTGGCAGCTTACAGGCCAGAAGGTATTGGGAGTGGGAGACGCTTCCGGTATGTTCCCGATTAATCCGGATACAAAGGATTACGACGAGGTTATGGTAGAGAAATTTGATACGCTGGTTCAGGACAAAGGATTTCCATGGACATTGAAGGAAATCCTTCCGAAGGTTCTTGTTGCGGGAGAAGTTGCGGGAATCCTGACGAAGGAAGGGGCAAAGCTCTTAGATGAGACGGGCGTCTTAGAACCGGGCGTGCCGATCTGTCCGCCGGAAGGAGACGCCGGAACGGGAATGGCAGCCACCAACAGCGTAAAGAGGCGTACGGGCAATGTGTCTGCGGGGACTTCTGTATTTGCAATGGTAGTGCTGGAGCGGGAACTTAAGAAAATATATCCTGAGATCGATCTTGTGACCACGCCGGACGGGAATCTTGTGGGCATGGTCCATGCCAATAACTGTACTTCTGACTTGAATGCGTGGGTCGGCTTGTTCCAGGAATTTGCAGAAAGCTTCGGAATGGAAGTGGATAAGAACCAATTGTTTGGAGTTCTCTATAATAAGGCCATGGAAGGGGATGCGGACTGCGGAGGACTGCTGTCCTACGGATATTTATCCGGGGAGAATATTACCGGCGTAGAGAATGGAAGGCCGTTATTCGTACGCTCACCGGAGAGCAGCTTCAATCTTGCGAATTTTATGCGGGTACACCTGTTTACCGCGCTGGGCGCATTGAAGGTAGGCATGGATATCCTGCTGAAGGAAGAAAAGGTTGAGATCGACGAAATCTTAGGACACGGCGGATTATTTAAGACCAAAGGCGTGGGACAGAGTATCCTTGCGGCAGCGATCCATACGCCGGTTTCCGTGATGGAGACGGCCGGAGAAGGCGGTCCATGGGGGATGGCGCTTCTTGCTTCCTATATGCTGAATAAGGAAAAGGGAGAGACGCTGGCAGATTACCTGTCAGAGAAAGTGTTCGCGGGAAATAAAGGCTCAAGGATGGAGCCGAAACCGGAAGACGAGGAAGGCTTCGAGGTATTTGCCCGCCGGTATGTGAAAGGCGTGGGCATCGAGAAGGCAGCGGCAGAATTATTAGTATAACGAAATCGTTATACCGGTATGAACAGAGTATGCCCTTAGGGTTAGATAGTAAGGAGGATTTGTACAGTCATGTTAGAGCAGTTGAAGAAAGAGGTTTATGAGGCAAATATGCTGCTTCCAAAGTATCAGCTTGTTACTTTTACATGGGGGAATGTAAGCGGGATTGACCGGGAAAAAGGTTTGTTTGTGATCAAACCCAGCGGGGTAGACTATGAGAAGTTGTCGCCGGAGGATATGGTGGTGGTAGACCTTGAGGGCAGCAAAGTGGAAGGGAGATACAACCCGTCTTCTGATACGGCAACCCATGCGGTGCTCTATCAACAGTTCTCGGATATCGGCGGCATCGTACATACCCACTCATCATGGGCCACAAGCTGGGCACAGGCGGGAAGAGGGATTCCCTGCTATGGAACGACCCATGCGGATTATTTGTACGGGGAGGTTCCCTGTGTGCGGAATCTTACAAAGGAAGAGATTGAAAAGGGGTATGAGAAAAACACAGGAGTGCTGATCGCAGAGGAGTTTGCATCCAAGGGACTTGATTTTACCGCGACTCCGGCGGTACTCTGTAAAAACCACGGACCCTTTACATGGGGGAAGGACGCCCATGAGGCGGTACACAATGCGGTGGTGCTGGAGGAAGTTGCGCGGATGGCGGCCAGGTGTGAGTGGCTGAACCCGGAGAATAAACCGGCGCCGCAGGAGCTTCAGGATAAGCATTATTACAGGAAACATGGCGCGAATGCATATTATGGGCAGTTAGGAAAATAGTATAGATGAAGGAAATCGCTGTTCACACTTTTTTCACAAATAATTAGCACTCAAAGCTTGACGTGGCTAACAATACGTGTTATATAATAAATATAACAAATAAAACAATTCATATTTTAAATACCTTTCAGGTATACTAATCCTGATAAGGCATGAATTTTAAGGAGGTATGACCTATGTTGTTAGCAAACAGGAATTATAATTTATTTGATGATTTTTTCAGGGATCCATTTTTTACCCGGCCATTTGAGAATGCGTCTTCCCAGATCATGAAGACAGACATCCATGAGAAGGACGGAAGTTATGTGATTGATATGGAACTTCCCGGCTATGGTAAAGAGGATATCAAGGCGGATTTGAAGGATGGCTATATGACGATTACCGCTGCGAAGAATGAGACGAAGGAAGAGAAGGATGCTAAGGGGAATTGCATCCGCAAGGAACGCTATACCGGAACCTGCAACAGGAGTTTCTATGTAGGCGACCAGATCACGCAGGACGACATTAAGGCTTCCTTTAAAGACGGTATCCTGACCATGGTGGTGCCGAAGGAAGCGCCGAAGGTGATTGAAGAGCCAAAGTATATTGCGATTGAGTAGTGCCAATGCGGTGCTCTGGCTTGCTGCTTTGCTGGAATAAATGAAAGAATCTTAAGCATAAAGATAAGGTCATGCGAGGCATGGCCTTATTTTTATGCTGTTATATGCTTGCGGTATTTTGACGGGGTCATGCCGTATTTTTCCACAAATATTTTATAGAAGAAGCCTTTATTGTGGTAGCCTACCTCCGCGGCGATTTCCTCAATGCTGAGGGAGGTAGTCCGAAGCAGGCGTTCCGCGGCGTCTAGGCGTATCTGCTTGAGATAGCCGGAGTAGGTAAGTCCGGTTTTATTTTTGATGATCCGGTTGAAATAGTCTTCTTGGTAATGAAATTTCGTTACCAGATCCTGTATGGCGACGGTCTGGTAGTTTCGCTTCATATATTCCGTGATTTCATGGAAAACTAGCCAGCTCATGGATTTTTTCTGCTGCTGGGATAGTGAAAAGTCAAATTCTGTGCTCAGAAGGCGGAAAATCCGAAAGAGCATACCCTTGCATACGTAGTGGGATCCGACGGTGTTTGAAACCAATTCCTGCAGAAAAAGAAGAAGGCATTCTTCCATATGGGCTGTGGATGGGATATTGGTTTTGGGGCGGAAGTGAAGGTATTGCTGCAGATCCTTTTGTTCTAAGAGGGCGGACTGCAGGAAGGATATGATTTTCTGGGTGGTAATGTTTTCGTTGATCACTTCGTGAAACATATCGTTTGCGATACCGATAAACAGAATGATGGCATCCTCGGAAATGAGATAATCCTGGTGCAGGCAGTTTTTATCAATCAGGCATAGTTCGCCGGCGCGAAAATGGATCGTTTTGCCGACGATATTCTGATAGAAATTGCCCTTTACAATATAGGCCAGTTCCAGATAGTCATGAGTGTGGAGCTGTGTGGCGCTTTCCGGTTGGAAGGGGAGCGCGTAATGGAAGGGCTCCGGGGACGGAAGCATGGTGGCATAGAGTTTATTTTTGGAAGAGAGATTCCAACACAGTGCAAAAAACCTGCTTTCGCTAAGCAACGGATAGGTTTTTACTTCTTTTGCAAATTTTGAATATTCCATACAGACTAGGCGGCTGCCAAGTGGGTGGTTTTTAGGGAGCGGTTTTCCATTTTGTTCTGTAATTCGCCTGCATAGCTCGGAGAGCGGCATAATTGAAACCTCCTGATATATATTGCAGTCTGCGGGGCTGTCTGTAATCAGTATACGGGATAGGAAAAGAAAATGCCAGTCGGATTTTGTATTAGAAAAATGTATCCGAAAAAAGGCAGAAACCTATGATGATTATAAGGAAAGCTTACTGACAAAAGAAGAATTTATTGCATATGGGAAAAATGCGATATGCAAAGACAGCAATTAGAAGCACAGCTTTCAGATGCGGATACACCGATGGATTTTCGGAAGGCGAAGCAGATCAGCGCCGAGATCGGAGCGGATTATGAGCCTTTGGTCTTCGAGCAGGGATATGACCATAACTGGGCGTTAAACGGCGAGGGTTACCGCCCGGCGGTAGAGATGTATTCGGATAAGACAGGCATACGGATGGAGATCAAAACGGATCTGCCGGGAGTACAGTTCTATTCCGGCAATTTCCTGACGGGCGAGCCGGGGAAAGACGGCGCGTATTATAAGAAGAGGAGCGGGGTATGCTTTGAGACCCAGTATTTCCCGGATGCAATCCATCATGAGGCTTTTGTAAGCCCCGTATTAGAAAAGGATAAGGAGTTTACGTTGGTAACGGCGTATTGCTTTGGTGAAAGGTAATAATTGAGGCAGGGAGGCTGTAAGCGCGTATTCGCTTACAGCCTTCCGCTTGTTATGTATTAGTTTCTCTTTCCGAATAGTCCATGTTTTTTAGAGGAACGCTCTTCCTTGCCGATGGAAAGAAGCTCGTCGTAGGCTTTGCGCATTTCCCTTTCCTGCTTTTCCCGGACGGATTTGGGCGGGAGATTGGCATAGCGCAGATGAAATTCTCCGTCGTCTTCCGGTTCTGATATGGAAGCAGAGTTACCGCTGTTACTGTTAACAGGGATTCCGGCCTTAGCAGCTTTGAGGGCGGCTTTTTTTGCTTTCCGCTCTTCATTTGCTTTCTTAAGCGCGGCGCGTACATCCCTGCGGCTGAATACCTGAGTCTGTTCTGTAAGCTCGTCGTCAAGCGCTGCTGCTTCTTTTGGAGCATGTGCAGATGATTTTCGAAGAGGTTTGTCTGGTTTCCGTTCTATTGATTCATGTTCGTCTGATATTTTAAATTTTTTACGGCAGCTATAGCACAGTACATACTGTGGATCCTTTTTGCTGGGTTTTAATTCATTTCCACAAATGGGGCAATTCATTGTAATCGTCTCCTTGTTACTATTTCTATACTTATTGAACATTAGTAGTTTATATATATTATCACAAAAATTACAAATTGCGAAGTCTTTTTCACAAAAGCGTCATAAAATTATAGTATGATGGTTATTGTTTGTAGGTCTGCGCACTTACTGCGCAGACCGTAAGAAAATGATTCAAGAGTGAGCAAATCCCATTCGCGGAGCGAATTTTAAATGGATTTGCGAAGGTTACTGTGAGCGGAGTGAACAGTAAATCACGATATGGGTGAGGTGGAATTTATGGAAAGATTACAGATATTAGTAGTAGATGACGAGAGCAGGATGCGGAAGCTGGTAAGGGACTTCATTCAAAGAGAGGGGTATAGCGTTCTTGAGGCGGCCGACGGCGCCGAGGCGATGGACGTTTTTTATGAAAATAAGGGGATCGCGCTGGTGATTCTGGATATTATGATGCCGAAAATGGACGGCTGGCAGGTATGCAGGGAAATCCGGCAGACTTCGGATATTCCAATTATCATGCTGACGGCCCGTTCCGATGAGAGGGACGAGCTGCAGGGGTTTGAACTGGGCGTAGACGAGTATATTTCCAAACCCTTCAGCCCGAAGATTCTGGTTGCGAGAGTATCTGCGATTTTAAGAAGAACCCGCGGGGCTGATGCCAAGGAGAGATTAAATGCCGGAGGCATCGAGGTTGACCGGGCAGCGCATCAGGTGCTGGTGGATGGAGAGGGAATTGAACTCAGCTACAAGGAGTTTGAATTGCTGAACTATTTTCTTGAGAATCAGGGAATCGCCCTTTCTAGAGAGAAGATTCTGAATAATGTGTGGAATTATGATTATTTCGGGGATGCGAGAACCATTGACACTCATGTGAAGAAACTCAGAAGCAAGCTTGGAGATAAGGGGAATTATATTAAGACCATTTGGGGTATGGGCTATAAATTTGAGGTAGAATAGATGAAACATTCAATTGAACGGCAGATGACTGTGGCATTCATGTCTCTTCTGGCATTTATGTTCGTAGTGATTCTGCTTGGCAATGCATGGCTCTTGGAGCCATATTATATCCGGGATAAGAAATCGAAGTTTATTAGTATGTATGAATCGCTTTCCAAGGCGGCGGAGGAAGGAAGGCTTGCAGGGACGGACGAGGCGACTTATGCCGCTCTTGCCCGGCAGGCGGAGAAAGATAATTTATTTTTTCTGACGATTAATATGGCGGAACAGACGATGACGGCGAATGTACAGCATGAAGTGGAGCTGAAGCAGTATTTGGACGCGTATCTTTTGAACCGCAGGGGGAGCGGCGATAAGACGCTGGAGCTGACGGAAAATTATGAAATCAGTCAGACAAAGGGGAACGATTCTGCGGCGGAGTATTTGATGATGCGGGGCGAACTGGGCGGCGGATATTTTTTTCTGATACAGAGCCCCTTAGAGAGTATACAGGGGAGCGCGGCGCTGGCAAACCGTTTTCTGATCGTGGTGGGGAGTGTTGCGGCGGTGATCTGTATGCTGCTGGTGTGGCTGTTTTCCAAAAAGATCACCAATCCATTGCGGGAGCTCGCGGATATTTCCGAGAAGATGGCAGAGCTTAATTTTGAGACGAAATATACCAGCGGCGGCGAGGATGAGATCGGCGTGCTGGGGGAGAATTTTAACCGGATGGCAGAGCGGCTGGAACGTTCCATTTCTGAGCTTAAGAGCGCCAATAACCGATTAATGCAGGACTTGGAGCAGAGGGATAAGCTGGAGCAGATGCGCAGCGAGTTTCTGGGAAATGTTTCTCATGAGCTGAAAACGCCGATTGCCCTGATTCAGGGCTATGCGGAAGGCTTGAAGGAAGGAATCGATACGGATGCGGAGAGCAGGGAATTTTACTGCGATGTAATCATTGACGAAGTGTCCAAGATGAACCATATGGTAAGGAATCTGCTGGCTTTGAACCAGCTCGAATTCGGGGATGAAGAGATTCAGTTTGAACGGTTTGATTTAACGGAGCTGGCAGCAGGCGTGTTAGAGAGTATGGAATTGTTTGCGGAGCAGACCAAGGCGAAGGTTCAGTTCCTTACGACAGAGCCGGTGTATGTCTGGGCGGATGAATATAAGGTAGAGCAGGTCGTGCGCAACTATGTGGGCAATGCGTTTCATCATGTGTCCGGCGATATGGTGATTGAGGTGAAAATCGAGGTGCAGGGCGACGTGGCGAGGATGACGGTCTTTAACACAGGAAACGCCATTCCCGAAGAGGATCTTGGCCATATCTGGGAGAAGTTTTATAAGGTGGATAAAGCTCATACAAGAGAATACGGCGGCAATGGCATCGGACTTTCGATTGTAAAAGCGGTTATGGAGTCGCTTCATCAGAAGTACGGCGTGGAGAACTATGATAATGGGGTTGCCTTCTGGTTTGAATTGGGTATAAAATAAGAGTAACACGATCAGGAAAGGGATTTGGGAAAATGGTTGCGATTATTGATTATGATGCAGGCAATATAAAGAGCGTAGAGAAGGCGTTTCAGTTTCTGGGACAGGAAGCTGAGGTTACCAGAGACAGAGAGAGGATTCTTAAGGCGGACAAGGTAGTTCTGCCGGGGGTTGGAGCTTTTGGAGACGCCATGGCGAAACTCGCGGGGTATGGTCTGACAGAGGTTATCAGAGAGGCAGCAGATAGGGGAATCCCGTTCCTTGGAATCTGTCTGGGACTGCAGTTATTGTTTGACAGGAGCGATGAAGCGCCAGAAGTGGCGGGTCTTGGAATCCTAAAAGGAGAGATTTTAAAGATTCCGGAGGGAGAAGGTTTAAAGATTCCTCATATGGGCTGGAATTCTTTGGAGTTTCCGAGAGAAGGGAAATTATTTCAGGGAATCGCGCCAAATCCTTACGTCTATTTTGTGCATTCTTATTATCTGAAGGCAGAAGAGGAGGAGATTGTAACAGCAAAGACAGAATACGGCGTGGAGATACATGCATCAGTGGAAAGGGATAATGTGTTTGCGTGCCAGTTTCATCCGGAGAAAAGCGGGGAAACGGGACTTCAGATTCTGAGGAATTTTGCCGGACTGTAGGTCTGGCCGTGAGATAAAACAGCAAGATTAGATATAGAAGGAGACAAAGGATGCATACAAAGAGAATTATTCCCTGTCTGGATGTTCACGGAGGCCGCGTGGTAAAAGGGGTAAATTTCGTGGATCTAAAGGATGCCGGAGACCCGGTGGAGATCGGAAAGGCTTACGGGGAGGCCGGGGCGGATGAACTGGTATTCCTAGATATTACCGCATCTTCGGATGCCAGAGAGACGGTAGTTGATATGGTGCGCAAGGTAGCGGAGACCGTATTTATTCCTTTTACAGTGGGCGGCGGAATCCGTACTGTGGAGGATTTCCGGATGCTTTTAAGAGAGGGAGCGGATAAGATATCCATTAACTCATCGGCGATCAATACGCCGGAGCTGATTTCGGATGCGGCAAAGAAGTTTGGAAGCCAATGCGTTGTAGTGGCAATCGACGCCAAGAGACGTAGGGATGGCAGCGGCTGGAATATCTATAAGAACGGAGGCCGGATTGACGTAGGGATTGACGCGGTAGAGTGGGCCATGCGGGCAGAGCGGCTGGGAGCGGGAGAGATTCTCCTTACCAGTATGGACTGTGACGGAACCAAGGCAGGCTATGATCTGGAGCTTACCAGAACGATTGCGGAGCATGTACGGATTCCGGTGATTGCATCCGGCGGAGCCGGAACCCTTGTGCATTTTAAAGAAGCTCTGACGGAGGGGAAGGCGGATGCGGTGCTTGCGGCGTCTTTGTTCCATTATAAGGAGCTTGAGATAAAAGAGGTAAAGGAGTACTTGAGGAAGGAGGGCGTATCGGTACGCCTGTAAGGAGAGAAAAATGGCAGCGATTAATAATGACTGGCTGGATGCCCTGAAAGGGGAGTTTCGGAAGCCCTATTATAGAGAATTGTTTGAGAAGGTCAATGAGGAGTATCGGAAGTTCCAGATTTTTCCACCTGCGGACGATATTTTTAACGCTTTCCATCTGACGCCTTTATCAAAGGTAAAGGTGGTAATTTTGGGACAGGATCCCTATCACAATGTGGGGCAGGCACATGGCTTGTGTTTTTCAGTGAAGAAAGGGGTGGAAATTCCTCCTTCGCTGGTAAATATTTATAAGGAGCTTCAAGATGACTTGGGCTGTACGATTCCCCATCATGGATGTTTGACGAAATGGGCCGAGCAAGGTGTGCTGATGCTGAATACGGTGCTGACTGTGCGGGCACATCAGGCAAATTCCCACAGGGGGATCGGCTGGGAGGAATTTACAGACGCGGCAATTATGGCGCTGAATGGGCAGGATAGGCCGATCGTATACATATTATGGGGGTCGCCGGCACAGAGAAAGGCGTCTATGCTCCATAATCCAAAGCATTTGATACTGAAGGCGCCTCATCCAAGCCCGCTGTCCGCATACCGGGGGTTCTTTGGAAGTAAGCCCTTTAGTCAGACCAATGAATTTTTAAGATCACATGGAATAGAGCCTGTTGACTGGCAGATAGAGGAGTAGAGAGTATGAAAAATATGTATGATTTATTGATAATAGGCGCGGGGCCGGGGGGATATGTGGCGGCAAAGAAAGCGGCAAAGCTGGGAATGTCGGTTGTGATTATTGATAAGGGGCAGGTGGGAGGAACCTGTATTAACCGGGGATGTATCCCGACGAAAGCGATGCTTCATGCGGCAACCAGATACCGGGACATCAAAGAATGCGAATTATTCGGTCTGCATGTGGAGGGCGTCAGGTATGATCTGCAGAAGATCATGGAATACAAGGAAGCGTCTACGGCGAAGATGCGTGCGGAGCTGGAGAAGGAATTTGAAGAGCTTGGCATTGTATTTGTGCAGGGAACGGCAAGAGTGCAGGCCGGAAAGCGTGTGCGGGTAGAAAAAGAAGACGGCAGCTCGGAATTTTACTTTGGACGGAAGATCTTGATTGCTACCGGAGCGAAGGCGAACCGGGCAGATATTCCGGGCGCAGACCTGCCGGGAGTTATGACCAGCGAGGAGCTTTTGATCTCCGATGAGAGTAAATATCGGAGCCTTTTGATTCTGGGAGGAGGTGTGATCGGGCTGGAGATTGCAACGGTATTCCGGGATTTGGGGGCAGAGGTAACGATTATCGAGATATCGAACCGGCTGCTTCCGACGATGGACGTGGAATTTTCGGACGCGCTGGAGAAAATCCTGACGGACAGAGGGGTTCGCATTTATAAAGAGAGCATTCTGGAACAGATTTCCCAGACGGAGGGCGGCTTGAAATGCAGATTTGTCTGTCAGGGAAAAACCACGGAGCTTCAGGTGGAAGGACTGCTGATGTCTGTGGGACGCCGCCCGAATACAGAAGGATTATTTGACGGAAATGTGCCGATTAAATTGGAACGGGGCCGGATTGTGGTGGATGAGTTTTTCCGTACCAGTGTACCGGATATCTTTGCAGTGGGTGATGTGGTAGGCGGTATTCAGTTGGCGCATGTGGCTTCTGCCGAAGGGACCTATGCGGTGGAGAAGATGAATGACTTGAAGCCTTCCGTTATTGTATCTATGGTTCCAAGCTGTCTGTTTACGCCGATTTCTATCGTGCCAAGCTGTTTGTATACAGATCCTGAGATTGCGTCGGTAGGGCTTACGGAGGAGCAGGCGATAGAAAAGGGCGTGCCGATCCGGTGCGGAAGATATGCGATGGAAGGCAATGGACAGACGATTATTTCTAAGGAGGCAGTCGGATTTATCAAGGTATTATTTGCCAAAGACAGCGACGTGCTGCTGGGCGCTCAGATGATGTGTCCGCGGGCCACAGATATGATCGGGGAACTTGCCACGGCGCTTGCAAACGGACTTACGTCTAAGCAGTTGATGTATGCGATGCGGGCGCATCCTACTTTTAATGAGGCGATTTCCTGTGCGGTGGAAAACAGTAGGGAGTAAAGGCAAAAGTTCTATGAGGGCGGCATGGGTATGGTGTCGGGAAGAGATGGATTACCGCGTTTTCTGAAGAGTTGGAGGTAAATAGTATGGATGGCGGAAAGAAATTTAATACGACTGGTATCTGCATCCCTTCCGAGCATTATATGGCAGACACATCCGGAATGATTGATCAAATTATTGACAATTACATTGAGCAGGGGGAGTATTTTACGATCAACCGCGCCCGCCAGTTTGGAAAAACGACAACATTAGAGCTTCTTTATCATAGGCTAAAAGAGAAGTATCTTGTGCTTGATATTAGCTTTGAGGCGGCAGATGAGTATTTCCGGTCATTGGGAGCGCTTGCAAAAGGGCTGATTATGGATATTTCAGAACGCTTGGAAGCGCAGGGGGTTCCAGAAGTCCTGCGCCGGGAATGGGAAATGCCGGTTTCGGAAGATTTTCCGATGCGTGATTTTGGAAAGAAAATAACAGCGCTCTGCCGCAAAAGCAGCAAGGAAGTGATCCTTACGATTGACGAAGTGGATAAAAATGCTGATAATCAGATTTTTTTGTCTTTTTTGGGGCTGCTGAGAGAAAAATACTTGAAACAGAAAAGCGGCAGGGATAGTACATTTAAATCGGTAATCCTTGCGGGCGTGTATGATGTTAAGAACTTAAAGTTAAAACTGCATGTCTCAGAGGAATCAAAGTACAATAGTCCATGGAATATTGCCGCCGATTTTCATGTTAATATGAGTCTTACGGAAGCGGGAATCGAAGGAATGCTGCGCGAGTATGACGGAGACCATCATATAGGGATGGACATAAAATATATCGCCCGGCAATTGTGTAATTATACATCCGGCTATCCATTTCTTGTATCCAGATTGTGTAAGATATTAGATGAACAGGTGGCTGGGACAGAGGAGTTCCCGGATAAAGCCTCTGCATGGACGAAAACCGGCTTTCAGGCAGCAGTAAAACGGATGCTTTATGAATCTAATACGTTATTTGACGATATACGAAAGAAACTGGATGAATACCCCGAACTGTCCCAAATGATATACACGCTTTTATTTGTTGGAAAAGATATTGCATACAGTCCGGATCATCTGGTGATGGATATAGGAATCCGCTTTGGGATCTTAAAATGTGCCAATGAGCAGATAGCAGTTGCAAACCGAATTTTTGAGATGAGGCTTTATAATTATTATCTTGCAGAGGAAATGCTGGGAAGCCGGATGTCGTCTGCTTCCATGCAGATCAAGAATCAATTTATCCGTGGCAGCTATTTGGACATGGAGATGATATTGAAAAAATTTGTGGAGCATTTTACAGATATTTATGCGGATAGTACGGACAGATTTATTGAAGAAAATGGGCGTCGTTTGTTTCTGTTGTATTTAAAGCCGATCATTAATGGAACTGGAAATTATTATGTAGAATCCAGAACCAGAAGTATGGGACGTACAGATGTGATAGTAGATTATCTGGGGAGACAGTATATTATAGAGATGAAGATATATCATGGGAACGAGTACCATATGCGTGGTGAAAATCAATTGATCGGCTATCTGAATGATTATCATTTGCAAACGGGGTATATGCTTAGCTTTAACTTTAACAAGAAGAAGCAGATAGGGGTTCATACAGTGATTTTGGGAGAAAAGACTTTAATTGAAGCAATTGTATAGAAGGTTTCTATCTGCGCGGCCTCGGTTAGGCTATAGCCCGCTGAGGCCGCACAGGCAGAAAGGTTTTACGTTACTGAGGTTTGGCGGAATAAGTATACCTTTTTATTGCCTGTCTGGCAAATTCTGCCGTACCTTCTCCTCCGGCTTTGTCGATGCCTCGTTTCATGCGTTCATCGCACACATACATCTCGCCCAGTCCCTTTAAAATCTCATCGGTGCAGGTGTAGTAATGTTCGGTGATAAATTCCTGTATTTTCCGTATGAGATCCTGTGCCTGCGGCTCATCGGGGGCTCCGGTCTTAAGAGCGCCGAGTCCAGCGAAGAGGTCTAATAACTGTCTGCCGGTTTCTTCAGTTTCTGAATCCGTCATCTCAGTGGCTTTGAGTTGATATTCTTTGTAGGCCGCGGTATTTTCCCATCGTTCTTTTACCTCTTTGGCATAGCGGTCTATCTCTGTTTTATCAAAGGCTTGGAAATCCATGTCGTTTTCTCCTTTCTTTTGAATATTACGGGCAAAAGAAATCAGATCATCCAGATGCGACCGCCTAAGTTCCAGCAGACGAATCTGCTGCGAGAGAGCTTCTTTTAGGTCGAAATCAGGACTATCCAGAATCTTTTTGATATCTTTTAATGAAAATTCCAATTCCCGGAATAATAAAATACTCTGCAGCCGGTGAAGGGCGGCATCATCGTATAGCCGGTAGCCGGCTTTGGTTATTTTCGCGGGTTTTAACAGATCAATGGCGTCATAATGATGAAGTGTGCGCACACTTACGCCGGTTTGTTTACTTACCTCATTTACAGTCTGCATAGATATTCCTCCCGTATGAGTTTACTATAAACTATGACGTAACATTAGAGTCAATATATTTTAACAAAATATATTGACAAATTACAAGGGATATGGTTAAATCTAAATATGAACATATGAGCAATCATTCATATGAATGGATTATAGATTTGGCGGAGGTAATAACTATGTCTGAAGAGAAAGTAATAATAGACGAGACATGTGAGTGCGGCTGCGGTCATAGCCATCATCATGCGCACGAAGACCATGAGCATCACGGAGAGGAATGCGGTCATGATCATCATCACGGTCATGGAGAGCATGAGCATCACCACCATGAGGTACAGCAGCATACGGGCCATGAATTTGATAAGGTAAAAGCACATACCCAGCAGAAAGTATATATTCTGGAGAATCTTGGCTGTGCTAACTGTGCGGCGAAGATGGAAAAGGCCATCAATGAACTGCCGCAGGTGGAAGCGGCTGTAATTACTTATGCAACAAAGCAGCTTAAGGTCGCGGCCAATCATCAGGAGCGGCTTCTGCCGGAATTTCAGAGAATCTGCAGTACCATAGAGCATCAGGTAATCGTAGTTCCCAGAGAGGACGCTCTATCTGAGAAAAAGAAGAAGCAGAGCGTTTACAAGGAGCACAAAAAGGAACTTCTTGGTATCGGGCTGGGAGCGGCCTTGTTTATTGCCGGAATAGTTCTTGAAAATCTGAATTTGGCTCCGTTGTATGGAAGTGAGCTGATGTACAGCGCCGTCATCTTTATACTTGCCTATATTCTGCTTGGCTGGGAGATTGTTTGGACGGCTGTTAAAAATTTGAAAAACGGGCGGATATTTGACGAGAATTTCCTAATGAGCACAGCTACTCTTGCCGCGTTTGTTATCGGTGATTTTGCTGAGGCAGTGGGCGTTATGTTGTTTTACCGTGTGGGAGAGCTGTTTGAAGATATAGCGGTGGAACGAAGCCGTTCGCAGATTATGGAGGCCGTTGATATGCGTCCGGAGGTAGTGAATTTGGTTCGCGGGGATCAAGTGGCGGAAATTCCGGCGGGGGATGCGGCTGTGGGAGATATCATCCTAATCCGGCCGGGAGACCGCATTGGTCTGGATGGTATCGTGGCAGAGGGTACGAGCCGGATTGATACCTCCCCGGTTACCGGAGAGCCGGTGCCTGTGGCGGTTAAGGAGGGCGATGAGATCCTGTCCGGCTGCGTCAACGAGCAGGGAGCGTTGAAATTAAGGGTTACCAAGCCTTTGAGTGAGTCAATGGTGACTAGGATTCTCGATTCTGTGGAAAATGCGGCGGCGGGCAAGCCGAAGATGGACCGTTTTATTACCAGATTTGCAAGGATTTATACACCGATCGTGGTTTTGGCGGCTGTTCTTACAGCGGTTATTCCGTCGGTGATTACCGGAGACTGGAATCATTGGATTTATACGGCTATTACATTTTTGGTAATTAGCTGCCCCTGCGCGCTGGTGTTAAGCGTGCCGCTTGCATTTTTCTCAGGGATTGGTGCAGGCTCTAGACAGGGAATCTTATTTAAGGGAGGTCTGGCGATTGAAGGGCTGAAGAATATCAAGGCGGTGGTAATGGATAAGACCGGAACGATCACAAAGGGAGAGTTTAAACTGCAGCAGGTGATTCCATATGGAGAGGTATCTGAGGAAGAACTGTTGAAAATGGCGGCGGAATGTGAACTCTTATCTACGCATCCGATCGGAAGCAGTATTGTGGCTGCGGCAGAGGAAAAGGGGCTTGGACTTCACAGGCCGGAGAAAGCGGAAGAGATCTCAGGCAAGGGAATCCGGGCAGAGATTGACGGGAGAGAGGTATTGTGCGGCAACCGGGCGCTGATGGAACTGCATGGAATTGATCTTGCCGGGTATCAGAATGAACAGTATGGAACAGAGGTGCTTGGCGCGGTGGACGGCAGCTATGCGGGGTGTCTTGTGATCGCGGATACGATAAAGGGGGACGCTTCGGAATCCATCCGGAATATGAAGCAGCAGGGAATCATAACAGCGATGCTGACCGGGGATTCAAAAGCCAGCGCGGAAGCTGTGGCCGCTAAAACAGGAATTGACGAGGTTTATGCGAAACTTTTGCCGGAGGAGAAACTTACAAGACTTAAGGAGATCCGGCAGAAGCACGGCGCGGTTATGTTTGTTGGAGATGGGATCAATGATGCTCCGGTGCTTGCGGGAGCAGATGTGGGCGCGGCAATGGGAAGCGGCGCAGACGCGGCCATCGAGGCTGCGGATGTGGTATTTATGAATTCCTCAGTGAAAGCGATCGGAGAGGCAATCCGCATTGCAAAGGTAACAGGGAATATAGCGGTACAGAACGTGGTATTTGCGCTGGCTGTGAAAGCGCTGGTAATGGTCATGGGATTTATGGGCTGTGCGAATATGTGGATGGCAGTATTTGCCGACACAGGAGTTGCGATGCTGTGTGTGCTAAATTCCATTCGGGCTTTGTATGTGGGAGGCAAAAAGTAAGCGGACTGACGGATATAAAATATTTTAGGTTATACTTATTGAACTGCTAATGTTCAATGAGGTATAGAAAAATAGAAAAATAAACCAAAACAGGGCACTAAGGTTACAAAAATCTTAACTTTAGTGTCTTTTCTATTTCAGATATTGAAATATGCCGGTTTCTTTGGCATAATTATAAAATGAGCGTATATTCATATGATGTAATATACATGAAGGGAAGAAAGCATGAAAAATCACACAGAAGTGGAATGCTGCGATATTGTAGCGACCCATGAAGGAACAATCCAGAAAGTGAAAAGCGGGATGCCGGCGGATGAGACGATCAAGGAGCTGGCTGATTTCTATAAGGTGTTTGGAGATGCAACAAGAATTCGTATTTTGTGTGTGCTTCTTCAGGCGGAGGTATGCGTATGTGATCTGGCGGAGCTTTTGGAGATGACACAGTCGGCGATTTCCCATCAGCTTCGCGTCCTGAAGCAGATGAAGCTGGTAAAGAACCGGAGAGAGGGGAAGACAGTGTATTATTCATTGGCGGACGGACATATCCAGACAATTATCAGTCAGGGAATGGAGCATATTGCAGAGTGACGGACGGGGGACGAAGATGACAAAGCAGACGAAGATAAAGGTGCTGGTATTAATAGCAGGAGCAATTGCATACGGAGCGGCGGTCATAGCGTCAGGAAAGTATCAGATGTCAGATGAAGAGAGACTTCTGATGTTTTTGGCGGCGTATCTTTTGATTGGATTTGAGGCATTTGGAAGATTTCGTGATAATCTGATGAAACGAAGGTTTTTTGACGAGAATCTTCTGATGATACTGGCTACGGTGGGAGCCTTTGGTGTGGGACGGTATGTTGAAGCGGCTGCGGCGATGCTTCTGTTTGAGGTGGGCGTTATCTTTGAAGAAGCCTCTGTGGATCGGACAAAGAGAATGATTGCGAGTATGATTGATATCCGTCCGGAATATGCGACAAGGATCATCCGCGGGAAGGAATTTAAGGTGGAGCCTTCTGCGCTGAAGCTGTTTAACCGGATTGTGATTAAGCCGGGCGAGCGGGTTCCGGCAGACGCGATGGTGCTCACAGGGAAGACAACGCTGGATACGAAGGCATTGACCGGCGAGGTTATGCCCCAGACGGTTGTTCCGGGAGATATGATTTACAGCGGATGCATTAACCTGACAGGAGTGATCGAGGCTAAGGTTCTGGCCCTTTATGAGGATTCTACGGTGTCGCGGATTATGGAGATGGTGGAAGAGGCACAGGAAAACCGCGCGGAGAGCGAGAGCTTTATTACGACATTCAGTAAGTATTATTCGCCTGCGATTGCGCTGATTGCGCTGTTAGTTATGGTGGTGCCGCCGCTTACCTTTGCGCCGGGTTCGGATGAGACGTGGATTTACAGAGGACTAGTGGTCTTGATTGCGGCCTGCCCGGCGGGACTTGTGCTGTCAACGCCGGTGGCCTTTCTTGGAGGTATTGCCAGCGCGGCCAGACAGGGGATATTGGTGAAGGGAGGCAATTATCTGGAAGACCTTGCCAAGACGGATACCTTTATCTTTGATAAGACAGGCACTTTGACAGAAGGCGTATTTAAGGTACGTGAGATTAAAGCTGTAGGTATGACGGAGGAGGAGCTGCTAAAGATAGCGGCTCATGTGGAGAGTTATTCGAACCATCCTATCGCTCAGTCCATTAGAGCGGCTTATAATGGCAGATATGACAAGACGAAGGTAAAGAGGATCCGAGAGGATTCAGGTTACGGCGTCAGCGCATTGTATGAGGACGAATGGGTGCATATCGGCAACCATCGAATGGCGGAGCGTTATCAGATTGAGACAGACCGTGTGAACAGTCCGGGAAGTGTACTTTATGTCATTATCAAACGGCGCTATGCAGGATACATTGTGATTTCTGATTCCATTAAAGAAGGCGCCAAAGAAATGCTTGAGGATTTGAAGGAGAAGTATCAGTCTGTGCTGGTAATGCTTACAGGCGATGAGAAAAACGAGGCGGTCCGTGTAGCAGAAGAGCTCCAGATGGATTATGCATATTCAGACCTTATGCCGGGCGATAAGCTGGAGCTGGTAGAGGAGTTTCTGGATGTGGAGGATGATTCAGAGAAGGTAGCGTGTGTCGGGGATGGTATTAACGACGCGCCGATCATTGCAAGGGCGGATGTGGGGATTGCCATGGGAGCGCTGGGGTCTGCAGCAGCCATTGAAGCGGCGGATGTGGTGCTCATGGATGACGAACTGCCGCGGATTGTAGATGCGATTAAGATTGCAAAAGAGACGATGCGCGTGGTAGGCCAGAATATTTCTTTTGCGATGATGATCAAGGTAATTGTGCTGGCTCTTGCGGCGATTGGATATATCTCCATGTGGGGCGCGGTATCCGCAGATTTGGGCGTGATGCTGGTATCCATTATCAATGCGGCATGGGTGGTAAAGTATACGGCTTAGATGGTGTTTTGGAGCAGGAGGGATTATGAAAAGATATATTAGAAAATATTTGGCTGCGTTACTGGTAATGCTTCTTGCAGTTTCTGTGCTGACCGGCTGCGGGAATCAGTCTCTGGAGGAGGGGCTTAAGCTTTTGGAAGCGGGAGATTATGAGGCGTCTGTGGACAAATTCAAAGAGGCGGCGGAGAAGGATCAGTATGCGGGAGAGGCTTACCGTGGGATCGGAATTGCCAAGTGGGAGCTTGGACAGTACGAAGCGGCCCGCAATGCGTTTGTTTCCGCGCTGGAACATGACGCAGAGAGAACAGCGTCTATTTATAATTTTCTCGGGAGCTGCGAGATGCAGCTAGGTAATGCAAAGGCGGCGCTGAATTATTATAATCTCGGCATAGCTTGCGAGGACTGCAGTGAAGAGATGCTTCAGGAGATGAAATTTAACGAGATTGCGGCCTATGAGCAATGCGGCGAATGGGAGAATGCAAAAACGAAGCTTGCCGAATATACTGCGGCATATCCGGAGGATACGAGAGCGGCAAAGGAAGCAGAATTTTTTGAAACACAGTAAAAGAATAGGAATAAATGAATGATTGAGATTGGAAAGAAGGAAGAGCGGGTAATTCTTGTGGGAGTCTGCCTTGGGCTGGAAAGAGAGACAGAGGAATCCTTGGACGAGCTTGAAGAACTTGTGAAAACGGCGGGGGCTGTAAGCGTTGGACGTGTGATTCAGAAAAGGGATGAGATTCATCCAGGGACCTATGTAGGCACGGGAAAGATTGGAGAAATCAAAGACCTTTTATGGGAGACGGAGGCTTGTGGGATTGTCTGTGACGATGAATTGTCTCCGGCGCAGATCGGCAGTCTTAGGGATGAGCTTGATACGAAAATTATGGATCGGACGTTACTGATTCTCGATATTTTTGCGGCGAGGGCAGTTACCAGAGAGGGTAAGATCCAAGTAGAACTGGCGCAATTGAAGTATAGACAGACCAGACTCACCGGATATGGAACATCTCTTTCCAGACTGGGAGGAGGAATCGGCACCAGAGGCCCCGGCGAGAAGAAGCTGGAGGTCGACAGACGTTTGATTAGGAGCAGAATTGCCAGACTGAACCGTGATCTTAAGGAGATTAAGAATCACCGGCAGGTGACAAGAGAGCAGAGACAGCGGGATATGCTTCCCGTGGCGGCCATTGTGGGGTATACTAACGCCGGGAAATCTACATTGCTGAACCGGCTGACCGGCGCGGGAGTCTTGGCGGAAGATAAGCTGTTTGCTACGTTGGATGCAACTACCAGAGGATATCGTCTTGGCAGCGGACAGGAGATATTATTTACGGATACGGTAGGATTTATCCGGAAACTTCCCCATCATCTGGTAGATGCATTTCGAAGTACGCTGGAGGAGGCAAGATATGCGGATGTGATCCTTCATATGGTGGATGCGTCAAATCCAGCGATGGATATGCAGATGCATATTGTGTATGAGACGCTGCAAGGCTTGGGGATTCAGAACAAACCGATAATTACGGTGTTTAACAAACAGGATTGTCTTACGCGGCCAGTGCTCCCCAGAGACTTCAAGGCGGATGAGACAGTTTGTCTGTCTGCGCTTACCGGAGAGGGGATAGAGGAACTGGAAGAGAAGCTGGAAAAAGTTTTGAGAGGACAGAAAATAGCGGTACGGCATATATTTTCCTACCGGGACGGGGCAAAGCTGCAGATGATCCGCAAGTATGGAGAATTATTGAAGGAGGAATATCTGGAGGAGGGAATCGCTATTGAGGCATATGTGCCTGTTCGGATATACGAACAGCTTCTTAGAGACACCAAATGAATGTAGGAATTGATACAGAGACTTGGAGGATAATATGGCACTGCAATTTATTTTTGGGGGTTCCGGATCGGGGAAGTCCCATTATTTATATCATTGGATCATACGGGAGGCAGGGGAGAACCCTGCCCTTAATTACGTGGTTTTAGTACCTGAACAGTTTACGATGCAGACACAGAAGGATCTTGTTTTAAAGCATGACAAGAAAGGTATTATGAATATTGATGTATTAAGCTTTGGACGGCTGGCGTACCGAATTTTTGAGGAGACAGGAAAAGGGAATATGCCGGTGCTGGACGATGAGGGAAAGAATCTGATTCTGCGAAAACTTGCGGGGAATGTAGACAGCCGTTTGAGAGTTCTAAAAGGCAATATGAAGCGGTTCGGATATATCAGCGAGGTCAAATCAGTGCTGTCCGAATTTGACCAGTATGATATCGGTACGGAGGAGCTGGAGCGGGTAATGGCGCGGGCAGGAAAGAATACGTATCTGTATTATAAGCTTCAGGATATGAAGACAATACATGAAGAATTTCGGACATATCTGAGAGACCGTTATATTACCAAGGAGGAGCTTTTGGATGTATTGTGCCGTATTGCGCCGGAATCAGCGCTTTTGAAAAAAAGCGTGGTAGTGCTGGACGGGTTTACCGGTTTTACCCCGGTCCAGAACCGTCTGCTTGCGCAGCTTATGAAGCTTTGCGTGGATGTGGCGGTTACCGTAACGATAGATGAGGAGGATCCTTATACGTATGCGGGTCCCTGCCAGATGTTTGGCATGAGTAAGCAGACGGTAATGTCGCTTACCAAGCTTGCAAGGGAGTGGCGGGTGGAGCAGAAAGACCCGGTTGATTTAAGGAAACGGCCCTACTATCGATTTCGGGAGTGCGCCGCTCTTGGATTTCTTGAGGAGAATCTGTTCCGCTACAGTGGAAGGCAGTATCAAAAAGAGCAGACTGCAATAGAGGTTTTTGAGGCGGCGAATCCGAGAGAGGAAGCGATAGCGGCGGCAGCAGAGGCGCGCAGGCTGATAAGGAAGGAAGGCTTAAGATACCGGGAAATCGGCGTTATTGTGACGGATCTAAATGGTTATGGAGATTATCTGGAACAGGCATTTGACCGATTTGGGATTCCGGTCTTTATGGATTATAAGAGAAGTATCCTCCTTAATTCTTTTGTGGAATACGTGCGGAGTATCCTTGCTATGGTTGAGGAGAACTTCACCTATGACAGTGTGTTCCGGTTCCTGCGCGCGGGATATGGGCCGTTTTCGGATGATGAAGTCAGCGGCCTTGAAAATTATTGTCTGGCGCTTGGTATCCGGGGATATAAGAAATGGCAGGAGCGCTGGGTCCGCAGGGACAAGGGCATGACGGAGGAAGAGCTGTCAGAGATGAATCATTTGAGAGTAACGTTTGTTGAGTTTGTGGACGAATTGGTATTTGTGCTGAAACAGCGAAAGAAAACAGTGAGAGATATCACAGAGGCGCTGTACCGCTTTCTGGAGCGCGAAAGGCTTCAGCAGACGTTAAAGGATCAGGAGGAAATGTTTGCGGCAAATGGAGAACTGGCTCTTGCCAAGGAATACGCGCAGATTTACGGCGTAGTAATCGGTCTGTTTGATAAGTTTGTAGAACTTTTAGGAGACGAGCCGGTGGGACTTGCGGAATATCGCGAGCTTTTAGACGCCGGGTTAAATGAGGCTAAGATCGGCGTAATCCCTCCGGGGCTTGACCAGGTAATCGCGGGAGACGTGGAACGTACGAGATTAAAGGATATCAAGGCGCTTCTTGTTCTGGGGTTAAATGATACCCTGCTTCCCGGCGCTTTGATTAAAAAAGGGATATTGAGTGAAAGAGACAGGGAGAAGTTTGAGGAAGAGGAGCTTAAGCTGACGCCGGGAGGAAGGGAACAGGCTTATATCCAGAAATTCTATCTCTATCTGAATTTGACAAAGCCGGAGGAGAAGCTTTTTCTATTTTACAGTAAGAGCGGCGCTGACGGAAAGGCTCTTCGCCCCGCTTATCTGATTGGTGAAATGAAGAAGCTGTTTCCGAAGCTTTCTGTTACTGATGTAACAAGAAGGAGGACTGCGGACAAAGAGATTACGCCCCAGACTGCGTTAAAAGAGCTGATTGAGGGGCTGCGGATGCAGAGTGATGCTGTGGGAAGCGCATGGATGGAGCTGTATAACTGGTATAAGAAAAATCCGGAGTGGGCGGAGAAGATAGAAGGGCTTCTGGATGCAGGCTTTTATTCCTATCAGCCGGAACGGATTAGTGAAATGGCGGCAAAGCTTGTTTATGGAGATCATTTTCAGAATAGTATTTCTAGAATGGAGCGGTTTTCCGCCTGCGCGTTTTCCCATTTTCTTACCTACGGACTCCGCCTTAGGGAACGCAGTGAATATGAATTTCGGGCTTTGGATCTGGGCAATGTATTTCATGCGGCGATTGAGCGGTATTCCGGAAAAGCAGAACGCGAGGGCGGCTGGATCGGACTAGAAGAAACCCACCGTGAGGAGTTGGTAAGGCAGAGTGTAAAAGAGGCGGCGGCAGATTATGGAAATTCGATACTGTACAGTTCGGCAAGGAATGAATATATGCTTGTCCGTCTTACAAGGCTTCTGGACCGTACGGTATGGGCTCTTACTGATCAGCTTAAAAGGGGCGACTTTGTACCGGAGGCTTATGAATTGAATTTTGGCAGCGGTAAGATTGACCGGCTTGACGTATGCGCGGATGAAGACGAGGTTTACGTGAAGGTGCTGGATTATAAGACGGGCCAGACGGGATTTGACGTTTCTGCCCTATACCATGGCCTGCAGTTACAGCTAATGGTATATATGAATGCGGCGATGGAGCACGTAAGGGAAAAATATCCGAAGCGCAATGTAATTCCGGCGGGGGTTTTTTACTATCGGATGAAGGATCCGCTGGTAGGAAAGGCAGAAGAGCAGGAGAGGATGAAGCAGATTCTAAAGGAGCTTCGGCCGGATGGCATCGTGAATCTGGAGAATGAGAGTCTGAGTCATTTGGATCATAGCTTTACAGGAGAGTCTATGGCGGTTCCGGTGAAGCTGAACCGGGATGGAAGTATTTCGAAAACATCCAAAGCAGTCAGCCATGAGGATTTTTATACCATGCTGTCATTTGCCGAACAGAAGAATCGTTCTATCAGAGAGGAAATCCGTCAGGGCGAGGTAAAAATACAGCCATACCGGCAGGGGACAAAAAGCGGCTGCGACTACTGTGTATATCAACATATCTGTGGGTTTGACGTGCGGCTGCCGGGATATCGGTATCGGGATATTTCGAAGCTTTCGGGAGGGGAAGTATTGGAACGGATGAGAGGGGAAACAGAAAGGGATAAGGAGGAACGGCATGGGGATTAGTTGGACCAGAGAACAGGAGAAAGTAATCAGCCTTAGCGGGCGGAGCATTCTGGTGTCTGCAGCGGCAGGCTCCGGGAAAACGGCGGTGCTGGTTGAGCGTATCATCACCATGCTGACCAGAAGAGAGAATCCGGTTGATGTGGACCGCCTTCTAATTGTGACCTTTACCGAGGCGGCCGCGGCGGAGATGAAAGAGCGCATCCGCAAAGCGGTGGAAGAGAGAGTGGAGAAGGAGCCGGAGAATGAACATTTGAGAAGACAGGCAACTTTAGTACACAGCGCCCAGATTACAACGATACATAGTTTCTGTCTGTCGGTAATCAGGGAGCATTTTCATACCATCGACTTGGATCCTGCTTTTCGGATTGGAGAGGACGGCGAACTGAAGCTTCTCAGGCAGGATGTGCTGAGGGAGGTATTGGATGGGTATTATGAGAAAGGGGAACCGTCATTTTTAAATTTGGTAGAGGCTTATGGCGGAAGCAGGGATGACAGGAAACTGGAAGAACTGGTTCTTAAGCTGTATGAATTTTGCAGAAGTTATCCGGAGCCGGAAAAATGGCTGGAGGAGTGCCGTGCGGCTTACCGGATTGAGAGTATGGAAGACTTAGACGCTTCCGTCTATTATCAATGTGCCAAAGGAAATGTGAGAAGGTATCTGGCGGGAGCTTTAGAACTTCTAGAACAAGGGATGCTTATATGCAATGAGCCGGAAGGGCCGTATATGTATGAGGAAATGCTGGAGTCTGACCGGCTTGCGATCGAAGGGCTTATGAGTGGGAAAGGGTATGAGGAATGCTGCAGGGCCTTTCAGTCTGTTAAGTGGTCCAGGCTGGCCTCTAACAGAGACAAACAGGTATCGGCGGAGAAGGCGGGGCTGGTGAAAGACATCCGGGAAGAGGTAAAAGGGACGGTAAAGGATATCGGGGCGCTGTATTTTTCCCAGCCGGGAGAGGAGGTCCTTGCAGACCTTAAGGTCTGCAGGCCGTATATAGAAATGCTTGTAAAGCTTACGCTGGATTTTATGGTATCTTTTGAGGAAAAGAAGCGCGGCCGGAATATGATTGATTTTGATGATATGCAGCAGTACGCCCTGCGGATTCTGACTCGGAATGTGGATGGAAAGCTGGAGCCTTCGGATGTGGCGGAGGAGTATCAGGGGCAGTTTGCAGAGGTTATGATTGATGAGTATCAGGACAGCAATTTGATCCAGGAAACGATTCTGACCAGCGTATCCGGCATATGGAAGGGAAACTATAATATTTTTATGGTAGGGGACGTAAAACAGAGCATTTACCGGTTCCGGCTGTCGAGACCCGAACTGTTTATGGATAAATATGAACGTTATCCCTTAGAGGATGGGAAGGAGCAGCGGATTGACCTTCATAAAAACTTTCGCAGCCGCAGACAGGTGCTTGAGAGTGTGAATGCCATCTTCCGGCAAATTATGACAAAGGCGCTGGGCGGTGTGGAATATGACGATGACGCAGCTCTGTACGCGGGGGCTTCATATGATGATACGACAGGCAGCGAGACAGAGCTTCTTCTGGTTGATACAGAAGAGTCGGAAATCTCTGACGCGCTTGCAGAGCCGGGGGAAAGACTGTCCGTGCGGAAAATGGAAGCGGCGGCGGCAGCGCTTCGCATCAAGGAACTGATGGCGGACCAGATGGTGACAGACAGGCAGACCGGAAAGCTCCGGCCGGTCCAGTATAGGGATATCGTTATCCTGACCAGAAGCATGAAAGGATTTGCAGATGTGTTTGCAGAGGTTCTGGGAAGATATGGGATTCCGGTCTGTGCCGGGGCAAAGGAGGGGTATTTTGATACCATGGAAATCGGCCTGCTTTTGGAATATCTAAAGGTAATGAATAACCAGAAGCAGGATATTCCGCTGGCCGCAGTTCTAAAGTCCTATTTTGGAGGTATGACAGATGAGGAACTCGCACAGATAAAAGGAGAGTACCAGAAGCTCCGGTTTTATGAAGCGGTGGCTGTTTACCGGAAAGAGGGTACGGATACCCAGATTCGGGAGAAATTAGAGCGGTGTCTTGGAAAACTGGAATACTTCCGGAACATGGCTTCCTATATGGCGCTTCATGAATTGCTGGAGAGGATTTTTCAGGAAACAGGATACAGGGACTATGTGGCGGCGCTCCCGGCGGGGGAACAGAGAGAGGCAAATCTCTATATGCTGTCGGAAAAGGCGCGGGCTTTTGAAAGCACCAGCTATAAGGGGCTGTTTCATTTTATCCGTTATGTAGAACAGCTTCAAAAGTACGAAGTTGATTACGGCGAGGCGTCTGCGCTGGATGAGCAGGCTGATACTGTGCAGATGATGAGTATACACAAAAGCAAAGGATTGGAATTTCCGGTTGTAATCGTGGCAGGCATGGGGAAGAGATTTAACAGACAGGATATGAGGGGGAATGTGATTCTCCACGCCTCTCTGGGAGTGGGGCTGGAGTGTATTAATCTGGAAAACCGCACCAAGTGCCCTTCATTTATCAAAAGTGTGATTGCCAGAGAAGAACTGTTAGAGAGCATGGGAGAGGAGCTGAGGGTTCTGTATGTGGCGTTTACCCGGGCGAAAGAAAAACTGATTATTATGGGTACGGCCGCAGAGCCGGAAAAGAAGTTAAGGGCCGCAGAGCTTGAGGCGGAAGGGATGTCCGGCGGAAAGAGAAAGAAGCTTCCTTTCGGCCGCCTTGCAGGAGCCTCTGGTTTTCTTGGATGGCTGATACCTGCGATTGCAGGAAATGAAGAATCATCGGTGAAGCTGCGGATTCTTCGTATGGAAGAAGTATTGGAGGGAGAAGTCGAGGAGAGGGCCGTGCAGCTATTTACCAGACAGGCATTAGAAGAATGGAATACAGAACAAATTTATGATGAAGAGATGAAATCCTCTCTGGAAGAGCAGTTTTCTTATCTATATCCTTACAGCCGGCTTGAAGGAAAGAAGTTGAAATACACGGTTTCGGAATTAAAGAAAAGGGCCTATCTGGCAGAGGAGGCGGGAGAGCTTCTGTGCGAAGAGGAAACGGTGATTCCGCTGATTCCGAAATTTCTGCAGACAGAGGCAGGGCTTACCGGGGCGTCTAGAGGAAGCGCCTATCACAGGGTTATGGAGTTGTTTGATTTTACAGGAGATTATGATAGGGAAAGCGTGTGGAAATTGGTATCCGAGATGGAAAAGGAAGGAAAGATATCCTCGGAGATGGCAGCCTGCGTGGATAGGGAGGATATTCTGGGGTTTTTAAATACCGGCTCCGGAAGACGCATGACGCGGGCGGCTAGGAAAGGTCTTCTGTGGAAGGAACAGCCCTTTGTGCTGGGGATTCCTATGGAAGACGTTTATCCTGAAATGAAAGGGGGAGAGCAGGAGACGGTTCTTGTGCAGGGGATCATCGACGTATATTTTGAGGAGCCGGAGGGGCTTGTGGTATTGGATTATAAGACGGACCGGGTAAGAAACGAGGAGGAGCTTAGGGAAAAATATCAGGCTCAGCTAGAGTATTATGCGAGGGCATTAGAGCAGATAACTGGAAAAAGGGTTCAGGAGAAAGCAATCTATTCCTTTACTCTTGGGAAAGAAATTATCTGGAACTGATAAAGTAATTCCACCTGCGCGGCGCCGGTCTGCCTGCCGAAAATAATTTTATAGATAGAAAATGATTAGACGGCGGAAGACTGCGGGAATGAGCAGGTTTCTGCCGTTGCAGTTTTCAAGGGCTAACATCTTTTGTTTTTATAATAATAAAATTTTTATAATACTGTATTGACAATCAATATTATACGGAATATAATATGATCAAGAAAACAATATAAACATTAAAATAGCATAGGAGATATAAAGGAGTGAGATTATGGTATTTAACACCGGAGCAGCGCTTCTGGATGCGATTGTACTGGCAGTTGTGTCGCGGGAGGATGAAGGCACTTATGGTTATAAGATCACTCAGGATGTGAAGAGAGCGATTGATGTGTCAGAATCAACTCTGTATCCGGTTCTTAGGAGACTTCAGAAGGACGAATGCCTGGAGGTCTATGATCGTCAGTTTGACGGAAGGAACCGCAGGTATTATAAGGTTACAGAGAAAGGGCTGATACAGTTGAATCTCTATCAGTCAGAGTGGAAATCATATTGTGAGAAGATTAATTCTATATTTGAGGGAGGGGTTATTGAATGAACCGCATTGAGTATATGAGGAGGCTGGCAGCGCTTCTTCAGGATGTACCGGCAGAAGAACGCGTTGCAACTATGCAGTATTACAATGATTATTTTGATGATGCCGGTGAAGAGAATGAGGAGAAAGTGATTGAAGAGCTTGGAAGCCCAGAGCAGGTTGCGGCTGAGATGAAAGCGGGACTTGGCAGGCGGACAGAGGATACCGGGGAATTTCGAGAAACCGGATATGCGGATCCCAAGTTTGAAAAGAAGGAAGTCCCGGTTCGTTATCCCGGAGTGGGAAGCCAGAATAAGAACGCGGGGAATCCATATACAAGAGGAACTGGAGACGGAGGCCAGTCAGGAAACGGATATGGCTATAGAACGGGACAGAATGAGAATAGCAGTCAGTATTCTGATCCGAATGGAGGCAAAAGTCTGAAGCGTGAACCTTGGACCAGCAGCGGCCTTAAGATTGTGTTGGTCGTATTGATTATATTGGTGGCGGCGCCGGTACTGATTCCTTTGGTCATTGCATTTGCAGCCTGCATATTCGCCTTCGGTATTGCGGGATTTGCCATTTTTATAGCCCTTGTGGCAGTTGCGGCAGCGCTTGCAGTGTCAGGGCTGGCGTTATTTGTAAAAGGGATGTTCATCATGATATCAAGTCCCGCGGCAGCCATGGCGGTAATGGGAGTTGGGATAATATTAGGAGTTGTTGGGACTGTTGCAACGGTGGCGGCCGTTAGGCTGTGCATGATAGTCCTTCCGGGGCTGTTCCGGTTTGTGGTAAATCTTTGCAGGAAACCGTTTCAAAAAAGAAAGGCGGCGGTATAGATGAGAAAAGGATGGAAGATATTTTGGATTGTCTGTGGGATTGCATTATGTCTGGGGATAGCGTTTTGTATCGCGGGACGCATGATGGGAGTGACCTTTTATGACGCCGCATTAGAGCTGGACGACGAAAACAGATGGTTCTCAGGGCTGTTATTTTTTGGAGAGGACGACAGGGACGGCGGCATTGAAATTACCTCAAGAATATCGGGAGACCGAGAATATGGATTTGGAGAACGCGCCGGGGAGCCGGGGTTTGAAAAATGTTATTCCGGCGTTGGGAAAGTAGATGTGGACGCGGCAGGAATCCAGCTTCAGGTTATGGCTTCACCGGATAAAGATGTCCATATAGAAGCTGTGAATATAGATAAGAAGCTCAAATTCAAATGTACACAGGATGGGGATGAACTCAATATATCAACATCAAAGAATTTTCATGCGATTAATCAGATTGACGGATATGCGACGGTCTGGCTGCTCATTCCGGAAGGACAGCTTGAGGAATTGGAGCTGAATAATGATGCCGGGGAAGTATATATTGCAGACGCTGCGGCTATGGAATTTGCCTTGAATGTGGGAGCGGGGCAGGCAGTAGTAGACAGCTTTACGGCACAGAAGGCGGATCTGGAATGCGGCGCCGGGCAGATTACGGCATCGGGAACGATTCTTGCGGAGGGCGATATTAGCTGCGGCGTGGGTGAGATTGCACTGACTCTGCATGGAAGGAGAAGCAGCTATACCTGCGATGTGGACTGTGGAATCGGAGAGGTTATTGTAGACGGAGAGTCTTACGCCGGAATCGGAATTAGTAAATCCGATGACGACTATCATGATTATGACGACGACTATCATGATTATGACGATGACTATGGATATCATGAGGATGAGCATCATGGAGGAAAGGAATTATCCGTAGAATGCGGAATAGGAAGCGTCAGTATTGAATTTATATAGAATAGATAAAGAAAGCTGCTGTGAAAAGTAACAGTGAAGGAGGAAAAATTATGGAGTCAAAGAAATTATACCGTTCAAAGAATCAGCGTATGATCTGTGGAGTATGCGGGGGAATCGCAGAATATTTTAATATTGATCCGACGATTATACGTCTGGCATGGATGCTGTTTTGCGTGGCGGGCGGAAGCGGCCTGCTGGTATATTTTATAGCGGCAATTATTATTCCGGATGAACCTGCGGTGTATTAATCGAAGATAATCTGTCAATACTTCCTGTAACAGCAGGAAAGGGGCAGATGTTATGTCGAAGAAAAAAGAAAAACCGATTGATTTGCGCTTGGTTACACCGGAGGAAAAATTAAAATACGAAATCGCAGAGGAACTGGGACTTTTGGATAAGGTGTTAAGTGAAGGCTGGAAGTCCCTGTCCTCTAAGGAAACCGGACGGATAGGCGGACTGATCACAAAAAAGAGACGGGAGTCCGTAAATCATAACAAAAATATTACGAATATTAATTAGTGTGAACATTTCATTTCATTGCTTGCAAAGGAAACCCTGTTTTGCTACAATGCTTAAATTGGAGAATATTGTGGGTGATTGTTTGAATGAATGAGACGATTTGTGTATTAGATGTTAAGATAGATAACTGTTCGGCAAAGCAGGCAATGAAAACTTCGGTGGAATACATGAGTACGGCTGTGACTAATGTGGTAGAGCTTGTTACGATAGAAACCCTGATGTCTGTGCGGGACATACCGGATTTGAAGAATGCTATTGAGCAGAGTGATCTGGTGCTTCCGGGACAGGCGGAGATTCTAGAGGCGGCGGGCATTGCGGATGCGAGGCATATTCAGGAGATAGAGACCCAGATTTATATTAAGATGTATCTGAAATATCTCCATAAGAATCACAGCAGAGTGTATCTTCTGGTCGAGACCGACGAAGAAGTGGACAGATTGACGGCGTGCCTGTTTTCCCGTTACAAAGGGATCCAGATCGTGGGAGCGGCAAAGGTGGCGCCGGGAACCGACATGGATGATATGCTTGTGAATGCGATTAACGGTGGAGAGGTTGACAGCGTGATCGCTGCTTTGTCATCTCCGGTTCAGGAGGAATTTATAGCTAGGAACCGCAGCCTGATCAATGCAAGGATGTGGCTGGGTATGGGGAAGCTTATGGAGCCGATTTATAAAGATAGATCAAAAGGCAAAAGATTTGCATCCTTTATAGACCGTATTTTCTTCAAGCGTGAGATTGAGAAGAACCGCAGAGAGATGAACGCGCATGGTTAGCCTGACAAGAAAATAGAAATATTCGCTCGGTACAGGATGGAAAGCAGAAATGTGCTTTGTACACAATGTCCAGAGCGGATTCGTTAAAATATAATATAGAAAAGTAGAGAAAAGCGAGGAAATTAACAAAAATATGTGATTTCCTCTTTCCTTTTTTGTGGATTTATATTAAGATAGAAACGAGTGATATGCATAAGCAGGCAAATGGGCAAGTAAGATATTGTGAAAAATGCATATTGAAATAGGTGGAGGTAATGGAATATGATATCTAATCAGATACTTCAAAACACGATTGATGGCTTGAAGGGCATTACAAGAATTGATTTGTGTGTTATGGATACCGATGGGAGACCTCTTGCAAGTACATTTGCCGAACAGGGGCGCTACGAGGATGCGGTTTCTTCCTTTGCGGGTTCCCCGGCAGAGAGTCAGGTGATTCAGGGATATCAGTTTTTCAAGATTTTTGACGAGCACCAGTTGGAATATATTCTTCTGGCGAACGGCGGAAGTGAGGATGTATATATGATAGGGAAGCTTGCGGCCTTCCAGATACAGAATCTGCTGATCGCCTATAAGGAGAGGTTTGACAAGGATAATTTTATCAAGAATCTGCTTCTGGATAACCTGCTTCTTGTGGATATTTATAACAGGGCAAAAAAATTACATATTGACACAGAAGCAAGACGTGTTATCTTTATTGTAGAGACAGACCATGATAAAGATAGCAGCAAGATGGATAACATTCGAAGTATCCTAAGCGGCAAGGCGAAGGATTTTGTCACTGCGGTGGACGAGAAGAATATTATTATCGTAAGGGAACTGGGAATTGGCGAGGGTTATCCGGAGCTTGAAAAATCTGCGGCACACCTTTTAGAGGCATTGAACGAAGAAGGTGAGGACGGGATAAGGATTGCTTACGGTACCATAGTAAATGACATCAAAGAAGTTTCCAAGTCGTATAAAGAAGCGAAGCTGGCATTGGATGTGGGCAAGATATTCTTTGACGAGAAGAATATTATTGCATATAGTACGCTTGGAATTGGACGGCTGATCTATCAGCTTCCGATTTCACTTTGTAAGATGTTTATCCGTGAGATTTTTGAGGGGAAATCACCGGATGAATTTGATGAGGAGACACTGGCGACGATCAATAAGTTTTTTGAGAACAGCCTGAATGTGTCGGAGACGTCAAGGCAGCTCTATATCCATCGGAACACATTGGTGTACAGACTGGATAAACTGCAGAAAAGTACAGGACTTGACTTAAGAGTATTTGAGGATGCTATTACATTCAAAATAGCGTTGATGGTAGTCAAATACATGAAGTACATGGAGTCCATGGAGTATTAAGTAATTAGGAGGACAGTATGATTGAATTGACAGAAGTAACGAAAGAGTACTCGAAAGGGGTTTCTGCTCTGAATGGAATCAATCTGAAAATCAAACAGGGCGAATTTGTATTTATCGTAGGGGACAGCGGGTCCGGCAAATCCACATTGATTCGTCTGATCATGAAAGAACTGGAGCCTACGTCTGGAACAATTATTGTAAATGGACAGAATTTGGGCAGACTGAAGCACAGGAAGATTCCTATGTACCGCAGGGGTATCGGAGTTGTGTTTCAGGATTTCCGATTGCTGAAGGATCGCAATATATATGAGAATATTGCCTTTGCCCAGCGTGTTGTAGAGACGCCTACCCGTATCATCAAGAAAAAGGTTCCGGCAGCATTGTCTTTGGTTGGATTGGCACAGAAGTATAAGTCTTTCCCGAAGGAATTATCCGGCGGTGAACAGCAGCGTGTGGCGATTGCTAGGGCAATTGTGAACGAACCCGCGATCTTGCTGGCGGATGAGCCTACCGGTAATCTGGATCCGACGAACTCATGGGAGATTATGAAGCTCCTTGAGGAAGCCAATGAGAGAGGGACGACGGTATTGGTTGTTACGCATAATCAGGAGATTGTAAACGAGATGAAGAAACGAGTCATTACGATGAAAAAAGGGGTTATCGTAAGCGACGAAAAAAGGGGTGGTTATATCAATGAGAATTAGTACGATTGGATATTCTACAAAACAGGGATTTAAGAACATAGGAAGAAATAAAATGTTCTCAATCGCGTCTATTGCGACGATGGCAGCCTGTATCTTCCTGTTTGGCATTTTCTTTTCCATAGTGACCAATTTCAGGCATATTGTACAGAAGGCAGAAGAGGGAGTTGCGATTACTGTTTTATTCAAAGAGGATATAACACAGGCGCAGATTCAGAAGATAGGACAAGAACTTGAGGGCTGTGACGGGGTTTTAGAGATTAAATATGTGTCGGCGGACGAGGCGTGGGATTCCTTTAAGGACGACTATTTCGGAGAAGCGAAAGAGCTTGCGGACGGATTTAAGGATGATAATCCGCTGAACGGCTCAGACAATTATGAAGTATACATGGATGATGTGGCAAAGCAGAAAGATGTGGTATCTTTTGCCGAGAAGCTTGAGGGCGTCCGGAAGGTGAATAAATCGGACGTAGTTGCCAAGACTCTTACCAGTGTAAATAAATTGATTGTGTATATATCGATTTTCCTGATCGGGATTCTTCTGGCAGTATCGATTTTCCTGATCAGTAATACAGTTACTATGGGTATTACAGTCCGAAGGGAAGAGATAGCGATCATGAAATATATTGGTGCGAAGGATGGCTTTGTCCGGGCGCCGTTTGTGATAGAGGGTCTGGTAATCGGATTGATCGGAGCAGTAATTCCTCTGGTAGTATTGTACTTCTTGTACGACCAGGCGGTTGCTTATGTTATGACGAAGTTCAGCCTTCTGAATAATATCGTTGATTTTTTGCCGGTGACAACTGTGTACAGCATACTTCTGCCGGTAGGACTGACATTAGGAGTAGGTATCGGCGTATTAGGAAGCTTCTTTACTATCCGTAAACACTTGAGGGTATAAAGATATAGAAAGTAACAAAAATGGGATGACAATATAATTAATACGGGGAGAAAAAGGGAGGCAGGTTGATTATGCAGGGTAAAAGATTAGTAAGTTTGTTGTTGGTTCTTACATTAGCATTAGGCATGACGCTTCAGGTTCGGGCTTCTTCCATTGAAGAAACAAAGAAGAAGGGAGAGGCGCTGGAGGCTCAGAAGAGCACGGCTGAAGCAGAGGAGAAGGCTTTGGCGGATCAGCTTAATACACTGATTACTGAAATGGACCAGACAGCGGAGCAGATCACGCAGAAGCAGGAAGAGATTTCTATAAAGGAAGATGAGCTGATTCAGGCGCAGATTGATGAGAACAATCAATATGAGAGTATGAAGAAGCGTATCAAGTATATGTACGAGAATGGCAATACGCAGTTTATAGAGATTCTTTTCGAGTCGAAGAGCATCAGTGATTTACTAAATAATGCAGAATACATTACCCAGATTTCAGAATATGACAGGGATATGCTGGATGAGTTTAAGGAAACCGTACAGCGAGTGAATGATCAGAAGACGGCTTTGGAAGGGGAGAAGGCGGAACTGGAGGCATTACAGGTTCAGCTTCAGGAGAAAAAGGACGAAGTGGCGGTACTGCTGGAGGAAAAGGCAGAGCAGATCAGCAATCTTGAGGTGGCGATCGGTGAGAACGCCGCAAAGCTGAAGGCGCTTCAGGAGGAAGCTGAACGGCAGGAACGTCTGCGTAAAGAGGCCGAAGAGGCAGCAAGGAGACAGCAGCAGAGCAGCAGTAATAACAGCGGAAGCAGCAATAATAATTATACGGCGGGACCGTCTATTTCTGCACCAAGCGGAGGCGGAGGATTGAGCAATCCTTGCCCGTCCGGATATGTCAGCAGCTATTTTGGCGGAAGAAATTCACCGGGAGGCATTGGCAGCACGAACCATAAAGGACAGGATTTTGCCGCGGCCAGCGGCAGTCCGATTTATGCAGCGGCGGGAGGAACGGTTACAACGGTAAGCTATAGCGGTGCAAGAGGGAACTATGTAGTTATCAATCACGGCGGCGGCTTATCTACATTGTATCAGCACTGCAGCGCAACCTATGTAAGCTCAGGGCAGTCCGTAAGCTGCGGACAGAATATTGCGGCAGTAGGAACAACAGGAATATCTACCGGACCGCATCTTCACTTTGAGGTATGGCAGAATGGTATTCCGGTAGATCCGAGCAATTATCTGTAATGTGTAACGAGTATATGAATGAAAGTATAGAGATTGGGACGAACGATGCAAAATAAAGGTTTTATAAGAGGGGCGCTTTTGGGCGCCCTTACTGTGTTATTAATTATGGGAACGGTTTCCTGCGGGATAAATTTTTCTGGAATACGGAGCGCGGTAAGACATGCGGCAGGCGGAAGCGGGGAACCGTTTGATACCGCCGCGGAGACGAAGCTAGAGCTCTTGGATGAGCTTGTGGACAGCTATTATACGGGAGATAAAGACAGTGATGCGCTGCGGGAGGGCTTGTATAAGGGTTATATAGGAGGTCTTGGGGATCCCTATTCCGTCTATTATGACGAGGAAGAGACAAAGGCCATGATGGAGTCTTCCTCCGGTGAATACAGTGGAATCGGAGCCGTGCTTACCCAGGATAGAGATACAGGTATCGTTACAATTGTTCAGGTATATCCGGATTCTCCGGCGGAGGAAGCCGGAATCCGGCCGGACGACATCCTCTATAAAGTAGCGGGAGAGGAAATTACCGGCCTTGATCTGACTTCAGTAGTCAGCCGAATCAAAGGCGATGAAGGCACAGAAGTAGAGCTTGCATTAATCAGGGGAGATAAAGCAGAGGAGGTTGCGGTAACGGCAGTCCGGAGAAAGATTGAGGCAGTCACTGTTTCTTATGAGATGAAGGAAGGCAGCATTGGCTATATACGGATAACAGAGTTCGACAGCGTAACCAGCGGCCAGTACGAAGAAGCACTGACGGATTTGGAGAATCAGGGAATGAAAGGGCTGGTGGTAGACCTTAGGAGTAATCCGGGCGGCAATCTGGATGTAGTGGTTGATATTTTGGATTTGATGCTGCCGGAGGGCACGGTGGTTTCCATGGAGGACAAATCAGGGGAAGAGACGGTGTATACTTCGGATGAAGAGCATCAGTTTACAAAACCTTTGGCAGTTTTGATGAATGGAAACAGCGCCAGCGCGTCGGAGATTTATGCGGGAGCAATTCAGGATTATGATGCGGGAGAGATTGTGGGGACGCAGTCTTATGGTAAAGGGGTTGTCCAGCAGATTTTTGATTTGAAGGACGGAACCAGCGTGAAGCTTACCATCGCAGAGTATTTTCCGCCAAGCGGGAGAAGTATCAATGGAAAAGGCATTACTCCGGATGTAGAGGTTGTATATGAACAGGATGAGGAGAATCCGGATTATGATAATCAGCTTGAAAAGGCAATTGAGGTAGTAAGGAGCCAGATTTAGAGAAAGGAGAACTATGAAAATTTTGATTCAGGACGGCCATGTGCTGGACCCGTTAACCGGGAGAGACGGAACCTATGATGTGCTGGTAGAGGATGAAAGAATTGCAGAAATCGGAGAGCATATCTGTGCGGAGGCGGATCAGACAATTGATGCGAAGGGCTGTTATGTGATGCCCGGCTTTATCGATCTGCATGTACATTTCCGCGATCCGGGTCTGGAGTATAAAGAGACGCTGGCTACAGGAGGAAGAGCTGCTGTCAGGGGAGGGGTAACCTCCGTGTGCGCCATGCCGAATACCAAGCCGGTTATAGATACTGGCGCAAAGGTAGAAGAGGTACAGAGGCGGGCAAAGGAAGAATCCTTGACGCATATATACCAGCTTGGTTCTGTGACAATGGGCCAGATAGGAGAATCGCTGTCAGATATCCGGGGAATGGCGGAGAAGGGCTGCGTGGGGCTCAGCGAGGATGGCAAATCCGTGATGAATGCCTCCTTGTACCGTAAAGGAATGAAGCTTGCAAAGGAAGCGGGGATGGTCGTATTTGCCCATTGTGAGGATATCACCATGGTAGAAGGCGGCGTAATGAACGCAGGTTCCAAAGCAGAGGAGCTTGGACTTAAGGGGATCACCAACTCGGTGGAGGATGTGATTGCGGCAAGGGATATCCTGCTTGCAAAAGAGACAGGAGTAAAACTCCATCTGTGCCACTGCTCCACGAGAGACAGCGTGGAGATGATAAGGGCGGCTAAGAAAGAGGGACTTTTTGTGACGGGGGAGGTATGTCCCCATCACTTTACGCTGACAACGGATGATATTACAGAGGATCACGGTAATTTTAAGATGAATCCGCCGATTCGAAGCCGGGAGGATGTGGACGCGCTGATTAGGGGGCTTCAGGATGGAACGATGGATGTGATTTCTACAGACCATGCACCCCATGCCGCGGCGGAAAAGAATCTCAGCATGAAATCAGCGGCCTTTGGAATTGTAGGGATTGAGACTTCAGCGGCGCTGACGTATACGGAGC
Organism: uncultured Dorea sp.; assembly: GCA_910589275.1. GTDB lineage: Bacteria > Bacillota > Clostridia > Lachnospirales > Lachnospiraceae > Claveliimonas. The sequence continues at coordinate 41,012 of CAJUTH010000023.1, forward strand.
TTGTGGACAAAGGGATTCTGACGCCGATGCAGATGGCGGAAAAAATGAGCTATAATCCGGCAAAGATTCTGGGCCTTACAGAAAAGGGCTCTGTATCAGAGGGGAAAATCGCGGATATTGTAATCTTTGATCCGGACAAAGAATACAGGATTGACAAAGAATCATTTTTCTCGAAGGGAAAAAACACGCCGTTTCATGGACGGAAGGTGAAAGGCGAAGTGGTATGTACACTGGCAGGCGGAAGAGTTGTGTATGAAGGAGGAAGGATTATTGATTAACAAATTGATTGCAAACATTAAAAAGACAAACGCTCCGATTGTAGTGGGATTAGATCCGATGTTGAGTTATGTGCCGGAAAAGCTGGTAAAACAGGCTTTTGAAGAATTTGGCGAGACCTTAGAGGGCGCGGCAGAGGCAGTCTGGCAGTTTAACAAAGAGATTGTGGATAAGACCTATGATTTGATTCCGGCGGTTAAGCCTCAGATTGCGATGTATGAGCAGTTTGGGCTTCCGGGGCTTGCGGTATTTAAGAAAACGGTGGATTACTGCAGGGAAAAGGGACTGGTGGTAATCGGAGATATAAAGCGGGGGGATATTGGCTCCACCTCCGCGGCTTATGCGGCGGGACATCTTGGGCGGGTACAGGTGGGAGGGAACTCATTCTTCCCATTTAATGAAGATTTTGTGACGGTAAATCCTTATATGGGTTCTGATTGTGTGAATCCATTTACGGAGGTATGTAAGCAGGAGAAAAAGGGCTTATTCATTCTGGTAAAGACATCGAATCCTTCCAGCGGAGAATTTCAAGACCGTCTGATTGACGGGAAGCCTTTGTACGAGCTGGTTGGCGGGAAAGTCGCAGAATGGGGCGAGACTTGTATGGGCGATGATTACAGCTATATCGGCGCAGTAGTAGGAGCCACTTATCCGGAACAAGGAAAGCTGCTGCGTAAAATTATGCCAAAGGCATATATTTTGGTTCCGGGGTATGGAGCACAGGGCGGCGCGGGTAAGGATTTGGCTCATTTCTTTAATAAAGATGGACTTGGAGCTATCGTAAATTCCTCTCGCGGAATTATCGCCGCATATAAACAGGAAAAATATGCGAAGTACGGAGCGGAATATTTTGGAGACGCTTCAAGAGCGGCGGTAGAGGATATGATTGCAGATATAAGGGGAGCGTTATGTTAAAAGAAAAGGAACAGGCTGTTTTGCTGTCGCAGGAGAAGCTGGCGGAAGGGATATTTAGCATTTGGATTCAAACAAAAGCGGCCAAAGAGGCGGTTCCGGGGCAGTTTATGTCCGTATATACGGAGGATAGGAGCAGGCTTTTGCCTAGGCCAATCAGTATTTGTGAGATAGACAGACAGAGAGGGGCTATCCGCATGGTGTACCGTGTTACCGGGGAGCATACCGGAACGAAGCAGTTTTCACTTTTGGGCGCGGGAGACTTGATTTCAGTAATGGGACCCATGGGAAATGGATTTCCAATGGAGAAAGCAAGGGGAAGGAAAGCCTTTTTGATTGGAGGCGGTATTGGCGTGCCTCCGATTCTGGAGCTGGCGAAGCAGATTGACTGCGAAAGCAGGCAGATTATTGTGGGTTACCGTGATAAGCATACATTTCTTAGGGAATCTTTTGCTGAGAATGGGAGACTTTATATTGCAACGGAGGATGGCAGCGCAGGAACACGGGGCAATGTGTTGGATGCGATTCGCGAGAATGAGCTGGAGGCGGATATTATCTATGCCTGCGGCCCCATGCCTATGTTAAGGGCTCTGAAAACTTACGCCAAGGAGCGGGGAATCGAATGCTGGATTTCTTTGGAAGAGAGGATGGCCTGCGGAATCGGAGCCTGTCTGGGCTGCGTATGTAAAAGTAAAGAGACGGATTCTCACAGTAATGTAAAGAATAAACGTATCTGTAAGGACGGGCCTGTATTTTTATCTACGGAGGTGGAAATCTGATGAATATGACGGTAAATATAGCTGGAGTAGAGTGGAAGAATCCAGTTACGACTGCGTCGGGAACCTTTGGCTCCGGCGCGGAATTTTCCGAGTACGTAGATTTGAACAGGCTGGGGGCAGTAACTACAAAAGGTGTGGCAAATGTGCCGTGGCCAGGGAATCCTACGCCGAGAGTCGCAGAGGTTTATGGAGGCATGATGAATGCAATTGGATTGCAGAATCCGGGGATTGACTTGTTCTGCAAGAGAGACATTCCATTTCTTAAGAGGTATGACACTAGGATTATCGTGAATGTGTGCGGAAAGACGGAAGAGGATTACTGCCAGGTTGTAGAGCGTCTTGCAGAGGAACCGGTGGATATGCTGGAAATTAATATTTCTTGTCCCAATGTCAAAGAGGGAGGAATTGCTTTTGGGCAGAATCCGCAGGCGGCTGAGCAGATTACCAGAGCGGTGAAGCGGTATGCCAGACAGCCCGTGATCATGAAACTCAGTCCTAACGTGACGGATATCGGGGAGATGGCTAAGGCAGTGGAGGCAGGCGGCGCAGATGCGGTATCGCTGATTAATACTTTGACCGGCATGAAAATTGACATAGATCGGAAAAGTTTTGTTCTGGCCAATCAGACCGGAGGGGTGTCAGGCCCCGCCATTCATCCGATTGCGGTCCGGATGGTGTATCAGGCTGCCAAGGCGGTGAAGCTGCCGATTATCGGTATGGGCGGAATTAGCTGCGTGGAAGACGCCATCGAATTTATTTTGGCGGGCGCCAGCGCAGTATCGGTAGGTACAGCGAATTTTCATAATCCGTCGATAACCATGGAGATCGTGGATGGCATCGAAGAATACATGAGGCGGCAGGGATTTGAAAAGATTACAGATATGGTAGGGATTGTAAATTAAGGTTAAAGGGTGAGATGGTTATGAATAGGAGGAGTTAGGTTGGAAATCAGAGAAGGCTTTATGCCGTTTTTGGAATATCGTACATATTACCGGATTGCAGGCAGGAAAAGCGGAAATAAGAAACCGCTGGTGCTTCTGCACGGCGGTCCCGGCTCTACGCACAATTATTTTGAAGTATTAGACCGGCTGGCGGAGGAAGACGGACGGGAACTTATTATGTATGATCAATTGGGCTGCGGCAATTCTTATGTAGAGAACCGCCCGGATTTATGGAATGCCGGAGTCTGGATTGAGGAGCTGAGATGCTTGAGAAAGCATCTTGGACTGGAGGAGATGCATCTTCTGGGTCAGTCATGGGGCGGAATGCTGGCGCTTCAGTACGTGTGTGATTATCAGCCGGAAGGATTAAAGAGCATGATCCTTTCGAGTACGCTTCCGGCGTCATGGATGTGGGCTAAGGAGCAGAAGAGAATGATTCGGTTTTTGCCGGAAGATATGCAGGAAGCGATAGCAGAAGCTGAAGAGTCCGGGGACTACAGCAGTTCAAAATATCAGGAGGCAGAGGCAGAATATATGCTGCGCCATGCGGCCGGGGTGCCTGCAAAGGATGCGCCGGAATGTTTAAAAAGAGAACGCAGATTAGGCAGGGAGTCTTATCTAATAGGCTGGGGACCGAATGAATTTACGCCTACGGGTACGCTGAAGGACTATGATGTAACGTCGAAGCTTCAGGAAATTGAAGAACCTGCTTTGATCATTAGCGGAGGGAACGATTTGTGTACTCCGTATGTGGCTAAATATATGTATGATCGGATTCCAGATGCAGAATGGGAGCTGTTTCGAAGCTGCCGCCATATGTGTTTTGTGGAGGATAATGACAGGTATGTAGAGCTGCTCAAGGAATGGATGAATAGATATGACTAAAAGTGGAGGTTAACGTTATGGACATTATGGGAAGAGTAGAAGCGCTTCGGAAAATCATGGCGGAGAAGGGAATCGACATTTATATTATTCCTACCGCTGATTTTCATCAGAGTGAATATGTGGGAGAGCATTTTAAGGCAAGAGAATTTATTACCGGTTTTACCGGTTCGGCGGGTACGGCCGTGATTACAGCGGAAGAAGCGGGGCTTTGGACAGACGGCAGATATTTTATACAGGCGGCTGGGCAGCTTGCCGGTACGCCGGTGGAGCTTAGGAAGATGGGACAGCCGGATGTGCCGACCATAGAAGAGTATTTAGAAAAGACCCTTCCGGAAGGCGGAACCATCGGATTTGACGGGCGTGTGATATCCGTAAGGGAGGGACAGAAGTACGAGAAGCTGGCAGAAGAGAAGCATGGGAAAATACAGTATCAGGAGGATTTGATTGACGCTGTGTGGAAGGAGAGACCGGAGATCTCTAGGAAGCCGGTATTTGCCCTAGGCATGGAATATGCGGGGGAATCTGCGGCTGACAAGCTGAAACGTATCCGGAAAGAGATGGAGAAACATCATGCAGACGTACATGTGCTGACTACTCTGGATGATATCTGCTGGATGCTGAATATCCGCGGAGACGATGTAGATTATTTCCCATTGGCGCTGTCCTATGCATTGATTACGAAGGAAGGCGTAGAGCTGTATATAGATGAAAATAAACTGGATAAGCCGCTGAAAGAGACTCTTGCGGCGGATGGCGTAAAGCTTCATCCTTATCATGATATTTATGAGGACATCAAAGGCCTTCAGGCAGAGTCCGCTCTGCTGCTGGATGAGTCAAAGCTGAATTATGCGCTTTATAAGAGTATTCCGGAAAGCACAGGAAAAATTAATAAGCCGAATCCTGAGATTCTGTTTAAGGCTGTCAAGAATGAAGTGGAAATTGCGAATATTCGAAAAGCACAGATCAAAGACAGCGTTGCTCATGTGCGTTTTATGAAATGGCTGAAAGAGAATGTGGGCAGAATCCGGATTACAGAGATCAGCGCTTCGGATAAGCTGGATGAATTTCGTATGGAAATGGGGAATTTCTTGAGGCCAAGTTTTGCTCCCATCAGCGCTTTTGGGGCGCATGCTGCAATGGCGCATTATTCGGCAGCGCCCGAAACAGATGCGGAATTAAAAGAAGGGAGCTTCCTTTTGACCGATACGGGAGCAGGCTTCTATGAAGGTTCGACGGATATTACCAGAACCTATGCGTTAGGAGAGGTATCTCAGGAGATGAAGGATGACTTTACGCTGGTGGCAATCAGCAACTTAAGCCTTGCCAGCGTCAGATTTTTAAAGGGTTCCAGCGGACTGACGCTGGATTATGCGGCAAGAAAGCCATTTTGGGACAGGGGTATGGACTATAACCATGGAACGGGGCATGGAGTAGGATACCTTCTCAATATTCATGAAGGACCCGTGGGAATCCGATGGAAATATCGTGCCGGAGAGATACAGGAACTTGAGCAGGGAATGGTTCTGACTGATGAACCGGGTATTTATGTTGAAGGTTCTCATGGAATCCGTCTGGAAAATGAACTGTTGGTATGCGAGGGAGAGAAAAATGAATACGGCCAGTTCATGTATTTTGATGCGATTACCCTGATTCCCTTTGATCTGGATGCAATTAATCCGGATATGATGACGTCCGGAGAGAGACGTCTGCTGAATGATTATCATAAAAAAGTATATGAGACACTGATTCCGTACCTTACAGAAGAGGAAAAGGATTGGCTGAAAGTATATACCAGAGCAATAGAAGAATAAATACAAATGTAAAATCCGCTGTATTGATGATTTATTCAACACAGCGGATTTTAAACTATTCCATCCATTGGACTAATCCTCCTTTATTCACTTCTTATCTATCTTAAACTATTCTTCATAGTGTTCGCAAATTATTCTTTCGATTAAAATGTATTAGCACATTGGACTTTACTTCCTTTTTTTAAGATTTTTAAGATAGATGATTTGTTTTTAAATTCTTAGTACATTGGACTATACCTCATTTCTTAATATTTTTTTCCGGTTTTTAATTTAACTTTTTGGTGGTCTATCCTCCTTTTCTTTTGTTGATATTATAATATCTCATTATTCCGGAAATGTCAATAGAAAAATCAAAAAAATTTAAATTCTTTTAAAAGAAAATAGAAAACAAATATTCTAAATAGAAATAAATAATCTAAAAGTTTGAACAATAAAGAAAATTCTGACAATTTAAGCGAAGTAACCATTGAAATGCGGAGCAATCCATGGCATCATAAGATCAATAATTGTGATAACAGGAGGCTGACAGAATGGGAATGGAAATACAAATTCTAGACTGGATACAAAATCTGCGGACACCGGCTGGCGATGTACTTATGCCGATAATTACTTCCTTGGGGAATGTGGGAATAGTTTGGATATTATTGGCGGTTTTGTTTCTGATGATCCCAGGGACAAGAAGAACCGGAGCAGTACTGGCGGCGGCATTAGTACTGGATGTAATTCTCTGTAATGGGATTATCAAAAACGCTGTGGCAAGGATGCGTCCTTTTGACAGGAATCCGCTGGTAGAACTTTTGATTCATAAGCCGCTTGATTATTCCTTTCCCTCCGGCCATACTGCGGCGTCCTTTGCGGCAATGTCAGGATTGTATTTTGCTGGGGAGAGGCATTTGTGGAAGCCGGTTCTTGTGCTGGCGGTGCTGATCGCATTTTCAAGGCTGTATTTGTATGTGCATTACCCGACAGATGTAATCGGAGGAGCCGTCCTTGGTATGTTCTGCGGCTATCTGGCGGAAAAGATTGTAGAAAGGTTATCTGAGAGGAAAGCTGGCAAAACAGATAAAAACTAACTATCTGAAGGAGCAGCAACGGAAATTTCGCCGGCTTTACTGCCGGCAGACCGGCAGTTGAAGCCTTACGGTAAATTTGCTATTATTTGTTTCAACATCCAATTTTCCATTCAAAAGTTCCAGCATTTTGCGGACGCTTTTTAATCCGATCTGCGTACTTTGGATGCGGTCGGATTCCTGACGTACTGTATTTGATAAAGTAATGAATAGCTGATTATTTTCAGCAGAGCCGGTGATAACCACCGGTTCTTTTTTTTCGCCGTATTTGATGACGTTTGAGAAGAGATTGTTAAATATTCTTTTCAGCAGAGTTTCATCGCCAAGGAAGGATGTGGAATCCGTAATACCAGTATTGTTCAAAGAATCTAAGTCTTGATGCGCATGGGCAGCCGTCATATTATCCGGGAGATTCAAAGTTACAGAAAATCCCATCAGTTGAAGGAATTCAGCGTTTTCTGTTAGGTGACGGCACAGGGAATATGCAGGAAGCGGATGCAGATCGGGCGTTTCGGCTTCTTCATATACCAGCGCATATTCAAAGATCCGGTTGGTCATCTCCCGGAGTTCCTCTGTCTTATTTAAACAGCGGTTTAGATATTCCGTCTGCATTTCCGGTGATTGGTTTAATTTTACGACTTCTAAATATCCGTTCAGAATCGTAAGCGGCGTACGCAGATCGTGGGACAGTGCAGAGATTAAGTCTTGGTTTGCTTTGCGGCTTTCCTGTTCGTGTGCGATGGTTTCTTTGAGAGCGGCACGCATATGGTCAAGCTCATGAGCCAGAATGCCGATTTCATCCGGCCAGAGCTTTGGCATGGGGGCAGATAGATCTCCGCCGGCCATCTGAAGAATATTTTGCTTTAATAGTATGATAGAATTCATCTTCCTGTTGACAAAAAATAGGAGGATGGAAATAAATAATATGACGCAGAACCCAAAACAAAAAAAGAAATACGGCGCCATAAAAAAGGTCGGGTGGAGGCATTGTACCATTACCTGCGCATAGCCGTTTTTAAATTTTATAGGAAAATCATAAAGGGAGTCTCCCTGCCAGTCTGTCCAATAATAGAGCCGGTTAAAGACGGAGGCTGCGGTGGTATCGGTATAAAAGGAAGGAATGATCCCTGTCCGGTACAGGCCGTCTTCTAAGCCGTAGATATTGATTCCGGTATACTCGTCTGCAATTTCAAAAAAGGGTTCCATTGCTTTGATGTTCTCAATGTCGTCTTCGGATTCAGGGATATTATATTTTAGCGCTTCTTTGCGGAGCTGAATCCAGAAATCATCAGCGAGGCTGGGAAGGATATCGGTCTGGGAGATAGAGTCACTAAGCAGGTTATACACCTGCCATCTGTGTCTCCACATGAAAGTGTATAGCAGAAAACACAGCAGCCCTGTGATAAAAATCAGCAGGAAAAGCTGGGTTCGTATCTTAATAAGTTTTTGTTTAATCACAGCGGTACCCCTTTCCCCAGATGGTTTTTATTAATTCCGGATTCTTCGGATCCTTCTCGATCTTACGGCGGAGATTCCGGATGTGTACCATAATCGTATTATTTGCACCATAATAGTACGGTTCGTTCCAGACACTTTCATACAGATGCTCGGCAGAGAAAATCTGGCGGCGGTGGGAGGCTAGGAGCTTTAATAATGCGTATTCGGTGTCGGTAAGTTCTAAGAGCTTCCCGGCCCGCCGCACCTCGTCTGTCTTGGTGTCGATTTCAAGATCATGGCAGCGGATCTTAGAAGACGGGGCCTTCTGGAGGGGAGCCGTTTCCCTTGGCGCGCCCTGGTAGATATGATAACGGCGGATTAGCGCTTTTACCCGCCCAAGCAGTTCTGAGCAGGAAAAAGGTTTTGCCAGATAATCATCGCCTCCGCTGGAAAATCCCAGCATTTTATCGCTGTCTTTTGTGCGGGCGCTTAGAAATAAAATCGGAGCGTTTGTAATGTTACGGATTTCCAGACAGGTCTGGTAACCGTTGAGTCCGGGCATCATAATATCTAGGATGACTAGGTCGAAAGAAGCTTGCGACAACTGCCTGAGCGCGGCGCTGCCATCCGCGGCTTCTGTGATCTTATACCCCTCGCTGCTTAATAGAATCCGTATAATTTCCCTGATTTCGGGATTGTCATCCACGACTAGGATGTGAAACGTATTCTGAACTGCCGTATCCACCTGAAAAAAACCTCCATTAATAATATAGTCTGTTGTCCGTGAAATCATATTTATTGAACATTAGTAGTTCAATAAGTATGTATTTTGATTATACCGAAATTAAAGAAATAATGTGCTTTTCTTAAGAAATCTTTAGATTTTTATTGAACTAGAGATGCTGGAAAAGTACAAGAAAAACCGCTTTGAAGCCTTATTTTTCAATGCTTCTGGAAGATATAAGGAGTAGTCATAAATAATAGAAAAAAGTTAAAAAAAACGAACCGTTAGCGACACGTTAGCGACACACTTTTATCTTTTCAATCTGCTCCCTTAAGTCTTCCAGCATTCTATGCCCATACACCTTGTTTGTTATATCTCCGGAAAAAGAATGGCCCAGCATTCGTTTGCGGTCATTTTCGTTAACGCCATACTTTTCACAGAGCGTAGAGAATGTATGTCTAGCGTCATGGGGAGTATGTTTTTTTATTTCAAGAATTTCCAATATTTCATACATAGCTTTCCTGAATGTAGCTGTAGTAACGGTAAGCAATGCACCATCACGCTTGATTCGGCGTTCTACGAGGCCGTAGATACCGCTGTGGATTGGTACGATTCTTCCCTTGGATTCCTTAGTTTTTATTCCGCCTTTGAAGTACCTGTCATTGAGATTGACTTCCATAGATTTGTATGCACTGATACGGAATCCGGAATAGCACATGATTAATAACATTTCTGCTGTTGTGTTTTCTTTGTTTTCCCATAGAACCTTTAATTCAGATTCACTGAAAGGCTCACCATGTTCATCATCATTTTCTTTGTTGATCTTCACATATCTGGAATAGTTTTTGTCGCATAAATCATTTGCATCAGCATATTTATACATTTGGTTAAAAAGCATAACAATAAGTTCAAGTGAAGAATGACGAAGCGGACAGGAATCAACTACTTGCTGTAAATCCGAAGTTACCAAAGAGCGAAATGGAAGGTCATAGAGTGACTTGCAGTTCTTGTAGGCTGTACGGATGCTGCTTTCCATTGCTGTATGTTTTTCACGTCCCTCGGTGTATTCTTTATTAAATCTGCTTTGGTAGAATGCACGGAATATATCTGAAAAAGTTTTTTGATCAGCAATCTCTCTCTGGTTTTGGTTGTACTTAGACAAGATACCTAGTATTTGCTGCTGTAATTTATCTCCGGTTTCTGACAGCTCTTTCTCCCTGCCGGGGTAATACTCCCCATTGCGGTACCATGTAAGGACGGTAAAACCTTTATACCAGTCATCTACATAGCAGATAGCTTTCTGTGGCAGAGGATTTCCGTTCTCGTCAAAATCTTTTACAGGAGGATAGACACCGTAAGGGTTCGTGCGGTTTTTTCCGGAAAGTTTCTTGATGGAGCCATAGCCGTTTGGGAGCTTTGGGTATTTCTTTTTTCTTGCCATTATATCACTGTCCTTTCTGGTATATGCAGTACTGCACAAAAATCAGCATAAAAAATACACCTGTACAGATGCCGGGGGATTGTGGTATAATCAGCTTGTGTAGGGCTGTGTAACCCCTCCGGTTGTACAGTATTTATATGAGCCGTTCCTGTTGGCGCAGGGGCGGCTTTGTTATTATACTTTCCACCGATGCCCGCAATTTTGGCAGACTGCATATGTAACTGTATTCGTCTTTTTTCTCAACATAAGCGGAATCACTATAAAAAGTCCTAAAACTGTACATGCAAGTAGTATGTACAAACATATAGTCAAACAACTTGTCCCTCTGGATTCGCTTACAGTCTGATACTGAATATCAGAACCTCCGCATTTTTTACATACCATAACCTTTTCCTCTCTTTCCTTTTTTGTATTCTATATAAATGCCGAAGCAATTATATTTTGTATTTCCCTACTACCTTTCCCATACAAACGATATTGTCATATTCAGAGATAGTGATATTTGGCGAGTCCGGGTTCCGTGAAATGAGTTCCGTTTCCCCATACTCTTTTATATATGCGTCGTTGTTTATAATGAAAATTCCCACATCGCCATGGTTTAACTCTACCTTCTGGGAGACAAGGACGATATCGCCATCGTAATAGTCCGGTTCCATGGAATGCCCCGATACCTTGATCGCGTAATCTACTTTCCGGTTTTCCGGGGTGTCAGGTATGGGAAGTTGGTCAACGCCTTCATTGCCAAGGATGAAAACTCCTGTCCCGGCAGACGCACTGTGATGGTACTCTATGAGCCGGGTATTATCCTCCAGCCGGGTCTGGATGTCTATGACGGTAGAGGGCGAGGTGGTTTCAAGTTCTTCTATACGTTTATCACGGCTTTTTAGAGAAGTAACGCGTTCTGTCTCTCGATCTAAAGCAATATCTACAGTTTCCCTGCCAAAATTATCAAGATTGCGGTATCTTTTTATATGCTCATATTCATTGGCTGAAATATTAGTATTTTTCTGGAAACCGAATGCATCATCTACTGTGACTCCATAAATATCACAAAGCGTAAACAAGGTATTTGCATCTGGCTGTGCGTAGCCTGTTTCCCAATGCCCGATAACTTGTTGTTTCCGTCCGATTTTCTCAGCAATTTCTCTCTGAGTCATTCCACAAGAAATCCTTAAATTTTTTAAAACCTGTCCTATTTCTTCCTTTGTCATGCTGTCACCTCTTTTCATTTACAAGGATATCATACAGTATTTAGAAAATCAATACAAAAAACTCAAAAATTTAGTACAAGCCTATTGACAACAAAAATAATGAGTGCTATAGTGATATTGCACTCAAAAAATGAGTTAAAAAAGGAGGTGATGTATTTTGACAGATGTAAGAATCAATTTAAAAGAAATACTTAGAGACAGAGGATTTAGACAATCTGTTATAGCGGGGAAAGCGGGTATGTCCCCCTGTAAATTATCTCAAATCGTCAATTTAGACAGAAAACTGGAAGCGAATGAAATGTTTGCCTTGTGCGATGCTATGAAAATTACGCCTGATGAGTTGGCAAAGTACAAACCGAGGATTCCGGAGAGAGAGGTGGTGTGAGAGATGAAAGATTTTATCGATGAAATAAAACTCCCAGCATTAGGAGGAATTATCGGGAGTTTTATAGGGATGGCATTGGCTAAGCTGATAGGAATATTGTGATTAAGGTGGTTATGATAGCAATTACAATAGGAAGGACGATTTGGAGCAAAACAAATTGAGCATTAAACCATTGGTGACGTTCCACTTCTGTATATCCGAGGGTGTCAAGTTGAAACTGTGTTCCCAAGGTAAAAAGAATAGGCTCGCCATATTCATTCTGCGAACCGCCGATTTGGAGAACGAAATGATGATGTACCAATAGGGATAATGTATCTTGAAAACCTTTGTATTTCCGAAATTTGTGGGACAGCATTTTGAAAGAAACTGATTTCTTTCGGTAAATGTAGTTTAAAATTTTGCGTTCTGACTTGTTTATTATCATATATAACTCCTTTCCTTTAAATTCAGGCGTGACAGTGCGTCTTGTAAGTACAGTATAGGGGAAATGAAACAAATTAACAAGCGATAAGCATTTAAGAGCTGGAAAGGGCAGCAGGATAGGAGGTGGTGTGAGGTGGTTGAGAGAAAATCTTTCAAATCTCTACATATTGATGCAGAGAAAGGCGAATTTATTTTGAATGGGGAAAGCATGGAACTGGTACGCCGGATTGATTTAGAGTTCGATAATGGCAAATGGCTGTTGTTTGTAACACGAGATGAATTATATGAACAAACAACAGCGCAGGTACCTAAGGGATAAGCTTTGCTATAAAATCAGTGACTTCCATAAATCCGTTTTTAAAGCGATTTTCCATATAAATAATAAAATTGTCATTTGCAAGAAAGCCGCCATCATAGTACATATCTCCGAAGCCAGAACGTGATATTTCGGCGGTAGTTGCCTTTATGTCTGGGATAGACCATTTTGAACACAGTTTAAAAGAGTTTATTTCGGTTGCTTCAAAATGACGTGCTCTAATTTTATCCATTCCAGATTTTCGCTTTTCTAAGTAGGATTTATACATTGAACAGATAAGTTTATCTGCATCTTTTGTGAGTTCCATGTTATTCCTCCTTTCTTTCGTACTCGGCATTGGCAGATGCTTGTAAGTACAGTATAGGAGGAGTGGAATAAATTAGCAAGAGGAAGGTATCTGATGGAACGGCAATTATAGAGAGGTAGATAAGGGGCCGGAGAAGGAGGTGGTGTGAGGTGGATAAAGAAAATTCAAAAAAAGAAGTTATCTGTATTTTGGTTAATTTCCTACGGAGAGCAACGGGGGACGGAGCGTCATCGAATGAAATCGCTGTTATCCCCCAAGTTGCAAAACTGGTCTTAGATTACTCATTGGATGAGCCAGAGATGCCAGCTTTATAGATATCATTAAGTTTGTTGTATATTGCTTCATACATGCCAGCAATAGCTTCACCAGTATCTTTGTCTGAATAATTAGGCGCAGACTGGGAAAGTTTAGCAACAACAATATCCCTAGTGGTATCCATAAGATATTTTACTTCTGTTTTAACCATAAGAAACTCCTTTCTTTCGTACTCGGACGTGCCAGCGTCCTGTATCTAAATTATAGGAGAATCGGAAAAGATTTACAAGTAGAGCAAAGGAGGTGATATAAGAAATGTTGACAGCAATGGCGGCAATAATTATCAGCGCCACGGTTTCCGCGATTATATCGGCTGTAGTAAGTTTTCAGGCAGTTGATTTCTTACTCCGTGACGCCACAAGGAAAATTGATGAACAGTATTCTAGATACACGAAGAAGTAAGGCACGTTTTGGCAAAGGTAGTGATGGGATGGTCAACAACATAGAGAAGGAGGTGGTGTGAGGATGTTTTGGTATTGTGCCTTTTGTGGAAGATATCACACAAGCTTAACTCCGGCTTATGGCTTTGACGGCTGGAGAAGAAGAGAAAAATATAAGACAAGAGATAGTCAGTGCAATAAAGGTTTGCGGTTTATATCATTATTCAAAGAATCCTTGAGGGGCTAATTTTCGAATAGGGCATTCTTTTCGGATATCACATTTATTATGAGGAAAAGATGAGAATACGCAATCAGCTCCAGTTTGTAAATATTTGCATCCAGACACATGGCTAAACTTTACAGTAATGGAATATTCTTTGTTCTGGGTAGGGCAATAGCCAGTATAAGTTTTATATTTATCCAATTTTGAAACTCCTTTCTTTAGTACTCGGCTCTGGCGGGAGCCTGTACCTAAATTATAGAAGGGTTGGAAGAAATTAGCAATAGGATTTGGAAGTAAAGGAGGTGGTGTGAGGTGGGAAGAATACAGGATATCTTTTTAGATTATGAGAGCGGAATTTTAAAGATCAACGGTAAGATATCGAAGATTCCCGTGAAGGTAGTTATAAAGACAGAGGATGGCTGGAATCCATCTAAGTTGTTCAATCCTGATTTGCAAGAGCAATGTGAAGTAGTCCCGGAATTGATTTTGGATGTAACACAGGTGGAAGAATGTATAGAGCGAAAAAGGATGGCTGATATCGTGAAGAAATCTATTGAAAAGATTTTGGATGCTGGAAACACCCGGCTGAACCGATGAGCTGAGCCGGGCACGATGATTAACTGTAATACACTTTTAGCATTGGAATATTATCAATTACTTCATGACGTTCTTCATAGATTTGAAGGGTTTCGTTGTTTTCAGTCTTTAGAAAACAACCAGCAGTAATGATATTACGAAGTTCTTTAGGAAATAGGATAAATTTACCGTGAGAGTCATTTCCGGTCAATCCTTCATAAGTTCCAATGGGTAAGAAATTATCAAGCAAGGTAAAGCTTTTTGTTTCCATGTCATGCTCCTCTCTTTAGTGTTCCAGATGGCGGTCTGGTACTTACAGTATAGGAGGAGTGGAATAAATTAGCAAGAGGAAGGTATCTGATGGAATGGCAATTATAGAAAAGGCAGATAAGAAGCCGGAGAAGGAGGTGGTATGAGGATGAGTGAAATCCTAAGTGCTTCTGAAACTGCTAGAGTTATCGGATGCGCTCCGCAGATGGTTAGAGAGCGTATCAAGCGTGGCATTTGGACGTTCGGGAGTGTGGTGACAGCAAAGCAGTCAGGAAATAAGCAGAATGCTTATGAAATAAAGAAAAGGGATTTGGCAGATTGGTTAAAAATTCCGGTTGAGGAAGTAGAAAAGAGGGCAGTAATGCAGACAGAGGAGGCATGAAAATAAAGTGCATTCCGGCCTGCATGGCATCGGGAGCCGTCCTTGGGCTGGCCGGATGGGGGATAAGGAAGGAGAAATGGAATGAAGAAATATGAGTTGACAAGTGAATACATAATAAATGAGCTCGGAGCCAAATTATTCCGGATTAAGGCAGTCAGAAAATTCGGAAGTGTAGAAGCTGGCGAGCTTGGCGGATACATAGAGAAAGAGGAAAATCTTAGTCAGGAAGGCAATGCTTGGGTGTACGAAAATGCTTGGGTGTGCGGCGATGCTAAGGTGTACGGCAATGCTTGGGTGTACGGCGATGCTAAGGTGTGCGGCGATGCTGAGGTGTACGGCGATGCTGAGGTGTGCGAAACCATGGAGTATACAGTACATCAGGGATACGGACGTAGATGCCGTATAACTACATTCTTTAGAATGAAGAATGATGAAATAGGCGTTAAATGCGGATGTTTTTATGGCACATTAGATGAATTTCGCAAAGAAGTGGAAAAAACCCACGGGGATTCCGATATGGGGAAGGAGTATCAGGGGCTGGCCGATTTAGCGGAACTCAGGTCTTTGAGGTGGAAAAAGGAAAGGAGGGCAAGGAGTGAGGATAGTTAGGATTTCCCCGGATCCGCAGGTGGAAATTGGGGTCTCGGTGTCGGAGCAGATGGAGGCGGACTTGAAAGACTGTTATGAGAAGTCGCGCGCCAGGGAGCCGGGAAACTGCGGGGGATGCAGCTGGTATGCAATAGATATCGAGATGAATAAGGGGACAAGCCTGTGCGGAGATGCAGAGCTTGCTGGCAAAATATTAGGAAAGGATAAAGAA
>CAJUTH010000024.1 GCA_910589275.1 uncultured Dorea sp.
GAATCGGGGCTAATGTTTCAATTATTTTGGGACATTTTCAAAAACGCTTGACACCAAAGTTTATTTATATGTTTATTTATATGTTTATTTATATATACCCTAAAAAATCCCTGAACTGTTTTGCCCTACACAGTCCGGGGATTTCGTTTCCCTAAGAATACCTTTCAATTCTGCAAGTATGTTTTTTGCTCTTTGTACTATAATTTACCCCAACCAAAAGTATCTCGCCCTCGTAATCGAATTTCTTCAAACTATTCATATAATTCTTTTCCCTGATCTGAGCAATTGCTTTGTCCGCGCTCTTATCCCATTTTAATTCGATCAGCAATGGAGGCTTTGATGAGCCTTTTCTTGGTAAAAATAAAATATCCGAATATCCTTTTCCGCCCGCAAGTTTCTCAAAACACATATAATGGTCAATCGCGCTTTGATATGCAGTAATCACCACATAACGGAGGGCTTGTTCATGGCTGTAATTTCCCGGCGTTATTTCAGACTCATGTATCGTCTCAAGAATCTCCGAAACCATATTTTCGTCCATGCGAAGCGTCGCCGACAAAAGCTGATCCGACAGCCTGACTGCTTTCGCAAGTTCCGGCCGTCTTCCTTCCCTGACTGCCCTGACAAATTCCCCGCGCACCTCTTCATTAGGAATAAAAACTTCTTCTGTTTCAATATCATAGGCAAGATAACCCAGATGAACAAGCAAGGTAAAAATATCATCTCTGCCAGACAAGGAAGTCATATCATTTTGAAACGTTCCGATATCAATCCTGCACCGCTTCCCTCCAAGCAATTCTACAATCCCATCCCTCAGGCCGTCAAAATTCAGTTCAATATAAGTTTTCAGCGATTCATAAGTCTCTGTTTTCGTCCAATAATTGCCTAATCTCTGATTCACAGCCGCTTCTATAACTGAATTTGGACAATATACATGCCCAGCCTTGCCCAGGCAGTAGCCGTCATACCACTTACAGATTTCCTCAAAGGCAAGCCCATGCTTCTTACACAGGCGGCGGACTTCCTCCCCTGTAAAACCGATGTATTCAGCCAGCGGCCCCGGTTCCAGCATCGAAAACTCCCTAAAATCTGTCAGTGCAGATTGCATCCCATACTTTTTGAAAATCATGTTGTTCCCAAAATCAATACCAGCGCACAAGCGGCAATCTATTGTTAATCCCATTTGCGAACAGAATCTGGTGCAGATCAATGATTCCGTTGTGGAAGGTAGCAGCACAGGCTGACAAATACAAATCCCACATCCTGACAAACCTTTCGTCAAACTTTTCCCGGACTTCTCTGATATGCTCCTTATAATTTCTTTCCCAGCACAGCAAGGTACGGTTATAGTGAAGCCTTAGATTTTCCACGTCCATTGTATGAAAACCGTCCTCTGCCGCACAAGAAATCATTTCCCTCAAGCTCGGGACAACGCCGCCGGGAAAGATATATTTTTTAATCCACGGATCGCCGGGGTGTTCCTTTAGGGCGCTGATAAAATGAAGCAGAAACAGACCGCCCGGTTTCAATACAGACTTTGCACAATCCATAAAAAGCTGGTAATTGTCACGCCCGACATGTTCCACCATGCCGACACTCACAATCCGGTCAAAGGTCTGCCCGCACTTCGGAATGTCCCGGTAGTCCATCAGTTCCACCGTAAGAAGCCTTTCTAAGTGTTCCTCGGCAATGCACTGCTGAAACTCTCGGTACTGTTCCTTGCTCAATGTAATCCCCATGCCATGAACACCGTATTTCTTTGCCGCCTCGATCAGCAAAAATCCCCATCCGCACCCGATGTCAAGCAGCGACATTCCTTCCTCTATGCACAACTTTTTCAGAATATGATCCACCTTATTCACCTGTGCCTGGTAAAGAGAATCGTCCTCATGCTGAAAATAGCCGCAGGAATAGCTCATGGTTTCGTCCAGCCAGAGCTTATAAAAATCATTCCCAATGTCATAGTGGCTTCGCACTTCCTTCTTCTGGTTCTTCTTTGCCATTGATGGAAACATCAGCTTTTTTAATGCGGATTCATCTGCCGAAAACCTATCCATCTGCCCTAAAAAATGATCCAAAGCATAGTACAGATCGCCCTCAACCTCCAAATCCCCGTCCATATATGCCTCACCCAAAGCAAGAGAGGTACTTGTCATAAGGGAAGTCAGAGAAACCGGCTTTTTAAAATCCACCGTAAACTCCGGCTCTCCATCCCCGATCTGGTACTCCTTCCGGTTCAACCTTACACAAAAAGGGTACTGGTCAAATTTCTTCAAAAAAGGTATGATAACATTTTCTTCTAACATTGCTTATCTCCATCCTTTTCTCAATATTTGCCGCTGTGCCATGGCCAGCTACATTTGTACTCTTTCAATTTGTACTCTTTCATATAGTTGCCAATAAACTTTCCATAAATACCCTTCATTGTATTTTTTTCCATGCAGCAGTATTGATCCAGAACCCTTTTAAAAGCTGCTCAACCGTAAACCGTTCCTGTAAATCAGTATGCTTCTCTTCATCCGGAAACCGGACGGCGCAGCCTGTTATAAATCCAGCGAGGCGGGATTTAGCAGGAACTCATAGAGTCCCAAGTGTAAAATCCCCGTTTCATCAAACCATGGCTTCATTCCGCTCTTCGTAACTATGATCTTCCTAAAAAAGTCTTTGACGCCAAGCAGCGGCCGAAGCTCCGTCTTTTCCTTCTGGGCGCTGCCAAGGGTCAGGGCGGACTGGATGTAATACTTCTTTACGCCCTTGTTGACGACAAAATCAATCTCACAACTAATTTTCTTCCTTTTCCCTTCTGCGTCCGTCTCAAAAATGTCTACTACGCCGACATCTACCGAATATCCTCTGCAGACCAGCTCATTGTACATAATATTCTCCATGATATGCGTCTCCTCCTGCTGCCGCAGGTTCAGACGGACATTCCGAAGCCCGATATCGCTGCAATAATATTTCGACGGATAAGAAAAATATTTTTTCCCCTTCACATCATACCGCTTGGCCTGGCGGAACAGAAAAGATTCGGAAAGATAGGTCAGATAACTGGCAATGGTGCCGCTGTCCACCTTGATCCCCTTTACCGACTGTAAGGTGTTCGCTATTTTTGCAGCATTGGTAAGCGAGCCCACAGAGGAACACAGGTCATCTGTCAATTCACTTAAGACCTCCGGAAGCCCAATCTGATACCGCTCTATAATATCTTTAAAATAAACCTCTTCGAAAAGCGAAGACAGATATTTGAATTTGTCATCCTCCGTCTTGCGGAACAAGACCAGCGGCATGCCGCCGTACAGGGCATATTCCTCATAGGCTTCCGCCTTATCCCCGCCCACGTAACCATAGTATTCCTGAAAGGAAAGCGGATGAACTTCAACCGAATCCCCTCGGCCCCGGAAGGCTGTCATTACATCCTTGGAGAGCATTTTGGAATTGCTGCCGGTCACATAGATGTCCACATTGCGAAGCCTTTGCAGGCCATTGAGCACATTGTACAGTTGAATATTCTCCGGGTTCTTAAGCTCCTCCCGGGAAATTGCATACTGTATCTCGTCAATAAAGATATAGAACATCCCCTCCTTATCCGTGACCTTGGAACGGATATACTTGGACAGCTCCGCCGGATCCCGGCAGGCCATATTCAAATCATCGTCCAGAGCAATCGTTATAATATGATCCTTTGGAACCCCTTCCCCAAGCAGATACTCATAATACAATTCAAAAAGCAAAAAGCTCTTGCCGCAGCGCCGGATTCCAGTAATGACCTTGATAAGCCCGTTCTCTCTCCGGTTAATTAATTGCTCCAGATAGCGGTCTCTTCTAATATAATTCTCCATGCTCTGCCCCTTCCTATTCCGAAATATATTGTTTTGCACCTAAGTTCTGATTATATTATGCCCGCTTTTCTGTCAAAAAGCAATCCCGTCCAGAACTTTTTTGTTTTGCACCATATTTGTTACTATTCACGGCCTAGAAGGCCGCTCATAGCAACAATTCGGGGCGATATTTAAAGTTTTGCTGCGCAAAAATCGCCCCTCACACCTGAATCATGTTTTCACGGAATGCGCAGTTCAGCGCATTCCTGAGCCATGAACAGTAACCCATATTTCAGAACAGGAACTTGAAACTCATAACCAGAATACTGCCGGCCAGATCACGCTCATGCTTCTTGCTCCTATTACAGTTCTTCCCTTCTTCCACTTACATAATGTAATATCTTCATCAAATCAGTCATATTAACCCTTCCATTCAAATCAATGTCTGCAAGCTCCTTCCCCAATACCTCTAACGTATTGCGGCCGCTTATATGATGCAAAACTCTCATCAAATCTACCATGCTTATTTTTTTGTCCCCGTTAATGTCTCCCTTCCGGCCATATACTAGTAAATAATTTTCCCTATCTACACCCCCGATTTCTATCACTCCATTTTTAGCCATACAACTTTTTATAAAAGCAGCTTCACCGCTTTCATCATATTGAAAAATAACACATTTATACTCTTTTAAAGCATCCTCCGCTTTCACCCCGAAGCTTATACCTGCAGGCGACTGAAGCTTCTGTCCGAAATTTAGTTGCTCTGCATCATGCTTTGTGCTAATACGCTCTATTACTTCTGTTGGAATCGCTCCGTTTTCTTTTCCCACTCGCGCAACATTCAGCTCCAAATCCTGAATTTGTTCTGCAGAAAGCAAATTTCCATCAATTTTCCAATATATGCCATCCCTTACGGCCAGATTTAATTCTGCCTGTTTCTCCATAGCTGCTTCCATGATTTGTCTTGGCAGAATAGACGCCGTTTCTATATCCGCCCTTACGATATCGTTTTTCTGGGCAGCTTGAATCGAATCATATAATTCGTTCAATTCCCGTTCCTGATACCTTGCGCCAAATAAGAGTTCTGCTTTGCTGTACTCATCGTCTCTTGGTATATATGAAAGGGAGAACATACCGTTTTCATCCGCCGTCTTTTGTTCAATAAAAAGCAGGTTATCCGCGGACAGCAATTCTTCCGCATTTTCATCTTTTACAACAGCTAAAATATAGCTTTCGCCAGCAGCCAAGTCTTTTGATGATACCGCAGAAGACGTACCGCTGTCAAATAAAAGACTTACACTTTTTAATATTGTCTGTTTCCCGTTCGTATTATATTGTACAGCTTCTGCCGTCGCAGTCTCGATTGCGGAATCCTCTCCATCAAATGAATTAATATCCTCGTTATCTATAGGGTTTTCATTATTAGGTAATGCCTGCCCTTGTTCCAGCGAATAAGCTATCCACGTTAAATTGCCGCCATAAGAACCAACCGGGCATTCATACATATCTGGATAGTACGCCGTTATCCCGACCCCAGAAAATGTACAAGGGTCTATATTGATCTCAGATACATTTCCTCTAAAATATATTTCTTCTAAACCGCAGCCCCAAAATGCATTTTCTTCTATACTCGTTACTTTTTCTGGAATTATTATGCTCTTTAAGCTGCTGCAGCCATAAAATGCCTGATAACCTATACTGGTAATTCCTGTGGGAAGATTCACTTTTGCCAAATTTGTACACTCGCTAAATAGTTGACTAGAATCTATACTGGTAACTCTCTCTGGGATGGTCAATTCCGTCAGGCTAACACAACCCATAAACGCACAAGCGTCTATACTGGTAACTCCCTCTGGAATCGTAAATTCTGCCAGACTCTCGCAATAATGAAACGCCCCTTGGCCTATACTAGTAATTCCTGCCGGAAGATTCACTTCCGTCAAATTTGTACACCAACTAAATAATTGAGGTTCTATGCTGGTAACTCCCTCTGGAATCGTCAATTCTGTCAAACTGCCACAACCGCAAAACGCCGCCTCGCCTATATTAGCAACGCCTTCCGGGATTGTTAATTCTGTAAGACTATCACACCCCATAAACGCCATCTCTCCTATACTAATAACGCCTTCTGGAATTGTTACATTAGTTAAATTAGTACAGCCGCTAAATGTAGCTTTATTTATCGTAGAAACCCCGGCCGGAATCGTTATATCCGTTAAACCGCAATTTTCAAATGCCCTTATGTCTATACTGGTAATTCCTTCTGGAAGATTCACTCTCGTCAAATTTGTGCACCCACTAAATAATTCAGATTCTATACTGGTAACTCCCTCTGGAATAGTTATCTCTTTCAGACTTACGCAATCTTTAAATACGGATCCGATTATGGCGGTAACGCTTTTAGGAATTATTATATCTGACAATCTGCAGCAGCCCTCAAACGCGCCTCCCCATATCTCAGTGACTCCTTCCTCAACTATTACCGTTTCCAGACTGGTACAACCCCTAAATGCCCAAGTACCTATTGTAGAAACACTTCCCGGAATTGTTACCTGTATTAAACTAGAATAGCCATTATCAAATCCACTGACATAAGTGACTCCCTCTTCAATAATAATAGATTCTATGTTTTCTTTATATTTATCCCATGGTGCTTTATCATAATCATGTATCAGCTCTCCTTCCCCGCTAATTATCAGCGTCCCATTGTCATTCAATGACCACTTTAGCTGTTTAAAATCTCCCCCGTCAATTACATCCTCATCGCCTTCTCCGCCTCCCGATTCTCCTTTTTTCTTCGCGGTCATTAATACTTTCTTTTCCTTCTTCCCCACGACAATTTCTTTCTTTCCCCGATAACTGTCCGTAGCAAAACTTAGATTATATGTTCCCTTTCCTAAATAAAACACTGTCTGCCCGTCTTTGTTTGTAATCGGTTTTTCTGGCAGTTCGGTTCCATTTATTTCGGCTCCGGTAACTGGATTCCCGCTCTTATCTTTCACCGTCAATGTTATCTTATACATATAAAACGGACACTTTGAAAATCCCCCTTGGGACTGGTCCATGGAATAATAAAAGTCGCCAATCTTCACAGACAAATCCATCATTGTATAAGAATAGCCCCAGTGATTCAGCAGTTCAATTTCCCCGGAAATTTTTGCTTTTGCCGATATGGTGCCTTCTATACATTTCTGGCACAGATGTCTGCTGGCAGTAGTTTCTTCGCCTCCCGCCAGCTTCCCCTTTATCTCAATACCAGCCATTGCTTTTATCGAAGCTTTTGTTACCCGTTCGCTCAGGATACATATTTTCGGTTCCATGGAAATGCCAAGAAAAATGCTCGCTTCTATCTTCACTCCATCCGACTTCAGTTTTGGCGCCGTACATTTTGAAACAAATCCTTTTTTGCCATCATAAGAAAAACCCGCTGTTGTTGTAAAGGATGCTTTATATTCCACCGTTCCAGATGTTTGTAACAGAAACGACGGCGTAAACTCAATAGACACGCCCGCCGCCAGTCTGATTGAGATCTTCCCTAACGCTATAGGCGCTTTCCATTTTCCCTTTATTTTAATTTCAAGAGGAACTGAAGTATCCAGTTTCACTTCAACATACTGTGACTTTTCAGCAATATATACCTTTACGGTTGTATTGATCGCGATCCCAACAGACCCTTTTATACTAAAATCCCCTTCCTTCTTAGAAATAGCATATGTAAATTTTTTGCCAAACTTGTCCCCGATCTCAATTGCCCTTGACTTTGAACGATTCGTTTCCTCATTTTCAATATAAGAAACCCCTTCTTCCAAGCTGTCATTATCTACGGCCGCATTTGTCCCGTCGTCCGTTTCTTCTATCCTTACATAATCGAAGACATCCGAAAGTTCCGCCTCTGAATCCTCCGTAATTGTAACCGTTGTTCCGTCCACTTGAATAGAACTGACTTTTACAATCAAAACTGTTCCGTCTTCATAGTTATAAGAAAACACATCTCCCTTTTTTAAGGATGTAAAACTGCTGTCTGCATTCGTAACGGTATATATTCCCACCCCATTGCTGTTAATTTGATTTTTCTCTGATTCCTCATCAATGACCATGGTATCTGAACTAAATACCGCAAAATTTGTCGTATTTTCTTCGTCCAGATTCAGAACCTGATCTTCGCCAAAGTCATCTACTGTCTTATCCAGAAACTCCTGCATCTCTTTCGTATATAAATTACTCTCTAATGCTTCGCATCGCGGATTATGATTCTCCGTATCCATTAAAAATGCTTTTACGATAAAATGTTCCGGCATACAATCTGTCTCTATTATAATCTGCGATATAGTTTCGTCCTTTGAAACCACAGCCTTTCCCGAAGCCAGCATCCGGCGGGGTTCCTCCTGATCTTCATAAACAGCGACCACAATCTCACTGTCTTCCAATGCGCTGTATTCTACCGTCGCAACAATTCCCTCCACCGATAAATCAATGATACTGTATCCTTCGTCGTTTCCCTTATCCTGCTCCATCTCTCCGGATAACGTATTTCCTATCAACGTTCCCATAGAATCCCCAGCTTCCGTCTGTAATTCCATATCAGGAATCTTAGCGGCATTAGAAATTGTTCCCTCCATATTTTCAGAAGCTGCCAATGCTTCAAAACCGCCCGCGCCAAAGATAATTATTACAGCCAAGACTGCGGCTATAATTCTTTCCCATCGTTTATGCTTTCTCATTCTTT
This sequence comes from uncultured Dorea sp., assembly GCA_910589275.1. GTDB lineage: Bacteria > Bacillota > Clostridia > Lachnospirales > Lachnospiraceae > Claveliimonas. The sequence continues at coordinate 8,545 of CAJUTH010000024.1, forward strand.
TCCCGCCCTTCTTATCCTTTGTTTTATATGCTGCTGTTCCTTCCGCTCACATAATGCAGGATCCGCAGCAAATCTGTCATTTTTACCGCTCCGTCGCCGTTAATATCCGCCGCAAGAAATGCTTCCCCTGTCAGCGTAGTTCTTCCCGATACATGATGCAGGCACATTAACAAATCTGTCATCGTGATCCTTCCATCCCCGTTAATATCGCCTTTTCTTACTGTTTCCGGCACAACTGTTACTTCACAGGTTTTTTCGACTCTGCCATACGCGTCCCGAATCGTCACAACTGCCGCCCCTTCATTTACTGCTTGTATATAATTCCCACGGCAAACCGCTACGCTTGTATCGCTGCTGATAAATTGCAATTGCGAATCGTCCGCTGTTTCTGGAAAAACCGTGATTTCAAGGGGCAGCACATCGCCCATTTTCATTTCCATGCTTGACGCCGTCTGGATATCTGTAATGATTTCTCCCTCCGGATGGACAGTCACGGTAAAGAAGTTACTGTAATCCCCGGAACTTATCTGGACGTCCTGAGTCCCCAATTTAGTAGAATCGTACCCAGAAACCGTATACTCCTGTATTGCTTCATTTGTTCCATCGCTATAGCAGAAACAGAGTTCCATGCCCGTAAGATCCAATTCTTCTCCAATAATATAATCAATCTTTTCAGGCGGCGCTATTTCTATGCCGGTAACATTCTTTTCTGCCATCGGCGCAGTCTCTGCCGCTGCTTCTATTTCTGTCTGGCTGTCCCTGTAAACCACTTGATTCTGCAGATAATCAATTGCTATATTATCTGCGTTTCCTTGTACTTCGAATATATATTCATTTTTATCAGAGCGAAGAGCCTCCGTACCTATCTTTTCAAGATTTCCGCCTGTAATATACAAACAATCTGCTTCCGGACTTACGCACACAGCTATTCCTTCTCCGCTATCCAATAGATAGGAATAGTAATATTCCCCCGCTGCGTTTCCATCAGACATATTTACACTTTCCACAACGGTTCCATCTTTGTACAGATCAAAAGAAATATTTTGTCCATATAAAATTGCGCCGCGCAGTGAAAATTCACTTTCCTCCGGAATGGAAACTGCCATCGCCCTCACACCAGCAGCCGGCAATACAGCTTTTGTATTATTCACCCCTATCACTTGAACTGGCTCTATCCGCTGCTTCACTTGGATTGTGCAGTCATTTACATGGATTACGTTATAAAGTTTTCCGTCAATAACTTCCTGAATAACCTGCCCTTGAGATATTTCTCCAGTGTTAACAAATATCTTATCCCCGCCATCAGCCAATTCATTTAAAATCTTAGGAAGTTTTTTATATTTGTCTAGATCACTCATGTCAAATTCTTCGAATTTATCGAAAAATTCATTCATTAATTCTGCCTTATACCCTACCGAAGAAAAGTCTTCAATTCTAACCGTTCCCGAACCACAGATATAATATATGTCTTGGTTATTTCCGCCGTATATCTGTGCAGTTCCCCCTGAAAACTGGAAAATATTAGGTTTAGCGGCGTTTCCATGCAGTTCGTCCGTTTCCCCGGATCCTGTCCCTCCGGAATACTGTATCTGCCTTCTTAAGTTTGGTCCGGGATACATCGCTGCTCCCTTAGATGTTCCAAGATACACTTCGTCTCCAGTTGACAGCCATGTCGCTGCCAGCTTTCCCGCTCCCGCACTGTTCTTTCCAATTACGCCCAAAAAAGTTTTTAATACTTCCTTGCACTCTTCCGCGTTCCATAAAGAACGCTGGAGTCCCGTATCTGGTTTCGTCTCCATTACCACTCTGGACAATGCATAATTATCATCATAACGGAATAATCCGTTCAATTTTGTTCTCGCGCCATTTTGATTGTTTGCTATTAGGACATTATGAAAGCCGTAATTATTAATCCCACTTATTAAATGATTGCTGTAATTTATACAGGGGAGCCGGTCGATTCCCTGATAATTTAAGATAACATTTGTGTTATAGCGGAACGCCATATACAGCCCCGCGGCCGTCGGCGCATTGAATGTAACTGACGGTGTATTTTCAATCCCCGTAATGTAAGCGGCGACAGCTCCCGACGCGCCTTCACCTGTTAACGTTATGGAATAATCCGTGTAGTTCCTTATCACCTCTTCATATTTTCCATAACTGTCTTTAAAAAACGTATTATTATCCGCTTCTAATGCCGCGCCAATATCAAATACGACAATTGCTTTTTTACTTTCCTGATCTGCCAGTACGAAAAAGCCCACGCTTCCATATACCGGCTTGACACTCTCGACAATTCGATAACTGCCTAACAGTTTCTGAAAAAAACTACGATATGTCGCCGGACTATTTTTCCAGATTTCCGAATTAGTAAAATCCTTTGAATTTACAAAATCTATTACCTTTTTTCCTTTTTGGGAAGTGATATCGTACTCTCTTAATGCACAGGCCGCCAGATATGTAATATCGCTTTCCATCTGCGTACCCGTACGCATAGTAAATGTAAACGCATCTTTATCTGAGATCCCTTTAAACCACTCCGCTTTCTTGCCGCTGTCAGTTACGCAATGCCCATTCATAAGTACATAGTATTTCTTTCCTTCTTCTAAATACTGGAATGCATTTTCTAGTATAATTGTACGCTTGTCCTTGCTGTTCTTATACCGAACCGTCGCCATTGGCGACCCCGTCTGCACAGGATACTCCATAACCGCTTTGTCCGTATCATAGTCTTTAATTGTGATTTTCCCCAACTGATCCGCCGGTACATCATTAAAAATATTTACATCTCTATTAAAGGTAATCCGAATATCCCTTCCGGATGCCACGCCCGCATCCGAACTTCCATTCTTCGGATAAGTGTCTGTAATATACAGAGGATCCGTTTCCTCCTTTTTTACGAACAAATCGGAAAAATCATAAAAGTAATACGAATCCGTATTATAATCATCCGCTTTTAAAACCAAGCCTCCATTTATGCAGGCTTTTGCAGAATCTGTTTTATATGTCTTCATAAAACTATAATTATAAGAACCTTCAACAATATAATTCCCATCGACGCCCGCTATCCCCGCTTTTTTGCGTTCCTTCTGTACAAAGGTAAATCCTTCCCAAGTTTTCCCTATGTATTCGTATTCCTCATTTAGTATCTTTTCTCCATTTCCTTTTATCAGGCCGTATTTTCCCGTATCTTTGCTATATGCGGTAAATGCTTTCGGAAGATATTCCTCTGTATACTTATGGGTATCTGTATTAACATGAAATGCCGTCACAATCTGGCCCGCATAATTCATAATAGACATTTTCTTTATACGGCTTTCGTTCTCTATCGGAGATGTAAAAATAAGATTCAGTTCTTTATCAAAATAAATGATGCCTCCGTCCTCTATATCTACGTTATATTTTTCAAAATTTTCATTGATTGTATGATATGTTTCTCCATCCTTCATGCACCATATCGCATGCGTTCCGTTTGAATATCCCGCCGTATCTAACGTCGGTGTTTCATCAGGGGAATCAAATTGATATAGATAACCTGAAAACTTTCTTGTACGAAGATTGATAACACCGTATTTTTTTGGTATCTCCGTCCCTTTTTCCCAAACAATTATTCCAGTTCCGTCAAGCAAAACAGGCGCTTCATTTTTACTGAAATAGTCAAATTTATTCAGTATAACATTCCTCGTTTCCGAGTCGAAAAGCACATATCCATCCTCTCGCTCTGCCAACAGGCATTTATCAAATACTTGAATCTTCGGATATAGATGCTCTAACACCTTTTTTCCTTCTTGATCTACAAGATAATACTCATCCTCTCCTTCATTACCTAATATGTCATCTTTTAGCAAAAAGCCGCAATAATATCCATACGTATGGTTGTATGCCGTACTTGTCCAGTCTCCTTCTGTAATCGTATAATTGAAATCCTCTGAACTTTCCCCTGATACGCTTACATATCCGGCATATAAGATATTATAATCCGAAGCGTTTCGATTCCATTCGAATCCTTTTATGCTGACGCTTATTTTTCCATCTCTGATCCCTTCTCTGCCCCCTTCTACATACTGTCCGCCTAATCTGCCATTGATATCCCAGCTTTCGTCTTTTGAAATTACAGCAGATTTATACTCCAAGGGTGAATGCGCGTCGTCATAAATATAGACGGTTCCCACAAAATAACCGTTTTCCGGCTCTGATAACTCATCATATTTTCCCTCTGTGTCATGAATATACTCTCCTGTCTCTAGTGACAACACGCTCCATTTTCCCTGTGCCTTCACTCCGATCAGCCCTCCCGACTGCCCTGTCGTCTCCTCATAAAATGTATTTCCCGAAGTACTGCCGGAAGCCGTCAATACAGCCATCTCTGAATCGTCATTCACAGCTATATACACGCCCGAATCATAATAAGAAATCTGATTTTCATCATATGAAGAGTATACGTCTATATCGTTATAAATTGCCTTATATAACAACTCCCCCTTATCATCCACAAGCCCATACAATCCATCTTTCTTTATTCGGATGGATTCTCCTAACCGGGCTGCCTGTTCGTCCAATTGGTAATCATAGTACTCCCCTGTCGAAGCATTAAATAGATCATATTTCCCTGTTTCCGGATTCTTGATACTATAGATACTATATGGAAATGATGTATTTTCTCCATGGCCGTCCGCAGAAAGGCCATACTCGTCCAACCGGCTCTGCGTCTCCGGCGTGACAACCTCCCCAACTGACGGAATATATGAGGAATCTCCTATAAACTTTGCCGCGCATCCTTTCACGCCGGTCAGATAAAATTCCGCTTTGCCGGAACCGATATCCTTTTTCACAAAAGTAAATCCTTTTCCCCAAAATTCACTTTCCAAAACCTCCGCGTTTTGATCCATAATCTCCATTTTATAAGCAGTAACATCCTCGCTTTGTACTCCATAATCTGTTTTTTCAAACGTAAACGGATATTCCGCTCCCTTCCCTTCTACATTTGCAGCCAATGTATGCATAGGTATTTCCATAATGATTATAATAAATGTCATTAGAAACGCTATCATTCTTGTTCTCATATTTTTCCCTCATATATCCTATAACCGCCCTGTTCAAATACAACCGCATATAAACACAGCTTATTCACTATAACGCCGGATTCCTTCCACTCACATAATGCAGGATCCTTAATAGATCCGTCATCTTCACCGCTCCGTCGCCATTGATATCCGCCATAAGAAATGCGTCGCCTGCCAGCAAACTCCTGCCGGAAACATGATGCAGGCACATCAAAAGATCTGTCATGGTAACCCTCCCATCCCCATTGATATCCCCTTTTGAGGGAACAGGCACGTCAGGACTGTATACATAATCCTCATCCGAAGCCAGCGGCAGCTCATACAGAAAATATTTCCCGCTTCCTGTCGCCGCATCTGCCGTATGGTCTGTAAAGTTCTGATTGCCTACAAGAAAATACTGATGCTGATACTCTTCATACGGCTGGTCGTCCCAGGTTGCGTCCAGCCAGTAATAGTTCCCATCATTCATGCAGACCATATTCCATGCATGGCCGCCCCCGGCGTCTCCCGTAATGTAGATATTCTCTATACAATAGCAGTTCATCATCAACTGCATGACCTTGGCATAGCCTTCGCATACCGCCGACCTTGCAGAAGTCATAGCCCCCGCGATGGGATGGGAAGTCGGTATGGATGTATCCTTGGAATATTCAATGTCAGCAATCAATATATCATGCAGCTTCAACACTTTGTGGTATCCGTCGTCTGCAGAAGTAATCTTCTGCTGATACACCGTCTGCGCTGTCTCTACAATCTCCTCCAGCGTACTGCTCCTTGCTGCTCCGCTCCGATACGCATCATAGGTAAGCGGAATAATGGAGGCTCCCACGCCGGAAGACTTCATGGAATACAATACCTGATTTGACAGCCAAAAATACTGCGGGTTATCATTGCGGAACATAAAATATATCTCCGCCAGTTCATCCCATGTCATACTGTACTCCGGCAGTTCTACGACTCCGGCTGCGGCATATTCCTTGCCGTCAGAGGTTCTTATTTCCGCATCCTTCCCATTCGTGCTGAAATTCCGGCATATCGTCTCCAACTGCCTGTATGCATCCTGTCTCGCGGCTGCATTGCTTCGTTTCGCCATATCCCGATATCCATAATCAGAACTATAAGACAAAAATTCCTGAACGCCATCGTCTGCTGCCCCCGCAGAGTTCTGTGTGGATTCCTCCAGCCGCCATTCCGACAAGATATCTTCTGATACACAAATGGCTTCCAACTGCTCCAAATCACCTTTGGCTTCCCGGATTACTTTGATTTCTCCCTCTGCATGAACTTCTCTTATATCCGCTCCCAATACCAGTAAACATACTGCCCAAAACACTATTCCCCAAAAATATGTTATTTTTTTACTGCCTTCCATCTCATCCTCCCGCTTTTCCTGCCTGCTTTTTTCTTTCTTCTTACTTCTTCCTTCTTTTTAAACACACCGCAGTTATGGCAGCTAAAATACCTGCAGCTCCAAGGAATGCCGGCAAAACATAGTTTTTACCCGGCTTGTTTTCTTTTCCGGCTATTTTTTCATCTTCTTTTATCTCATCGTTCCCGCTATTTCCATTACCGTTTTCCGGCTTTTCTATCTTGTCTTTTTCATTCCCCGGATCCTCCCTCTTCTCTCCTTTCTCTTCTTTCTCTTCTTCCTTTCCCCCCTCTCCGTCCTTTTCTTTCTTCAAATCATCCTCTTCTGACTCTGATTTATGGCCGCTATCCTCCATTAATTCTTCCGCGCTTTTCTCTCCGGCAGCCGTCTTTTCCTTTCTTCTGTCCGGATCCCCTTCCGCGCCATAGGCCATTCTTGCTTCCGCCGTAATTTCTTCCTCTGCCTTCTTTCCGCTTACATCTTGTGTATCCGTCCAATTCCCGTCTGCCTGCTGGTAAGTAATACTATACGGTATTGGCTGAATCTCATCAGACCCATCCAGAAAATCTACCACTCTAAACTCAGGCTGATACGATTCAGCGCCATTTAACTGAAATGCTGCATACATCAGTTCTCCATGCGCTTTTTTTGCTTCCGGATAAATCAATACGCATTTTACTGTTGAAGAGTCTGGCAGATGCGTCGTTTCTCCGTATCCGTCCAAGAAGGAATTCCCAAGCCCGCTTCCCACATATGTAACTTTAGATGCGTCATAGACAAGCTCTGCGTCTATGCCTCCCACATCAGCCGTATCCGTTAAATACACAGATACGCTAATCGTTCCGTCCTCCTTTACTTCTGCGCTTTGCACGTGAAATACTGCATTTTCCTTGGCCCTGGCCTGTATTGAAAAAATTGCCATACTAAATACGAAAGCCATAATAACTGTAATCCCTATGAATCTTTGTTTTTTCAATTTGAACCTCCTGCTAATAACAAAGCGGACAAGTCCGCATCAACTCCCTAAATCCCTCATTCATGAGGGACTTGGACGATTTGCCGCGTCTGGTGCAGTCGCTTTAGCGACTAATACCTCTTGCACGAGTGCGCATTATTGTATTTATCTTAATAGGAAGACACTTTCACGCTTTAGCGTGACAAGGTCTTTCCTATAAGATAAATTCAGCGCAGTACCCCGTGTACTGCGCTGCATTTATTTCCTTATCGTCTCACTCTGCGGCTTTTTCTTGTCCCTAAAACTAAAATTACAGCTAGTGATGCCAATATCAATACTATATATAATGCAGCATTTGATGTATCACCTGTGCGAATTCCTGTTCTGACATTTTTTCCATTCGATGTCCCTTGTTTAGTATTCTGCCCGTTCGACGTTCCTGAAGCGGTATTTCCGCCTGTAGAAACTTCTTTTACTTCAATCTTACATGTAACCGACTTATCGCCTGCCTTTGCGGTAATCTCCGCAGTACCTGCTTTCAGCGCGGTTAACCTCCCATTCTCGACTGACAATACGCTGGGATCCGAACTGCTCCACCGGACGTCTCTAGGTTCTGTCGTATTCTCCGGATTATAAATAATGCCCAGAGTTTCCACAGCGCCTACCTGCATTTCCGTAATCACTTTATTGAATGCAATTGATTCTAATGGAATCTCTTTGATCTCAATCTCAGTGCTTACCGTATATTTACCGGTTTCATTTCCCTGCCCATCGAGCGCTGTAATAACTGCGGTAATTGTTGTCTTTCCTTTTTTCAATCCTGTAACCTGGCCGGATTGGTCGATTTGCGCTACCGATTCATCCGAGCTGGACCACTCGATAACGGTATCGTCAGTTATCCCATTATCCGCTTTTATCTTGTCAAGATTCAGCCAGTTATTCATATTCATGGATTGATTTTTCAACAGAGGCGCGTCAAAATCAGTAAATTCTATTGTATCCCCCAGCGTATTATCCATATGTTTCTCCTGGACATTTACTTCAGTGGAAGATTCATAAGGCGCGCCATTACCGTCTGTTACTGCAGTTGTCTTTGCAGTAATCACCGCCTTTCCCTCTTTCAGAGCTGTAACCGTGCCATTACTTGGGTTTACTGATGCAACTGTTTCATCGCTGCTTGTCCAGGTAACTGTTGTATCATCCGTTGTATTTTCCGGAACCGGAGTTACCTTTATCGGTAAAGTTTCATTGCGGTTCATTGTAACAGAAGCCGGTGTAATGATGCCCTCTAAATGGATCGGAACCATAATTGTACATACTGCCGTTTTATTCTTTCCCGCCGTTGCCGTTATTGTTACTGTCCCGCCTTTATTCGCTGCCGTTACAGTTACTGTTCCGCCGGAATTTGACGTTGCCGGGCTGACAGTCGCTATTGTCTCGTCAGAACTTTTCCATTTAATTGTCGTATCATCATCTGTTGTATTGCTAGGCCCGATTTCTCCGACTAAATCTAGAGATCCGCCCTTCTCCACAACTGCGTTCTTTTTATTAATAATTACCGAGTTGATCGGAATTTCGGTAACGACTACCGTAACCTTTGCAGTAATGCCATTTGCCCCGGTCAATGTTATTGTTGCCGTTCCGCCTGCATTTGCTGTTACTTCGCCTGTTGATGCATTTACAGAAGCAACGCTGTTCTCATTCGAAGAGAATGTTACGGCAGGATTGTCTGTGGTGTCCGTTGGATTTAATGTATATTTGATAATCTGCGTCTGTTTCTTTACCAAACTAATCGAAGTTTTTTCCGGTACGATTCCTTTCAAAGGTACGTCTACCGTAACTGCGCATGTTGCAGTATGGCTTCCAACTGACGCTGTGATATTAGCCGTGCCTGAAGCTACGGCTGTTACCTTGCCGCTTCCATTGACTGTAGCCACGCCTGAATCAGACGTACTCCATTTCACTGTCTTATCGTCTGTGGTATCCTCCGGTGTATATGTCACCGCCAAGGTTTCTGTTTCGCCTTTATGAATCGTTGTCGCGTTCTTTATCTCAATTCCTGTAAGTTTCACTTCCTGAACCGTGATAGTAAATGTATCTGTCACATTCCCTGCCTTTGCTGTGATTGTTACTGGAGAGCCCTCTGTATCCGCAAGCGCGCTTACTGATGCCGTATTTGCCCCGGTACTTTTTACCGTTACTTTGGTTGAATCGGAAGATTCCCATGTTACCGTACTGTGCTCCGCATCATCGGGTCTATATGCGACGCTTAAAGATGCTCCCATGCCCTTTTTTATCGTAAGCCCGGTATCGCTTGTCGTGCCATTATCAGCCTTGCCGGTAATTTCAATCCCTTCCAGAGGAACAGAAACATTTACGGTACAAGATGCGCTCTTCCCATCGGCTGAAGCAGTAACTACCGCGCGCCCTTTTCCAACCGCAGTAACCTCGCCGTCAGAAGATACCGTCGCCACTCCTTCATTGCTGCTTTTCCATGTAACAGAACTGTTGGAGTCTGCCGGCTCTAACGTAGCGCTCAATTGCTCTGTCCCGCCCTTTGCGATATCAAGCGATGTTTTATTCAGAGTAATCCCTGTCGCCGGAACTACCACGTTCATTGCAGAAACGTTATTAACCACTTCACAATCCACACTAGGATAATCATCACCGCTAAGATGATATACAAAATCTATCTCTTCAATCCCAGTGCTGACAGCTCCTTTCGCTGTATCCTTCACCGTAAAGACGGCCGTAAACGCTAATCCATTGATCGGAAGATCATTTCTATCCGCTATTCCCTGCTTTATCTTGCCAATATTTCCTTCGTACATATCTGAAAGTATACCCGGAATCCCATCCATTTTATCTTCCGCGCTCTTTAACTGCAGCTGATCCGGGTCATAACAAAAAGCAAATGCTGCTGTACTCGCTTTTGTATTCCCAGAGATAGATACTGAAATCGTCACCGTATCTCCTCGTTTCAATTTGGTAATATCCTGCACTCCGCTTGCAGTTACAGTGATTGTCCCTCCTTCCGCCGCTTTCACTTCAACTGGCGATACGGTAATGCACAAGCTCAGTATCATAATCAGTGAAAGCATAAATGAAATTGCCCTCTTTATGCCATGCTTCTCCATTTTAATTATTCCTCCTAGTCTGAAAAGTGTACTTTTTCGGACAGTCTCAGGATGAAATAATAAAATAAAAAAAATATGTATTTTATTGACTTTTTGCAAAAAGTTGAATATAATCAACTTATTATAGGAGAAATATGAATCCGAAAAAGTACGCTTTTTCGGATATTATTTTTTTATCTATCGTTTCCTTTCCATTTTCTTTACCCGGTCATGAAATGTCGATTTGGACATTCCGCATAGCTCTGCGGCATTAATTACGCTTATTTCTTTATTTTTCCATTTCTCATATACCTCATAAAAGTTATCAGGCAGTGGTTTCATCGGTCTGCCGAATTTTACCCCTCTTGCTTTTGCGGCCGCAATTCCTTCTGCCTGCCTCTTCTTGATGGTTCTGCGTTCATTATCCGCAACAAAACTGAGTACCTGCAGAACGATATCGCTTAAAAATGCCCCCCATAAGATCTTTCCCCCTCCGCGTATCCAAAAGCGGCATATCGATCACTACAATATCCGCCTTTCTCTCTTTTGTAATAATCCTCCACTGTTCCTGAATCTCCTGATAGTTCCTCCCCAAACGATCAATAGATTGAATATAAAGAACCGAATTTTCATTCAGTTTCCGCAAAAGTCTTTTGTATTGCGGACGGTTAAAATCTTTTCCGCTCTGTTTATCCACATAAATATTATTAGCCGGAACCTCTGCTTCTGCCATTGCTATAAGCTGTCTGGCTTCATTCTGGCTGACTGAGCTTACCCGGCAATATCCATAAAAAACCTGTTCCATCTATATTCCTTTCATTTTACCAAATCTTTTTCTAAACATTTTACCCGTTAAACGCATCTAATATAAGCCTATATTCAGGCGGGCATGCCCCATTGCTTCACGGAAATAAAATAAGCTGAAAGGATTTCAATAAAAATCCTCTCAGCTATACCGTTAATTCTATAGGCAGACTATTATTTGGTATAAAATACCTTTTACGCGTCCTTCATTAAGCCCACCGGCCAGATGGCTTACATATTTTTCCTGTCCGGAATTACAAAAATAAATATCAATGAGCTGATTAACAGAAGCCCCGGATAGAACAGCTTCGGTATCACATCAAAGGCCGACAGTTCGTAGCCCAGCTCATTTACCGCAGACAGCGCAACCAGCATCTGCGCGCCGTAAGGAATCGCTCCTTGGGAAATGCAGGAAAAGGTATCCAGTAAAGAAGCCGCTTTTTTGTTTGAAATTCCATACTCCTCCGACATTTCAGCAGCAATCGGATTCGCCATAACGATGGCGACCGTATTATTCGCCGTAGCAATATCCATCGCGCAGACCAAAAGCCCCATGCCAAGCTGGCCGCCCTTCTTTCCCTTGAACACTTTGCGGATTGCGGAAAGCAAAGCTTCAAAGCCGCCGTATTCCCGGATCAGCGCGCACATGGCAGATACCAGAACCGCTACCATACAGGTCTCAAACATCCCGGCGGCGCCGGAACCCATATTGCCGATCAGGTCTACCGGAGCAATCTGTCCTGTGGCAAGCATGATCACCGCTCCAGACACAATTCCCACCAGAAGCACGACGAATACATTAATTCCAACAATTCCCCCGATCAGTACCAGCACATAGGGAATGATCTGAATCAAGTTATACTCCTGCGTTACCGCACCGCTCAAATCTGTGCTCATGGAAAGTACCAAGATCAGCACCAGCGTAACCAGCGCCGCGGGAAGGGCAATCCCGAAGTTCTCCCGGAACTTATCCTTCATGGCGCAGCCCTGTCCGTTACAGGCCGCAATCGTCGTATCGGAAATAAAAGACAGGTTGTCCCCAAACATCGCGCCGCCCATGACCGAGCCTACGCACAGCGGAAGGCTAAAGCCTGATGCTGCGGAAACCGCCGCCGCGATGGGCGTAATCAGCGTAATCGTTCCCACGGAGGTTCCCATTGCGGTGGAGACGAAACAGGCAACCACAAACAACACCGCTACTGCAAATCTCGCAGGGATGATGGACAGCATAAAATACGCCACACTCTCGGCGCTGCTTCTTCCTACAACTCCCACAAAGGTTCCCGCTACTAAGAAAATCAGCAGCATGGTAATAATATTCTTATCCGCCAGCCCCTGCGCCATAATCTCCAGCTTATCGTCAAATTTCAGTTCCTTATTCTGCAGGCACGCCGTCAGGATTCCAGCCAGAAATGCAGTCACAATAGGGATGTTGTAAAACCCCATAGGAATCTTCATCACATATTCAAACAAAATTCCCAGCCCCAGATACAGCACTAGGAACACGCCAATCGGCAGCAGCGCCTTTGGATTATTCTTCTTCATAATCGTAACCCTCTCATTCTCTCTTCTTATAGTAAAATCTATACTTCCTACTTTACCACGTATCCAAAATGGCGGTCAAGAATATTGCCTGTAAAATGTGACAAAAATAGGGATTACAAGGCTATCCTCTATTGCAGTAGAAGATAGCCTCTTCCAGAAAATCTCTGGAAACACATCCGTGGCCGATACATTAATACACACCCACTGTGCGAGAAGTTTGTTGGGGAAGGACAACTTTTAAATCTGGTGCGCCAGAATCCAGTGTAGTAAATCTGTAGATTCAATTTCTCCGGCGGCAAGCTGAAGGATTACATCAGAAAGTTCCGTTTGTGAATGCTGAAGATCAATGCAGAATCAAGCATTTCCTCGTCACGCAGCCCAGATGAGCCGCCAGTTTCGGCAATGAGCCAATCATAGATAAGAAGTACTTGTGATTTGGATAGTCTTATCATTTGGCAAGCACCTCATAAGCCTGACGGTTCTTGCTGATCAGTCTCTTGGATACGGCCATGACATCTTCATCGGAAGCAAACTGTTCCTGTTCAGCGGCGGAAAACTCCATGACAAGGTAACGAGGCACGTTATTCTTCAATATAACAACAGAGCCGCTCTCATCCACAAGACGGGCTACCTTGGAAAAGTTCTGGTTCGCTTCTGTTATGGAGACAAGGTTATTTGTATTGATGTTCATAGGAAAACCTCCTTTACTTTCGTTATTTTTATTATATCTCAAAATAGGGGAAATTCAACCTATGCAATGCAATTTAAACAGTAACTAGTTTCTTTTCCCCGCCATATACTGAATAGAACCTATACGCAGGAGACTCCTATGGACATCCATATTGTATCCCCCGGCGATACTGTTGACAGCATTGCCGGAACTTTCGGCACATCCGCCGATTCCATCATTTACGACAATCAGCTCGTCTACCCTTACGCTCTTGCCATCGGGCAGGCTCTACTCATTACCTACCCGGGGGAAGTCCCCTCCCCCGCCAAAACTGGCGGTTTCCCAAAGCCCTCTATTCAGTCCGGGGGATATGCTTACACCTACATCAGCCCCTGGGTACTGGATCAAACTTTACCTTTTCTGACTGAGTTATTTATCTTCTCTTATGGTTTTACCCCAGAAGGCGCGCTGGTATTTCCGCCCATGGACGACCAATGGATGATCCAATCGGCTAGGAATATGGATGCCCGTCCGATCCTTACCCTTACTCCCTTTGACAGTTCCGGCCGGTTCAATAATAACCTGATCACCTCTGTCATTCAAAATGAGGCATACAAACAGAACTTAATTTACCAACTCTTAGAAACCCTGCAGACTAAAAATTTCGCAGGAATAGACATTGATTTTGAATATATTAAAAGCACTGACCGGAATGCTTTTACCGCATTTGTAACAGAACTCGCTGAAACGGTCCGCCCCTACGGTTATACGGTCAGCGTTGCCCTTGCTCCTAAAACCTCGGCAGACCAGAAGGGCCTTCTGTATGAGGGCAAAGATTACGCCGCTTTAGGCTCTGCCGCTGACTCCGTCCTGCTTATGACCTATGAATGGGGTTACAAACAGGGCCCTAACATGGCTGTCGCGCCCCTGAACAAAGTCCGCCAAGTCGTTGAATATGCCGTTACCGAAATTCCACCGGAAAAAATCCGCCTTGGGATTCCCAATTACGGTTACGACTGGCCTCTCCCCTATAAACGGGACGCCACAATAGCCGTAACCATCGGAAATGTGGAGGCGGTACAGATCGCCATACAAAACGGCGCGGCAATCCAGTTTGACGAAACGGCGCAGTCTCCCTATTTCCGGTATATGCGTGAAGGCATAGAACACGAGGTATGGTTCGAGGATGTAAGAAGTATATCCGCCAAATGCGGCCTGATCAAAGAATACGGCCTGTCGGGGGCTGGCTGGTGGCAGATCATGCGCTGGTGGAGAGCCGGATGGCTGATATTTTTCGATCAATTTAGATCTTAAAAACATTCATTTACAGTCAAATACCACACAGCAAGCTGTGCGGTATTTGACCCTCGCGGCAGTCGCCAAATATCCATGCAAGCATGGCTGTTTGGCTCGTTGCTTCGCGGAAATAAAAGACTCATAGCCTTTCCAATTTTCATGGAACTATGAGTCTTTTCTATCTCTGTGAAATTAATCTATCATCCCGGACAACTCGCTTCCCCACACAGACAGCAGCCTGTCCATCTGATATGCTGCGTTAGCCGGGCTGGTAGACGGGAGCTTTACAATCTCCCTCCCTGTTTTTTCATAGCTGTACTTCATGTACAGCTCATAGGCTTTTGTACCGTTTGCATAAATTCCCTGAATCGGCGCTTCTTTAAGAAGCCTTGCCAGATCCGCCGGAACCACATTCCTAATGGAACTATCGCTAGAACCGATGATATCGCATTCTGCAATCACATCCCATATGGCAATCCGGTGTTTCAGAAGGAACTTCTTTTTCTCCTGAATGGACGCCGGTATCGTTTCTTCGCCTGCAATCCCTGCCAGCACCTTCCAAAAACGGTTCTGGGGATGCCCGTAATAAAATTGCTGTTCTCTGGATTTTACTGAAGGCAAAGTTCCAAGGATCAAAACGCGTGAACGGCCGTCATAGACCGGCTCAAAACCATGCCTGATATGCTGATATTCCCCGGCTGTCATCAGTGGCATCCATGCTCGCCGCAGCCGTGTCCTCCCTGATGTCCGCCGCAGTCATGCCCTTCTTGATGATGGGCTCCGTGATGGCTGCATACCGTATCCGGGTCATAATCCAGAGTCCCAGCAAGAAATTGTTCTACCTTCTCGTCCGCATCGCCGGAGCACCCCGGATACAGGTCGATTCCTGCCTCCGCCAGCGCCGCGCGCGCACCGCCGCCAATACCGCCGCAGATCAGCATATCGATCCCGCCGCCAAGCAGAAAGCCCGCAAGAGCGCCGTGCCCCTGTCCGTTAGTGTCTACAATCTCAGCATCCACAACCTTCTTATCTTCTACATGGTATACCTTGAATTTCTCCGTATGCCCAAAATGCTGGAACACCTGTCCGTTCTCATAAGTCACTGCAATCTTCATCTGAATTTCCTCTCTTTCTCCATCAATTTATACTTATTGAACTACTAATGTTCAATAAGGTATAATCTGTCATACAGGAATCGGCCGCCGCTGGTCTGCCCTGGCCGTCCCTATACTAGTATAGCACAAAAAGAATGACCTTCGTAGACCCTTTACGAAAATCATTCCTTCAAACTATTTTGCTAAATCTGCAAACCCTGCAATCCCAAATGCCCCCGGCCCGCCGTGGCAAGTAATCACGCCCCCGGTCCGCACCCATGTCAATTTTTTTACTCCCGTTTCATAAGCAGCATTCTCCGCCGCCCTTTTCGTCTCCTCCGAAAGTCCGGGCGCCCAGATCAAGTAGATCTCATCCATGGACAATTTCTGCGCCATAATATATTCTTTCACCAGCCTAGGCACGATCTTGCCCATATTTCCACGGTATTTCTTCGTAACCTGAAGATAACCGTCCAAAATTTCAATACACGGATGCAGCTTTAATAAGCTTCCTGCAAGCGCCGCGGCGTTGCTGACCCTTCCTCCTGCCCGTAAAAATCCAACGTATCCGGGACAAAGCACATCTTAACTCTTTTAGACAGCCGGACCGCTTCTTCTGCCGCTTCTTTTGGCGTCCACTCCGGATGCGCTTTCAACAATTCCGCCATTTTAACAACTACCGCATATTGCCCTGCCGACACTTGTTTCGTATCCACACAAGTCACGCCCTCCACATGCCCGGTATCCACCGCAATCTTCGCACTCTGGTAAGAGCAGGTCGTAACTGCTGAATAAGCAAGATACAGAATCTTGCTATTCGGATATTTTTCCCGGATTTCCCCGAATATCTTCGTAAAATCCTCCGGCACACAGCCGCTGGTCTTAGGCAGAGTCCCGGTGCGCTCATAGAATCCATATATATCCTCTGCCGGAAACGTGCCGTCATCCTTTGTCTCGCTGCCGAAAGATAAGAAACCGGTTTACCAGACAGTGTATCGGCGAAGCGATTCTGGCGCTGACTCACCAGAAAGGCTTTGAATCCATCACTATTTCAGATATCGTGAAAAAGGCAGGCGTATCCCGCATGACCTTCTACCATTATTTTCATGACAAAACGGACGCCCTGAATAATTATCTCCATGAGGTAATCAACGGATACCGGGAAGAATGCCCGAAAAATCTTACCTTTACCATGCTCCGGAAAGAAGACCGTATCCGCCATGCGCTCTGCTATTTTGACCGTTATGCCTTCCTCTTTATTACATTAGAAAAAGCCCGCCTGTACTATCTGATGATTGATGCCATCAACGAGTACGCCGAACTTTATGTGGCTCCCTCCTACACCGGATCCGTCTATGATCTATACTATTATGCAGGCGCTTTATTAAATGTATTTCTTCACTGGGAGAAAAACGGAAAGGAAGAACCGATTGATGATATTGTACAGATTCTAGCGCACCGGGTGCTTCATTCCTGATATAACGAACAATAAATAATTGGCAGTTTGACTGGCAAAATTTCGTTATACTAGCGGGCTGATCACTTATACTGTGTCAAATATCCCCTTCATATTCCACCCGCTCCATATCGTCCCCAACATGGCACCGTTCAGTCTGCCGGATTACTTCTCCATGGCCGGAAAGCGCCGCAAACGGCGCAAACTGGGCGGCTCTGTCCTTTAACGGCATCTGTGGATGCTTTGTCGACACTGGATGCGGCAGGTTGATAATATCCTGATATCTCCCAATATCTGACCTTATTCTTTTTTGCTTTTTTTCACTCATTTCTCATCTTCCCATTCTATCTATTCTTTTTCTGCTTCATTTTCTTCTCATTTTCAGAACCGCGCTCCTCCCTGAAACAAAGGCTGCCATTCATGCCTTATGCCCGCCAATCTGATTATTCCGCTCCCTTGCCGTCGCCCCCTCTTCCAGATTCATGCCCTTCAAGATTGCATTTTTCCCATACTTCTTCTTAATCTCCAGCATGGTCTTCTGAAGCCTTCGCTCCTTTTCTAACGCCTCTTTCTCTTCGTCCTTCTCTTTATCAAGCTTACCGTAATCAGTAAAAAGACTTAGCTGTTCATAAGTTTCTTCCTCCCACTCCTCCTTCTCCTCCATGATATGATTCGCCGTCACATTAATCCGCCGGACCAGAAGTCTTTCATCCGTAATCCGGCTGTATAAATCCATAACTGCATCGGTAATAACCCTCGTAGAAGCAGTCCTCCTTCCCAGATTCGCCGTTCCGTGGGCATGCTTCGGAACCCTTCTCCCATAATAATCTGTCGTCACCGCTCCCTTATAAGCCTTCCGGATATCCGGATCCGTGAGACTGCTCCGGTCATATCCTACCGTCAATACCATCTGATCCGTTACCAGCCCCTTATCCACCAGCTCCAGCGCCATCTGCTCCGTCATTTCCTTTACCACCAGCCCGGCCTTCATGAAATCATATGCGCTCTGCAGCACCTGCCCGGAACTCATACTACTGTTTTCCGGTTTATAAGCCTTAATATCCTCCATTCTGCATGGTTCATGCCCCCATGCATGATCAATCAAAAGTTCTGCATTTATTCCAAACATCTTATAGAGCAGCTCTTCATTGTAATAATCATCAGCCCCTCCTAGGGAACAACGGGCAATATCCCCCATCGTATAGATTCCCTGATCTTCCAGTTTCCTAGCATACCCTCTTCCCACCCGCCAGAAATCCGTCAGGGGCCTGTGGCTCCACAAAAGCCTGCGGTAGCTCATCTCATCCAGCTTAGCAATCCGCACTCCGTACTTGTCCGGCGGCAGATGCTTTGCCACGATATCCATAGCAATCTTGGCAAGATACAGATTAGAGCCGATTCCCGCCGTAGAAGTAATACCCGTAGTCTCCAGCACGTCCCGCATCATCTTCGACGCCAGCTCCCTTGCCGTAATCTGATAGGTATTCAGATAATGCGTCACATCTATAAACACTTCGTCAATGGAATACACATGAATATCCTCCGGCGCCACATATTTCAGATAAATATCGTAAATACGCCCGCTGTACTCCAGATACAGAGCCATCCTCGGCACCGCCGTTACAAAATCCACCTTCAGACCCGGCATATATTCCAACTCGATTGCATGGGCGGAAGCCCCTGTGAATTTCTTCCCCGGAGCTTTCTTCTGCCTTTCTGCATTTACTTCCTTTAATCTGCGGTTCACCTCAAACAGCCTCGGCCTTCCGGGAATCCCGTAAGCCTTCAGGGAAGGGGAAACCGCAAGGCATATGGTCTTATCCGTACGGCTTATGTCCGCCACCACAAGATTTGTATTCATCGGGTCTAACCCCCGCTCCACACATTCCACAGAGGCATAAAAGGATTTCAGATCAATCGCAATATACATACGCTCCCGTTCCATCGGTTCACCACCTCCCGCCTCCCCAATATATCACAATATAATAATCGAATCAATCTTCCCTTATGAGTTCCTGCCACCTCCTGTCGCCTCGCATAAAGCCATACGTCTCCTCATCCCGGAAGCATTCCATAAGCGTCTGCTTTATCTGTTTTAGAGATTCCCTGCTTACCTCCTTAAATTCCATATGTTCGTAAAGCGGCGACCTGCTATAGTCACAGAGTCCATCTACCGACGCAAGCAGCTTCTCCATCGTTTCAATCGTCGCATCCACATTCTTTTCCATAGATGCCAGCTCCAGCCGGTAGATATTTTCCCGATACTCTCCCATATCAAAAACTCTGGCAAGCTCCCCTTGTTTCTCCACCAGCATATGCGCCTTATCCATATTTCCATCCTCCGCCGTAAGCGCGTAAATATTGTAAAATACCAAGGATGCCATCTGATAATTTGAAAAAAGTAATTCCTCATAGGCCCGATAAGCCTCGTTACGTCTTCCCGTCTTACTGTAGATCAACGCCTGCTTCCGCTTTTTTTCCGGATACTGATCCGAAAAATACGCCAAATACTCCTCCGCTTTCTCATACTGTTCTTTTCTCTCATAAAATCCGAACAGGGAATCTGCAGCCCTTGTACGGATTTCCTCGTCTTTACTTTCCAGCGCCCTGCAATACCACTGATTAATCATTTCATCGTACTTCCCGCTATCTTCCATTTCCCTGCCAAGACGATTCACATCCAGAACCAATGCAAGCTGCCAGAAGAGCTGCTCACTATTCGGATAAAGCTCCAGCTTCTCCTTCGCCCACTGGAACGTTTCTTCGTAGGTTCTTTCCTTCAATATAACATCCAATTCTTTAATGATGTTCCCGATTTCTTCATTTGTCAACTCCTTATGGAAAGAGAGCAGCTCATCTACTGTGATCCCAAACAGCCTTGCGATAGGCGCCAGCAGCGTAATATCGGGAAATGACACTTCGTTTTCCCATTTGTTCACCGCCGGCGCCGTCACGCCCAGACGATTCGCCATCTCCTCCTGCGTCAGATTCTTATCTTTCCGGTACTTTCGAATTACCTGTCCAATCTGCATATATAGAACCTCCTTTATCCGCCGCCCGCATGCCCTCCGCCAAAGATGGGCAGCCCCGGCATCCTTATCAGCCTCTGCTGATTCCAGCATATCAGACAGTCCGTATTTTTACAATTGAAGAAAGGTTAAGCAATCGTCAATAAAATTAACCGGTGGTTATGATTGCCCGGTATTTCTCTGCTGCAAGCATAAGAATGAAAAACAGCGCTCCAATACACGCCGCAGCCTTTCCCAAATCCAGTCCCGGCGCATGATAAATCATCTTTATCTGATGTTCTCCTTTCTTAATCGAACATCCAAGAAACGCTTTATTCACCCTTTCCGGCTTTGTTCTCTTTCCGTCTACAAAGATTTCAAATCCATCGTCATAAGGAATCGAAGTAATAAAATACCCGGTATTTTTAACCTGTATTTTCCCTGAGATAAGATTTCCCTTTGTCTCATCCCAATTCACCTCAAAGGGCGATTGGTACAATCTTTCCTCTGGCTTCCCGCTGTCCTCTAAGAGACTCCCATCTCCCAAGAAGCACTCCATATCCAGAATTTCATAATCCCCTTTTCCAAAGTCCAAGGAGATCTCCGACGCTCCTGCTTCCAAAGGAACCACGTACGTAAAAAACGTATTTCCATTGTAATAGACATGGTTCGCCGCGCTTAACTTATTGCGGGTTCCGTTTAGCCATACCGCCGCGTCCTTATTTTTGCAGTGATTGTCCAACCGAAAACGCAGAAACAACAGCCCCCCTTTTTCTGTCTCAAAAACCATCGCCCCTTTTGGAACATCAATTTTACACATCATGCGCCCCTTTTTCTCCGCCTGAATATGATAAGCGCCTCCGCTCGTCCGCTTAACCGCCAGATCCTCCCGGTTCGTATCCGGTATGGACAATTCGACCGGAACTATCCCTGCCTCCAGCTCCGCTTTCCACGAAGCATCCTGTTTCCGGCTGTCTGTTACTACTGCATATTCCATCAGCGCTGTCTGGCTAAATGGAAAGTCCAGACTGTCATATTCCTGCTCACCCAGCACTTTATCCGACACATAGGCGATAGGCGCTGTGTTTCCACTTCTATATACAACATATTCTCCCTCCGCCAGATATCTTTTATACCCGGCGGACGCCATTGCCTTCTCATGTTGTGCATCACCTATCACATACTTTACGCCCATCAGCTTCTGATACAGCGGATTGTCCGACGCCGTCTGCATCAGATTATTGCGGAAGGGCTTTTCCACTCCGAATATATCCTCCCTAAAACTCTGATACTCTGCGTTATAAGCGGAAGAATATAGTGAGGAAATCCACTGTCTATTATTCCAGATACGGTTCAGATCCGCCGATTTTTCCTCTTCATCCCCCGCCTGTTCCAGCCGCCAGAATCCCTCTTCCTCTTCCAGCGCCCGGCTGGCCAATTTACCGATTCTGATATCCGTTACCTTTGCATAGGTCTGTTTGTCCAGCATCTCGTCCGTATCTCTGTTGATAAAGCTATTATCTCTTCCGCCTAACAATAAACACAAAATCGGCGGAACTACAAGCAGCAAAAGGCTCCTTTGCCGCCGGTATATACAAAGACACGCAAATAACAAACTGCTCTCTATCAAAAGCAGATACCATTTTGACGGCTCTCCTGAAAACTCCTTACCGAAAAAATGACCTGCGAACAGCCACCCAATGGTAAACAAATAAGCCACAATATTTACCGCAAAAGATGTTTCCTTAAGTCTCAGTTTTTCCAGATACACCGCCGTCAGATAGCAGAGCAATGGCAAAAAAGGAATCAATGCCTTTCCGCGCACATACAGTCCTCCATTCAAAAGCCAGCAGAAAACAGGCAGGATAAAAATAATGAGACATCCTCCATGCAGCAGCCTTTCACTCCATTTCCGATAGAATAGCCCTGTAAGCAATATTGTTATAATCCCGGTTGTAAGGCCGATTCCGTACGGGCTGTGTACCAGACTCTCCAGCGGAAATCTTGGCATAAGAAGCTCCCATACATCAATACCTGCACTTCCTTCCCGTTTACCAAATATTGCATAGGCCGTCGGCACCAGAAGAAAACCGCTCATAAAAACTGCCGTAATCATCGGCAGGAGAAATGCGGCACGGCTCTTTCGCGCCACATACCGGCTAAGTCCGTACAACGCCAGCACCAGCATACCGCCGATGCTAAAATAAAAACTAGTTAAAATCATCAGGAAAACACTGACCGTATACAGCCCGGATTTTCCCTTTTCAAAATATCGGTCTTCTCCCACAAAAGCCATAATAAGAAATGGCATATAATTGATAAACATAACTTGATGGCAGGATTGGAAAATAACCGGCCCTGCAAAGAGAAACAGCACCGATACCGGCAAACTAATCTCCCACGAAAATCCCCTTCTGCCAAGCCAGTAATAAAGCAGACCCGCAGACGCGAAAATTCCCGTTGCGCTGACAGCCATCAGATAATCGCCCATTTTCACAAAGGGAAGCAGATAAGATAATAAAAATATGGGGCTGTATAGTCCATAATATGAAAAATGATAAATATTCTGCCCACCGCCAAGATTTCCCGCAAATTCCGGAAACAGCTTCCCGGTCTCGTAAAACTGCTGCCGGAAATAATCCGGAAGTACGCTGTGCTGGCTGAGCCAGTCCACCTTAACGCCAAATACTCCCCCTTTTCCGGCGCAGCACCAACATCCGATCACTGTCAACACACCCAGAAATACATACGGCATAAGTTCCCGTCCGCGGATTTTCCTCATCTTTTCTCACCCTCCTCGCTGGAATCCTTCAGAATAAAAATAGGCCGGTGTTTGGTTTCCAGATAGGTCTTGGATAAGTACTGTCCCACAATCCCCGTGCAAAGAAGCTGTACTCCGCTAACCATAAAAATAATGCATGCCAGAGAAGGCCATCCGGACACCGGATCTCCCCACACAAGCGTCCTGACAATAATCACCAGAATCATAAAGAACGATAGCCCGCAAAACAGTACTCCCACGATAGACGCTAAGGAAAGCGGAGCCACGGAAAATCCGGTAATTCCCTCCATAGAATAGCAAAACAGCTTTTTTAACGACCACTTTGTCTCCCCTGCCGAGCGCTCCACATTTTCAAATTCCAGCCATTTGGTACGAAAACCAACCCATCCGAAAATACCTTTCGAGAAACGGTTATATTCGCTCATATCGAGAACCGCATCCACCATCTTCCGGTTCATCAGCCGATAATCTCTTGCCCCACTTACAATCTCTGTCTTAGAAATCTTGTTAACAAGCTTATAGAAGCTCTCCGACAAGAACGAGCGGATTCTTGGCTCTCCCGTTCTGGTAGAGCGTTTTGTAGCCACACTGTCATATGCCTCATTTTTCAAAATATCATACATATCCGGCAAAAGCGCGGGCGGATCCTGAAGGTCTACATCCATTACCGCCACGTAATCCCCTGTGGCAGCCTTTAATCCCGCATAAATCGCCGCCTCCTTTCCAAAATTTCTGGAAAAGGAAAGGTATCTGCAGCGCGCATCCCTCAAATTCAGTTCTTTCATAATCCTATATGTTCCGTCTGAAGAACCATCATCCACAAAAATCAATTCAAAATCCAAGGTTTCTTTCTCCGTCCCCTGGCTCATTCTTTCCATTACCTGATTCATTTCCCGATAATAAATAGGAAGCGCTTCTTCCTCATTCCAGCATGGAACAACTACTGATATTTTATCCATCTGCCAATCCCTCCTGTTGTCTTCTCGTTCAATCTTATCCGCCATTCTACGCTCCTCATCTTAAGTATTGCCAAAAGTAATTCTAAAGATTTCTTAATTTTTTTCTAGCATCAAGCCTTGAAAAACCGCTTATTTCCGTATTATTTGTCACTAATGTGTCGCTAACCGTTGATTTTAATACATATTAATCCGTAATGTTTTTAGTTTAAATAATACAAATATTTACCCTTGTTTTAGCTGAAAAATTCTATTCTATTCTCAAAACATTTTCGCGGCTCCCAGAAGCTCCAAGCCTGCCTTCCATGCAGCAGGCCCTACCTCATGCGGATCGTCGGTAATGCCGCGCGACAGTTCAAACTGTCTGGTTGCATCCTCCGTAGCCGGGCCAAAAGAGCCGTCCAGCCCAACCTCATAGCCTGCGGCGCATAAAATATTCTGCCAGACCGTGACCGCGGTTCCGGCCATCCCTTTTTTCAATATCGGAATATTTGCTGTCACTGTAACCTTACCTCCTGTAGTATTATTGTGTATAGAACCGGTGTCCGAATCGGACACGCTCTCCCCGGCATACCGCAGCACGCAGTCCCAAGGGTAATTCCGGTATGCCCGGATCAGGAACTCCCGGCCTGTCTGGTCTCCGGGAATGCCTCCTGTAATGCCGCCGTTCTCATTGATGGAAGCTTCCACCTCAAGGCCGTTTCCGCAGAACATGGCGGTATGCTTCCGCTTGTTCAGGAGAACGTCGCCGCGGCGCAGGCCTGCCCCCGTGGAAAGGTTTACGCTGGCCGTCACATCCTTAAATCCGCAGAAATAAAATGCATCGTACATATTGCCGGTATAAGTTGCCCCGTTCGTCTTGACCAGAACCCCGGCCTGCTCCCATGCGGTGATCACCGCAGAGCTGCAGTCGTAGTCCCCTTTTTCTCCCCAGCGGTATAGCTGGTCGTACCCATGGCGATTATCTTTTGCTTTTGACTCCATCCATCTTATCGCCGATTCTATTTTTGACATAGCTTTCTCCTTCCTGTGTGGCGTCGCACATAAATTTGCGCCGGCGCAAAAAGAGGACGCCTTACGCGTCCCCTGAATCTTTTTCTCTCAACTGTAGCAATACATTTTTCAGTCCTTCCGGAATCGGGATAAATACAGCCGCATTCTCCAAAAGGCTCAGCCCTTCATTCGCTATATAGAACATAATCACAATCTCCCGGAGCGGAACCGTGTTCCCCATCAGCTCCTGTATTGAGAAGGCCGATGCAATCACAATAAACATTACTATCTTTTTCAGCAGCCCCCTGAAACCAATTTCTGATGACAGAACCCCTGTATAAACTGCCTTGATAATCCCGGTCACATAGTCTACGGCCGCCAGAAACACGATTGTTTTCAGTAGCACATCCCAGCCTCCGAGCCAGTAGGCGAGAAATCCGCCTGTCATGCCGATTACAATACTGATCCAGTTAAATACCTTATCCATTTTCTTCATTTACCTCACTTCCTCCATTAAATTTTCCTATGCGCAATCCTGCGCCCGTCTTTCCTACTCTTCCGTTTCTTCTGCCAGCTCTGGCATCCCGGAATCAATCAGGATTTCCCTGACCTTATCCTTGAGTAGCCTCGGCACTTTCGCAAATGTATATCCCGGTTTCTCCAGCATGATCTGCTGCGCCCATAACATAGCCATCATTCCTTCCGCCTCCTTTCCCATAAAAAATATGAATATATTGGTTAACAAAGTTACCATCACCGATATACCAGTTCGGACATTTCCAGCACACACTGGGTAAGCATGTCCACCTGCTGCAGAAGCGCAGCGTTCTCTTCACTCAACTTCTGTATCCGTTCCTCTGGCGTTTCCCCAATCCTGTAAAGCACAGGCTCCAAGATTCCAGCCGTATAGGACATGATCCCTTCAAACAGCGTATAGCCCTCATATACAGCGAGAGTCTGCCCTCTTTCCTGAACAATCATCTTCCTAGTTTTTGTCCGGTCGGAAAACATCTCTTTCAGGGCCTCCTGCGTATCTGAAATGGTCTTAATGCGAAGAGCCTCAGATGCATCAGTATATACCTGCTGCACCTGAAGCTCTGAGGCGTCATTAAATATAATTTTCAAAACTGCTCCTTTCTGTGCGGTACCACACAACTAAAAATTATATAATAATAAAACTTTTTAAATATTTGTCCCATTTTTTAACGTTGCTACAACCGTATTGTCAACTATGATTAAAAATTTATTGTCACCGGTCCACTCAAAAGCTACCATATGCGTCGTTGTACGGCATCTCAGATTATTCTTGTTATCTATCTGTGTTTGGACATTACTTTTAACGCCGTGTAAATACTCAAGCTCCATTGCTGTTGTAGAAGCTACGGCAACCTTGCCACCAGAATTACTAATCAGCGCCCTCTTTGCTGCTAAATTTTTAGTCGCAATGGTGCTTGCTCCTCCGGTAATGATATCCTGCTTGCCTGCAAGTGTTTCCTGCAATTCCACCATTGATATCAAAACATTATATAACGGCTCTACCGCTACAATATTCAGCCCTTCCAGTTTTACCCTGTAAAGAGGCATATCATGTACAAGCGCCCCCTTCCTCAGGTCTGTCACTTCAATTTCTGGATCTTCCGGCGTACCATCAGTCGCAGTTCCTTTGACCGTGATAAATTCCGCCTGTCCATAATGCGTAACCTCATCCTTTGTAAAGCGGCGGACAATAAAATCATTCCGTTTCATGCTCTGTGAACCGTTTTCAATGGTAACATCATGGTAATTATTTACTGCTATCACATCACGTACCCCGCAGTACACCATCCCGCCATCAAAAATCCGGACCTTGTTACTTGTAATAAGCTGTGCCTCCAGCCTCCTCCCAAACGGAAGGACATAATCTCCTTCCCCGTATGTCCCTTGATTAATGTCTGCGATCTGTTCGCAGGTTACGTGTGCATCACCTACTATTGTGTCTACAACTTCCGATACGATCATTTAAGATTCCCCTTTCAACTTAGGCGTTACCTTTGCGCTTCCGTCGGCCTCCACCTGCAGTATTTTCTGTATGACAGGCTCCTTGACAGCAAGGCCTGTTACCCAGTCACGCCCACAAACAATGTCTCCGAGTTCCAAATATTCTGAGTTTTCTACCGATATTTTCACCTGCTTGTAATTCATATCCTCTAAGAGCCGTTTCCTCCCATATTCCTCAAGAGCGGCTGCATCCTCTGCGCTGCCATAATCGTAATACGCCTCATGGAGGTCTATCCCTTTATAATACTGCTGCTTCCTTATGCTTCCGTCCGGCCATGCATACAGGTCTACCCTGACACGGTTTTTCAGTTCGCCTTTCCCCAAGCAGATCAAGTGGTTTACTCCATCCCTATAGTCTACAGCATCCACATTCGTATTACTGTCCTGACTAAACTCTATTGAGTCCGAATAATCAATGATAGGCACCGCTTCCACCAAGACATATCCTGTTTCATTCGCTTCTCCTCCAATGTAGGAGAGCTTCAAGCGTGCGCCCAGCGTATCCAATGATTCCGACAAGCCGTCTGCAAGCAGCCTGTGGAGCGCACACTGGTAACTGCTGAAAGAAAACCCGCTATCTTTTGGAGATGCAGTAAATAGGTCTGATAACCCATATTCTTTAAGCAAAGCCCCAATGGCTGTATTCGCCTCCCCGTCAAGGATCCGATAGTCCTGCCCTTTCACCGGCTCCATCGCTATATGGTTCAAAATTCCCCTCCATGTACTTCCCCCAAGCTTCACAACGCCTTCTTTCGTAACTGGGTTAAGCTTTTTTATGATACCTCCGTACTCCGTCTCCGGGCAGAAGAAACGACATCCTTCGCCATGGATTTTTTCATCATAGGAATCAATTCCTATTTCAACTTCAAAATCATTATCCGACCCGATATCCATGTCAATCCCTTTATGCCGCAGGTAGCCCTCTTCTCTGCCGTATTTGTCAGTAACTACGAACTCCATAACGGTTCACTCCTTTCATAGAATAAGATAATGTCAACCCCAAAACTTCCAGACCACGTAACAGGCTGCCTCCCTACCGGGATTTTTCTCCAAATATAGGAACCAGTATTCCTAGAACTAAACACATTGCTTACCTCTCCTATATTGGATACCTTTTTTATGGTAAGGTCTCTGGAATCAATCATCAGGTACTCGCCGTCATACAATGTTGTCGCCACTTCGTACAAATGCCCCGCGACCCTCACAGCGGGATTAACTGCCGGGCCGTAAAACAGCATCATGAAACCGCATTCGGAAAAATGGTCATTCAGGAGATACCTCAGATTTAACTGGCTTGCATATTCATACGGATATCCATATGGGTACTCCAGCCCCGGGATTTCCGTATATTCTTCTGCCCTTCCTGCATAGAACCTAAATTTCCTTTCATGGATCCAAAACGGATACTCTATGGAAAGCGTCACCTCATTATCCAGCAGACTGGAATCACTCTCCCATCCTGTTTTCTTTGAAGCCGTCAAATAGCAGGACAAATAATACTCCCCGAAACATAATTTACCTGGAACTTTATTTATAACATCATACTCCGTAACCTCATAAAACCGGTCTATGGCTTCATAATAGCTTTCCTGCCCGTAATTTATTATGCTTAACGTCAAAGGCTTCTGCTCAACTTCCTTGCCAAAGCTCTCGATTATTCCTCCGTTTAATGAAGTATTACTGCTTCTGTAAGTCCAGCTATAATCAAACAGCTCCCCTGTCTGAAGCATATAGGGCGGCGTCAAAAGGTCGATTTTAACTCCGGCGCTGTTTATATAAAATATATCCTTCAACCTCACTTCACCTCCCGTACCAGACGGAACAATTCACGTTCCCTTGCATAGAATCCCATGCCCTCCATATTTTTAGTGATTTCCTGCGACACTGTACCGCTAAATGCCTTCGCAAGCCTCTGTATGTCTTCGTCGCCGAGCCGGAATGTCAGTCCTTCCCCAGCCACCGCATTATTCATCCGCTCCTTTGCCGCATGTGCCCGGATAACCTTATCCGTCACAGCGTCATGCCTGTCCTCCATGGCTGCATATACTTTTCCCATTACCGCTGGAATATCCATGCTTTCTATCTTATGGACAAGCCTTTCTGTATCCAATGCGTCCAGCGCGGCTTCCGTCATATTTTCCGACGCCTTTTCTGCCAGCTTCGCATCATCTTCAATTCCAAGCCCAAATCCCTGCGGAAGTGTTTTCCCGATTTTCCTAGCTTTTTTGGACGGGGAATGCGAGTCAAGCGCCCTCTTAGCCGCATTCAGTGCGTTGCTGGCCAATTCCGCTGCCTTGCTGGCCGCAGACCGGATCCAGCTTCCAATCCCGTTTACAAAACCAGAGCCAAAGCCTGACCCCGCATCATACCCGCTTTTGCTCTTTGCACCTGAATCCGCATTTGACGCAAGCAGCCTTCCTTTGCCCTGAGCCTCCCAGGTCTTACTGCCAACACCGGAAGCATACTGGGATCCGAAACGTCCGCCTTCTCCAGCCGGGTTCACTGATCCAGCCCCGGATTTCGCCCTGTTGGCAATCTGCTGTCCTTTCTGCAGCAAGAGCCCCGCCATGCCGCCGATTCCATTCCCAAGCAGGCTTCCGAATTTTCCTCCCTCCGCTGTGGGGTTTACGGTTCCCGCACCTGTCTTCGCCCTGCCGGCAATCTCCTTTCCCTTTTGGAGAAGGATACCGGCTGTTCCTATCACTCCGGTACCCAGCATAGCGCCAAATGCCTTTCCAACACCGGAAGGGTTAACAGAGCCTGCGCCTTTATTCGCCGCATCCGCATTCGCTTTTCCGGCACTTTGTGCGTTGCTCTGCTGGGATGCCACGCCTATACCAAAAAAAGACATAATCTGGGTTCCTATTCCCCTTGCCTTTTCGGGAATGTCACTAAAAATTCCCAAGAAAGAAGTAATGACTCCCAGACCTTTCTCATTAAGACCTTCCGTACCTTCATTCAAGCCATCCGCCGCTCCCGGCCATACATAAGAAAAAATCCTCCTTACCGCTTCTGACGGCGAATGTACCTCCAATGCTTCTTTTAAAGATTCAAGAAAAGCATCCGCTCCTTCTTTTGCAGGATCGGCTAATTCTTCATAGCCTTCCAGACCTTCCAGCGCCCCGTACCATACCTGTGCAAAATTATCTTTCGTTTTCCCGTCCAGCCCATCAAACTGTTTCAACATTCCCTCAACAGCTCCGCTGGCCTCCGAAGATAACTGGCCTTTCATGTCCCCGGCAATCAAAGCCGCCACCGCCTCCGGAGGAACCTTGGCTAATTCCTTTGCACTCTGCGGAGCAGCCTTCGCAAATTCTTCTAGAGCAGACACCGTTGCACCCCGCGCCTGCTCTATCATTACCTGTGTGAATCCGGGAGTTCCTTTTTCTACTTCCTGCCGGATAAATTTTTCCGTATTAGCGACTTCGATAACTTGTTTCTGTAATTCTTCATTAGTCGCAACGCTTGCTGTCTTTATGCCAGATGTAATCCGATTAATAGCCGCCTCTATTGCCTCTGAGTTTCTAGAAGTAGCAGCTTCTGCAAGTGAAGTATACTGGTCAATATCATTTGCATATTGCGCTAAAAGTTCTGTATTTTCAGTATAGGCCTCCTGCGTTGCCTTCAATGCCTCTTCTGCTTTTGCTACATCCTCTTCCTGTTTTTTTATTTTTTCACCCAAAACCCCTACAAGGGCTTTATTCCCGTCAATTACGGCTTGGTCCCTCTCTGCCTCTAATGCACTAAGTTCTGCTTTTTCAGCAGTCACTGCATTTTCGGCTTCTTTCATAGCTGCCAGATTTGCGGAGGCTTCTGCAGCCACTTTCATCTGATTGGCTACAGCTTCATCATATTTGGCCTGTTGGGCACTCATCACCGCATCAATGCGTTTCTGCTCAATCAGTGACTGAATCTGGGACTGCAGTTCCTGGTAATTGCTGATCTGATGGTCTGTCATAGATATCTCAATACCAAGGGCATTGGAAAGCTGCGACGTGATAAATGCTGCCCGATCCTCTTCTCCTTCTTTAGCCCTGCCATTCGCATCGACAATCGTATTTAGTTCTCCATTCAGCTCCCGCAGCCTGTTTAGCTGCGCAATATCCCCTGCCGCCTGTTCATTTTGTGACTGTACTAATTCTTCATAGGACTTTTTTCTCTCCTGTGCTTTCTGTAAGCTTTCTTCTGCCGCCTGTTTAGATTCTCTTAATGCTTCTGAATGCTCCCTCTCGGCTTCTGTCTGACTCGCAATCGCTGATTTAACGGCTTTCGCGACAGCCAGGAATGCAGTCATTGCGACTACTGCCACTCCTATGGGATTTGCATTGATCGCTTTATTAAGCGCTGTCTGCGCTTTCGCCCATAAGCTTGTAAGTGCTGTTGTCAGAGTTATCTGGCCATTATAAACTGCGAGAAGTATCTGACGCACAGTCAGCCCGCCATTTGCAGCTACAAGCTGTAATGCATTCGCTTTCTCCATCTTATTCAGTACTGCTACCGCCGCCGCATTGGCCTTTGTAGTAACTGCCGTTGCTTTCCCTATCACATTGAAAGCCTTAAGCCCTACGGTAACCCCGGTTACAAGTGGGAGCAGCACCCCGAAATTCTCCGCCGCAAACTCCAATCCGTCCGCTATAACTGGAAGCGTAGTTTTTCCAAGCTTCGCACCGGCATTTGCTATATTTTTAAGGGGAGTTACAATCCCCTCTGCCGCCTTGCTGGATCCGGCGATATCATCCGCCAGCTCATTGAAGATTTCCCCGGCTTCCTCTACCACGCCATTCAGGCCGCCGGAATCAAATGCGGACGACAGCCTGTTAATGCAGTCCGTCCCAATGTCAACAGCTTCTTTCAATGGGGCTTCCATCTTCTCATATACTTTGATGCCGAACCCTTCCAGCGCAGAACCGGCGATCGTTATGCTCCCCTTCAGGTTGTCATTCATGGTTTCCGCCATCTTTTCAGCCGCTCCGTCTGCATTTCCGATCGCCGCGGTTAAGCTGTTAAAGTCAGCATCGCTTGCATTTACAATCGCAAGAAATCCGGACATGCCTTCCTTGCCGGCCAATGTAGCCGCATACTGTGCTTTCTCTGTCTCTGTCAGCTCAGCAAAACGCGCCCTGAGTTCTCCCATAACGGTATCAAGGCTCTTTGTATTGCCCTCGGTATCTATAAGGGAAAAACCAAGCTGATCCATGGCGGCCTGCATCTTATCCGTCGGCTTCACAAGGTTTGTAAAAATCTGCCTTAGGGTTGTCCCGGCCTGACTCGCCTTAATTCCGCTGTTTGCCATCAGGCCGATTGCAACGGCACAGTCCTCCGCGCTGAACCCAAGGGCCCCCGCCACAGGCGCAACATACTTAAAGGTTTCGCCCATCATGCCTACATTTGTATTGGAATTAGATGATGCCGTCGCCAGCACGTCTGCAAAATGCGCCGAGTCGCTGGCCTGCATCCCAAACCCAGTCAGCGCATCCGTTACGATATCGGACGTCACCGCAAGGTCTTCCCCGCTGGCCGCCGCCAGATTCATAATCCCCTCAATGCCGTTTAGCATGTCCTCCGTCTTCCATCCGGCCATAGCCATATACTCAAACGCACTAGCCGCTTCCGTGGCGCTGAACTTGGTCTTCGCACCCATCTCCTTCGCCTTGTCTGTCAGCGCATCCAGCTCTGAACCCGCGGCGCCCGATATCGCCGACACCTTGGACATCCCGGCTTCAAAATCAGAGCCGACTTTGACAGAATATGCCGCCATCCCGGCCATTGCAGCCCCAGCGGCGCTGATAGCTGTTTTCACTCCATTCAAAGCCGTTTTCCCAAGAGAAGAAAACTCCGACAAGGCCGACTTCGCCTTCGAACTGTCAAGTTCCGTATCTATTTTTATTGTTCCGTCACTGGCCACTACATCACCTTCTTCTCATAACGTTCTCTCACATAGTCCTTCCAGCGCTGGTTCCTCTGTTTCAGCGTCATCTGGGCGCCGTCTGAATGAAGCTTATACAGTTTCTTCATCTCATTGATAAACGCCCTTTTATCCCTTGACATTCCAGAGGTACTGGCTTTCCGGTAATACATGATCCTGCTCATTTTCGTATCTTCGCCAAGGGATTCAAACAGCGCCATAAATTTCCACCAGTGCAGGCTCTCTGCGGTTGTCAAATCAATTCCGTACTGCTCCTTGAACGCCGCGTAAATATATGCGGAATCCTGAGAAAAAGAATACGCCGGCTCTTTCGAGTTCCGGCACTGGTACCTTTCCTTTTTCTCATCCTTCTGCTCCTGTTCCCCACAGCGGTAAAACCACAGCATCTGCTCTACGGCCCCATACAGGTCTGCCGGAATCTGCGGATAATACAGCCGTAGCAGCCGGTACAGCTTATCGCTGTCCGGCATATCGCTGTTCATAATATCCTCAAACTGTATCCCCACACGAAAATCCCAGTTGATCGGATACCTGCCGCCGTCAATCTCAACGCTTTCCGGAAGACCCTGGATGATAAAATTTACTTTCATTCACCCTCACTCGCCTTCATGCCGATCTCAGTCTGAAACTTATGCAGATAAGGAATCACCTGTTTCTCGTAAGCATTTACAATATCCCTGTAAGCTTCTAAGCACGTAAGCAGGTCGGTCTCTTCACCGACGGCCTCCTTTGCGCTCCCGATACCGAAAATATCATCAATGAAATGGATTACAGCATTACACTGTACCTCAATTGCTTCACAAAAGGATTCACAGAGCTTCGCTTTATTCGCTTTCTCTGCGATACCGGCCGCTCCCTCCTCATACTTCCTCGCAACCTCCGGATTCAGTAGATCTGCCTCCAGCTCTGCATTCAGAATCCTCACTTTTATCATCTTCATCTTCTCCATCTCCCTTCACGTCCGGCATCCATGCCGCTTATAGTTCCTGCCCTTCCTCAGTTCCGCTTTCTTCAGCCGGGCTGTTTCCTGCAGAATACGTATACTCGGTCGGATTAGAGCCGATCTTCTTAAACTCAATGTCAACCGCCGAAGACTCGCCCGCGTTTCCAGAACCGTCAGAGTTGACAATAATAGACACCTGTCCCTTTTCTCCCACGCCATTCAGGATATTAAAATACACATAATTTGTAACAACCCCGTTACCAGTGCCGTATTTCATCCTATGGGACAGACAATAGTCCTGCGCCTCATCTCCTACATAGCGGTCGCCGCTAAGCGTAAACGAACGCTGAGTGCCTGTTTTCATGGTATTCTGCCCGGAACGGATATACTGCTTATCCTGCGTCACCGGGTTCATCTGGGAATCCAGTCCCGAAATCCCCATTTCAACCACTGCATACTCGCCGATATCCGTCTCAGGCGTGCCGCCCGGGCTCAGGTCAATCGCAAGTACGTAATCATCATTTGTTACCCATCCCTCATATTTGGGATCCAGTTTATGGGTTTCCATCAGTTCCATTAATTTCATAATCGTTTCACTCCTTCTCAAAATAAAGAACCCTGCACTGGATCAGGTACTGGGCTCTCATACTCTCCCAGTCCACAGACGCAAGGTTCGGCATGTTCTGTAAATTTTCAATTTTCTTCACCTGGCACTTATCCCCAAAATCCGGAAAGTTCTTATTCTTGTTCTGCAGATCAATCCAATCCATAAATTCCTGTGCAAAATTCATAGCCTGCAGGTTCAGGTCATCCGTCTCTGTTGAATAATGCCAGTTGATCAGTATGGAAAATCCATACTCTTTATCTGCCGCACGCAGATATTTTTTAACAATCTTCCCTGAATAATTAGTCAGAAAAGAAATTCCGTCCGGGGAATCATCTGCAAAGTTGAAGGAAAGCATGCTGCCAGCCAGCTCCATTACCTTTTCCTCCACATAAGCCTTCATAACTGCATGCTTTGTCAGCTTTTTCTCCATAGACGTCTTCATGGTACTTTGTTCGTTCATCTTCCGCCTCCCTTCACATATCTCTGGACTGCCGCAGTCAAATCATCCATTCTCGCCGCTTTCATTGCTTTTTCCCACTCAGCTGTAGCTAATGGATGCCGGGACTTATTCTGCACAAGCTTTCTGCCAGTCGGCAGCTTGCTTTCACCTTTTCTCGCCCAAGGGCTTCCTGTGATCCTTGACACCATCAGATAACCCTCATGCTGGTAGTGTGCATATGGGGATAAATAATGTACTACTCCATGGCCATCCTCTACATAGGTACGCACATTCTGCGCAAGTACCAGATTTAACGCCGGAACATACGGATCCATAAGGCGCTTTGCCTCATTTGCCATGAACAGCTGCGTTCTGGTTCCGCCTGTAGCCTCTGTTATGATCTGTGGGATTGGCTTGTTCCATTTTATTTCCACACTCATCTTAACCACCTATCCTGTAATGCTTTGCACACCGATGAGAGGTATTGTCAGAAAAAGCAGTCACAACAAATGACTCCGGCTTATACCTGGACAACACTTCCGAAGCTGTATCCGGAGATATGCCTGATATCTCATCCAGGCATTCCCCTTTGACCACAATATCCTTCAGGCTGCAGGTAAAATACTTTCCACGCTCCGTCTCTGGAAGCTTGCACCACTCATTATACGGTCTATACCTCGCGTTTCCAGGTATCCTGACTGCATAGGCACTCGCCATCTTAGGGTCGCGGTCTGCATACTCTGAACGCCCCATAACATTCTTGTAAAAACAATCATGCAGCACCGTTCTCTGCCAGATATCCTTCGTGCTGTTCGGATTATCCCTTCCCCGGAAGCAGTTATATATGGTAATCGTCTGGTTATAGTTTGGATTCATCAGTTCACCCCGCAATACATAAGCCCGGTATGGACAAGCCACTTTCGGATAATCCTTGATACTCCGCGCCGGATGCCCGTCTCAGACATATCGTCGGTTTTATAGGTCCCACTTTCACCATCGTTACTGAAGCTCTGCAGCACCATCCCGTTCTCGTCCTTTGCAGATTCCATAAGGTACAGCTTTTCCGCAACCTCGCAGCAGCACATCCGAACCTCCTCCGGAATATCCTCCAGGGCGTCTACCCTGCCAAAGGTCCTCTGCCGGATTTCTCCGGATGCACGCATCACCCAATAAGGAAATTCTGCATCCGGTATCTTTGGAGCCCTGCCTAAGAGATAAGAATCCTTGTAAAATTCAATGTCTGCATACGATTTCATATACATCTACTCCTTATGAAGCAGCTGGAGCAGCTCATCCAGCTTTGCATTTTCATCGTACTCAATCCCTCTCTCATTCAGGATTTCCATAACCTCCTTCTTTCCCGGCTTTTTCTTCCTCTTCTCATTAAACACCAAACCTACAGTCCTCATAACGCACCTCCTATTCTTTATGTGATACATAAAAGCCCGCCGCCTTATTCTTGTAATAATCTACAAGGCCGTATTTCCTGTATTTCAGGATATCGCCGTCTGCATCCGGGTTAAGCGACGCCGGAATGATATCAGAAGCAATATGCTTGTCAAACTTAATGATCGCAGGCTTATGAATAATCATGAAGTTAATATCCTTCGCACTTTCAGCCTTTTTAAAATGCCCTGCTTCCTCTCCTTCGCTCTTTCCGTCAAGCATATCGATCGCCGTATAGAACCGGGTCTGCGGAACCCTTTTCTTTACGCTGAATGCATTCAGGATCTCCCTTGATTTCGTTGTATCCAGAGCCATAACGCCATTCATCAGTGTCGGAGTCGCGTAAAGCAGCCTTCCCTCTTCCGGCACTTCGTCCTCATCCATCTTGTTCTTAGCCTCGATCAGCGCTGCAAGGAATGCTGCAGCATCAGCTAGAAGCTCCGCCTTCTTAGTAATCTCCTCAAATCCGCAGATTGTGGCAAAAGTAAAAGCATCCGCTTCAGGCGCTACCCTCGTACGCTGAAGCTCGGCGCCTGCTCTCGTGAATGCAATATTTCTGGACTCTTCATTATCCATCACATCAACTTCAATCTTCGCGCCCCTGTCATAATTAAATGTAGCGGTTTTCCATTTCAGATCTACAGCAGAGGATGTATAACCAAAGTTGCGGTCATAATCTCCAAGTCCGCCAACAGTAAGCTGCGGATAAATAATCTCGTTTGCATTCGCCCCCGCCCTCATCATGGCCGCATCCGAAGTCAGGTCTGCGGTTACAGATGCGTTTTTATAAACCTCATCTAAAATACTCGTGTAATTTTTTGCTAATGCAATTGTGTTATTGTTTGGCATGTCTTATCTCTCCTTTTCTACTTCTTATCTTCTACAGGCGGCAGTCCGGCAGCGGCGCGCATAGCGGCCATCATAGAATCCGAGCCGCCTGTTCCGCCCCCGGTAGGGCCTATTGGGTTTTTAATCGGCTCATCTGCCCCAAATAAATAAGCATCAGATTCCTTTGCGGTCTCCAATGCTTTCTTGATATCTTCGGTCTGGTCTTTCGATTCCTTCAGGGTCTCCACATCCAGCAGCGCCATAACGGCTTTTTCATTGCGGCCGCCTGCCGCCTTGATCGCTTCCTTCAAAGTATCTGTAAACATCCGGTCTGCTTCTTTTTTCGCGTACTCTTCATCCTTTGCTTTCAGATCACCCTGTAACTTCTGGATTGTTGCCTGCATTTCTTCCGGCTTCATATCCTTGAGCTTATCCAGTTCAGCCGTGGCTGTTTCAAGCTGGGATTTATAATTATCCCTCTCTCCCTCTGCAGCTGTCGTCTTTGCTTTTTCCGCTTCAATGTCCTGTCCATTCCAGTCCATGATCTTATCAACAGCTTCCTTCTCAATTCCCAAACCTTCAAGATCTTTTCGTTTCATAGTAACATACCTTCCTTTCATCTACGCTTTTTACGAGGTCGCACCTCTGATTCCAAGTAAGTCCAGACTGTTTTACGTCTAATCTGCTGACAAAAAAAGACGCCTGCCCCGCGCCTTAAAGGGAGATACTTCCTACCACCTCCTTAAAAATGGGTATAAAAATACCACGCATCCCTGAGAATGCGTGGTATTAATATTTTAATCCTTCTGGTATTTCTCCATCAACCTTTATACCCTCAGGTACCTGCATTCGCGAAACGTGAAAAGCTTTCTTGCAGTCATTACACCAGATATCCATGTATCCAAGCCTGCTCTCTGGCACCACAACAGAAGCTTTATAATCCATATTTACACTTCTACAGAATGGACATTTTCCGGCATTACCCCGCTCCATTACACATTTAAAGTTTTCAATCCATTTCTCCATCATCGTCTCGCCCTCTTTCTGACAATATTATACCAGAAATCTTCAAATTTGTATGCTTCTGATTCCATTTTATCGATATTCATTTGCGCATATTCTTTCCCATATTTTTTTAACTGTAATACATGACATCTTTCGTGTATAATTGTCCTGACAAGTGTTTCCTCATCTTGGAACGCATTAGGAAGCAGATCAATTCTTCCAATATTGTCATAATCTGTACTTCCGCAAAATGGCAATTTTAACATATCTTCGCTTCTTTGAATTTTTATGCTCAAGTCCTGAATTTTCAGCCCATACTTTGAAGCTATCTTTTCTACATACCGTTTCTGCACCGGGATTTGTAAATTCTTAAGTCCCCCTATATTTGCCTCCTTTCTCTTTGGTCTTGGGAGCGGCCCGCTTGCCACCCGTCCCAGCCCATCATGGTACACCCTCTGCATCTGCTCCGGCAGCCCCATAGCTTTCGAAAACGATTTATACTGCTGCATCTGCACCTGATATCTGCATCGTTTCACCGTAACCGCATCCTTACCTGCCTTCCCTTCCTGCAGTAGCTTTATATCCTGTCTAGTCTTTCTCATGGCCGTTTCCATCTGGCGCTGTTTCTGCAGGGCTTCATAGGCAGTATATTCTTTTCCAAGATAATCCTTCGGCGTATTCTCCTCAGCCATCATCTGCTCAAGCTGTTCGTCCGTATAAGTCCTTACCGAAACTCCGGGGATAAAGGCGTTATAATCATGATAACAGTTAGCTCCGTGCAAACCTGTAACAGTCCCAAGCCCGCATATCTCTTCCAACTGATTATATGTATATACCCTGCCCTGCCATACCTGATGCGAAGGCCTTGCGCCGATATGGTAAGACACCTCAAAGCTGTCCGTGCCAAGTTCTCTGGCCGCCTGCTCATTTATCTTTCCCTGTATCTGCCGGAACCCGGTCATAACAGCCCGCCTTGCCGCCACATTTACTCTGGAATGCGCCCCAGAACTATAATCAATCCACCTCAAACCGCTCGCAGTCATTGTATTGATAACTTTTCCCAGCGTCTTGTCATAACTGGCGGTCCCGGATGTGATCTCCATAACCGCCCCTGACAACGCATCTTGGTAAAACTCCATCAAGGGCGTATAGTACACTCTTCCTGTAGAAGGATTCCGCAGAGCAAATCCCATGGAATTAGTCATATTCCGGAAAGTATCCCTTGTCTGCGCCCCTACAGCGGAAATCAATTCCTGAAGCTCCCGATTCTGCTCAAAAGGAACCTGTACTGCGCCCTTTGCCTCATAGGCTCGCTTATATCCATAATACTGTTCATACACGGTATCGGAAAAAATCATCTCCAGTTCTGACTCAGCAGCATCCAATGCCTCCCCTACCCATTTCTTTATGGATTCCTCAGACCTTCCAAGCTGTATCAGGCGCTCCATCTGTGCATCCGCCGTAGATGTTGCAAAGCCATTAACCCTGATCGCCCTTACAATATCTGCCATGATACGCATTTCCAATTCCGACATAGCCTTCTCAAACGGCTGTGGAATCCCTTCCAATTGTCCCTGTGTCACTAGTCAATTACCTCCGCTGGAGCGCCAACCATCTTCTTTGCTGTTTCTTCATCTTCTCCATACCATTTTGCCCGGTATTCCCACGGCTGCATGATGCCGGCGGCCACATCCTCTTTATCCTGCCTGCGCTGCGTCTCCTCGTCTGTTAAAATTGAATCGTGGAAATTACAGCTAAATTCATATCCCGAAGTGTATAACCCATTATAAAAAGCAAGCCCCGCCACAAAATCTTCCAGACAATCCTGAAGCTTGTTCTGGATCATCGTAACCCTGTTATACTTCCTTCCCTTCGATACCTTCACCTCAGTAGCTGTTTTATCTACATACTGGACATCTGACAGGTCTCCATAGGCAAGCCCCACATTGAACTCAATGTCGCGGTAATACCTTTCCAGCCCCCGATTAAAAGATTCGTCCCGCATATCCGGGGAATACTCTTTCAGCAGCTCCCTGTCCTTTCCGTCTTCTATATTCAGTCCTCTGTATAATCTTTTATTCAGCTTAGGCATTCCGGACTTACCATTTTTTTTCTGACTATTAAGAGCCCTCTCATCCACATGTACTGCACGCTCCCCGGACTCAAATTCCCAGTCAAGCCTTGCCGCCTGGATATCGGCTTTCTCGATCAATTCTTTTGCTGACTCAAAGACAGAGACACCGCATTTTGAATCATCTACTTTATTTTTGATGGGATTCCTGTAATACCCGAAATCCATCCGCGTCATGCCTGGGAACGTTACCGGGCCCGGATTAATCTCAGCCCACTCTTCAACCTCATACAGTTCGCAGGGGCTCCCGATATATTCACGGGAATGCGAGTGATAGCATTTATTTTCAATCGTCAGGTTCCCGTTCACAAAGTAATGACGCTCAACCCTGGTATAATAATCATGCTCCCCTATCCGCTTTATAGACAAAAAGCCAATATCAACCGGCTTCCCATCATCACCAAATAAAATCGGGATAAATTTATCCGGGGTAACAAATTCTGCACCATCCGCACCCAGCGGTTTTACAACCAGTGAGCCAAGGCCGAGCCCTTCCTGCAGGTTCTCATTCAATTCAATAATGCTCTTCTGGTATATTCTATTAAGGCGCTCATTACTGATACTCGTTTCCATTTCTACCAGTACCGCATCCGCAAATTCCCTGCAGATTCCCTGCTCGATCCGGAGGGACCTGACCGGATTTACAATCCATTTCGCCACCCCTTCCATCATTGTCTGCCATTCATTTATAGCTTCCACCATTTCCTCTGATAAAGCCGTGTCTTTACCGACTATCGATTTTATTGTTGAATAACCAAACATCCGCTTAATTCCTTTCCATATCCTGCTAAGTCCCTTAACCATCTTCCACCTCTTGTATCAGATACTTCATATCACGCTCAATCGTATATTCAAACGCATCCAGGCTGTCAATGTCTGTACTTCCATCATCTAAACGCTCATCCTTATCTGTCACTTCCTGATCCCATACCGCTTCGGTTAAAGCTATTTGTAAAGACTCGCAATCGTCTGTAATAAAAAAACGCCCTGCCCCCATGAGCCGGACAGTACATCTGATGCGGTCATTTATAGTCCTTTTCTTTGCCGGTTTTACCGAAATCCATGG
This sequence comes from uncultured Dorea sp., assembly GCA_910589275.1. Lineage (GTDB taxonomy): Bacteria > Bacillota > Clostridia > Lachnospirales > Lachnospiraceae > Claveliimonas. The sequence continues at coordinate 50,080 of CAJUTH010000024.1, forward strand.
GAATCTTTTCTCTACGGCATTTCTTATAGAATTCCCCAGCACTGTCTCTGCGTTATCCCAAAATACAGATTCCACATTGCAGTATTCAATCCGCCCATCATGTTTCTGACAATTAGCATATTTATCTATAACCTCCCCAATAAAATCACAGAGCAGCTTATCCAGTTTATTGCTGTCTATATCCTCATTATCTTTTGCAAAGATACGTCTTGATTTCAGAACAATCACATCCCGGTAATTATCTGTGTACCCCCTTGCAACAAAAGCATGGCCCGACTGACTGCCGCCAAAGTCAATTCCAACCTCTATGGACACGATATCTTCTTTCCGGAACTGTTTCTTTTCTGCATTTTTAGAGTAACGATGGACAACTTCACACTGAAACAGCTCCGGAGTATCTGCAAATCTTTTGTATATCGCACCCTCTGCCCGTTTCCAAAGTCCGAGTATCAGTCGGTCATAATAAATTGTGCCCGCATACTCCTTACACAGCTGCTCCACAAATTCTTCCGATAGGTACGGATTATCAAATATAGTATACTGCTGCAGATAAATATCCAGCTCTGGATTATCCAGAAAATCCTTAAGCCAGTGGGTTGGATGCTCCGGATTGCAGGAACCATCAAAACAGCTATATAGTTTGTCCAGCCTGGATTTCAGCATCTGGAATACTTCTTTATTCCACTTTGCGATCTCGTCACCATAACAGTACTTAATGGACGAACCCTGTATCTTTGCAACCTGGCTGATCTTCTCGGCTCCGAGACAATACACATCTTCACCGCAGATCCTGGCCACGTTCCGGTTATTAATCGTTCCGATCAGCTTCTCTGTATAGATTTCGCGCATCGGCTGAAGCACATTTCGTTCAATAGATTCCTTGGACACGCCAAGAATAACATTCAAGCCGGGCTTCCCTGTTCTCTCCCTAATGCGGAACGGTATTACAAAAGCTGTATCAACAAAAGACTTCCCAGACCGCACAGCCCCAGACTTAATATTCCATCGATGTGTTGCCCGGACAATATATTCATTCTGCTTCCTGCTTAACTGCATGATCACGCATCTCCTTCAAAATACTGTCCAGCTTATCCAAAGCTTCCTCTGTCTCATTTTCGCCTGTTACCGCCTGTTTTCTTGCAGCCTTTAGTTCTGTATCAGCTTCCCGGTTCCTGATATCCTCATCCGGCTTATCTGACTGCCCTGCATACTGAGCAATAAAATAAGCAGCCTTAACATTTCCTTCAAGCGCTGCCTTTATCATGGACATTAACATGGCCGATTCCAAAGTACTCTCCACCCCCAGAGCCTCCAGAATTGGGCCATATTCATCACTATTTATTTCCGCGGTAAGAAGCATATTCAAAGTCTTCCGGAAGTTTGCTTTCCGGCGTCTGACCTCACCTGATCTCTTACCGCCCTTTCTTCCGTTTTTCACGGCTTCCTCACGGCTTTGATTGCTCGTAAACGGTACTAAGTTTTCATTGTTGGCCACGTCACCACCTCTCAGTTCCAGCTAATTTATGCGTTAGAAAAGCACCCCGGAGGGGGTGCCGTTCTTTAAATACTTTTTAAGGGGAGTCTCTCAAAGCCTTTTCTCTTTCGCTTCTCGATAATACCATATTACCACAGATAAAACTCTAGTGAACTCCACTCTTTAAGAAATTTTCAAATTTTTTAAAGCTCTACCATGCAATTTATGTATCCAGCTTTCGCAATAGTCCATAGCATTTGCTATTTCCCAAAACTGCTTTCCTCTTATGTAACGATAAAAGAGGACGTCTCTCTCATCTTCATTCTCCAGTTGATTTATCTTAAACATGATATCTTTATGAGCCTTAAACTGTTCAACGCCTTCTTCGTATAACTCGTTCTCTTTCTCTAACAGCTCTGCAGCATACCCAGACAGATCGGCTTGTCCTGTACCATGTGGCATACCATCATTATTAAGCGTTGGATACATTTTCATGCTCCTAATTTCATCAATTTCCGCTTCAATCAGCTTAATCCTCCTCCCATGCCTGCGGTATCCTCTGAGATATTCTTTTTTCTGCTCATTTTCTGTCTTGATCTGCTCCATGATATCATCCCCCTCTTAACTGCCTGATGCTACAACTCCAGTTTATATCCGAATTCCGCCATTTGCAGTTCGTCTATCTTATCAAACAAATCCATCTCCGGATAGTTCTTCTTCGGATACCGCTGATATACTGCCCTGCACCTTCTTCCAGAAACATATTCTTTATGGTATTTTACGGCTAACCGGAGCGGTATATCTTTATGCTTTCCAGTCAATGTCAGTCTGCTTTTATCGTCATACTCAATTTTTATTTTCCACATATCCTCACCTCAATCTGCAAATGCTTTCTGCCTGTCATTCATTTTTGTTTATCCTTTATTGCCTGTTTTATTCTGTCAGCAGAATTCCAAGGATTAACATACATTTCGCAACCACCATAAATATCATATTCCTCCACATTAACACCATTCTTTTCGAGCCATTCTCCGAGTTTATGGTCTGCATGATTAAGCAATACCGCCAGTCCTGCCCTTCTATCTATCAGATTCTCAATATATTTTGGTATCTTCATATTCCCTATCCCTTCCCCTTTTTAAGTATCCTAGTAATTTTCCCAAGCAACTCTTTTTTACAGCATTCACACCTAAATTCCTGCGTCATCTCATATTCGTAATTCTCCTTTTCTTCCTTCTTTTTAGAGAAATTCTTACAAACACCGCTATCAGGAACATATACAGGGTATGCACTTCCATAATTTTCGTAAAGATTCTTGAAACAAAAACCATATACCCGCATATTATCTTTTACTATTCTTGGTGTATGCAATACTCCGTAATGTTTGCACTGTCCGCACCTGCTCATACTTACCTCCACTAAACTTTTATTTCCCTATCCTTTCCCCGTCATTCGCTCATTTCTTTCAATGCGGCTTCGGCTGCTTCTTTGGTGAGGAAAAACTCATAACCTAACTGACAACAGTCAAACCAATTATCAACCCAAATAGAATAAGTTTCCTCGTTTATGTTTGCATGTAGTTTAACATACAAAGTATTGTATTCCTGTTTTACCCCAACAACTTTGCATTCATAGGTTCTATCAGGAGATAATTTAGTACCTTTGTGTACTCTATACACCGTATCCCCCACCGCACAAGGCAGTTTCAGCAGTTTATTTTCTTCCTCTAAGTCCTCGTATTCTGCCAGACGTTCCATGCATTTCTGATGCCCGTTATTCTTTAAGTCCATCCGGGGAATAGCCTGTCCTTCTCCGGTGCGTTCTGTTAATCTCTCCATACCTTAACCTCCTCTAAAACAACTCCCCATACCGTGACCTGACCGCCTCGGTGCAGGATATCCGTATATACTTCCCATCCTGCTCTATGTACATAATCCCTTCATATCCGG
>CAJUTH010000025.1 GCA_910589275.1 uncultured Dorea sp.
CCCTGTTTCCGTCAGGCAGCCCCCCCAACCGCACAGGTGAAATAATTTTCAAACACAGTCTAGACACGCAGATCCATAGGAAGAAATATAGAAAATGAAGAACCCTCCCCCGGTTTGGAGCGGACCATAATATATCCCTCCTCCCGCATAAGGATATTTCTGGCAATATATAGGCCAAGCCCCAGCCCCTCTTCGCTGCGGGCCTCATCCTCCCTGTAAAACCGTTTGAAGATATCGTTGTAATGCTCAGGCCGGATACCTTTCCCGGTATCCGAAATCCGGATCTGTACGTACAACTCTCCGGGAATCACCTCTATGCGGATACGCCCCCGCTCCGGCGTATATTTCACCGCGTTATCCAGAATATTTCCCACAGCCTCCGCAGTCCACTTCACGTCGTGGTACGCCCTAATATGGGAATCGCAGCAGAGAGATAACTCGATCTCTTTTTTCTCCGCCTTCCGGGCAATTTCGTTTCGGGCAGCCTCCAGCGTCGGGAGGATCCTGTAGCTGCCAATCTTCAACCTGATCAAATCACTTTCTAGACGGGAGGTTTTGACCAGCGAGTCAATCAGAAATTCCAGCTTGTCAAGCTGCCGTCCTATGATCTCCATAAATTCTCCGGCTTCCTCCTTAGCTACATCCGGCTCCGCCAGCATATCCTGATACATCCGGATATTGGATAAGGGCGTTTTGACCTGATGCGCAATCTCGGAAACCGTCTTCTGGAGCTGTTCCTTCTCCCGCTCGCTTTTCCCTAAGCGGTTCCTAGTAACATCCTCCATCTTTTCTAATTCCATCACCATTTTCGAGGTCAGGGTTTCCTGATTACGATCCGCTAAAGAGCCGCCTTTCTCCCCGCCGCCTGCCGCGATCTGTTCCGCCCTCCGGCAGATTTCCTCCGAAAACCCGACAAACCTTCTGCGGAAATACAGATAATACCCCAGACCCAGCGCCCAGAAAAGAACCAGAAGCATACCTAAGAGCACTCCCGCCCCTCCCTCCGGCCGCTGTGTCCCGAGATAGTATAGCCCCGCCGCCGTCAGGAAAAAATGAAGGGCAAACAGCGTATACTTATATATTTTCATAGGGCATCTCCCTCTGGATGAACCCACCGGTACCCCATTCCATAGACCGTCTGAATACAGTCCGCTTCCCCGCCGATCTTCGATCTTAAACGGCTGATGTTTAAAGACAGGGTATGCTCATTCACGTAATTCCCCTTGCTGTCCCAGACATGCTCCAGCAAAACCTCCTTCGTCAAAATCCGTCCGCTGTTTTGAATCAGGAGCTTTAGAAGGTCAAATTCCGTAGGCGTAAGCGGCAGGATCTCTCCGTTCTTTTTCACGATCCGCTTTTCAAAATCAGCCTCCAGATTCCCGCAAGAATATCGGCAGGTCTCCCCCTTCCCGGCGCATCTGCGCAGTACCGCCTGTATTTTCTCCATTACAATCCGAATACGGAAGGGCTTTGTGATATAATCGTCCGCCCCCAGATGATAGCCACCTATGATTTCATCATCCAAATCCCTAGCGGTCAGGAACAAAAAAGGTACCCCGCTTGGAACAACCCTCTCCTTGGCAAACCAGAAACCGTCGCCGTCCGGCAGGTTTACATCCAGAATCACCAGATCGAAGTGCTCCTCTGTCAGAAGTTTCTCCGCCTCCTCTAACGTATAGGCAGGAATGGGAGTGATTTCCCTCTTCTGCAGATTATAGCACAGACCCCCGTTTAGAATCTCGTCATCCTCAATGATCATTACCTTGCTCATATCTTCGGACCCACCTTGTTACTCTGCCTTTCCGGCCGTCTTCTTTGCCTCCGCATCCTGCTTCTCGTCATAGAAAATCTTAAAATTCTCGTCCACCGTTCCCTTTCCCAGATATCTTGCGTTGTAATCCTTTAAAAGAGCCGCAAACTTCGGCGCCAATACTACCAGCGCAAGCAGATTGATAAAGATCGGCAGTCCCACTCCCGCATCCGAGATAATCCACACCGTCGCTCCCGGAAGCTCGTTAAATACAGCGATCAATACCAGAATCAGGCTGGGCAGCGGATAGGTCCATTTATAGAATGCCAACGCATATTTCTTGATCTTGGATTCTCCCACCACATAGCGCAGCACAACCTCGATCTGCGCATACAGCCCGCTTGAAGTCGTAAGGCCGAACAAAAAGATCCCGACGGCCAGAACGATTCTTCCAAAAGTCCCAAGCCCTGTTTCAAAAGCGGACAGCGTAAGGCTCGCCCCCTCCAGTCCGCTGTTCCACTGTCCGGTAACCATAATAATAAGACAAGTCATAGTACAGATCACAAAAGTATCCATAAATACTTCAAAAATGCCAAGCATCCCCTGTTTTACCGGATGCTCTACCCTTGCAGACGCATGGATCATCGGCGCCGTACCCCAGCCGGCCTCATTGCTGAATACAGAACGCGCCATGCCGGTCTGAAGAGCCAGCTTCATCGTAGCACCCGCAAATCCTCCTACTGCCGCCGTCCCGGTAAAGGCGCTGCCAAAGATCAGCGCAATCGATTCCGGTATCACAGTTATATTTTTTATGACGATAAAAAGCCCGCCAAACAGATAGAACAAGCACATAAAGGGAACCAGGACCGTCGCCCATTTTCCGATGCTCTTTAATCCGCCGCTGATCATAATATACAGCACGATGGTAAACACAATGGAACTTCCCAGCATACTGATGTCAAACGTAGACGCCAGCGCCTCCGATACCGTATAGGTCTGGATATTGATGAAATAGCTCAGGGAAAATCCAATCGCAAACAGCGCGCTTAAGAAAAGGTATAACCCCTTTTTATTCATTTCCTCGCCAATGCCCTTCTGCATATAGTAATTCGGGCCGCCATAGGCTTCCTGATCTCCATCCTTAATCCGGTAATGGACAGCCAGCGTAATCTCCGCGCTTTTTACGATCATCCCGAACAGCCCGGACACCCACATCCAGAAAACGGCTCCCGGCCCTCCAAGAGCCAGCGCGGTAGCAACGCCGCCGATATTTCCCACGCCGATGGTCGTACCCAGGGCAGTACTCATCGCCTCCATCGACGAAAGCACCCCGGCGCTCTTACTTTCCGCTTCCTTCTTTCCTCCAAAAAAATTACGGTACGCGCCTTTCATCGCCATGCGAAAGCCGCGGAGCTGGAAAAATCCGGTCCGGATACTTAAGTACAGCCCGGCTCCCAGCACAAATACCACCAGAGGCGTCCCCCACATATAGTCATACACAATAACGTTAATCCAATCTACAATACTCATTCTCTCTTCCTCTTTTCTCCTATGATAGCCTTCACGGCAAAATCCAGAATCTCCGGCGTTCTCTCATACAAATCCTCTTTATAGACCCGTTCCGTCAGTTTGTGGAAATCCTTGCCCCATGGCCCGATATTCACACAGGGCATGGAAATGTTCTGCATCTCGGCAAGGGGCAAATTGTAAATTTCCCCGAAAAACGGCATATTATTTTTCAGGCTTTCCTCGATTTTTCCGCTGCCAGAAATGCCTGAATAGCTCAGGTCAGAAATTCCGGTATAGAAGTCTTCCCTGCCATATTCCTGTCCCCAGCGCTCCCTTGCGAAGCCCTTCAGGCTGTCATACAGCCCGGCGGCTTTTCCCTCCTTCTCCTGCCTTAAAATATTGGCAGTATTCGGATAATATGGAGGCATCAGGCCAATCACGACCCTTGGCGACAGATCGTCGATATAATTATAGACAAATTCTACCAAACCGAAATTCGCCGTTATCAGGGATTCCTCGCCCCTCCTGATCCGCTGGTGCAGAGACCTTAATTCCTCCGCATAAGCCGCTTCAAACTTCCCGCCGTAATTCTCCTTTGCCTCCCGGATGAGTCCGCCAAAATCCACCACCTTGCTCTTCCATGGAAGCTCCGTTTCCGGCCGGCCCGCAGCCTTCGCAAACCTCCGGTAATTCCGGTTCATATCTGCAAGTACGGTTTCAAAGGAATCCTCGCAGACTTTCCGAACCTTCGCCATCACAGATTCCGGCGACTGATTCAGCGTCAATATACTCAGACACCCATGAACGGAGAGCGGCATCGACACATCATAGGACTGTTTCGTTTCTCTGAGATACAGCCAAGTGGGCGGAGGCGCAGCCTCCTTCCCCACAACGTCGCTGAACTCCATCTGAACCTCCGTACCTCGTACTATCTCACACATGATATTTACCGGATTCAGCCCCTCAAATACCTTTCCCGCATGGGCAAGACAGCCGCGCACATAGACGAAGGGCATTAGTTTCCCGATGGAGCCAAAGGAAAATACACCCTCTTCTTTTGTTTTTCTCTGATGGGGTTCAGAATTAATCATCAGCTTATATTTCAGACCATACTCTTTCTTCATCCGGTCTAAGAGGAGAACCCCCGCCCGCATTCCGGCGGACAGATTCTCTTCATCCGGTACGCCCAGCACGATGACGTTTCCCTGAAGGTCCTCCTGCCCCGCATATTCCGACAGCAATGCCATCTGGACCGAACCGCCGCCCTTCATGTCGCAGACGCCCCGCCCAAACAGCCATTTCCCGCTTTCCAGATCTTCTCTCGCTTCATCCGCTAAGCTGTCTTTGATCTCCATAAGACGCTCCCCCAGCTCGTCCGGCGTAAACGCATAGTCTTTCAGTGTCTTAAAATCCTCCACCGTAACCACGTCATAATGGTGGAGTAACACCACCGTATCCGGCCCTTTCCCTTTCACCATAGCCCAGACGGCTCTCCGGCCAAAGGGATCCCCCTCGATGGGAAACACGCCGTAATACCGGGGATGCGCTTGAAAATATTCCTGTTTTCCAAAAAAATCCAAGAAATATTCTTCCGCCTCCCGCTCTCCCGGCGAATAGCTGATACTCCTCCTCATAACATAGCCGTACAATATATCTTTTATCTTATCTGCCAGCATTTTCTCTCGAACTCTCCTGTTATCAATTACAGTCTCTTTAACGGACAGGTAAGGCAGGTAGGCCCGCCGGTTCCTTTATAAGACACTTCTTTTCCCTCATAAGTAAAAACTTCCACGCCCGCGTCGCGCATTTTCTTCACGATATCCGGATTTCCGGCGATTGTGATACATTTCCCCGGTTCCAGCGCAAGCACATTCGAACCGAGATAATCATACTCCTCGTCGCTGCACTCTATCAGCCGAATCCCTCTATCTATCAGATACTCCCGGAAAAATACGGGCATATATTTCGAATATACCACCGCCTTATCCGTATCCACAAAGCTGATGATACTCATCAAGTGCAGACAGCAGTCCTCGCCTTCCCCATGGGGCATCGGAATAATGATGTATTCCTCCACCACATCCTTTGTCAGCTCCTTGAACTGGCGGATCCCTTCGTCATTTGTCCTGTATCCGCGCCCAATCGCAACGGTCTTCTCGTCAATCCAGAGAACGTCGCCGCCTTCCATCTTACCCGGCGCTTTGATTTCTCCAAGGGTAGGGATCCCTATGGATTCCAAGTAAGCCTTCGTTGCAAGATATTCCCGGCTTCTAAGCTCCTTTCCCATGGGAAAATAAACTGCTCCTTTCTTCGTGATCTTTAACGGATCGTGGGTATAGATGGAATCCAGGCCCGTCCTTCCATCCTCCGGCAGGTAGTACACATGCTCCACATTTTCCCTGATAAACTTTTCAAATACTGCATACTCCTCCAGAACTTTCTCGTAATCCGGACACCCGAAATATTTGAATTTTTCCCATGAAGCGTTTAAATTCTCCTGACCGATAAACGCCTGCTCCGGTTTCTTGAGCAAAATTGATTCAATCTTCCCAGTCATAGACTGACATCCATAATTCATCCTTTGTTCCTCCTTTATCGACCCAAAAACGAAAAGGCAATCTACCTATGCCGGGATTGCCTTTTACATTTCTTAACTGCAATAGATACGAAAACATTATATACTGTTCCTATACATTTTTCTACTGCTTTTTGCATTTTTATTCACTTTACTGATCTTAAGATATCATCCCTCCGATCGTTCCGCCTCCCGCACATAAGAAAAAGGTTGTCACAAGACTGGCCGCCGCCCCGTCCAGCGTCCGGTAAACGCCGATTGTTATCAATATTAGAAGAGCAAAGTACAGGATGCCAAGAATCAGTCCCCAAAGAAATTTTCTTGTCTTTGCCATTTTCCCGATTGCAAGCCCTCCAATCAGCGTCGCAGTAATATAGATCGCTATGATACCAGCCGATACTGCCTTTTCATCCATGTCCAATTTATACAAAAGCATAGCTAAAACCAGCAGCAGCGCTCCTGTCAATGCATATGACAACAGCAGCGATTTCAGTATCCATCCGGCTATCCTTGCTTCCCTTCGATTTCTATCCATCTCACATTCCACCCCGCCATAAATTATATTAAATCATATGACAGGCCAAAAAAATATATGCAGAATTTCTGTCTGTAACAGTCAAATACCCCACAGCAGACTGACGGGGTATTTGGTCTACGCTTCGCGGGAATAAATCTTTCGTTTCTACTGCTCCATCTGGCGTCCGAGAAATCCAGCGGCACAAACCGCAATTTTCCTCTCCGTTTCTCCAAATTTTTTCTTCTCGCCCTTATTTAGAAGCACCACGGCTCCAATCACATCACCCTCGCAGATAATCGACGTTATTACTTCCTCTGAAAATGAATCAGCCTGTTCATTGATTATTTTGATAAATTTCTTATCGCCGTCTGCCGCCAAAATTTCCGCCCGCTCGCTCATTGCCTTGCAAAGCTGTTTTGTAATGTATTTGTCCTGCATGTCTTTACGCCCGTTTCCTGACGCGGCAATTACCTGATCCATATCACAGATACACACCAGACAGCCGATTGCCTGAGAAATACTCTCCGCATACTGCCTTGCGAAATTTGCCAGCTCCCCAATCGGAGAATATTTCTTCAGGATTACTTCGCCTTCCCTGTCGGTGAATATTTCCAGCGGGTCGCCCTCCCGGATACGCAGGGTCCTGCGGATTTCCTTTGGTATTACAACACGTCCAAGATCATCTATTCTTCGTACAATTCCTGTTGCTTTCATATAATAAGCCCTCCATCTGCAGATATTCATAATAAAGTAATACTATTATCTGTAAATGGAGGTATTTTATACCTACAAGCGCAACATTCCAGCCGTCAATCCTATACTGCTTCCCATGTAAATGCATCCCAAGGAATATCTACTTCCGCTCCTTCATTTATCAAAGAATCAATATGCATCAGCAAAGGGAAATCTTCTAAAGCGATCACATTTCTCTCTGCCAGTTTCTTTGCAGCACGGGCGGTTCTTGTGGTAATTACAATGGATTCCAGCGTTACTCCTTTCAATTCGTTCATCGCCTCTTCAAAGGTTAATCCTCTTCCCAAGAGAGTGCCTATTTTTCTGGTTCTGCCGCCAAATACAGTTACATACAGATCCCCGACTCCATGAATCAGATTTTCCTGTCTGCCGCCGATGATCTCAAGGAGTTTTCCCATCTCCTTGACACTCTGCCCGAAAAGAGCCGCCTGTGAATTGTAATGCTGCGCCCCGATTTTCCCATCCCGCTTCTCTGCCATGCCAACAGCCAGCGTCACGCCAAGCGCATATGCATTTTTCAGAGCAACTGCACACTCTACGCCTGTTACGTCCGTAGAAAGGCTGATGTGATAATAATCCGTCGCCAGCAGCAATTTAATAAATTTGAGAGTTCCCACATCTTTACCGCAGAATGCCACATGGCTGTTATCGTGATCAGCCAGCTCATAGCTGGTACATGGCCCGCCGATAGCGTTTAGGTTCAAATGTTTCCCCTCCGGCTGTCTCTCGGCAAATATTTCCGGATATGGAACCAATGTACCATCCTCTAAATCCACCATACCCTTGGTTACCGTAAGAATCGGAACATTCTCCGGCAGCACCGGCAGAATCTCATCGCAAAACCAGTCCAGACCAAAGCTGCTGACTCCTCCTAGAACCAGTTCTGCTCCCTCAAGTGCCTCTGCAAGCTCTTCAATCTGATAATATTTAATTCCATCATACAATGTACGCTTTAATGTGATGTGATAATTGTCCTTTTTCAGCCTTTCAATAATCTCCCTGTCTAAAGGGGAACCTACCAGACGGACCTCATGGCCGTTTTCAAAGGCTGGAAATGTAATTGCTGAATTCATCTGTCCTGCACACACAAAAGTTATAATACTCATTTTTTTAATCCTCCTCATATTCCACTGATTTTTCACCGTTTCCTGCGGCGGTCCATTTGTCTTGAGAAGATTAAAACACCTTTCCCCTTTCTTTGTCAAATCCGGCAAAACCGCCTCATAGCAAATAACGCATTATTTTAATTAATTCTTTCTTTTTGATTAATCCAACAATTTTCCACCTGTGCAGTTTTCGGCAGGCAGACCGGAGGCCGCACAGATGGAAAATTTTTTATTTCCTTTAACATATTAACTAATTTTCTGTTACTGTTCTTGACCCAAGTATTAATCAAAGATATAATATTAATAATAAGTCAATCCTTTGATTAATATTCTGCAGATAATCAAAATAAATCAAAACTTCACTTTTAAGAAAGGGATGCTATTATGGGAAAACGAAAGAAGGTAACCACCCGTGATATAGCCGAAGCGCTGGATATCTCCCAGTCTACGGTCTCTATGATTTTAAGCGGCAGGCCAAACGTATCCTTTACGGAAGAGACCGTTTTAAAGGTTCGTGAAGCCGCCCTGTCCATGGGGTATCAAAAATCCTCCCCAAAAGAAATGAAAAAAGAAAAAACATTGTCAGAAAGCATCATCGTCCTCTGCCCCAGACTATCCGGAGGCTACTATTCCATGATGCTCCACTCAATTATAAAACGTGCGGAAATCTATCATTATACGGTTTTTACCGCCGCCACCTTCCGCAGCGCCCAGACTGAACGGCTCTATCTGGATATGCTGGAAAAAAATGAACTGGCGGGCATCATCTCCCTGTACCCAGTCTCAGAGATTCAGAAAATGAACCTGCTCTCACGCCAGATTCCGATCATTTCTGTGGGAGATAAACCTCCCGCCTGCCGGTTTGATTCTGTAGAACTTGACAGCACAAAACCCGGCTATCTCATGGGAAATCACTTGATTTCACTTGGACACACCCATATTTCTTATGTCTCTACGCCGATCAGCAAAAAAGAAATCGGCCGCATACATAGGCTGGAGGGCGTAAAAATGAGCTTCTTGGACCATGGTTACCAGACAGACCAAATTGAAGTTCTTCACCAGACCCAGCCTGCCTTTGAACAGTATCCCGCCGAAAGCGCAGAATATCAAAACGCCTATGACCTAACTATAAAGGCATTGGAAGCCGGGACGCGCTCTACCGCATTTATCGGCAACAATGATACGGCGGCTTTTGGGATTATGGCCGCCCTAGCCAGCCGTGGATATCGAATCCCCCACGACTACTCTGTGTGCGGATTTGACAATATTTCTCTTTCCGCCATGCCCCAGCTCTCATTAACCACAGTGGAGCATGCTTCTGTAAAAAAAGGGGAAGAAGCCGTAGATATGATTTATCGGAAAAACAGCCAGAACAAAAAGGACGGCCAGCCAAACTATATCATCCGGCTGGAATACGAACCCCGGCTGATTATCCGTAACTCAACTAGAAGATGTCCTGTACGTTAAACCCACAGGATATCTTCCGGTTCAAGACCGCAGAAAGATTCCAGCCGATCATCCGCCGCGCTTACATCCTGCCGATATGCCTGCGGCGGCACATAGGCATAGCAGTACATACCTGCCGCCTTCCCGGCTTTCACCCCATTGCACGAATCCTCGATCACCACACATTCCGACGGCTGTAAACCTAGATTTTCAGCCGCCCTCAGATAAATCTCAGGCGCCGGCTTCCCTTCCCTGCATTCTAATCCGCTCACAATCGTATCAAAGCAGTCCATGATGCCGAACGCCTCCATATGGTGTTCGATCACTTCCCTTGGAGAACTAGACGCTACTGCCAAAAGCACGCCCGCCCCATGAAGCTTTTGTATCAGTTCCACCGCACCCGGCATGGGATGAAGCCCCTGTTCTTCAAGAAGCCGTTCCTTAATCTCATGGATTTCATCCACATAGGTATCCACATCCTCCGTAAGTCCATATCTTTCCTTTAGCACGCCGCAGTTATGCCTCATTGTACTGCCAAACAGATTACTGAGTTCTGCAGGCGTCACCCTTATCCCTTCCCTCTTCAGCCGTTCAATCATCGCCTCAACATAAAATCTCTCCGTATCGGAAATCACACCATCCATATCAAACAATACCCCGCGCCGCATCCGTTTTCCTCCCATATTCCGCTTATTTTCAACACCATTATAGTATCCCATCCGGTTCCTGTAAAGAAAAGCAGAAAAGGAAAATGTGAAATCAGGCTTGACAAAAGCTTTTCCACTCTATTATAATAAAGCAATCAAGAACCGATGAGCAAGAGTAGTAACCTCTATAACGAGCTTTCAGAGAGTCCCGGACTGGTGGAACCGGGGCAGCAGCGATACAGGCGAATGGACTTGCGAGGGCAAACTGAAGCCGGCCATACGTCGGCCTAGGGGCGACGGCTTCCAACCGTTACATTGGAACATGTATAGTAGTACATGGCAGAGGGCATTCTTTTTACAGAATGAACATAGGTGGCACCGCAGGAATATAACTCCTGTCCTATCAGCATAGATAGGGCAGGTTTTTTTATCTTATAGGAAAGACCTTGTCACGCTAAGCGTGAAAGTGTCTTCCTATAAGATAAAAAAAGGTACCAGATGCAAAGATGCGCAGCTATCCTCATGAAAACGGTTCTATCAATCATTATATTCAGCGAAAGGAAGGTATTTACACAATGACAGACAAGAACAGAATCCCTTACAAAATCTATCTCGAAGAGCAGGAGATGCCAAAGCAATGGTATAATGTACGTGCCGACATGAAGAATAAACCGGCGCCTCTTTTAAACCCCGGCACCTTAAAACCCATGACCGCCGAAGAACTTAGCGGCGTATTCTGCGACGAGCTTGTAAAGCAGGAGCTTGACGATGTCACTCCATATTTTGATATTCCTCAGGAAATTCAGGATTTCTACAAAATGTACCGCCCATCGCCGCTGGTACGTGCATATTGTCTGGAGGAAGCCATGGATACTCCCGCAAAGATCTACTACAAATTTGAAGGGAATAACACCTCCGGAAGCCACAAGCTCAATTCTGCCATCGCACAGGCTTACTATGCGAAAAAGCAGGGCTTAAAAGGCGTCACTACCGAAACCGGAGCCGGCCAGTGGGGAACCGCCCTTTCCATGGCATGCGCCTATCTCGGCTTGGACTGCCGGGTATATATGGTAAAATGCTCCTACGAGCAGAAGCCCTTCCGCCGGGAAGTAATGCGCACCTATGGAGCTAATGTAACTCCTTCTCCATCTGATCTGACCAATGTGGGCCGCAAGATCCTCGCCGAACATCCCGGTACCTCCGGAAGTCTCGGCTGCGCCATCTCAGAAGCCGTAGAAGACGCTGTCTCCCACGAGGGATACCGCTACGTGCTCGGCTCTGTGCTGGCTCAGGTGCTGCTCCACCAATCGGTCATCGGACTGGAAACCAAAGCCGCTCTTGATAAGTACGGCATTACGCCGGACATTATCATCGGCTGCGCCGGCGGAGGCTCCAATCTGGGAGGGCTGATTTCTCCGTTTATGGGTGAAAAGCTCCGGGGAGAAAAGGACTACCAGTTCATTGCCGTAGAACCCGCAAGCTGCCCCAGCCTGACCCGGGGAAGATACGCATACGATTTCTGCGACACCGGAATGGTATGCCCGCTGGCAAAAATGTACACGCTGGGAAGCGGATTTATCCCTTCCGCAAACCATGCGGGCGGCCTGCGCTACCACGGCATGAGTTCCGTCCTGTCGCAGCTCTATGACGACAAGCTGATCAGCGCCGTTTCCGTAGAGCAGACCTCCGTATTTGAGGCTGCAACCAAATTTGCCCGCATCGAAGGCATTCTCCCGGCGCCTGAGAGCAGCCACGCGATCAAAGCAGCCATGGATGAAGCGATGAAATGCAAAGAAACCGGAGAGGCAAAGACCATCGTATTCGGCCTTACCGGAACCGGATATTTCGATATGGTCGCATACGGCAAATACAACGACGGCCAAATGAGCGATTATATCCCCACAGACGCTGATCTAGAGGCCGGATTTTCCGGACTGCCAAACGTAAATTTATAAAAAGGAGTAAAACAATTATGAGCAAAATAGACGAAGTAAGAAGCGATATGGTGAATGCTATGAAGGCCGGCCAAAAGGACACCAAGGATACTCTGTCCCTGCTCCTTGCGGCGCTGAAAAACAAAGCCATCGACAAACGCGGCGACTTAACGCCGGAAGAAGAAACACAGGTGGTACTAAAAGAAATCAAGCAGACAAAAGAAACCTTGGAGCTGACTCCCGATGAACGCACCGATATCATTGAGGAATGCAGGCACCGCCTGTCTGTTTTAGAAAAATACGCGCCAAAAATGATGGACGAAGACCAGATTGAAACGGTTATTTCCGAAACTCTCGCCGAACTTGGCATTGACGCCCCCTCCGCCAAGGATAAGGGCAGGATTATGAAAACGCTGATGCCAAAAGTAAAAGGGAAAGCAGACGGAAAGCTGGTCAACGAACTTCTGACTAAGCATATGAGTTAAATCACCATTATCCGAATCACACTGCCGCGGCCGTCCATCTAGATTGTCCGCGGCAGTTTTTCTAACTACCGAACTCTTTGTTCTCTAAGGATCTCTTTTGCAAGCAGCTCATTTTCATATAAATCATACGCCCCTCCATACCCTTCTAATCCTTTACATCTTCCCGAAGACAGATACTCATAAAATCTTGAAACAGGAAACAGCTCCTGATATTTAGGATAAATAACATCATCCCGATACATTTCCCGCAATTGTTGGACGATTCTCCTGTATTCCTCCTCGAAACGCTTGATTTCCCTGTTTAGAAATTTGATCCGTTTCCCGGCATATCCAGCGAGAACGCCGGCGTATGCGGCTGCAAACGCCATCCTTACCTTGTCTTTCCAACAATCCTCTCCTTTTTTCCAAGACGCGGTTTCCCCGGCGGTATATCTTCCCATCATACGCTCGTAGATCCCTCTCTTTTTCTTCAGCTCTAAAACAGCCAGATTCATCTCATATCTTTTCCTTTCGTACTTCATGATCTCTACAAGGTATTTCTTCAGCTCTTCTCCCCACATCCGTTGTACTCCTTGTTGTTTGGTATATTTAGTCGTTATAATTATACGTCTTTACATACTAAATTGCAACGTATTTTTAAACTATAATTAACGTATAATTGTAGTAAGGTTACTATTCACACAGTACTTTGCATTCATTTCGACGCGAAAGCTAGTCCTTTAGGGCAAAGTACTGTGTGAATAGTAACTAGTAGGAGGACGCAATTTTGGATATATTAAATAAAATTACTGAATTTAGGCAGGAACGGGGATGGACGGAATACCAGCTAGCAGAAAAGTCCGGTCTCACCCAGTCGACAATCTCATCATGGTACCGAAAAAACATGCTGCCCACCATTCCTTCTTTAATAAAAATATGCCGGGCATTCGACATCTCTCTCTCTTATTTTTTTCTTGAAAAGGAAGACGCGCCCGTCAGTCTTACTGGCAGGCAGAAAGAACTCATTGAATGTATTTCAAGACTGACTCCCGCACAGCAGGAACTTCTGCTTGACTTCCTGAACTCTTTATAACTAAAAACGGCAGTGGTTATCTTTCCCCTGCCGTTTTTTTATCATGGGCCGAAAAGCCCCATAACTTAACAGGGATACAGTTTCCTGTATCCCTGACTTTATACATTATTCTTCCGCTTCGCTCTCCCCTCCGGCGGGCTTTTCCTCTTCCTTTTCTGTGTCGTCCTCTTCATCCTCATCTTCCTCTGCCCTGTCGTCCGTCTTTACTTCATCTGCATAAGGATCGCTGTCATCCATATACATGGTTACGCTCAGCTCGTTAAAATCCACTTTCTTCCATACCTTCTCAACAACGGAGATCTCCGCATCCTTTCTCCAGCCCTCGATCGCTTCATTGTACTTTTCCTGCTGCCTCTGGGATATAATATTCTGCTTTTCGGCATCCGTTGCCTCCCTGTCCAGCAGACTGGTGACCTTTGCCACATACAGGCCGTTATCCGTCTCAACCGCATCGGTCACGCCGCCTTCCTCCAGCTTATCCGCCGCTGCTGCAAGCTCTGCCGGAATCGCCACAGTTTCCTCTGCGTCAAAGGCTGCGTCCTTTGCCTCATACCCTTTTTCCGCCGCGTAAGCTGCAAAATCTCCCGCGTTTTTTGCCTCCTGTGCGAAAGCTTCCGCCTCCTTCTTAAGGTCTTCCTTCTCCTTGTCCGTCAAGGGAGTGCTACCTCCCTCTTCATCTGTCTTATTATATGAAAATACCACATATTTCATCGTCTTTTTAGCTGCCTCTTCATCGGAAACTTCCGTATCAGCCGTAGCGCGGATGGCATCTCCCACCTTCTGCCGTATCATAAACAGTCTTAGCAGCCGCTCCACATTGTCCACAGAGCCGGAAACCTTTCCTTTCTCCTCCAGTCCATTGGCTTCGTCAAAGGCTGCAGCCGCCTCCTTGACCGCGGTTTCTTCCTCCTCTGAAATCTCAATCTCATAATCCTTCATATGATCTTCCAAAAGATACATGTTCTGTAAATCTTCCATAATCTGGTCTTTGACGGATTCCTCATAGGTCTTCCCTTCCTCCGCCTCGCTGGCCCACATATTATCTCCCATATATCCGGCATACCAAGTCTCATACTGAGCCTGATTCATCCTCGCGTAAAAATTCGCCAGTCCCGCCGATATCTCATCGCCTTCTACCGTTGCAACAACCTCATTCTCATCCATCCTGCCGCACCCGGTCAATGCCGATACTGCCATCACCCCCGCAAGCGCAAGTATCATGAATCTCTTCTTCATAATTGTACATCCTCCTAAACTTTGGCACATCATTTAATCAGTTTATCATTTTTTCTCTATTCAAGCAATGCTTTCATGGAATTTAACACATTTTTCACAACCGGAAAAACGTCTTTTTCTCTGTCCTTTGCACGTTTCCTCTTCTTCTCATAGATAAACGCCGGTGTCTCCTCCGTCCGGAACGCCAGATCTCCTCCGAAGGCTTTTAAAAGCTCCGGAATCCGTTCCGGATGAACCTTCGCTTTTTCATACATGGTAAAGATAAACTGTTCTCCCTTCTGCTCCACGGCCGTCACATAGACACTGTGCGCAAGCGCCTTCAGCCCAGCCACCTCCAGAAGTTTCATCACCCTCTTCGGAATATCGCCGAACCGGTCAATCAATTCCTCCACCATTTCGTCCATTTCCTCTTCATTCTCAATCGCCGCAATCCGCTTGTAGATATCCAGCTTCTGATATTCATTAGAAATATAAGAATCCGGGATAAACGCATCTACATTCAGATCCATCGTAGTGGTAAAATCCTCATCCTCCGCCTCGCCCTTCAGATACCGCACCGCATCGTTGAGCATCTTACAATACAAATCATACCCCACAGCCTCCATATGTCCGTGCTGCTCTGCGCCAAGGAGATTTCCCGCTCCCCTAATCTCCAGATCCCGCATGGCGATCTTAAATCCGGAACCCAGATCCGTAAATTCCCGGATAGCCGCCAGCCTCTTCTCTGCCTCTTCTCTCAAAAGCTTATTCCTGCGGTAGAGAAGGAAGGCATAAGCCATCCGGTTCGACCGGCCCACCCGGCCTCGGAGCTGATAGAGCTGTGAGAGGCCAAGCCGGTCCGCATCGTGGATGATCATGGTATTGACATTGGAAATATCCAGCCCCGTCTCAATGATTGTAGTGGAAACCAGCACGTCAATCTCTCCGTTGATAAAATCAAACATAATCTTCTCTAACTGGTGCTCCCGCATTTGTCCGTGGGCATAGGCAACCTCCACATCCGGCACCAGCTTCTGCACATGGGCCGTAATCTCCGCAATATCCTCCACCCGGTTGTATACATAATATACCTGTCCCTGTCTGGCGCATTCCCTCTGGATTGCCTCCCGGACCATCTCGTCATTGTATTCCATCACATAGGTCTGGATCGGCATACGCTCCTCCGGAGCTTCTTCCAATACGCTCATATCCCGAATACCGATCAGGCTCATATGCAGCGTTCTGGGAATCGGCGTCGCCGTAAGGGTCAGCACATCCACATTTTCCTTCAGCTTCTTGATCTTCTCCTTATGCTGCACCCCGAAACGCTGTTCTTCATCAATAATCAAAAGCCCAAGATCCTTAAACTTCAGATCGTCGCTCAGCACTCGGTGAGTTCCGATCACAATATCCACCAGCCCCCGTCTGGTATCCTCGACGGTTTTCTTCTGCTGGGCAGGTGTTCGGAACCTGCACATCAGATCCACCCGCACCGGAAATTCTTTCATCCGCTGCAGGAAGGTATTGTAATGCTGCTGAGCAAGGATGGTAGTAGGCACCAGATACACCACCTGCTTATTCTCCTGTACCGCCTTAAAAGCCGCGCGGATGGCCACCTCCGTCTTGCCATAGCCCACATCACCGCAGATCAGCCGGTCCATGATCTTCCTGCTCTGCATATCACGCTTCACTGCGTCAATGGCAAGCTGCTGGTCCTCTGTTTCCTCAAACGGAAACATCTCCTCAAATTCCTTCTGCCAGACTGTGTCCTCACCGTAAACAAATCCTTCCTGTTCCTGTCTGGCAGCATAGAGCTTCACCAGATCTCTGGCGATAAGCTGTACCGCGCTCTTTACATTCCTCTTTGTTTTCGCCCATTCCTGAGAACCTAGACGGTTTAGCTTCGGCTTTCTGGCATCCGCATTTGCATATTTCTGGATCAGATCAAGCTGGGTCGCCGGAATATAGAGATTTCCTCCTTTTGCATAGGAAATCTTCATATAATCCTTAGAAATCTTATCCACCTCGATTTTTTCGATTCCCTGATAAATGCCAAGTCCGTGATTCTCATGAACCACATAATCGCCGACTTTCAGCTCTGCAAAATCCTGAATCCTGCGCCCCTCGTATTTCTTTCTCTTCTTCTTTTTCTTCGCCTTTCCAAAGATATCCGTCTCTGAAATCACCATAAATTTCAGCATGGGATATTCGTACCCTTCAGCCGCATATCCGTAAGCCGCCATGATCTCTCCGGGCAAAACCTCCCTCTCCATCTCGTCGCTGTAAAAGCTGCTTAAGTTATAATCCCGCAGATCCTCCGCCAGCCGTTTTGCCCTTGTCCTTGAGCCGGACAGCAGGATAACCCTGTATCCCGCCCTCTTTAAGCGTTTCAAATCCCTCGTCAGCATTTCAAAACTGCTGTTATATGAATTTACGCTCTTGGCATGAAGATTCCACTTCTCCCGAACCTTAAAATCTCCGTATCTGGTATCCAGAGAAGACAGACCGACCGCAGAATATCTGTTCATTTTCTTTACAATCTCCGCCGCCGGATACAGGATCATTTCCTCATCCGAAACCTGATAGCCGCTCTCCATCCGTTTTGCCTGAGCCTCCACAAACTCCTGCTCAATCCCCTCTCCCTTCTCCATAAGTCTTGCAGGCTCATCCAGAAAAAGAAGCGTATCTTCTACGGGGAAATAATCCAGAAACGAAACTCTTTTTCCCTCTTTATTCAGAAGCTCATCCGCCGGAAAAACGCAGATTTCAGAAAGATTCTGCACAGAACGCTGACTCTCGGCGTCAAAGCTCCTGATCGAATCAATCTCATCGCCCCACAGTTCAATCCGCACCGGCTGCTCCTCTGTCAAAGGATAGATATCCAGAATCCCGCCCCGGATCGCAAACTGCCCCAGGTGATCTACCTGAACCTCACGCTCATAGCCTGCCTCCGCCAGCCGCCTAGCAATATCCTGAATATCAAGCGCTCCTCCATTTTCCATATAAATTGCCGCCTCCGCCACTCTCTGTTTCCTTGGAAGGCCGTCCATAAACGCGTCAAAGCTTGTAACCACCGTCAGCGGCTCTCCCGATAGGATTGCCTGTACCACCGCCAGCCGCTGCTTTAAGATCTCCTTGCTCCTAATATCCGCCTGATAAAACAAAAAATCCTTAGCCGGATACAAAAAAACCGCTTCGTCCAAAAAACGGTATTCCTCATATACTTGTCTGGCTTTGGACTCACTAGAACAAGCGATGACCTTATATTTACAGCCATCGCCAAGCGCATACATCATATGAGATTTTTGGGAATTTACACAGCCCGAAATCTGGAGGACCCCGGCCCCTTCCCTCTTTTTCTTCTGAATCTCCTCGTATTCAGCCAGCTCGCCAAGGGGCTGGATCAGTGCCTGCATCTTAATTACTCCTCCCGCTTCACTCTTTTATTATATTCGTTCATCGCCTGGCCTATCTCGCCTGCCGCAAGCAGCCCTGCGGCATGTACGGCTCTTTTATAGCTCTCTTCCATGATATCTCTATCCTCTTTTGAAAAATGCCCTAGCACATAGTCTGCAAGATCATACTGTTCAGGCTTTTCCCCCACGCCTATCTTGATCCTCTGAAACACGTCCGTACCCAGATGGGAAATAATGCTTTTCATCCCGTTGTGGCCGCCCGCGCTTCCCTTCTTCCGAATGCGGAGCTGGCCCACGTCAAGGCTCACATCATCATAGATGACCAGAAGCTCCTCCTCCACATCGATCTTATAGAAATCCACAAGCCCCCGCACGCTCTCGCCGCTCAGGTTCATAAACGTCTGTGGCTTTGCAAGCAGCGTTTTTCTTCCTGCGATCATGCCGGTTCCCACATACGCCCGGCTCTTTCTGCTCTCTACGGAAATATTATATTCGTCTGCAATCCGGTCTATCACATCAAATCCCACATTGTGCCTCGTTCCCGCATACTGGGCCGTAGGATTTCCAAGTCCAACAATAATAAACATCCCCTACACCTCCATAACTCATTCCATTCTACAAGAGAAACCTGCATTTGTCACGTTCTTTTCTTGTGATATAGGAAACTTTGTTCCCCATATCATAAAAACCCTCCGGGGGACGCGCGCTCACGCGAAGAGGAATTATGTCGCAAGCAACCGCACTCGGCGCGAGAATGTGCTTTGGCACATTCTTTATTATAAAATCATCTGCATATTTCATCCCCTCCCCGCATACATTTATAGAAACAAAGCTTTGATTAGAAACGTGGAGGGTTTTTATGAGTTCCAAAACCAAAATTGTTGTATTACATATGAAAGAAATCATTTACACAGCCGTGTTTGCTGTATTTGCCATAATTCTGATCCTTCTGCTTCTGGTCATGTTCCTGCCAAAAGCAAAGGAAACCGGCGGAAAGGCCGTAAATTATCAGGCGGGAGTCTACAACTCAGACCTGACTCTGGGGAATACCGCCCTTACCGTGGAAGTAACGGTAAATGAATCCGAGATTACCTCTATCCGGTTTGCCAATCTGGACGAAACAGTCACTGCCGCATACCCGCTCATCCAGCCGGCTATCGAAGAGATCGCCCAGCAGATCATCGACACTCAGTCGCTGGAAAATATCTCCTATTCCGAAGAAAATCCATATACGTCACAGGTAATCCTAAACGCCGTAAAAGAAGCATTGAAAAAAGCCGCAGCAAATTAAAAACTGCGGCTTTTCCGTTTTCTGCTTTGTAATGAAGGCGTTACTGATCAGCCCTCTACGATTAAATACTGTCCGCTGGGCAGAACAAATACTTCTGCGGATTCTTCGATCTCTTCCATCGTCATCCCTTCCACATCCATGCCCTCTTCCTCTAGGAAGCGCTTTACCTCTTCGATATTATTTACCACAGTAGCCATACAGTCTTCAAGAAAGGCTTCCGCCTCCTCCATGGTTCCGGCTACCGGCTCATCGAAAAGCTGTCCTTGTTTCTCCAGAAAAGTCTGCAAACATTCTTCATCGTATTCATACATTACATATGTCCTCCCTCATGCCTATGATATGAATTGTAATATCTGCTCCGGCGTGCTGACAATCTCTTTTGCTCCCGCGTCTGACAGAACCTGCCTGCTGCGGAAACCCCAGTCTACACCGATACATCTGACACCTGCCGCTAAAGCTGTGGCAATGTCAACCTCCGAGTCTCCGATATACAGACACTCCTCTTTGGAAGCCCCCATCTTTTCAAGAATACGGTATACTCCGGCCGGATCCGGCTTTCTGGGAATGGATTCTGTCTGTCCCTGAATCTGGTCAAATATGTCTCTTCCAAATACAGCCTGCACCACATCCACAGTCTGTCCGTGGGGCTTATTGGATAAAACCGCCAGCTTCACACCTCTTTCTTTCAGCGACCTCAGCAATTCCGGTATCCCGTCATAAGGCGTCACATGATACGTACAGTTTGCCCCAAATATCCTGCTATATACCTGCATTGCCTCATCAATTCTCGATGCCCCGGTATCTCCCGCCGCATCCAGCGCATGTTCCATCAGATATCTTGCCCCGTTTCCGACAAAGCTCTCACACTGTTTGTCGCTGATCGCGAGAAGACCCATCTCCTTCAGGCTTTTATTCACAGAATATACAAGAGACTCCAGCGTATCCGTAAGCGTCCCGTCCAGATCAAAAATACATGCCTTCATAATCTGCTCCCTTCTTTATACATCATAGTATGAAAGAGACAAAAATGCAACCGGGAATCCACAATCTGAAGAGGATTTTGTTAGTTACTGTTCACTGCAGCTTTTGTTACTTTTCACGATGATTAGCTCAGATACTGTTTCATGACTTTCAGCGCCCCTTTTTCCAAACGGCTGACCTGAGCCTGCGAGATCTGGATCATCTCCGCCACCTCCATCTGGGTTTTCCCCTCAAAAAACCGCAGTTCTATAATATACCGCTCCCGTTCCCCCAGATGTTTCATAGCCGCTTCCAGAGACAGATCCTCCACCCACTTTTCTTCTTTATTCTTCTTGTCGCTGATCTGGTCCATCACATACAGCGCGTCCCCGCCGTCGTTGTAAACCGGCTCCTGAAGGCTCATAGGCGCCTGAATGGCGTCCAGCGCAAAGATGATATCCTCCCCGGAAATACCGATTTCCTCCGCGATTTCTTCTACTGTAGGCTCCTTCTGGTGCTGCTTTACATAGTTTTCTTTTGCATAGATCGCCTTATACGCCGTATCTCTAAGAGAACGGCTGACCCGGATGCTGTTGTTGTCCCTCATGTAGCGGCGGATTTCCCCAATAATCATCGGTACCGCATAAGTACTGAATTTTACATCCAGTTCCGTATTAAAATTATTGATCGCCTTAATCAGGCCGATACACCCAATCTGAAACAGATCGTCCGGATTCTCATTGCTGTTTCCAAACCGTTTGATCACGCTGAGCACTAATCTTAAGTTTCCCTTGATATATTCCTCTTTGGCCTCTTCGTCTCCCGCTTTGATACGCGCAAACAAAGCCTCCTTCTCCTGCTCGTTCAGGATAGGAAGCTTTGCTGTATTTACTCCGCATATTTCAACTTTTCCCTGTGCCATAACAGACCTCCCGCCAGATGTATATTTATCACACTGTGATTCTATCTAGTAGAAATTCTGTCCATATGCACTTTAGTTATTCCCCCTTAAGGGAAAATAAAAAAACTTTTAGACCTTGACAGCTCGTATGACCCATACGAATTACCTGTAAATTATCTGTCCCACTTATCTGCAAGATTCTGGATCTGCGTCTCGAATTTAGCCAGATCCTTATTGGCAAGCCCTTCATTTTTAAGAACCACCTGAAGAAGTCTCTTAGCAGCCGCAATAACACGCTCGAAGGCTGCATTTGCACGTGCCCTGGCAGGTTTCTCCGCCGTCTTCTTCGGCACCGGAACCCCAGCCGTGATGATCGTATTGGTCGCAAGATCCACACAGCCGCCGGAATACGGCGCAAAAGCAGGACAGCCGATCTGCTCCGAAGCGAGCCCCGCAAACCGGTCGGTAACCGCATCCTCGCCGTGCACCACCATGATCCGGTCAGGTTTTCTCTCAAAGCCCTTCAGCCATGCCAGAAGGCCGTTCATATCCGCATGGCCGCTGATACCTTTGAGCGTCACAATATGAGCGTTCACCTCAATATTTTCTCCAAAGAGCTTTACAAATTCCGCCCCCTCAATCAGCTTCCGTCCAAGGGTTCCTACTGCCTGATATCCCACAAAGCAGATAGTACACTCTTCCCTCCACAGATTATGCTTTAAATGGTGACGGATACGTCCCGCGTCGCACATACCGGAAGCAGAGATAATCACCTTCGGTTTCTCATCAAAATTAATCAGTTTGGAATCGTCGCTGGTAACCGAGGTCTTGAGTCCCGGAAATTTCAGAGGATTGATTCCTTTGTTCACCAGCTCCATCGCGTCCTCATCAAAGCAGGCCCTTACATTCTTGTTAAATACCTTCGTCGCCTCCACGGCCAGCGGACTGTCCACATATACCTCAAAATCCGGATTAACCGTGATGATTCCCTTTTCCTTGATTTCCCGGATAAAGTAGAGAAGCTCCTGAGTACGTCCCACAGCGAAAGACGGAATGACCACATTTCCTCCCCGCTCAAAGGTTTCTGTCAGGATTTTGGCAAATTCGCCCACGTAATCCGGCACCTTATCTCCGTGGGTCCGGTCTCCGTAGGTGGATTCCACCACAATATAATCTGCCTCCTTCACATACTGCGGATCCTTAATGATGGGCTGGTTTAAGTTTCCCACATCGCCGGAAAATACGATCTTCTTCGATATCCCGTCCTCCGTAATCCATACCTCAATGCTGGCGGACCCAAGAAGATGCCCCACATCCGTAAATCTTACTTCAATGCCTTCACACAGCGTAATTCTCTGGTCATATCCGCAAGGTGCAAGAAGCTTAATCGCCGCCTCTGCATCCTCCATCGTATAGAGCGGTTCAAACTCCGGCGCGCCGCTTCTTCTTCCCTTTCTGTTTCTCCATTCCGCCTCAAATTCCTGAATGTGCGCACTGTCACGGAGCATAATACGGCACAGATCAGAGGTTGCAAAGGTTGTCACAATCTCTCCCTGAAAACCATGCTTACAGAGAAACGGTATCTTTCCCGAATGGTCGATATGCGCATGGGTCAGCAGTATGTAATCAACGTCCGCCGCACCCACCGGAATTTCCTGCGCCTCATACAGATCCGGCCCCTGCTCAAGTCCGCAGTCCACCAGAATGTTTTTTCCGCACGCCTGAAGCAGATGACAGCTTCCGGTAACTTCATGGGCCGCGCCAATAAATGTTAGCTTCATGAATTCATCCCCTTTTTCTTTTAGTGTATCACATTCAGACGTATTTTACCATTTCTCGTCTTAATCTCTGCATGATTTTTTTCTCCAAACGGGAAATATAGGACTGGGATATTCCCAGCATATCCGCCACCTCCTTCTGGGTTTTCTCCTCCCCGTCCTTCGTACCGATCCCAAACCGCATACGGACGATCATCTGCTCCCTTCCCGACAGCCTTCCGAGAGCCTTAATAAGCACCTTGCGCTCCGCCTCACTCTCCAGATCCCGGTATATGGTATCCTCGTCGGTTCCAAGAATATCCGAAAGCAGAAGTTCATTTCCATCCCAGTCCACATTCAGCGGCTCATCAATGGACACCTCCAGCTTTGTCTTATTATTTCTCCGTAGATACATCAAAATCTCATTCTCAATACACCGCGAAGCATAGGTGGCCAGCTTGATTTTTTTCTGCGGATTAAAGGTATTGATCGCTTTGATCAGCCCTATGGTCCCTATGGAAATCAAATCCTCCACTCCAATCCCCGTATTGTCAAATTTTTTTGCTATGTACACCACCAGCCGGAGATTATGCTCAATCAGAAGTTTTTTGGCCTTCTGGTCTGTCTCGGTCCCGATTTCTGCAATTGTCTCTGCCTCCTCCTTAGCGTTCAGCGGAGGCGGCAGAATATCCGCCCCTCCAATATAGTAAACCTCCCGGGACTCCGGAAATAAGAATGTCCTCATATTCGGAATCATCTTCCATCTCCATTTGCCGGGTACTGCTAAATTCATCATTCTTTCCATCCTCCTGCTTATATATCTGGGTTTAATATCACATCATATCCATTTCCAAAAGAGGAATCTTCACTGATTGCAACCATCGGGTGTTTTACCTGCCGCTCTTCTCTGCCGTCTATACAGATAGAATCTATCGGTATTACCGGAATCACGCCCTTTCCCTTTCCGATCGTTTGGTAGGGAATATAACGGATCCCTTCCGGCGTCCCCTCCCCGAGAAGCCGCTCCGCAAGTTTTCTGCTGATAATACTGACTGCTTTTCCGCTGGCCTCGTCTCTTAAGCGGTTTCCTGTATCCACAATAGCCTCCGCCCTGCAGCTTTCTCCCCCAAAGCTCAGGGTTACCAGACAATGGGATTCTCCAAAATGGAATAACAAAGACAGCATTTTCAGCGCGCCGGAGGCCAGATAATAGCTCGCCATGGCAAGGGCAAAAAACAAACTTCCGACCTGCACATACTGGTCCAGATACGCAAAAATCCCTCCCACCAGAAAGCCGCTGATATAAAGTGTGATCAGGGCCCGCATGAATCTATCAGGGCTTTTTAAGGGGATTCCGGCTGCCAGCATCGCCGACGGCACCAGCACATAGAACAGTATGACCTTGATAAACGTAAACGGAATCCCGACAGCCGTCACAAGACAGGTAAGAAAGGCCCCAGTCAGGGCTCCGATGCAGATCCTTCCATAAGAGGAAGAAATCCTTAATACCTTTTTTGTAACGAGGAGCAATATGTAGTCCATCAGGAAGTTCACTAAAAACAATACGTCTATGTACAGTTCATAATACACATTCCGTCCTCTTTTCAATTTTCCTCCGGATACAGAAACGGCGTCAGACATCTAGACGCTGGTTCGTCATCCGGGCAAAACATATTATAGGGGATGGCCAACAAAGAATTTGTCAGATACTGCTGAGAAAAAATAAGATTCTTTCGACAGGCCTCGCAATAGATTTCTCTTAAAAGAAGTAAGAGGATAAAATTCTGCTCCAAAAAAGGGACACCGGAAATTCCGGTGTCCCTTTATGAATTGCTTATTTTTTGAAGAAATCTGGTATTTTAATAGACTGTTCTTTAACTTTTGAGGTCGGCACTTTTGGAGTATCCAAAGTCGGAGCTGTTCCGCCTACGGTCCTTCTCGGAAGTGCGGCCGTCTGTCCTTTTAACCCTGCGGCTCCGCCAAGGTCTACTCTCGGTGAATATACCGGCCTCTCATAAGAAGATGCCGGAGGAACCATCGTCTGGCGCTGTACGCCCTCTAATCTGGACTTCAGCTTAGAGGATGTGCCGCCTACGTTATGTAATCCCGTTGCAATCACAGTGATAGTAGCTTCATCTGCTTTGGAATCGTCATACATAGCGCCAAAAATAATATTCGCATCTTCACCGGCAAGATCTTGTACAAACTCTGCCGCATCCGAAGCGTCCATCAGCGTAATGTCTCCGGAAACGTTGATAATTACATGAGACGCCCCCGCAATAGTTGTTTCAAGCAGCGGACTCTCCACCGCCTGCTTTACAGCTTCAAGAGCCTTATCATCTCCGCGTCCCTGACCAATACCAATATGGGCAATGCCCTTATCCGTCATAACAGTCTGTACATCCGCAAAGTCAAGGTTAATCAGTGAAGGAACATTAATCAAATCCGTAATACCCTGGATACCTTGCTGTAATACCTCGTCCGCCTTCTTCAATGCTTCCGGCATGGTAGTTCTTCTGTCAACCACCTCAAGCAGCTTGTCATTCGGAATAACAATCAGCGTATCCACGCTCTCCTTTAATTTCTCAATCCCGCCCAGCGCATTATTCATACGGGTCTTGGACTCAAAACGGAAAGGCTTTGTCACAACGCCTACGGTAAGAGCTCCCTGCTCTTTGGCAATACGCGCTACAACAGGCGTAGCGCCAGTTCCGGTTCCGCCTCCCATACCACAGGTGACAAATACCATGTCAGCTCCCTTAAGAGCGGCGGAAACCTCCTCCGCACTCTCCTCGGCGGCTTTCTCTCCAACCTCAGGCCTTGCTCCTGCTCCAAGCCCCTTTGTAATCTTATCCCCAATCTGCATGAGTGTAGGCGCTTTGCAAAGCTGAAGCGCCTGTTTATCTGTATTAATAGCTATAAATTCAACACCGGCAATCTGTTCATCGATCATGCGGTTTACAGCGTTATTACCGCCTCCGCCGATACCTACAACAATTATTTTTGCCGCCGCTTCTGATTCGTTTGTCTTAATTTCCAGCAAGGGTTTCTCCTCCTTCGTTATCCTTATAATATAAATATACATCCCTTATCGTCTATAACTGGTAGACGCAGCATACACAGACTTTGCCATATATATACTATAATATAGGCTTTTGCGCAAAATATCAATAGGTATTTGCCCTTTTTAGCAACCTTTTTTCTTCTTTAATACCCATCATCCTCAAAATAATCATCCTCGTTATAATCATCATCCGAATATTCATCGTAATCATCTTCCGAATCATCGTCTCCGTAATAATCCTCGCTGCTATAATCGTCTCCGTAATAATCCTCTTCTGAGTAACCATCTTCTGAATCATCACTGCCGTCGCCGCCAGCAGTATCCTCTCCCTCTTCTACGGCAGGATCCTCCGGCGGATCTGCGGTAAACGCTATAACGTTGGTCTCATCCTCAAAATAACGAAGATTAAGGGTTCCGGCCCTGCCTTCTAATTTCGCCAGAATCGGCGTAATCTGCGCCATCTTCTCCGTTGTTACATTCATTCCAAGCACAACCCGGACACTTCCAAAATACAGTTCAATCCCATCTTCTGCGCAGACAATCCGGTCCGGCTGCAAGTCATAATTCTTAACCTCCTGCGCTACGTCCAGAATCGCTTTCAGCAGTTTCTCATCTTTTATTTTCAACGGTTTATAGAGCTTTGTCTCCCCCACATCCGCTCCCTCAATACCGGGAACTCCCTCTCTTAGCTCCCTGCTCTTTAATACCACGGTCCCTGTTTTATCAAAGAACACATAGTTATCATCCTCCGTAATATAACCGATAATTGGCTTTTCCTTTACCATAATCTTAACCGTCCATGGATTTTTAAGCCCTACCTTAATAGAAGTAAGGCTTCCCGGAACCTCATATTCCTTAAAACGGTATTTTATCAGTAAATACAGCGAATTAACCGAATACTTATCCTTCTGAACCGATTCCAGAATAACCTTATCCTCTGTATAGTCATTGCCCTTTACTTCTATTCCCTGTACATAAAACAAAAGATAAAT
Organism: uncultured Dorea sp.; assembly: GCA_910589275.1. Lineage (GTDB taxonomy): Bacteria > Bacillota > Clostridia > Lachnospirales > Lachnospiraceae > Claveliimonas. The sequence continues at coordinate 27,391 of CAJUTH010000025.1, forward strand.
GGACGCGGCAATAATTGCAATTCCAAGTATTATTACAATCAGCGCGTACAGCCTATGGCTTTTTCTTCTCTTTTTCCTTCGTCTTGCCATTTATACTCCTCCTTAGCAGATTATACTGCCTACACAGCTTCATACCCCATATCATTTTACCAAAGAAGACACACTGAGTACAAGTCCCATTTCCAGAAGCAGGAATACAACCGAAGTTCCCCCGTAACTGATAAACGGCAGCGTAATTCCCGTATTTGGTATTGTATTTGTAACAACCGCTATATTTAATATCACCTGTATCATCATATGTGCCATGGCTCCCGATGCAATCAGAGCTCCGAACAAATCTGCGGCATGGGTTGCTATCACAAAAAAGCGCCAGATTAAAATCAAGAATAATATCAGTATAAATCCCGCTCCAAACAATCCTAATTCCTCGCATACAATAGAAAAAATCATATCGTTCTGCGCTTCCGGCACAAATCCAAGCTTCTGTACGCTTCCTCCCAGCCCTCTTCCAAAGAGGCCGCCGGAGCCAATTGCATATAATCCCTGCAGCGTCTGGTAGCCCTTTTCGAATTTTTCCGGATTTCTCCATATTTCAAGCCGCTCCAGCCGATAACTCTCCAACGCCAGAAAGATTCCCATAAATCCGCAGCCAAGCAGTCCCATCCAGATAAACTGCGCATATTTCGGACTTGCCACAAAGATCAAAATGACCCCGATTCCCAGAATAATAATTGCGGTACTTAAATTGCTGGCCCCCACCAGTCCCACAATCGGCAGAATACTGACCATTATTTTAACCATCGTCCGCATATTTCCCATTGTTTTCACATTCTTAGTAACCAGATACGCCAGAAACAAAATCACCGCTACTTTGGCAAACTCGGAAGGCTGAAATGAAAAAGGCCCTAAAGACAGCCATCTTTTGGACCCATTATATTCATCTCCAAACAGCATAACCGCAACGGATAAAAAAATCGCCGCCACATATCCAAGAATCGCAAACCTCCTCCAGATATGATAATCCATGCCTGCCATTACAAACATTGCCGCAACGCCAAGCAGCGTGGCAAATAACTGTTTTTTCAGATAGTAAAAAGAATCATGAAACTTCACTTCTCCGTTGTATGCACTGGTACTGTATAAAATCACAAGCCCCATTATCATAAGTAGAAACAGCGCCGTAAGAAGCGTATAATCATATTTTTTCTTTTTTGAATCCGGCACTTTAACCGCGGCCTCCTTATAAGGAATTTACAATCTCTTTGAATTTATCGCCCCGTTCCTCATAATTCTTAAACATGCCCCAGCTCGCACACGCCGGCGAGAGCAGCACCGCATCTCCGGGTTTCGCCAGCTTTGCAGCCGTAAGAACTGCTTCCTCAAACGAATCAAAAAGCAGAATATCCGTAAATCCACATTCCTTCGCTTCCTCTGCAATCTTCTCCTTTGTCTGTCCAACCAAAAGGAGCTTTTTCACCCTGCCTGCAAAGCTCTTAATCCACTCCTTATATGAGGACTGCTTATCGTAGCCTCCGCCAATCAGATAGGTCGGACGGATCATTGCTTCAATCCCCTTGATTGCAGCGTCCGGGTTAGTACCCTTTGAGTCATTATAGTATGCAACTCCATCTTTTTCAGTTACAAATTCAATCCTGTGCTCCACACCGGCAAATTCCCGTATAGTTCTCCGGATACTCTCCATAGGAATCCCGTAAATTGACGCCATTGCTACTGCGGCCATTACATTTTCATAATTGTGGGTCCCTAAAAGCTTCAGATCCTTTACATGACATACCACACACTCCTCCGGATTCCGGTAGATGATACTGCCATTATCCAGATAAATACCTTTCTCTAGTTTACGCCGGCTGCTGAAATATAGAACCTGCCCGGCCAAAGTTTTTCCAAAATCCCGCAAAATTTCATCTTCATAATTCAGCACGCAAGTATCTTCCGGCCTCTGATTCTTCGCCACATTCTTCTTTGCCTCTATGTAGGCCTCCATAGTATGATGACGGTTCAAATGATCCGGCGTAATATTCAAAATAGCGGACACCCGCGCCCTGAAATCCACGATAGACTCCAACTGAAAACTGCTCATCTCCGCAACAACAACCGAATCCTCCCTTGTCTCTTCTACCACATTAGTATAGGGAGTTCCAATATTTCCCACCACAAACACACTTTCCCTTGCATCTTTCATAATCTGCCCAAGAAGCGCTGTAGTCGTCGTCTTACCATTGGTTCCCGTAATAGCAAGCACGTCCCCCCTGCCAAGTTCATAGGCAAGTTCCACCTCGCCGATTACCGGAATATTTTTCTCCCTCATACGATGAACAACAGGAAGATCTGTAGGCACACCCGGACTGATAACCACCAGATCCAATTCCTCCAAAAGCTGTTCTGGAAATTCCCCAAGCACAATCCTTGTCCTGCATCCTTCCCGCATCTTTTCACGAACCGCCTCTTCCTCCAATTTTTCATTGGAATCATAGAGCGTAACATAAGCTCCCTGTCCTTCTAAAATCCCTGCCGCGCTGGTGCCGCTGATACCGGAACCAAATACAAGGACCTTTTTTCCTGCTACCTTCATAATTTCCTCCTAATATTACATAACCATCAGGGCAATCAGACACAATATTGTCGTTACAATAGAAAATACAGCGACAATTCTGGTTTCTGACCATCCGCACAGTTCAAAATGATGATGGATCGGCGCCATCTTAAAAAATCTCTTGCCGCCGGTTTTCTTGAAATACGTCACCTGTATCATAACAGACAGCACTTCTACCAAATAGATCAACCCTACAATCAGGATAAATAGCGGCATCTGAAGCATATACGCCGCAGAAGCGACAAAACCTCCCAGCGCCAAAGAGCCTGTATCCCCCATAAACACACTGGCAGGATACACATTAAACAGCAGAAATCCCAGCAGAGCACCCACTACCGCACAGGTAACAGGTTCAATTCCGCTCTTTGTTCCAATGGCAACCACAGTAAAAAATGTTGCCACAAGAACTGTAACGCTAGACGCAAGACCATCTAATCCATCCGTAAAATTCACGCCGTTTACCGTGCCGATCACCGCAATAAACAAAAGCGGAATTGCAAACCAGCCCAAATCCAAATACTTTCCTCCAGAAAAAGGGATCAGCATCGATAACGGAATATGGGCTACCTTCACCAGATAAAATGCAAATATGGCAGTCACTATTATCTGCAGCGCCATCTTTTGTTTCGGGTACAAACCATCCGAACGCTTCATAACCACTTTTAAATAATCATCCAAGAACCCAATCAAGCCAAATCCCAGCGTTACAAAAAGAACCGGGATAATCTGAGAATTGCTCCGGATATAAAATATAGACGTAATAACAATGCTCAGCAAAATAATCACGCCGCCCATCGTCGGAGTTCCGGCTTTCTTCAAATGTTCTTTGACCCCTTCTTCCCGTTCTGTCTGTCCCATCTTTAGTTTCCTCAGAACGGGAATAATTACCGGTCCCATAACCGCGCTAATCGCAAATGAGATAAGAACCGGCAGAAATATTTTATAATCCATATTACACCTCGTCATTTCTTTTGTTATTTGCCCTTAACCTACAATAGTATACTGCATTTCCTATTCTTTTTCAATGCCAAGATAGGGAAGTACATTTTCAAAAATTGTTCCGATAACCGGCGCTGCAATCGTCCCTCCATAGTACACCCCTTTCGGGTTATATATGATACACATTCCCACAATCTGAGGGTCATCCGCCGGAGCAAATCCGATAAAAGAGGAAATATATTTATTGGCGCTTCTTGGAAGCGTCTGGGAGGTTGCCGTTTTTCCCCCGATCCGGTAACCTTCGATGGCCGCCTTATTTCCTCCTCCCTCTGCCACAACGCTCTCTAAAAGCATTCGCATGGTCGCTGACGTTTCTTCTGAGAGAGTCCTATCTCCCTTGTCATAGTCGAAGGTTTCCACCACTTCTCCATTCTTATCCAGCACACGCACTCCAAAATGCGGCGTCACCCTCTGCCCTCCGTTTATTATAGAACTGACTGTTGCCGCCATCTGCACCGGCGTAATCTGAAAAGACTGGCCAAAGGACATGGTAGCAAGCTCCACCTGCCCGATATTTTCTTTATTGTGCATAATAGTGGATGCCTCCCCCGGAAGATCTACTCCGGTATTTCCCAGCAGGCCGAACTGCTGATAGTACTTATAAAATGAATCCACTCCCAGCCGAAGGCCGATATTGATAAAAACCGGATTGCAGGAATTCTGGATCCCCTGTACAAAGGTCTCCGACCCATGGCCTCCGACCTTGTGGCACCGGATTTTCCTGTCCTCTACTACATAATACCCTGGGCAGCTAAAGGTATCTTCTAGAGACACTACTCCTTCTTCTAAACAAGCCGCCGCTGTTACCGTCTTAAATACAGAACCCGGCTCGTAAGTATCGTTGATGCTCCGGTTCCTCCACATCTGGTTCAAGGCATTCTGTTTTTCCTCCTCAGACATCCCTTCCGTCCCTCCCGGCAGGGTAAAGGGGTCATTCAAATTAAATTCCGGTACATTTACCATGGCTGCCAGCTCCCCATTCTGGGGATTCATCAGGATAATGGAAACACCGTCCGCCTGCTTTTCTTCCATAACCTTCTCAGCCATCTGCTGGGCATACATCTGAATGTTATAGTCCAGACTAAGCTGTAAAGTATTTCCCGCCACCGGCTCAACACGATCCTCCGCAACTCCCTCTAGCTCTACGCCTCTGGCGTCCGTCGTTGTAAGTATCTTGCCGTTTTTTCCTTTTAAATAATCTTCGTATTTCACCTCAAGTCCAATAATTCCCTGATTATCTCCTCCGGTAAAACCGAGGACGGTAGATGCAAGTTCATTATAGGGATAATATCGCTTAAAATCTTCATCTACCTTCACGCCGTCAAGCTCCAGATTCCGGATTTTATCTCCGATCTCTTTATCCACATTGGTCTTAATCCTCTCAATGGAAGACACCTTTTCCACTCTGGCGCGCACCGTATCCTCGTCCATTTCCAGAATATCAGATAAGGCGCGGATGATACCCTCCGAATCTGTAATCTGACTGTGGATAACTGAAATCGTACAGACTGTGCGGTTAGTAGCAAGCACCGTTCCCTTCGCATCCACGATCTCCCCTCTGGCGGCCTTGATATCACGCTCTCTCTCATGAAGATCCTTTGCCTTTTTCTGATAATACTCTGCGTCAAATACCATCAGATATACCAGCCTTCCGATCAAAAAAATGATAACCGCCAGCGCAAAGAAAAACACAATGCAGATTTTCTTCTTATTATATGTTTTATTTTTCAAGCAAAAAACCTCACATAACGATTCCCTATAGTTTACGGCACGTCATGCAAGGTTATTCCAAATTCTTTATATTTATTTTGAAAGGCTTCAGGATGAAAAATGTACCAGTCAAATTCCCGGCCGCATTTGCAGCGTCATATGCCAGATATATTATTCTTCTGTGCCGTAGCCGGCTTCCGAATCTTCGTCTTCATAATCATAATCATCTTCATAGTCGTCTTCATAACCGTCTTCATAATCATCTTCATAATCATCTTCATAATCATCCGAATAGGTGATTACATCTTCTTCATCCTGCTTTACGGTTCCCAAGGTCTCCGGATCATAACCCGGCATAGGGGTAATTCCAAGATAAGGAAATATCTCTTTCATAATGTCTGCAGCAAGCTGTACTGCAAGCCCGCTCTGACCCTGATCGTAATCATTTACCTCGTCAATTACAACATAAACTACTACTTCCGGATTCTCCTGAGGTGCATAGCCGATAAAAGATACCAAATATTTCCCATTATCACGGGGAAGCTTTTCCGCTGTTCCTGTCTTTCCTCCTACCTCATAGCCCTCCAAGTTAGCCTTAGTGCCGCTTCCGTTTAATACAACTCCGCGCATGTAATCTTTAACCATTGTACTAGTTTCCTCGGAAATAGTACGCTTTACAAGCACTGAATTTTTATTGTCAACTACATTTCCGTTTTCATCCAATATCTGCTTTACAATGTGAGGTTCATAGTAATCTCCCCCATTTATCAAGGCACAGAAGCCGGATACAAGCTGGGTCATGGTTACATTGAAATTCTGCCCAAACGCATTGGTAGCAAGACTGGCGTCATCCATTGTTTCCGGCGTATAAAGAAGCCCCGCCGTGGAAGCGTCTCCCGGAAGATCTATTCCGGCCAGCTCTCCAAAACCAAAAATATGCTGATATTTGCACAGCTCCTCCCTGCCGATCATGCTGCCAATCTGCATCAAAGCCACATTGCAGGAATTTTCCACCGATTCCTTCAAAGTCTGGGTTCCATGTCCCTCCTTATTAACACAGTGAATATCATGATCCCCGATATGCAGCATGCCGCCGCAGGTAAAGCTCTCATTTCCAGTCAGCGCACCGATTTCCAGCCCCGCCGCTACCGTAAACGGCTTGATGGTAGACCCCGGTTCATAGGTATCGCTGATGCAGAAGTTCCTCCACAGCTTATTCATTGCCTCTAGCTTCTCTTCTTCCGTCATCTCCTTAATCTGTTCTTCTGTATAATACTTTGTTAAATCCCTTGGACTGTTCAAGTCATAATTAGGATAGGAAGCTTCTGCAATAATCTCCCCATTCTGCGGATTCATTACGATGACTGCCGTATTGACGCTTCCCTCTCCCGGATACGCATAATTCTTGCGGGCATCATTAAATGCTATGATATGCTTCTCCACAATACTCTGCACCTGAAGGTCTAAAGTGGATACTACCGTATCCCCGTTGGTCGGTTTTTTTACCGTCCTCTCCACAGAAGAATCCGTATTCAAATAACCGTATTCCCGACCGTTTGTTCCATTTAATACAGAATTATAATATCCTTCAATTCCATTATTTCCGACGTTGCCGTCTGAGGTAAACCCAATCACATCACAGGCCAGTGCATTATACGGATATTTCCTTACATAATCCTCCTCCAGCCAGATGCCGTAAACATTAGGATATGTCTTCTTATCCGCATCAATTTCTTTAAATTCCTTGGCTTTGGCATACTCAACGCCTTTTTTTAAGATGGTATACCGGCTGTCCGGATTATCCTCCATCAATTCACGTATCTCATCACCATCCAGTTCGAAGCAGTCCTCCAATACTTGAATGGTCGGATCGATATATTTCTTGTCACTGGCTGTCGCCTTGATATCTAGAATTACATTATAAACGCGCTCGCTGGTTGCCAGCTTTGTCCCGTTGCAATCTAAGATATCTCCTCTTTTATACGGAATAACCCGGCTGTCATACTGCTGCTGCTCTAACACAACTCTTGTATACCGGTCTCCTTTACTGGCATTAATAATCGTGATTCTTAACACTAAAATAGCAAAAACCAGTATCACGCCTACATACAGTAATACCAGTTTTTTCTGCATAAATTTCGGAAATTTTTTTATTAAATAATACTTTGATTTTCTCGTCATATTATCACCCTAGTTTTGTACGTCAGCCGAATTTGCCAGCACGCCCTCCTCCGGAATCTGGTCATACTGCTTAATATAATCTCCGGTAGGATTATCGTACTCAATCACTTGGCTATCCGACGCATATACCATACCAAGTTCATTGATAGCTTTCTCACGGATTTCTTCTAGATTCACCTTGTCCATGATTGAATTATATTTTGTCGTATTCTCCTCGTTTAACGACACAAGCTCTTTCTGAAGCGCCGTAATATGCTTGGAACGGCTGGTAAGCTCAGACCGGAGCTGTACATAATTGACACACACAACCAGCATCAATACTGCCGCAAATGACAGAAATACCACATAAGCTTTGTTAATGCCCATTGCTTGTCTGCGGTTCTCTTTCACTTGGCTGCTGACTTTCTTTCGTCTTCTGGGCTGACGTCTTCGTCTCTCCGGTTCATAAACCGGATTTGGCGCTGCGCTTCCGTAAACATACATTTGACGCTGGCCCGCATTATTTATTCTATATGATGACGGCTGTCTCCTGCCTGCCGACGCTCCCCTTGCCATATCCTTCTCCCCTTTCTTAATTCCCGCAAATCAACGAGCCAAGCAGCCATGCTTGCATGGATATTTGGCGACTGCCGCGAGGGGTGCTATGCGCCGGCGGCGCATGATCAGCACCGACCGAAGCGTAGCGTAGACCAAATACCCGTCAGCTTGCTGCGGGATTTTTGACTTATACAACACCGCCCGTCCTGCCAGCCGCACTCCCTCTATGCCCGTTCAAAGATCCGCAGCTTCGCACTCTTTGCACGGCTGTTTTCAGAAAGTTCCGCCTCCCCCGGCAGTATAGGCTTCCTAGTAATAACTCTCCCCTTCGAGACCTTGCCGCACACGCACACGGGAAAATCCTTCGGGCATGTACAGGGGTTCTCATTTTTCCTGAAAGCATTCTTGACAATTCTGTCTTCTAACGAATGGAAGGTTATGATACATAACCTTCCACCTGAATTCAATATATCAATCATATCGTCCAGCGACTCGGAAAGAACCTCTAATTCCCTGTTCAGCTCAATGCGGATTGCCTGAAACGTCCGTTTCGCCGGATGGCCGCCCTTCTTCTGATACTTCATCGGAATGGCCCCTCTTATAATCTCTGTCAGTTCCCCGGTAGTCTCAATGGGTCTTCTGCTGCGCTCCCTAACGATATGTCTGGCAATGTTCTTCGCGAACTTGTCCTCCCCGTAATCGCGGATCACGCGGCAGAGATCCATCTCACTATAGCCATTGACAATGTCCCTTGCCGTCGTCTCCTGACGTCTATCCATCCGCATGTCCAAGGGCGCATCCTCACGATAGGAGAATCCCCGGTCTGCCGTATCTAACTGATAAGACGATACGCCCAGATCCAGCATGATCCCATCGACTCTGTCAATGCCTAATTCATGAAGCTTAGACTTCATATTACAATAGTTGCTCCGGACTATTGTAACCTTCTCCCCGAAGTCCTTTAAACGGACGCCTGCCGCCCTGACTGCGGCTTCGTCCTGGTCTATTCCTATAATACTCCCCTTTTCACCTAATCTGGCGCACACTTCATAGCTGTGTCCTCCACCGCCCAGCGTGCCGTCCACATAGATGCCCTCTGGCTTTACACATAAGCCGTCAATTGTCTCCTTAAGCAATACTGATTTATGATTGAATTCCATATCCTGCTCCCCTAGATACTGAATCCACTGGCTTCCATCTCGGATGCAATATCCTCGATATCTGCCTCCACTTCAGCATTCTTCGCATCCCATCTGGCCTTGTCCCAAATCTCGGCACGCTTCCCCATACCGATAAATACGACTTCCTTCTCAAGCTTTGCATAATCTCTTAAAACAGAAGGCACCAGTGTTCTTCCTTGCTTATCAAGATCGCCGTCGGTTGCCGATCCCTGAAAGAAATAGGCAAATTTTCTTGCGTTCTTGTCCGTGGTGGTTGGCAGGGCGTTAAGCTTCTCCTCGAATGCGTTCCATTCTGTCTCCGGGTATACGTACAGGCAGTTCTCCATTCCCTTAGTTATGACGAAATGCTCCCCTAAATCGTCACGAAACTTTGCAGGAATGATCAATCTCCCCTTGGGGTCGATATTATGGCTGTACTCTCCCTTCAACATAGAACTCACCCTCTTTCACTAAAAGCAGCTCCCCAGCAGCTTTTATGAAATGTACAAAGGGCTCTTCCACATTTGAACCACTTTATACCACTTCCCTCCACTTTCTACCACTTGAGACCATTGTACTCCATCTTATGGGTGATTTCAACCCCTTTTTTAGAAAAATGAAAATTGGAATGTGCTTCAGTTATAGGTCACATGGTGATTGGAGGACGCGGGTTGAATCCGTGTACACTCTCTAAGCAGACGAAGCAACATTCCGATGAACTACCGGCCAACCGAGACTAAGCCACTCAGGAGAGCCTTCGTGGCTAAGCCTCGATAAGCCGCTATTTCATCTCCATTAAAAGCGCTTCTGAATTGTCTGCTTAGAGAGTGTACACGGATTCAACCCGCTGTTAACAAACACCCTGCAAACAGTAACGCGCTCCACAAAGTGCCTGTTATAGTATGGCAGTCGGCGGCTGGGGCTGCGGTGAGAGGCGGAAAGCTGCGGTATGGGACAGCAGGATATAAAAAGACGTTTTTAGTGGAAGCGGAATCCACTGCTTACGGAGACTTAGAATCGAAGGCATTCCTGAGATTCTTAGCCGCAGTTAGCAGTTAGTCCGCTGAAATGTTGTCTTTTCCTGCCGCCCCATATCGCGGCTTTCCGCCGCTCACCGCAGCCCCGGCCGCCGGCCGCCATAACTATAACATATATAAAAAACCACCGCTGTATATGATCCGGTAAAAATCGTGCATGTAAGCGGAGGTTTTCTATTCGTATAGTTAGATGTTTAGGCTTCTTTGTAGAGCTGCTCTACTAAACTGATATTTTTTGTGATGTCCTCTATGGGACCTTGGGCGTATTCCAGTACCAGGCGGGCATCCGGGGTGTAGTTCTTGTAATCCCGGAAGAATTTCTTCCAGTCGGTGGGGCCTTCGCCTACTTTTAGGTGGGCGTCGTAGTCCCCATAGTTGTCGTGGACATGGTATGCCCGGATTCTGGTTCCCAGTTCTTCCATAACCGCCGCCATATCCCAGTGGTTTAAGATGGCGTGTCCGGTATCGATCAGAAACTGCAGGTGTTTTTCCGGCCCGAAGGTCCTAAGGAACGCTTCCTGATCCATGATCTGGTCGGTGAATGGCATATTTTCCACCAGAAGTTCCACTCCCAGACTGCGTGCCATCTCATCTAGAATCAGCGTCCGCTCCAAGGCGCGCCTGCAGCCTTCTTTTCGGTCAAATCCCGGATAAGGGACGGGCCCGTGGGGATGCAGTACACAGTGTACCGCATGATATGTACTAACCATATCGAAGGTGCGCCGAAAACTTTCCTTCACCTCTTCAAACGCGCAGTCTTCGGCCGCAAGATTAATCTCGCAAAAAGGTCCGTGTATGCTCAGCTTCCCCGTCCTTCTATCCATAATCTTTTTTAACTGATGCTTCCAGTAATAATCGTCGCCGTACTCAGCGAATATTTCTACGCCATATTGTTTTGGAATCTCTGTCATTTGGAAAACACTGTATCCAATATAAGGTAAATGGCTTATTATAATATCCATAATCCCAATCCTTTCTACATTCTATAAAATATATCGTTCCTCTCTTCGCTATTCTGCTAATCCGCGAATCCACTCTGCGCTTGCCTCGATTCCGGCAGTAGGAACCCCCAGATATTCCAGCACCAGGCGGGCTCTGCCGCAATATTTCTTATACGCGTCAAAAAATTCCTTGTAATCCAGCACTCCATCACCCAGCCTGACATGCTGGTCTGTTACGCCGTCATTGTCGTCAATGTGAAACGCGTCGATGGTATCGCCCAGATCCTGAAGAAGCTTTGGTACATCCCATTTTTTAATCAGGGAATGTCCTACGTCAATCAGCGATTTTATATAGGGGATCTGCTGGAATAATGCAACATATTCTTCCTGTTCAAAAAGAATTTCCGGATAGCAGAGATTCTCCACCAGAAGATTCGCCCCAAATTCATGGCCAAGTTCAGCCAGACGGCTTACCCGCTCTATGCAGCGCCCCTTTCGGGACTCTCTAGTCTCGTCCCTGAAATTATCAATATAGCCATGAGGATGCAGCACCACATGTTTTGCATCATACTTCTTTGCATAATCAAAGGTCCACTTATAATTCTCAATTACCTCATCGAATTTACAGTCCTTATGGGACAAATCCATAAATAAAAACGGTCCGTGAATGGTAAACTGGCTGGGTCTGTCCTTTAACAGCACTTCAAATGCCCTGCGCCATACATGGTCGTTTGCATTTTCAATCAGCGCCTCCACCCCAAGATTCCTGTCAAGATCCTGCATCGCTACGATATTAAATGCAAGATATGCCGACGTACTTACTACGATATCTGTCATTTTTTCTCCTCCCCTCCCGGGTAACCTACATTTTCTGTTGTATCCGCGTCAAATAGATGCATCCTGTCCCAATCCATCTTTAAATACATGGTATCCTGCGTTTCAAAATGCGTTCCGGCAGTCGCCATGAAGATCTCTCCGTCCAGAAGAAATGCGATGGACTTCTTGTCTCCCTGATTTTCCACATAGTGAACCTGCACCTGCGGCCCGGCGGGTTCCGTCATCAGTTCCACATGCTCCGGCCTGATTCCAAACTTCACTTTCGTTCTGTTTCCGATCTTTTCCCTCCACGCCGCCGGAATCGGTACTTTCGTACCGGAAACAATCAGGTTCTTTCCATCCACAGCCGCCTCCTCTATATTCATGCTTGGAGCGCCGATGAATTTTGCAACGAATACATTTTTCGGCTGATTATAAATCACGTCCGGCGAATCATACTGCTGAATTTTTCCTTCATTTAACACTACAATTTTCTCTCCAATGGTCATCGCCTCCACCTGGTCATGGGTAACATAGATAAACGTAGGAAGATACACCTTATGCATCCGGACCAGCTCCGCCCGGGCCATGGTCCTTAGCTGTGCGTCCAGATTGGACAGCGGTTCATCCAGAAGAAAATACGGCGCCCTCTTAACCAGCGCACGGCAAAGCGCAACTCTCTGCCTCTGTCCGCCGGACAGCTCTTTCGGATAACGGCCGCGGTAATCCGTCAGTCCGAACATATCCAGCGCCTGCACCAGCCTTCTCTCCCGCTCCTCCTTCGCAATCTTTGCGATCTCCATGCCGAACAAGATATTTTTCTCGACGGTCATATGGGGATACAGCGCATAGTTCTGAAATACCATCGCCACATTTCTGTCTCCCGGCTCCAGACGGTTCACCACCTCGCCGCCCATATAGAGTTCTCCGTCGGTAATCGTTTCCAAGCCTGATATCATCCTGAGCAGGGTCGTTTTCCCGCATCCGGAAGGTCCGAGAAGAATAGTTCTCTGGCCGGAAGGTATCAGCAGGTCGATTCCTTTTATAATATAATTTTTCCCATCGTAGCTCTTCGAAACATTTTTAAATTCTATATCAATTGTACTCACGTCATCCACTCCTTGTCCTGTTTATCTGCTTATTCCTTTACGCCCGACTGCATGAAGGTTCCGATAATCTTCCTCTGTGCAAAAATATACAGTACCATCGGAACCATCGTGGCAATTGTTGCAAGCGCCATAGAAGACCCCCACGCGCTGCCCGACTCCGAATCCATAAAGGTCTGCAGAGCAAGCGTGATCGTATATAATTCTTCTCTCTTTAATATCAGCATCGGCCAGACAAATTCATTCCACGAATTGATAAAGAAGAAAATAATCATTGCAATAACCGCCGGCTTTACCAGAGGCAGTACGATTCTTCTCAAAATTGTAAAGTGCCCCACGTTATCCAGTCTCGCCGCCTCGATAAGCGGCTTCGGTATAGAACGCATAGACTGCCGGATGCGATAGATTCCCATAGCGTCCGCAAGCTGCGGAAGCGCCACGCCCAACAGCGTATTGTTCAGCCCCATCTGGCTCAAAGTAAGATAATTCGGTATCATAATGACCGAAAAGGGAATGAACATGGAAACCGTAAACAGCCCGAAAATAATTTCCGGATGCTTCAGGTTCATAAAGCACAGGCAGTAGGACGCAAGGACGCTGGTAATAATCTTGCTCACCGTAACAATCAGCGCTATCGTCAGGGAATTTCTCAGAAGCCTGAGCACATTGTTCGACGCAAACACTGACGTATAGTTTGCCGTTGTCGGATTTGCCGTAAATACGTTGAGACCCGACGCAAAGATATCAGAAAGTGTTTTAAATGAAGTCCCAATCATATATATAATTGGATACATCATAATGATAAGCGATACAATCAGTATAATCTGATATTTCCATTCCCCTTTGCTCCGGATCTGTATACTCTGCTTTTCTTTCTCTTTTCTAATTCTCATAATGCACCCTCTTATTCAATCTATTCTGCAGCAGCAGTACCAGCAGGAATATAATCAGCGATATAATGGCAACTGCCGCCGCGCGTCCTGTCTGGAAAAACTGGAAACTATACTGGTAAATCAGATATACCAGATTCGTACTCGCCATATTCGGCCCGCCCTTTGTGATCATCTGTATCGGGGTAAATACATACTGAAGCCCCATTACAAATGTAATAATAAATACATACAATGCGGTAGGCGATGTAAGCGGAAATACAATCCGCCAGAATATTTTCCAGTTTGACGCTTTTTCCAGTTTCGCAGCTTCAATCAGTTCAATCGGAACCTCTACGATCGCGCCTAAAAATACAATCAGATTATATCCAAAACTCCTCCAGCCTGTGGCAATCGACAGCGCCACGATAACATACCCCGACGTGGTAAACCAGTGGGGCGATTCATGCCCAAACAGCTCATAAATCTCGGCAACCGGTCCCGAAACAGAATTAAACAGCCACATGAACACAATCGCCGCCACCGCCAGAGACAGAAGGCTCGGAAAAAACATAAGCGCCCGGTACAGTTTCGCGCCTCTTGTAATCAGCTTTCCCATCACATAAGAATAAAAATACGGCGCCACAAAACAAAACACCATCATAAGCAGCACATAAAGTCCCGTATTCCCCAGAGCCTTTAAGAACCCCGGATCACTAAATACATTTTTGTAGTTATCAAATCCCACAAACTTTTTCGTCGGCGACACCATATTCCATTCCATCGTGCTCAAATACATGTTATATACAATGGGCCAAACCATAAACACACAAAATATCGTGATAGAAGGCAGTAAATACACGAATTTTTCAAGCTTCCGGTGTTTTTTCCAAAAGCCCGGAGTTTTACCAAAAACCGGTTTCACCCTTCCTTTGCCCTTCACAGCACATCCCTCCTTACAAATCATATCCGTATCAAATCTTAGCTTATAATTCTTTAAACATAATTACGTGAATCTTCTGAGTTAAGCCATTCAGTATCGCTGCCGAATCAAAGTTGCGGCCTACCTTTAAGGAAAGCCGAACATAAAGCTGTCCTTTCGCAGCATTTTTTGTTTCGTCGTCAATACTGACATTTACCACATGTCCGCCGCATATCCTCACCGTATCCAGAAGGCACGGAATATCCTCAGATCTCTCAATTTCTACTGCCAGCTCCATCCCTACAAGTGTGGAGGTATGCCCCTCCAGCTTATGCAGCGCCGACATCACGCTCAGCATAACAAGCGTCACCAAAAGCCCGCCTTCAAAATATCCCCCTCCGTAAGTGAGGCCTACGCAGGCTGTCGTCCACAGACCCGCCGCCGTTGTAAGCCCCGTCACACGTTTTCCTGTGACAAGTATTGTTCCCGCGCCAAGAAAACCTATACCGTTGATTACCTGCGCTCCCAGACGCGCCGGATCCGAAGCCGGATTCACATAAACCACAAGATACTGGTCAAGAATCATCACAACACAAGCTCCCAGAGCAACCAGTATATGAGTTCTGAGGCCCGCCGCACGTCCCACACGTCCCCGCTCATAACCGATCAATCCGGCAGACACGCAGGAGAGCAGAACCCGCAGCCCGACCGATACAAAAGAAAACTCACGTATTCTATCAAATATTGCAAGAATAGCCCCAGCCCTCCTTTTTTTGGCAAACTAGTGTACTGACAGCGGGACATCTGCCCATCTATGATGCAGACGCCCCGCCTGTGATTTCAGCTATTACAGCATACCGTTTATCTTATCCTGCGTTTCTTTGATGGTCGTATCCGGATCCGCGCCGGAAATGATCGCATCGCGCATATCCACCAGTACCTGATCCACATTCATGCCGTTTGCGCCCGGCCAGCTCGGCCATGACCTTGCGTCCGTCCACGTCTCAAGAGAGGCGTTCATCAGTTCGTTTTCTGCCAGAAATGCTTTCATCTCTTCCGAATCCGCGGCACTCTTTGTAACCGGCAGATATCCTGTCCCCTCTACCCACTTCGCCATGCTGTCTGGCTCGTACAAGAATTTCATAAACTCCCAGCATGCCTTGATTTCTTTTTCTTCCTCCGCGAAGCAGCAGAGCATATTTCCTCCAACGCATACACTGTAATCTTCCTCGGAACCGGTTCTCGGGAACGGGGCTGTCCTCAGATCAAAGTTGCAGCTTTCCTTCATATATGCAAGCTTGCCGATCGTTACAATCTGGGTTGCAACCTCTCCCGCTGCAAATGCGCCAAGAGCTTCCTCAGAGCCAATTTCCACACAGGCGCCGCTCTGGAATCCAGCCTGCCATTTTTTAAACAGCTCTACCGTTTCCGGCGTATAGAACGTTGCCGTCGCATTACCGTCTTTATCCAACTCATACATCTCGGCTCCCACGCCCTGAATCATCGGGCTCATCGTATAAGTGTTTGCGATAATCTCGTAATAAAGACCCTCTTTTCCGGTTTTATTCTTTATGGTCTGGCCCGCTTCAAGCCACTCGTCAAAGGTCTCCGGCGGATTGTCCGGATCAAGATCTGCATCACGGAAAATATCCGCATTGTAAAATACAACCGGCGTAGACGCCGCATAAGGCAGCCCCAGCACCTCTCCGTTTACCGCCGTGCCCAGTTCGATAATGTTAGGCTCCAGCATCTCTTCCAGATATCCTTCGTCCTCCGGCACATATTCCTCGATAATCCTCTTCGGTCCTACATACTGCGGAAAATTCTCGGCAAAATAATTCAAATAATTCCATCCAACCTGAACCACGCCCGGATATTCTCCTATCGCAAGCTCTGCCTGAAGGTTCTGCGCAACTCCCGCATATGCATTTGCGTTAAATTTGCCCACAACCGTAATCCCTTTCTCGTTTGTCTCATTAAATTCTTTGATCAGTTCTTCTACCGCCGGGCCTCCCTGGGTCTCCGAATTAATATGCCAGTATTCGATGGTAACCCCCTCTAAACTCTCTTCCCCCTCGCTTCCGCCGTCTGTATCCGCTTCCTTACTGCAGGCAGCAAGCGACAATAACATTACAAGCGCCAAAACCATACTTATCATCTTTTTCATAATGTGTACCTTTTCTCCTTTCTCATCCGGCCTTTCGCCGCCGGAAACTATTCATCCTTTTACTGAGTCTTTCCCTAAATTGTCCTTTCGAACAGTCAAAGCACAACAAAATATTCTCTTCTTCTCACCTCTTTCTTTTCAATAAACAGCTCGTCAATACCAATACCATCCTTCTTTCACCGTGTCGTATATTCGATCCCAGCGAATTATTAATATTATTGATATTTTGATTTCCTTTTCTTGATTACAATACTATCTTTTTTGTTGATATTTGTCAAGTATTATTACTAATTTTTAGTTTTTTTGTATATAATTCATTAATCAAACCATTCAATATAATAATTATTACTATTATACATTCATATTTCATTGTAACAAATTAATTATTTGCAACTTTCTGTGAATTTATCTACTATTTACACTCATTAAATCAGTAATATTTTTCAATAATATTATTAATATTTTTCTTTGAATACTTGTAACGAAAACACATTCGTGTTATAGTATAGTAAACTATCAACAACGAGGAGCACCTTCTATTATGAATAAAAAGAAAGTCACTATGACAGATATTGCCGCACGGACGGGATTATCCCAATCTACCATTTCCATGATTCTGAATAAAAAAAGCTCGGCACGATTTTCTGAGCAAACCATTCAGACCGTCTATGAAGCCTGCAGAGAACTCGGCTACAAACACCCGAATTTCTCTTCCAGCGATTCCAAATTCATTATGATAATGAGCGAGAATCTCACCATCCCATATTATTCGCAAATGGCGCAGCAAATAGACTATATCGCAAGCATAAACGGATACCGCACAATTGTATGCAATACAAACCGCAACAAAGACCTAGAGCTTTCCTATCTGCAGTTTGCACTGCAGATGCATGTCTCCGGTATTATTTACCTAACCTACCCAAACCATCCGGAAAAAGTAAATGAAGTATCGAAAAAAATCCCGATCGTCGCAATATGCGACGAGGTAGAGAACCTATCTGTTGACATTATAGAAATAGATAATATGCAGTCTTCTGCATTACTCATTGATCATCTGGTGGGACTCGGACATAAAAAAATCATGCTGTTTACCGCCTCTCCCGACACAAATCTGGGAAGACACACCCGCGTCAAAGGACTAAAGTACCAGATGGCCCAGTATGGACTAGAGGACTCTCTCTTCATCCGCTCTAAAAATGTAAACTGGCAGAGTGAATTATCCGGGGAAGTAAACGACTATACGATTGGATATGAATTTATACAGGATCCGGCTATATTTAACATGGGAGTAACTGCCTTTATCGGTATGACGGACGTAATGGCAAGAGGGATTGCCGACGCCCTGTTAGAACAGGGATACAAGATTCCGGAAGACTATTCCGTATGCGGATACGATAACCTGATATACTCAAAGCTGCTGCCTCTCTCCCTCACAACGATTGAATTATTTCTCGACCAGAGAGCCAAGTCTGCTTTTGATTTGTTACTGCGAAACATCGATATACTAAACGATAAGCCGGATACCCTTTTCCAGAATGCACGGATCAAGATCGAACACCCTTCCATCCTGATCGAGCGCAATTCTACGGGCCCCGCCAAAGAAAAATAGTTCCGCATAAGCGGAACTATTTTACTGCTATTAATTTAATAAAAATATACCGGACCAGCCTGCACGGGACGCCTATTCTGCCGCTGCTCCTGCCAAATCAGACTGAAAATCTGTAATCGCCGTATAATCAACCTGCGCCGTCTGCTTTGGCCTGCTGGTATCATATACATTATACGCAGAATAGCCAAGCCAACCTATGAGTGCAAGTCCTAAAACTCCGACAACACATCTTCGAAACAGTTGCTTTACTTTCTCTTTCTTCATATTCTGTTTGCGGTTTGCCTTTTCCTGTTTATATCTGTCAACTTTTTCCTGACTCATATCTCCTGACTCCTTTTCCATATCAAATGCTGCTTTTCGTATCTGACAGCACATCTATCATATCACATTTTTAAACAGGAAACAACTTCTAAATCACCACAATTACTCCGCCATCCGACGCATACATGCTGCTGATACCCGCCGTATCCAGCACGATAACATCCTTGGGATTCATACGCTCCAGCATCATCTTCTTTAAATCCTGCGCTCTTGAAGGACAGTTGCAATGACTGATAGCCAGAATCTTCTCTTCTGCCTGTACCGTTTTTGCCGCCACTTCATCCGCAAGCTTTATAAGCGCCTTCTTCATGCCTCTCGCCTGCCCAAGCTGGCAGATCGTCCCCTCCGGGGTCGCGCCCATCACCGGCTTAATATTGAGCGCTGTCGCCACAACGGCCTTCAGGCCGGTCAGCCTTCCGTTCTTGCGGAGCGTTTCCAATGTCTCCAGCAGAAAAAAAGTATTCTGTCCTTCAATGTAAGCTTCTACTGTTTTCACAATCTGCTGAAATTCCATCCCCTGTTCTTCACACTCGGCAATCTTCATCGAAATCAGCGTCTCGCCAATGGATGCGGAACGGGAATTGAATACATAGATATCCTTCTCCCCATACTCCTCATGATACAAATTCTTGCCAAGTACAGCGCTGTTGTAAGAACCGCTGAGCTCTGCCGATAATGTAACGGCATATACATGTTCCTCCGCACAGTGATACGCTTCCCTGTATGTTTCCGGCGACGGACAAGATGACTTCGGTCCATTCGGACTTGCTGCCACCTTCTCTAAAAATTCCTTCTGGTCAAATGTCTCGTCGTCTATAATATGATAATCATCCACATCAATCGCTAGAGACGCTGTTACAAAATGTCCGGATGCTTTCATCTCCTGAGATAATTCTCCACAACTATCAACAACAATCCTATAACTCATATCAAACCCTCCCGCAGATGCTACAGTAAGTTATCTGCTTCTATCACATGTAGTTTTTAAAACCACTTAAATAATAGCATATACTAACCACTCTTGGCAAGAGCATACACGGGCAATTATAAGATTATCTATTCTTCAAACCGAATTTTACTGGATATTCCCAGCGCAATCCCCATTTCTGCCATCAAAAATAGGATAGAAGTTCCTCCATAACTAATAAAAGGAAGCGTAATACCTGTAGTCGGAATCAAATTTATCACAACCGCCACATTCAGAATTACCTGAATAGCTATATGGGCAAAAATACCTGTTGCAATCAGCGCTCCATACATGTCCGGCGCATTCTGGGCAATGAACATCAAACGATATAATAGCAGGCCGAATAGAATCAACACAATAATCGCGCCAAACACGCCAAGTTCCTCACAGATAATAGAAAGAATCATATCGTTTTGAACCTCTGGAATAATCATCTTCTGGGCGCTGTTGCCAAGCCCCTTTCCAAAGAAGCCGCCGGACCCCACCGCATAGAGTCCCTGCATAACTTGGTATCCCCAGTTCGACGCATACCGCTCCGGCTCCAGCCATACAAGCACACGACGCAGACGGAAATTCCCGCTCATCTCAGGATTTTGAACCGCAACCTTTAATATTGCCACTACCACCAGAAGAAATAGAAAACCTGCAGCCACTATCACAATAAAAGGAGCTGTCTTTGGATGAACCACAAACACCATAAAACATGAAATACCCATTACAATGATTGCCGTGCTCAGATTCTCTGTCATAATATAAACACAGACTGCCGAAAATCCTCCCCATATCAATATATGTATAATTCCCTGCAAAGAGTGTACTTCCTTCCCCAGCTTACAAAGCAGGAGAGGAATAAACAAAATAATTGCGATTTTCGCCACCTCCGAGGGCTGAAACTGCTGGTCAAACGGAAGTTTAATCCAGCGTCTTGCTCCATTTACCTTCTGCCCCAAAGGCGTCATAACCAGCGCCATCAAAAAAATCGACAGCCCGTACACCTTCTTAGCATAAATTGCATATATATGATAGTCAATTTTAGAAATGATATAAATGCCGCCAAACCCTGCCGTACAAAAAAACGCCTGCCGCTTAAAATAATGCATTCCATCCTCATATACCCGCAAAGCGCTGTAAGAACTGGTGCTGTACAGCATAACCAGTCCAAAACACACTAAAAATATAATCACAGCAAGCAGGCTGTAATCAAAATACTTCACTTTGCGCTTCTGTCTTGCCCCGGCTCTCACTCTCTCCCTCTCATAGTGCGTCCGCGGCATCTGTCTGATATTACCCATTATTATTACACTCCCCCATAAACATTGTCCGCCACCAGCCATAAACATACAAAATCTTTACCTGCCTGCGCGGACAGCAAGCTTCAGTTCCTCTTATTATATCTGGGAAAAGACCTAAATACAACCGGGCGATGCAAAAAAATCAAATCTTGCACCTTTTATTTACATTTTCCATACTATGTATTGTAAATGTTTTGAAAGGAGTACTTGAATATGCCGAATTACCGCTATAATATGCCGGATTATGAGCGAAGAAATACCTGCGGGAACCATACGCAGGCAGTCTCGTACAGACAGCATCCCCAAGGATGTAATTCAGCCAGAGAATCCTATATAGCTGCGCCAAGTCCTTGTGAACCCGTTAGAAATTCATGTGAAATTCCTCGCAGGGAATGCCACGAAGAAGGAGAAATGTCTTGCGCAGTGAGCGAAAACTACGACGCTCTAGCCGGAATGCCGATTGCAATGGCCTATGTCCCATGGCAGATGTGGCGTGGAATTTACGACGTTGAAAAAGCATTCTGCCGAGGCACAATATTTGAAGAATTAGATAAACCTTTCCGGGGAATAGGAGGTGTCCGCTAATGTCTGACAACAGACCTTGTAGAAAAGATCTAATGAACAGAATTAATACCGCAAGCTTTGCAGTAGATGATGTAAAACTCTTTCTGGATACACATCCATGCGATGAAGAGGCTTTGGAGTATTTCAATGAATTTCAGAAGATCCGAAAATGTGCGTTGAAAGAGTATGCCAGATATTATGGTCCGCTGACTATTGATACGGTGGATGCTGATGCATGCGACAGATGGAATTGGATTAATGAGCCATGGCCATGGCAGGAAGGGGGATGTTAGTATATGTGGAATTATGAAAAACGACTGCAGTATCCGGTAAAAATCAAACAAACTAACCCGAAAATTGCCCAGGTGATTATTTCTCAATTCGGAGGTCCGGACGGCGAACTGGCGGCTTCCATGCGGTATTTATCCCAGCGGTATACCATGCCGTATAAAGAAGTGACCGGGATTTTAACGGACATCGGTAGAGAAGCCCCTGAAATGTTCCATCTCAGGGGCTTGCGCTTTTTTTAGCGGTCTACCCTGCGGACAGTTCACGCTTTTTGCAACCGTGTAGCTCCATTTGAGGGGGAGCAGGTTCAAATACACGTCAATATGGTCTTTATCATTCACAATCATTTTATCTAAGATTTCTTTGTAAAAATCATCTTCATATTCCACACCGTTTATAAGCTCATTCATCGCTTCTGTAATTTCAGCGACAAGCTCTTGCTGTTTTTCTATCATCTCCCTTTGTTTGTCTATGCTATCTATCACGGATTGCAGTTCGGCAATCTCATTCTCGCACTTTGCTCTTGCTGCTGAAAATTCATCTCTGGTAATATCGCCAGATGTATAAAGGTCAATGAGATTTGTGCGTTTTTGTTCAATGGCTTTTATCTGTGATTTTAGTTTCTCACTGTCTGTACCTGCGGTATCCATTGCGATAATAGACTTGATAATAGCAAGCAAATTGTTAGTGATTTTCTCCTTATTGTATTTTAAGCTGCTCGTGACAAGGTACATGATGTGGGTTGCATCTTCGTTGCGTATGCTAAGTCCACTGCATCCAACTTGATTCCCTACTTTGTCCACATGAGGGCTTCCATGCCTTGCAGCTTCAAGACACCGCCACGCCTTATAGCGGCTTCCATTTTTTCGGGTTTTATATCTCGCCACATAACTTGAACCGCAGCATCCGCATTTGATTTTCCCAGAAAATGGATAACGGTTGCTGTGTTTCGCTTTTCCTTCCTGTGAAAGAGACTTTTCATCCAAAATGCGGTTTGCCTTATCGAAAAGCTCACGGGAGATAATCGGCTCATGATGGTCTTTGATAATCACAAATTCCTCTTGCCCTCGGTTATACTTCTTTTCATGGGATAAAAAGTCTGGCGTATAGGTTTTCTTCTGCACCAAATCACCGCAGTATTTTTCATTGCGGATAACACGGAGAATAACTGTATTCTGCCATTCTTTTACACGCATGGGCTTAATGCCCTCCTCCCGAAGCTCACGGGCAATCACATGAGTTCCTTTCCCCTCATTTACAAACTTATGGAAGATAAGACGGACAACTTTTGCCCCATCCTCATTAATATACATTTTGCCGTCTTTCACATCGTAGCCAAGCATACTCCGCCCAAACACAACTCCCTGCTCCATCTGGCGTTTCTGCCCCCATTTCACACGCTCGGAAGTCTTACGGCTTTCCTCCTGTGCAATCGAGGACATAATGGCAAGGCGAAGCTCGGCATCGCCGTCTAAAGTGTTGATGTTATCATTCATAAAGATAACACCCACACCGTGCTTTTTGAGGTC
Organism: uncultured Dorea sp.; assembly: GCA_910589275.1. GTDB lineage: Bacteria > Bacillota > Clostridia > Lachnospirales > Lachnospiraceae > Claveliimonas. The sequence continues at coordinate 51,020 of CAJUTH010000025.1, forward strand.
ACGGGTATAGAATATACTATCAAGGGTATTCCTCGCAAAACGGGAGATTTCTTTTGTTACAATCAAATCAAAATCACCGTTTTTCGCACACGCAACCATGCGGTTAAATTCTTTCCTTTTTTTCGTATTCGTACCAGAGATGCCTTCATCTGCGAACACTTCGTAAAGCTCCCAATCGGGATTACGTTCTATATATTGTCTGAAATAACGCTGCTGGCTTTCAAATGAATTTGTCTGGTCTTCGTTGTCCGTAGACACACGGCAGTATGCGGCAACCTTTCTCTTTGTGTGCTGTATCTTCCTTTCTTGGTTTAGTGTTTCGTATTTATCTATTGACATAAGAATATCTCCTTTCCCGACAATCCCTTGCCGTATTTTCAGTATAGTTAATTGAAAATGGTATGTCGAATGTGCAAATTTGAATACAGAACATAAATTACACATTTCTGTAAATTACAACTGTATTCATGAGCAAGTAACGAGAGTGGAGAGCCTGCCCCGCTTCATCGGGCATTGCGAATATCCTCTTCTTCCTCACACTTGACTATGTAAAAACGTCAAGCGGTTATGCCTGACGTTGCTTTTTTCTAATTTAGACGATATTGTTTTTCAAGCTCAAGCAGGCAGCGTTCCCGCTGTGATGCGGTCAACAGATTCCGTTTTTCTAATGATAAAAGGATTGACCTTTGAAAATTCATAAGAAATGCTGCGTGTTCCTGCTCATTCAATTCTGGAACAGGCTCACCAACATACCTAAATTCTCTATGCTCCAACAGGCAGCACCTCCCTCATTCTCAATGTATGAGCGAATGATTGTACCATATAACGAGAGGGCTAATCCTTTTTTTGAACGCTGTCATCATGCAGCGGACAACATTCATGAGCAGGTAAAGAAGCCGAGA
>CAJUTH010000026.1 GCA_910589275.1 uncultured Dorea sp.
TATTGTTTTTCGGCGGGTAATTGGTTATACTGTTATTGTTTACATTAGGCGGTTGCCCCGTATCTGCGCCAACAGATACATTCGGGACAGCCGTTTCTTTTTTATTCGCCATCTTCACTTTCTCCTTTCAGACCGCTGAGAATAACCGCAATCAGTTCGATTGTGTCAAGCATTTCTTCATTTACACCGTCGCCCGCTTCAATCCTCTGCAATTCCGTAAGAACAGCGACATGCTCATTGCGGAGTGCCTTATACACCCTCGGATTGCCCTGCACAACCACGTCTTGGCATAAGAGACGCCTTGTGATATAGTCCTGCTTGGTAAGCCCCGAAAGCCGCACCGCTTTGTCAATCCGCTCACTTTCTTCGGGAGATACCCGAAAGGATATTTTTGGTATCTGGAAATAAACCGTGCCACACAAATTATTTCCGCTTATGCTTGCGATACATTTGCCGGCGTCCTTCTCGCCGAAATGAACGGCGGGCAGAGGAAATATCGTTCTTTCTGGAAATCAATCTATGCCAAAGACTTTGACATTTTACAGAACCTTTTTGCCAAAGGCGGCGTAGGGGTATACGACGAAACAAACAAGGAGTTATTTTCCCAATACTGCAAGAACAATACCCCCGATGGCGAAATCATCTTTTTAGCCGCTAACCCTGCTGTCAAAGCAAAAGGTATCGGAAGTTTGCTCCTTAAGGAATTGGAACGCCGTGAAAAAGGAAAGCAGATTTACCTATATACCGATGACGCCTGCACTTATCAATTCTATGAACATCGGCAATTTGAACGTGCAGGAGAAAAGGACATTGTCCTTCATCTTGGCAATCGGACAGTCAATCTCAAATGCCTTTTATACAGCAAAGTTCTAAACTAACCTCCTTTCTTTCCATTTTCAGCGTGCATAAAAAACGCCCTTAGCCATGAGTTCCTACCCACAGCTAAGGGCGTTATAATATGGATTCGTTCAGAACCAAGCGGAGTTTGGGCAATATATGCGATGGATGTTTACATTCAAGAGCATATATTGGCAAAAATCCATTTGGCGGATACGCCACAACGAGGAAATATTTAATATTTCCGAGTATGGCTCTGAACATTAGCCAGCCTCTTGCAAATCATTCCCCTACCAACAAACCACTTAACCGCAAGAATAATCGCACTCAAACGACTGTTATCAATTTGTTATCAAAAGACCTTTCCAAAGTCTGCAAACCCACATAAACACTAGATTTACTAAGCATTTTTGTTTATTCCCACTCAATTGTCCCACACGGCTTCGGCGTCAGATCATACAGCACTCTGTTCACACCTTCCACTTCATGGGTAATACGGTCCGTAATATGTTCCAGCAGGTCAAACGGCACATTCTCAACAGTTGCCGTCATTGCATCCACAGTATTTACCGCACGCAGAATAACCGGATACGCAAAGGTTCTTGCGCCCTCCTTTACACCTACTGACCTGAAATCCGGCACAGCAGTAAAATACTGCCACACCTTGCCTTCCAGCCCGTTCTTTGCAAATTCTTCCCGCAGTATCGCATCAGACTCCCGTACGATTTCCAGACGCTCTCTGGTAATAGCGCCAAGACAGCGCACGCCAAGTCCCGGTCCCGGAAATGGCTGCCGATAAACCATATTATCCGGAAGGCCAAGCGCTTTTCCTACCACCCGCACCTCATCTTTATATAAAAACTTCAGCGGTTCTACCAGTTCAAACTGCAGATCCTCCGGCAGGCCTCCCACATTATGATGCGCTTTCACACCGTCGCTCTCGATAATATCCGGATAAATGGTTCCCTGCGCCAGATATTCGATTCCCTCCTGCCCTCTTGCTTCCTCTTCAAATACACGGATAAACTCCGCTCCGATAATCTTACGTTTCTTTTCCGGTTCCGCAACACCTGCAAGCTTATCCAAAAATCTATCAACCGCATCCACATAAATCAGGTTTGCATCCATCTGATTACGGAACACCTCTACTACCTGCTCTGGTTCGCCTTTCCTAAGCAGCCCGTGATTCACGTGTACGCAAACCAGTCTTTTTCCGATTGCCTTGATTAAAAGCGCCGCAACAACGGAAGAATCCACTCCGCCTGAAAGCGCCAACAGCACTTTCTTCCCGCCAACCTGAGATTGAATCTCCTTTATCTGCTCCGAAATAAATGCATCTGCAAGTTCCTTCGTTGTAATGCGTTCCATATTATCCGGCCTCTTATTATTCATAATCTGTACATTCTCCCTTTCTCATGCAATCTCTGTCTATTTATTTTATCTCTATCTCTGCCATTCTTGCTTCCCGAATGCCTGCTGCCTCTATAACCAGAAATTACATCCCGCTTTTCCACTTTTTCATTTGATTTCCCATCCTTTCTTACATGTATCTTTTTATTATTTTATTTTATCATATCCTCCCTAATTTCTCAATTACAGATAAACAGAAAAACGGCTCTAAACAGAACCGTTTTCTAAACTTTTTTATTTTTTCATCTTCGGCTCGAATATCCATGATGCCAGATATCCAAAAATCAACGCTGCTGAAATTCCCACCGCACTGGCCTTAAATCCGCCCATAAAGATTCCGATAAAGCCTTCATCCTTCACCGCTTCTTTTACGCCTTTGAACAATGTGTTCCCAAATCCAAGAAGAGGTACGCTTGCCCCCGCGCCTGCGAAATCCTGAAACGGCTGATAAATTCCAAGAAATCCAAGCACCGCTCCGGTACATACCAAAAGTACCATAATCCTTCCCGGCATCAGCTTAGTCCTATCCAGCAGTATCTGCGCCAGTGCGCAGATCAATCCTCCAACCCAGAATGCATGAAAATAATCCATAAAATCCACAGCTATCCCCCCTTTAACAGTGTTCCAGCACAATACCGTGAGCAATTCCCGGCACGCTCTCGCCTTCATTAAAGCTGACTGTAGACATGAGCGCACCCGTCGGCACGAATAATACTCTTTTCCACTCACCTTTCTCAAGCTTCGGCAGGATATAAGACGCCAGCGTCGCAGCCGCGCAGCCGCAGCCGCTTCCTCCCGCATGAGTGTCCTGAGTCTGCTGGTCAAAAATCGTCATACCGCAATCCATGTGATTTTTCATAATATCCAATCCTTTTTTCCGCATCAGGTCAAAGAGGATACTCTGCCCCACATACCCCAGATCGCCGGTAATTATCCGATTGTAATCATCCGACTGCCTTTCAAAATCCTGCAGATGAACCGCTATAGTATCTGCCGCGGCCGGCGCCATACATGCCCCCATATTCTGGGAATCCTTCAATCCATAATCCACGATCTTGCCGACTGTGATCCCAGATATCCTTACATGGCTTTTTTTATTTCCCACCACAAAAGCACCGCTTCCAGTTACCGTCCACTGTGCCGATAAAGGCCGTTGATTTGCATAGCTCAAGGGAAACCTAAATTCCTTCTCCGCCGTCCCAAAATGACTAGATGTAACCGCAAGCATATGTTCTCCATATCCTGCCGCCACGCACATGGCGGCCAGCGCCAGCGCCTCCCCGGAAGTTGAACAGGCACCAAACAGCCCAAATAGGGGAGTCTGGAAACTTTCCAACCCCATAGACGTTGCGATGCCCTGCCTCAAAAGATCGCCGCCAAACAAATACCTAATCTTCTCCGGCATCAGCTTCGCCTTGCCCAAGGCCAGAGTACAGGCTTCTTTCTGCATCGTTCCTTCTGCAGCCTCCCATGTCTTCTCTCCAAAGAGATTCTCCGGGTCTGTCATGTCAAAGTATTTCCCCAGCGGTCCTTCGCTTTCCTTTTTTCCCACTACAGCGGCGCTGCTCATAATATAAGGGGATTCAGCAAATGCAATGCTCTGCGTTCCCTTCGTTCTCTGAATCATATGATATCCACCTTCCATATTAACTCGGTTCTCTTCCTGCCATTAGTATGGAAAGTTTACAAAAAAATTATACCCTAACTGCCATGATTTTCTTTGTTCTGCTCTGTGCATCCCTCCATCATTTCCAGATAATTTCCTTTATCAATATGCATCATGGAAATCTGGTTATTGTACCTTCGGAATCCATAAACACTGTCCACATTGCGGATTAAAGACTGCAGGCGCTCATCCGGCACACAGACAATCAACTGCAGCTCCAATTCTCTTGCATAACGCAGGCATACTTCGCTCCGCTCCTTGTCCATCTTGGAAAATGCTTCATCTAACAATACCAGCCGGATCTTAGAATCCCGGCTGCTCTGCTGCATGTAAAGCATCGCAAATCCTGCCAAAAGCGCCACATATTTAGGATTCTGCCCTTCGCCGCCGGAATCTCTTCCCGCCATCTCATCCACGGCATTTTTCTTAATATTCCCTTCCTTATCTTCCACCTTCTCGTACATGCTAAAGTTCAGATAATTACGGTAATCCGCATATTTTTCCATTTCCTGCTTGTGAAGAGAGCGTTTCTCGCCCTCCTCCTCTCTCGGCGGCATAAATTTCTCAGTCAATCTCTGTATCTGGCATTCATATTTCTGATAAAATTCATCCTCACACAGACTAAGCTGTCCCTCAAAGCCGTCATTATCCAATACCTTACTGTCAAGCTCCGGCGCCGTCAGCATCTCATAAAACTGTCCGTTTTCATTCTCAGCCGGAAGAATATCAATCTGATAGGTGCTGTCCGAAAAACGAATCTTTGAGAGCATTCGGTTGATTTCTCTCTTATGACGGTAAGCCGCCTTAATTTCTCCATGAATGGTAGCAATAACATTCTCCCTGAGAGAATGATATACCTGCTGATACTGCTTCTCAAATTCCACCTTATATTTCGGCTCAAAATCCTGTTTCAGTTCTTCATGAATCCTATCATACGCATCGTTTTCCCGCTCTACGCCGGTGAATCCGTACGCCGGATAATCTCTATTGAAACGATTTCTCGCAATCACCCTCTGATCTGCCGCCTGTTCCTCTTGTCTTGCAAGCTCCGTAAGCTTTTCATTCTGCTTCCTTCTATACGTATTTTCTGCCTGCCCTTCTAGATTCTCCCTTACCTCCAAAAGCAAGGCTTCGTTTACTGCAAAGCCCTCCTCCAAACTTCTAAGTCTTTCCTGAAATCCCTCCAGTTCTTTCCTAATCGCACGGCAGTCGCTTTCCCGTCCAATCTGTTCTTTCGTAATCTGTTCCAAGTCAGCGTCCAGCCTCTTAAGCTCCTGCTCTAATTCCATCTGCCTTTCCTTTAACCGGGCAGCCAGTGTTCCATCCTCCAGCTTCTTAAGTTCCCGCCGGAGAAGCTCCTCCCTTTCAAAATACTCCTCCAGCTCTCCGGCGGCGCCTGAGAGCTGCAAAAGCTGCTCCGTATTCTGATTCAAACGCTCAAATTTCTGCGCCCGGTTCAAAGTGCTCTGCAGTTGAAGATCGGCAATCCTCCGTCTCTCCAATTCATAAATCTCATCCTCCAGCTCCCGAAGCTTTGCCTTAGAAACCTTTGTTCCGATACATGCGTACCGGTTATAATCGTCCTCCCTCAAATGACGGAAAATATAATTGCTGCAGGAATAACAATCTGAAGTTACGCCGTCGCGGACCTGATGAAGTTCCTCTATAGTCCCACACTTTGTGATTCTTCCCAGATATCTTTTCAAGCACAAATCCACATAAGGCTCGGATGTCTTTACCGCATCGTATAAAGTCCCCTTCTCTGCTGATGGATTGTCCCGCCCAATTGCCGCCGTATTAATTATGTCAACCTCTTCATACTCTTTCCGCCTCATCCTGCGGAAAATCTTTGCCGCGTCCAACGCATACTGCGGTTCCGTAATCAGGCTGCGTTTCATTCGCCCCATCCTTCCCTCAACGGCATTTTTCCATTTCTCATCCGCAACATCAAACAAATCCGCAAATATCTCCACATGGATGGTTCTTCCATACTGGCTGCTCAATTCGCTCTGAAGCTCGGCCCTGGCGCTTTTCAGTTCCTTCCTGTAAGGCTTGCGGTCATGCTTCAAATCTTCTGCCATCTCCCGTTTCTCATCCAAGTCCTTTTTTGTCGAACGAATACTGTCTTTTAATTCCCCCAACTCTTCATCAATCATCTCCAGAGCATTTTCAATTCCCCGTTTCAGCTTCTCTATACACTCTGCCGATACGTCTCCCCGCAAAATGTCTTCGATACATTGCAATGTTGGATTACTGACATAACCGCTGATATCCTCATCCTCTATCCACTCCCTTAGACCCTTTTGAATCTCCCGCCATTGTTTGGAATTTCCCTCCAAAAGGCCGATCGTAGTATGAAGCTCCTGAATCTCTTTCTTTTTAGCTCCATAACTGCCTGCCTCAAGCTTTGACTTAACCTCTATCAGTTCATCTGTCGTTTTCTTTCTAACTGCCGCAAACTCCCTATGCTTTTCCTCCAATTCAGAAATTTTAGCCTCCGCGCCTTTCAAATCCTCTTTCTTTGCTTCTAGACGTATTTTACAAGCCTCAATATCCAAAACCCGCAGAATCCTCTCTGTGCGCAGCTTATCGGCTCTCACCTGAACCAGCCTCTGGTTCTCTTCCCGTATCTCGTCTAAAAGTTCAATCCGGTGCTCTAAATCGTCCACCCTCTCCTTAATCTCACGGTAAGCGCCCAACTGCCTGCTGATAACAGATACGGTATCCTCCTTGCTTTTGGGAAACATATAGTCCCGGATAAACTGCCCCGTACCGTCTGCCATGCGCAGAGCAATCGCACTTTTTTCCATCGTCATGAGCCGTCCCGGATCTATATAGCCAAATATCTCATCATACAAGAGGTTCAGATATGCCTCTTTAGATGGATATACGCGGTTCACATCCACACGGCCCCGGTTGGACTCCGATCTGCTTCTGGCTTCAATCAGTTTCTTTATCTGCGCCGCCGTATAGGGCGTCCCATTCTCCGTCAGATATCCATCCTCCGGCAGCTCCCCGGAATGGCTGAAAAAATGATATTTCTTCAATTCCTGATCATGCCGTCCTACCTCAAAAACAGCTCCGATACACGTAGTACTCCTGCTGCCGGTATCTTCTATTTCAAGCACAATCAGAGAACAGAAATCCATATTCTCCCTGTTAGACGTTCCGTCCTTCTGCGCTCCACGCAGATAACTTAATACACTCCGCCTGTTTTTCGCATCATCCGCCGCCTTATTTAAAAATGCCGCCGCCACGCTTCCGTAGAGAATCACCTGTATAGCGTCCATCACCGTCGACTTGCCGGAACCGCTTTTCCCGCTGAACAGATTCACATACTCATGAAACTCCAAAATCTTATGGCTGACGCCGCCCCAATTGTTAATCAACATCCGCCGAAATAATTTCTTCGATTGTTTCATCTTCTGCAGCCTCCTCCCCGTATTGCTCAATCAGCTCATTCACATCCGCAGCGCTGACATAGAGATTAATCGTACTATACAGATAAATCGGCGTCTCATCCTCCACATCCCGTACCGCTCCCGGAAGTTCAATCATTTGGTGCCGGTTCATCACATACAGAGCCTCCCTCCACTCCGCCGACGCCAATTTCCGGTTTAGAAGATTTGTATTCTTCCCATACTCTCTGATTTCTTTCAAATTTGTTACCGTAGCATTCAATCCATCCCCAAGGATCTTCTCCCGGTAAATCATCTTTACAAGCAATATAACAACCGTTGTCGTCAGGCTGATTTTCTCAGTTTCCGCCCCTTCCCCCTTTAACCGGAAGATATGCTCCTGCGGGTCATGCTCCATCTCGCAGCCAAGCACCGACAGATAATCCTCAATAAATCCCTTGTGCCTGGCGCAGAGTTCATAGTCGGGGTTATCTCTAGGCGTTAATGTAACCGGATCGTATTTCATCTGTATAATACAGGTCTGCCGAAATAATTTTGTTATCGTTCTTTTCAAATTCTCCGCCTCAGTCACAGATAACTCTTCCAAATATCCCATATATGCCGCCATTCCTTCACTCCTTAATCTTCAGCTCTGAAAACCGGTACCCTTCCCTGTTCTCAAATTCCCGTCCTATGGTAATCTCCCTGCCGCTGTCCGCAATCTCTGCCGCATCCTGCCAGACAAAAAAAAGTTTCTCCAAATCCTCCATAGTTCTAACGGTATTCTCTGTTACTGTAAATACGCCGTCCTGTTCATTTTTTCTGCGAAACGCATCAATCTCCCGCCGGGTATAGAGCGGTTTCAGAATAAATTCGCCCAGTTCCCCCGTCTCCTCCGCCTGTTTCACTGACTGCGGATAAAATTCCCTTCTCTCACTGTTTTTCTTCCGATACAAACTCTGGTCCGTTACAATCTTAAACCGTTCGGTAATCCCCATCCTTCGTCCCAGTTCCTCAAGTATCGCATCCTTATTTTTACTCCGATTCAGCAGATTAATAAGAACCGCCGTCCGGTCTTCCTCCATCGCGCCTTCCATCAATATATAACGGATTCTTGCCGCCGCCCGGCTGGCAAATACCGTCTTCTGCTCAATCAATTTATTGTATCTGCGTTCTATCACATCAAACTGCCTCTCAATCATGCGGATAATATCCACCGCTTCCTCACACAACCGTGCTTCGCGCTCCAGCTTCCTAAGCTGCAGGGACAGGCCGTTATGCAGCAGTCTATTTTCTTCTCCCTGTTCTTCTTTGATCTGAATCCTAAGCCGCTCCATCCCGTCTAGAAATTCCTGCTTTCTAGCCTCGTTTTCACTGAGATTCTGGTCAATCAGCTCCTTCACAGCCTCCTTATAACGGTAGAAGCTGTCCGTGGTAGTAAGTATGGCATATTTTCTGCTGTCACTGTTATTGATTTCCTTTACCAGTACCTCCTGAATGCCGAGAAAACTCTTTTGTCTGGACAGTTCGTCAAAATATCCCCGCATACCCTCCTGCATATTAGCCAGCAACTGCAGAAGGGAACGGGAAGTATTAAACGCGCTTTTTAAAATCTCATTATTCTTCTCTTTGTCCCCGCTGTAGGTATATAAATAGCTGTAAACTGCCAGTACACTCTCCCGCTCTCTGGTTGGTTCCTCATTATGCAAACGCGCAAACAACTCTACAAACATCTGGCTGTATTCCGGAAAGGAAACTACGTAACTGTCAAGTATTTCATCATAATCCCGCCTAAGCCATCCCCAGTCCTCTAGATGCTTCAAACAGACCGACGCCATATTAGCCTTGGTCAAAAGCTCGCCTTCCTCGTCAAACTGTTCTTCACTCCAATCCAATGTCTGCGCTGCAATCCGCTCATTCATAATACTCCGGCACTCCCTCTCCGTAAGACCAAAAAGCGAATAAGAACGACCGGATTCCTCATAAATCGCAGTCAAAAACTGCTGGTAATAATCTATGTATTTGCTTGCAAAGAGCCTGTAAAACTCCTTCGGTATCTTACTGTTCAAATTCATATCCACCCTCCCCGGCTATCATAGCAATAAAGCCGTCTGCTTGTCTACCTTCATTTTGCATAAAGAAATAAAGAATGTGCATCCCCCGGAGGGCTTTTATGATATCGGGAACGAAGTTTCCTATATCATTAAAAAACCTGCCAAGTAACACAAAAGTTTCTTTAGCAGGTCTTACACTTTTATTTTACAAAGGGCTTTCCAATATACGGAATATAGAAAAGCGCCTTCCCCTTCACCATACCATATGTAACGGCTTCTTCATCCTCTGTCTCATTGGCAGCGCCCTTTGTACGGAATGCATAGCTGCCGTTTCCGTCATAATTACTTATTACACTTACAATCTCATGTGTAATCAACACGCCGTCTCGGTTCGCGTAAGTAATTACATCGCCTGTCTGAAGCTTTTCTGCCGGCGCCTCATATGAAACAATTACGCTTCCCTTCGGGATTGCGTCCCCCATGCTTTCTGACATCATACAAAACAAATGTATATGAAAAAAGCCCAGATTCGTCAGAAGTAACGCCAGCGCCAAAAGCCCTATCACAAAACCTGCGGAAAAAAGCTTTGATTTCTTACGTTTTGAAGCAGGCTCCTCCATTAGAACCCGCTCCCGAACATCATCAGCTTCCTTCTGTTCCTGTATAGTTACTGCTTTTTCCTCTTTCTGCGTTAAATCTTTGGTCTCCTGCCTGTCCGGCTCCCGCTCCTCCCATTCATCTGCATGGAATAGTTCCTCCGGACTTGGAAGCCCTCTGGAAAAACTATTGAATTCTCTCTCATCCATATATTATGACCTTTTCCTCTGATCTACTGAATATTCAAATATAATGACGGGTCAACCGCTTCACCATCCTTCTCCACCTGAAAATGAAGGTGATTCCCCGTGGAATTTCCGGTATTTCCGCTCAACCCTATCTGCTGCCCTTTTTCTACCTTATCTCCGGTTTCCACATATATTTTAGCATGATGCATATATTTTGTCACTAGTCCATTCTCATGGGCAATTACAATATAATTGCCTTCCGCCCCGCCAGAACCTGCATAAACTACAGTTCCTTCCTGCGCTGCATAGGTGGGTAAATTATATATGCCGGTTCCCATGTCAATCCCCTTATGAAAAGTAGTCGCCCCAGCTATCGGAGCCGTCCTATATCCAAAACTGCTTGTCAGTACGGCGCCCGGACATGGATTGACAAACGTTCCCAGCAGATCGCTGAATTCATCCACGGTCATCTTATCCAGCCGGTATAAATCGTACTGTTCCATCTGCCGAATCAAATCTCGCCCATAGGTCAAGTTTGTTGCCCAGCGCTTTCCAATCTTCATAGCAAAGGTATTTGCATCCTTTACTCCATAAGTCAGGTCGCTGTACACCTCTTCCAAAAGTTCCGCCCTGTCCTCAATACATTCCGTATAGGTATGATATACCCGGAACCCGGCCGTAATACGGTACACAGAGCCATCCGGATCCTGTTCGCCCGTATCCATACCGACAGTTCCCGCCGGTCCCCTGCCCTTAATTCCAAAAAGATTATTATATTGGAAGGCCAGATAAGATAGGCCCTGCCCCTTACTGCCCTCCGGCCCGTATTTCCCAAATCCAGATTCTTGGATAACCTGCGCAATAGTTACAGACGCCGGATATCCAGTCTCATCCTGACATTTGAGCGCGCCCACAACCATCTCTGTCGTAATGAATTTCGGCAGCCCTTCTATCGGCATATCCACATTATACTTAATCTTTTCTCTGTTATCTATAAACTCTGACGATGGTGTAAAAACGCCAAACAAGTAGGAATAATCGGCCTTATTCCCTTCAACAGGACTAGTCTCCTTTTCAAACTCCTTTGTTTCTCCCCTGAGGTCCGTGTCAATATCTTCCTTTTTTTCAGCCGTATCTTGTGATTCCCATCCGCCAGACGGCGATGCAGCGTCTTCCGGCTGTTCCGGAGACGACGGTTCTTCCTCCGGCTCCGGCTGGGGCTCTGGATTTTCTCCTGGTACTGGCTGTACTTCAGGCTCTGAATCCACTCCTGGTTCCGGCTCTGGCTCCACCTCCGGCTCTGAATCTGCTCCTGGTTCCGGCCCTGGCTCCACCTCCGGCTCTGAATCCGCTCCTGGTTCCGGCTCCACTTCTGGTACTGATGGTTCTGGTACCGGTTCTTCTCCCGGTTCTGGCTGTATCTCCGGCTCCGGCTCTGGATCCACTTCCGGTACCGGCTCTGGCTGTACCTCTGGTACCACCTCAGGCGCCGGCTGTACTTCCGGCTCTGACTGCGACTGTTCCGGTCCTTCCTCTGGGGATTCCCTGTTTTCTTCTGTCTTCTCTTCCTCTTCCTGCTGCGTATCCTCTTCCATGCCAAATGTTCCCTGTATTTCCGCTGCCAGCAAACAGGTACTAATTCCAAGAACCACTAATACTTTCTGCAATTTCATAACTGAGTGAACTCCTTCTTTAGTTCTTCCGTTTGATTCTCTTCCTCATATTTTCACGAACATATTGTTCGAGCTTTGAAACCGGAACTCTCCCTTTATTCTTAAAGAATTCTTCATATAGCCATTGCTGTTTTTCTACCTTATCTTCCAACTTTGCTACTATTTCCTGCTTCTCAAGAATCATCTGATTTTTCTGTTCTAACTGTACTTCCAATGCGCCGACCCGTTCATTCTGCTTGTCCAGCTCTTCTTCGAGTTTCTCGAAGTCCTCCTGAAGACAAAGTATTGACTCCTTTTCCTTTCGCAGAATGTTCTCCTGTCTTCTAATGACCTCTCCCCTTGAACGAATTGTCTCCTTCTGAACATCCATCACATTCTTATTCGTCTTAATTTCATTTTTCTGCTGCTCAATAATCTTCTCCTGATCTTTACTTCGCTCCCATAACGTCTTATAACAATCCTCCGCCTCTAAAAGCTTCTCCGCCTGTTTCTTATTCATTGCCTGCGCTGTTCCCAAATCCTTGCGAAGATTTTCAATCTCTGCCTGAAGCTCTTCAATAAATGCATCTACACTTTTTTTATTATATCCGCCTAACAAACTGCCGCTGATTTTTCCTTCCATTTCACCCATTAATGAATTCATCCTTTCGTACGACTTTTCATCAATGTTACTCTTTATTAAATAATTTGTCAATTCCAACTCTTTCCATCTGAAGCATCATCCTGCTTACTTACAGTATCCAGCGCGCTTGCTATCAGTTTAATCATTTCCCACACCGACCGGAACGAAAGTGTCTTATTCTTATCCATCCACGTAATCCTGCCCTGCCAACTGCTATTCTGCCTGTGCTGTACGCGTATAATAAACGTACCCAGATCCCCGTGTTTGTTTAACAGTTCCTTATCGCTCATGATTCTCTCCCTTTCTATCTTAAAATCCTTTTCCTCTCTCTTCTCCTGAAATGTCCGTTCATCGTTAGACGGATAGGGAAACTCTATAGAATTATAAAATTCATCCAGTGCAAACAATAACTGCTCAATACAGCAGACCTTTATTACTCCCTTATTGTATGCATGATAAACCCGGCCCTTGAAGAAATTGTCTTCATTAGAATCGATGCACAAAACAACTCCATTTACGGCTCCTATATACCACTGAGATCTTTCCATGTACTTCCGCCCTCTTCGCAAGCCCTGCAGATTACACTATTTACATGATATGAAATCCCAGTTCGCTGCCTTCCTACAAGAAACCTTCCGTTAATTCTTTTCTGGATAACATTACAATTTTCACGTGTCGTATTAATCAGCAATACCAGATATTGTCCTTTCCCATATCTGGTAATTGCATCGCTTCGCCGTACCGAACAGCGGATTGCTTCACCCAGCCTCTGCGACAGCTCCTCCAATACTGCTCCGTCTTTCATTGGATTCCCTTTGCTGTCCACAACAGTACAAAGCATTAAATATACCGACTGCCCGCCTCTGTCCATAATGCGTTCCACGGCATGATAGATACCCTGAAACACCGGATAAGCACAGATATATCCTCCCTCTGTTTCTTTTTCGTCCTCCATAAGCATTGTCTGTATAGAATCTAAACCTGCATAACCATGGCGGATCTGAGTACCCAGCGTATGAAGCAATTCCATCAGACGTTGTGACGGATGAAGTCCCTGTTCCTGAAAGTATAGTTCCATCGTACTTTCATAAAGCTTTATCGCGTCTTCATCGCGTCCCTGAAACACCAGTGCTTCCATCGTGACTGTCTCCCAGTCCGCCAATGGATCGAGCTTTGCCGCATACAATCCCAGCTTTTCCATCTGCGGATAATCTTGAACCGCCCTGAGCAGAGAAACCGCTTTTTCTACACAATCACAGAATATCTCCCGGTATCTCCTTGCCTCCTGTGCTGCCCAGAGGATGCCCGTCTGAGTGCCAAGAAATTCTCCGGTGTAAAGATAACAGCCTTCCATGTATAATCTGAGCCTGCTCTCCGGATCACTTTCTTTTTCCGCCGCCTCATACACCTGCTCAAATTCCCATGCGTCTTCCGAAACAGGAATCTGTTCCGTCCAGCAAAACATTCCATCCCGCTGTTCAATATAATTAACATTAGGAAGCCCCGCCGCTTTCAATTTTTTCTTCGCATTATAAATCACGCTGCGCATTGCATGATGAATATCTGTTACATCTCTGTCGCCAAAAAGAATCTGCTCCATCCTATCGCGGCTGACTCCCCGCTTTCTATTATGCAGAAGCACCTGCATCAGATAGGCAAACTGTGTCTCTCCGGATTTGGAGCTCCCTATAATCGTATGATTATTCCAGACCATAGAGAATTTACCAAACATCTGCACACGCAGTATATTTTCCTCTTCACCCTTTGTCCTCATTGTCTATCCTCCGCGTTGTTAGTATCTATTTATCCCTATCCTCTCCTGATTATCTCTTTCCCGCAATCTGGATGCAAGGATGTTAAACATTGCCCCGCAGACTGCAAAGCAAATTGCGTATATCTTTCCCACATTACTTGTATATAAAACCAGCATCTTTCCCAGCAGCGGATAATGCGCCTTTACACGCCCGATCACGGAAGCATAGGGAACGCTGTTCACGTCTGCCTTTTCATTTGCATCGCCTTTGGTAATAAATTCTCCCTCCACAATCTGGTTATCCGCCACACGGTGGACTACTACGGAATCTCCTCTGTCAAATGCAATAATCTCTCCCTCCGAAATTGACTCCGGCGGCGCGGCTTCCACATAAATGACGCTTCCCACCGGAATCTCTGGTTCCATACTGCCGCTGACTACATGATATATCTCATATCCTAGGAGCTTCGGCACCGTAACCGGCAGGCAGGTTGCTATAACGCTGATCAGAATTAAAATACCGGCAGCATTACAGAACGCCGCCGCTAGACGCCTGCCTCCTGTTCTATGCTGTCCGGATGATAATGATTTATTTCGCATTTTTCGTTTTCCTCTTCCTTCGCTCTAGCAGAAGTACAATTCCAACTATACATAAGACTGCGATTGATGGGATTCCCGCCTTTGCTGCAGCCGGGATGTCCAGCAGAAGTCTTGCGAAATCCTGAATTTCTCCAGAAGCCTCTTCACCGTCCAGCCCCATGTTACTAAGCGGTGTTTCTTCATCGTCAATAGATAACAAATCCTCCGGCGTTACGCCGTCTGCCTGTGCCGCAGCCTCTGTCGCCGCCGTCTGTGCCGCAGCTTCCGCCAGCCCATCTGTCTGTCCTCCCGCAGTTTCTCCCACCGTCCCGCGCGTAGCCGAGCCCCGTGCCGCCTCGGCTGCCTGCTGCGCCGCTTCCGCCGCCTCTCTGCTCACCGGATTATAAACAAATGTAAATACATTTGATGCCGAGTCTTCCTTCAAGGTTCCTGTCAAATTATACGCCTGCGGCAGGTAATTTTCAATATAGAGAAACGCTATCACAGGCTGGTCTCCTATATTGCCATAATAGGTTTCAGCAGACGCCAGTTCATTTCCAGCCGCGTCTTCATACCTGACTGTATATTCCACGGAACTTCCCAGTGCGCCGTAGGAAACTACGTAATCCCTGTCTCCGGTCACCGTAATTGACGTCTTTATGTCGCCAGTACCAGCCCTTGCTTTCGCCTCTATCACCGTACTTGTATCTGTACCACACTCGCGGATTCCCTTTACATAGTACTTGCTTTTGTCCTCTACATGGACTCTTCTGTTATAATCAAAGGTCAACTCCGTCCCATATTCCTGATTATCGTAAATAATAACCTCACTGCCGTCAATTGTTCCCCGATCGCCGGCAAATATACGGATCTGATACCCATATTTCTCTTTCGCATCAGCAGGAAATGGCAGCGCACATCCCAGACAAAAAACCAGCAATGTAATAATTGCCTTTTTCATATCCTTCATCTTACGCACGCCCCCTTTCTCTGCCGTCATCCCGCTTTTTCCATCTGCTTCCGGCAATAATCATAAGAACCAGTCCGCTTACAAACGATGCAAGAATCAGCGGCGCAAGATCCGTCTCATCGCCTGTCCTGACAGTACGGGGCCGGCCGCCTCCGGTATTTGCAAGCTCTACCGCAAACTGCATCTGAAGATCAGCCCGGGTATCCTGATAAGCATTGTTAACACTATTGCCGTCCAGCGCAATTTCAAGGACGATCCTGCCGCTCTGCCTGCTCTTTAAGGTTCCCAGATAAAGATAATCCTTCAGAGCATTGGTTGCCTGCTCCAAGCCTGTCTCATCATTGTCGGTTGTTTGATCGCCTCCCACCTTATCACTATTGTACAACTCCTTCTGTCTTCCGTCAGGCCCTGTGTACACAAGCTTATAGGTATACGCCGCACCGGCAGCCGCCGAAGCCTCTGTGCTCCTTTCCAAAGAACTGACCACTTCATTCATCATATACCAATCCGTATCCGCGCTGTTGTCATTTCGCATCTTCAGCGTAATTACCGCGCTGTCCCCCGGCTGCATGCCGTTCATAACCTGGTTCAAGTCTGAAGCGGTGAAATTGCTCTCCATCTTGCTGTCCCCGGTAAATACAACGATCCAGTCCGAGCTGCCTTCCAGCTTATCCGCCCTGGCTGTTACAGGCGCAAGGAAGAATACGGCAAATATAAAAAGTATCATTCCCGCCTTTTTCTTCATGCCCATCCCCTCCTTACTGCAAGCTTAATGTGCCGTTATTTACAGTGACTCTCCGGCCCCATTCGCTCCATGCCGCATCTTCTATATTGTGATTCTGAATCGCATCCACTTTCACGTCAACGATAAACCGAACCCCGTCATACTCATAAACTGTTGTAAGATTCTGATGACTGCCTTCTATTTCCACGTTCTGGGCCACTCTGTTTGCAACCACGGTGCTGATTGTCAATCCGTCTGCAAAAGGCTGGCTTTCGCTGTCTATTGCAAGTTCCTTAGAATAATACAGCACTGTCCGCTCTTTCGTAGCGGCGCTCTCATCTAACAGCCAATCGTCCAGATTCAAATTCAGCTCAATCAAATCCGGCGACAGCTCCTGCAGCTTCTCTCCCTCCTGATCTACCCAGTATTTATAAATGCTTACTCTCACATACTGTGGGATCGTTCCGCTGTTTTTTACCTTCAGCTCTTCCGCGTACTGATATCCAAGTTTCAGCTCTTCGCCTTCCTTTAACATCCCCGCCAAAAGGGTTCCCGCATTCTCATCCCATGTCCCGTCCGCCCGTTCCATTTCACGGTTATACTTATAATCCCGGTTAGAAACCTCTATGCCGTTTTCTATCAGAGTAACACCGATATCCTGTGTCTGCGCCCTAGACTCGTAAACATCCGAAAAATAATTAAGCGCAGCCCGCGCTCCTCCAATAGATGAAAAGAGAAGCAGTCCCACTGCCAGCACAAATATAGCGATCGTAACGATCTGTGATTTACCGCTGCGTCTTGTCCCTTTCATCAGTTACTGCCTCCTTCCACATTCCCGGTCGTCAGTTTGGCGTTCCAATCCGGGTATGGCTTCCCGTCTTTATCATACAATACCGGCGTACTTTCATAGATTACTACCACGTTAAAATGCTCCGAATCCTTTACATCTGCATCCTCCGGGATATTCCCAATTTTAATCAAAAGCTCCTCTGTCTTCTGCCCTCCGTAAAGGATGTCGCTGTAATAATAGTAATCATCTTCACCCAGCGTCCATTTCTTATTCTCATCATTGTAGGTTAACTGATATTCGCTTCCGCAGAAAGCCTTTGCCCGGATATACACCGGCACGGAATCCGGTTTGCTGGTAATGGATACCCTCTTTGTCCAGTCAGAAAAACCTTCATCTATTTCCGTCCTGCTTCCAAGCTTTAAGGCATGGCCTCCCCTCACTTCCACAAAGGTGGTAAAATACCCCCATGCGCTTCCGATGGCCGCGGATAAGACCAGCATCACTGCCGCGGCAGCCAGCAATCCGTTTATCTTCTTCATCTTATCCGTCCTCCTTATGCGCCGTCCGCAGAATCCTGCGCAGGCTGCTTCTCCCATTTCCATCCGTTTTCCAACGTATACTCAAAACGGTTCGTTATCGCGCCGCCTTCTCCGGGCTTATCTGCGTAGGCATTTGTAAAATCAACCTGCAGTACGCGGTCTAACTGGATTGGCTGCCCGGGCGTAACCGTATCCGGCGTTTCCACTTCATAATGAAGCCCGGAGTAAACCTCCTTAACCGTAACCTGCGCCCCTACGGGGATCCGGTCAATAACCACCCTGTTCTCCCCCGCTGAGGTAAAGGTCATGGGAATCACGTTGCTATATACATTTTCCCCATTCAGTACTGCGTCTATCTGGAAAATAAAGGTGGCCTCGCTGCCTGTTTCATAACTCTGCAATGTTTTCACAATCTCCAGCGATCCATAACGCGGTTCTTCACTTGGTTTCAGTGTAACCGACATATCGTAAATCCATGCGCCGTCTCCGGCTGTTGTGTTATGGATCGTGCCGTCTTCCGCCGTCGCCTGTCTGCTTGGAAGAGATATCAGCTCCGGCTCATAGGTATACGTACGGGTGTCTGAATAGGCAAGCGTCGCAAGCTTCTCCCGCACATTCCCCTCCTCATCCTTCTGCTTCACAGTAGTTCTATATTCAGCGGCTTCCAACCCGTCTCCCCGGGCAATGATAAGATACAATCCGCAATTCAAATCTGAAAATAGCTCCTCCGCCATGCCGGAGACAACCGGCTGTATCCCAGAATCCTCCGCAAAGACAAGCTCCGCCGCCTTCTGGGCCACAGACTGCCAGTCGGGTTCCTTGGCGTTATACATTCCTTCCGTTTCCTCAAATCCTGGCAGAAATTCATAAGAATAGGTGTCATATACGCTGACCGGCTGTGCCGATGCAACCTGGTATAAATCAATCCGAAGCTTACCTGCCAGCTCTTTTGCCTGCTCCGGACTGCCTGCCAGCGCCTTTAAAGAACATTTTCTATTAAAATCAATCGGGTCAGCCGCCTCTCCGCTTATTTCCGGCGCTGCCGCAATCAGTCCAAATACCAGCGCAGATGCAAGCAATGCACTCATCATCCGATACACTTTTCGGTTCCGAAATGTGCATTTTACATTCATAAGCCTCTCCTCCTTATCCTTTTCTCATATCGTCCAGTATCTGCTCCTCCGATTTCATCGGTCCCCTTCTCCGGTAATAAATCAACAGTCCTGTCAAAAGCAGAAACAAAATTGGGATCCCAATTGCCGGTATTACAATGTATACTGGAATTCGAACTGCCTCCGCTGGAGCCGCAATTCCGTCAAGTCCGGCAATCCTGTGCCCTCTCATCAAAATCCGATGGGAATTAATCCCATAGGGCGTACAAGTAACCAGCGTTGAATAATCCTTCCCGTTAACAATTCCAAGCTCGTCCGTCTCCTCCGGCAGTACAATCCGTATCTGGTCAACCATATAAGTAATCGTTTCATCCAATACCGTAACGGTAAAAACATCCCCCTCGTCCAGCTTGTCCAAGTCTGAGAACAGCTTGGCGCTTGGCAGCCCCCTGTGCCCAGACATAACGCTGTGAACCCCGTCTCCGCCAACCGGGAAGGAGGAACCCGGAATATGCCCCGCTGCTATCTGCAGAATTCCTTCATCCACCCCATGATAAACCGGAAGATTAACGCCGATAGAGGGAATCTGAATATATCCCATAATTCCAGTTCCGGTCACATCCAGAATGCTCTCATACTCCGCATATTCCTCATCCGAAAGATTAAAATGAACCCCTTCCGAAAGCGAATCATTGTACATCCTTGCCGCCTCAAGCATCGCATCTTTTTCTGCCTCGGACAGCTCGTCTACCGCATCCACATAGCCCGCGATGGCTCTTGAAGCATGCATGGAATTCCACCAGTCGCTGACAGAAGGATAAAGAAAAACCGCCAGACCAATCAGCATAATAATAACCAGAATAACTGTTGACAAAGAACCGCCTTTTTTCTTTTCCGGTTTTTTCTTACCGTCCCGCTCCTCATTTTTCTCTTGTATTAAATCTGCGGGGGCTCCCTCGCCCGTATTTATTTCTTCTTTTTTATACGTTTCCTTACTCATAAACTTCTCCGCCAATCATATGCAGTAAACTGCATTTATAAAGCGGCGTCTCCCCGCCCGCTGACGTTTGCCGGACCGCCGGTCCGTTGCTCGCCGCACACCACGTGAAGGTGCCAGCCTGTGCGGCATAACCGGGAAGGGAAGCCCCTTCCCGGAAAATGTATCATATTACAATAACAGGTTTATTATCTTGCGCGCTTCTTTGCAATTAACAAGATAGCTGCTCCAATAACCAAGACACCGCCGACAATGTAGAAGATTGTAGTACCGATACCACCTGTTGAAGGAAGGTTCACGCCAGATTTATTCTCAACCTGAACCATGGCCTCCTCCTCGCCATTCAAATCAGTTGCAGGGATAAATGCTTTGTCATTCACAGTAATTTTTCCGTCATCCCCGATTACAATTGTTACCGCTTCCTTTAACTGATTGTATCCGTCTGGGGCTTTTGTCTCCCAGAGGTAATACGTGCCGGCCGCAAGACCCTTGATAATAAATTTACCATCCTTCGGTGTTTCAATCACGGTTGTCAGAGAAGCCTCGTCTATATTATCCCGGTCAGAATTATAAAAATATACGTTGTTTCCGGCATTTTTAAATGCCATCGCGTTCTTTGCCGCCTCGTCAACACTTGTATATGAAGTATTTGTTAAAACAAATTCCGCTCCGGCCAGTCCTTTGCTGCCCTCATCCTCTACTCCAAATTTATATACAGGGATAGAGAAGTTCTTAGTTTCCGTCGTATCCGTCTCTGTCTCGTGGTCGTTTCCATAGGTAAGCTTTGCTTGATTTTCTTCTGTCAAGATTACCTCAGCCTCAGAATTAATTGTAGCGCTGTAAGCTACAACAAGCGTATCGCCTGGCTCAAGCTTAGCGCAATATCTGCTGAAATCTACCTTAAAAGTTTCTGCAACGCCGTTCCCCGTCGCGCCATTTTCGCCTAAAGTAACGGTATAATCTTCTGCTGCCAGGTCAGCCACTTTATCAGTTCCGCGCATATGCGTAACCTTTACGTCCTCGTTAAAGGTCAGCCCCTTTGACATGGTATCATGCAGCACATAATTTTCCGCGCCTTCCTGCGCTGTAATCGTAACCTTATAATTTACCGTATCGCCGATACTTGCAGACGCTTCCTCAACCTCTTTGTCCACCGTCGGCTCGTCATTCTTTTCTGTTACTTCTACTTCGGCCGTTGTTGCGTCCAATGCACAAAGCGCGCCGGCAGAAGAGTCAACCAAATAATAACCCATGGCTAAATTATCAAAAACTACAGTCGTTGTCTCTGCCGTAGTTGTCTCCGCCGTCTTGCTTCCGGCGGGGGCAATATTATTTTCTTTTGCATAAGCCAAGGCGTTTTTCGCAAATTCCGCCACATCTGAGGCGCTGTCTTTCCCTTCTGCAAAGCCGACATACCCGCTCTCGTCAACAACAAAAATCTTATTCAAGTCCGGATTACTGATAAATCCTTTCCATTCGTCTGCAACCTTATAGGAACCCTGTCCCTCAGCATTATAATTCTCCTGGTCAAAAATCTTGTAAATGGTATAGGTCTTCCCCGGAAGCGCGTTGCTGACTGTAATCTTACCCGCATCCGCCGCCATTACCGGCATTGCCATCGCTAATACCATCACCATTGCCAGCAGCACACTGGCTAATCTCTTTAAATGTTTCATAGACTCATTCTCCTTTTTACTTTTTCATAATTGCATTGGTATGGTTTGATATAACCAACCATTTTGTGTGCCATCCAGTTTTAAGAGGAATATCACACCCCCCTTTCCCTGAATCTTTTTCTATACAGAAAGCTCGCGCCAAGCAGTAAGCATGCGGCGCCCGCCATTGTATATAAAGGTAATCCGCTCCCTCCGGTCTCCGGAAGCTCATAAACGTGGTAATTATTCACATACTCCACAGTAATCTGAGTATCGCTTGTCTCTCCTTCCGTAACCGTACCGGACTCATTCTCCTCGCCGTCTACCTTCGTAGTCACATGATATTCATCACTTTTGGAAACCTCTTCAATCGTATAGGTTGTTCCCACCGGCAGATAGCTGATCATAATATATTCGCCGTCTTTTAACGTAAATTTATCTCCGTCATGTACAATAACGTCATAACCAATCATTTGATCATTCTTGTCATATTTCGTGTAAGAATAATCATCCTGTAAATTACCCCCATTTGCATTTTTAAAATGAATTGCAAATTCATACGCCTGATCTGTATCGGCATGTTCTACCGATTTACTGACCTTTAAGGAATTCTCGATTCTTCCGTTTGTACCCGCCGGCTGCTTATTCGTCACGGATGGAAGGGTAAACTGCATCCAGCAGGTAGATCCGGACGCGCCCCGCTCCGTATAATAGAATTTCAGCGTATGCTTTCCTGACTTAGAAGACCCATCCTCTTTTTTGAGGTAATCCCATAGGTTTACATACTCTCCAACTGTAGGATGCACGCCGCCGATATCGCAGACAAGCTCTCCGTCCAGAAACACCCACATGTCGTCGTCGCCAAAAAACAGGTATTCCAACGGTCCGCAGTATGCCTCATCCAAATCAAATTCCAACTCGTAAAACATACCGAAATAACTATTGTGGTCCTGTCCGTCGTCGCTGACAGGAAGGGCTTTCCACTCACTGTCCCCGGGCTCATACCTTAGATTACCCTTCTGCGCGGAATTTCCGGATTTGATATCATGCCCGTCGGCCCCCCATGAAGACGCGGAATCCATCGGCCAGAAATTATTGGTCCAGATATTTGTGTGCGTACCAGGATGTCCGAATTTTTCTAGCCCTTCTATCCCGGCTCCTCTCACCGCCGACAGCGTATACGTATCTCCATCGCATTTAAAATCAAGGCTGTAATCGTCGTACTGTGTCTTTCCCTTCTGCGCCGCCATGCCGAATACCTTGGGGGCCGGTACGTTAAACGCCACGTTTCCGTCCTCTTCAATACCGCTGACCAGTCCGAACGTACATTTCTTATACCCGTTGCTATTGGCCATATTCAAGGAATTACCGTTCCACGTACTCGTCCCGTAATTCGTTCCTGCATTGTTATTGCCAAACGCATATTTGGGGGCGCCGCTGCAGTTCTCCGTGCTGTTAATCCCGGCCGTCCTTGTATCTATAATCTTCGCCGCTCCCGACGTCCGATAACCGCCGTTGGATATGTCATAATCATAGAACGTGGCCGAATTATTGTAATTGTCTGTTTTTGTATTATACACAAGCCTTATCACGGTCTTCTGGTCAATATAGATATATCCGTTCGGATTATCCGGGGTAGCCACTCCTTCTGCCTTCCTTGAATTGGTAAAATGAAGGTTATCGCTATAAACATAGGCATCCCAGTCCTCTGCTTCATCCCCCTTTGCCGCCTCGCTCTCCGCCGGGTCGCAGATAAGCTCCCTTTTGCCGTCGCTTCCTACTGCATAACAATCCTCCGAATGTTCATGCTTGAGTACCCATACTTCTGCAAGTTCGTAACCGCCGTTATCAGCCAGTTCATTAATATGGTTTATGCTGGGGGCAAGGAAATACTCAAAAGGCTTCGCCTTATAAACTTCCGTTAGTTCCTCATTTGTCCTAACCGTCCCGTCTGCATTCACAGAGAGATTCTTAATTGTAGGCGTCACACCGTTCTGGGGAAGCACCCCGCCGCTGGTATCAATCAGTTCAAGGGCTCCTCCGCTGTCCTTATCAACCCTGTTTAATTTCGCATAATATTGTACGGTATATGGCGGGTTTGCGCGGGTCTCTGTTTTTACGGCAACATTCTCGCCGTTTACCGGCATAGTCAGCGTTTCATCCCCGCCGCTTCCAAGGACCAATTCCGTCGTTTCGCTGATCTGTTCATCGGCCAGCATCTCGATTGTGCTGACCACAATCTCTGTCTTATCGTCCTGCCCTGTTTCCATACTCGCCGACGTCTCAGCTTCCTGTTCTCCGCTGCGCAGATAGGATACCGCATCCTGAATGGATGTCTTCATATGCGCAGCCAGTGTTTCACTTGGAGCAATCTCCGCCGTCACTTCACATTCCGACAAATCCATCTGTACCCCGCCATAACTCAGAGCATAGGAAAATGCCTGCAGCTGCAGTAGCTCGCTTCCATCATCCGGTTCAGCATAAGTGGCAAAGGCTTTGTATTCTTCCGAATCTTCCTCCAGCGGCTTTACGGTAAATTCCAGCTTTTTCTCCGCTTGTTCGTCCTCCGGCTCATCCTTTGGCTCCTCTTCTGTCTGCTTATTCGTTTTCACCGGTACTGCTTGTCCCTCGATATGAAAGGTGATGCGAAATACATCATTTTCATATTTATAAGATTCTTCCACAAGAACCGGTTCCATATTTTCTGATTTGTAACCGATTGCGACCTCCGAAAAGCTGTTCATTTCAAAGGTTGTCTTACCGCTCTCTGCGCTGCCGCCATCCAGAACTTCCGTTCCTTCTTCCCCAAAATGTACTACGGTAACCGCCGTCCCATCCGGCAAGCCGTTTTCATCCAGAAGCTGTATTGTGATAGACACCGCGCTCTCAGGCTCTACCTCTTCTCCATCTATATAGAAGCCTATCTTAAAGAGACCGTTCATCGTGGCGTCGTCATCCTCCATCGACTCCTTAAAATCCGCTTCGCGCTCTGCATAATACTCGCTGTTGTTCTCCGCCGTAATCTGCTCGGCAATAAACTCTGCTTCCTCCGGTATATTTGCATCCTCGTTATATACCGCAGTCACAATATAGCCCTCGCCTTCATATGTTTTGGTTATATCTGCCTTCTTGGCATCTTCCGGGACCGTTCCGGTTACATTCTCGTCTCCTTCCGGCGCATCGCTTCGTTCTGATTCTAACGTGCCTGTCTGCTCTATATCCTCTCCCTTTGTAATTTCTACAATCTGAAAACATCCAAACTCCTCGCTGTGGATATGCTCCTCCAATTGGGGAACCGAACAGACAAGCCTCCTGTTTTCCTCACTATACTCAGCATCCTTATCTATCTTTTCATAACAGTCTTCCGTATGCACATGCAGTTCAAGCTTGCCGCAGGAAAGCGTCTTCTGTTTCTCATAGCATTCCATTCCATGTACATGGCTTCCCGCGCCCTCCTCTGTCTGACAGACCAATACGTCATTCCATCCATAGCATTCTTCCGAATGGGCATGCTCTTCTGTTCCGCATACCAATATACCGTTTTCATCATAACAGCCTGCTTCGTGAACATGCTCCGTCATCTGACACACAAGTTCTCCCTGTTCTCTCCGGTAACATTCTTCTGTATGTACATGGCCTGCCGTCTCCTCCTGCCCGCAGACCTGAATCTGCTGTTCTGTATAGCAAGCGTCCGAATGCCTGTGCGCCTCTATCTCAGGAAGCATACATACCATTTCCCCATTGACTGCATAACAGTCGTCGTTATGCTTATGTACAACATAATCTGCGTATCCGCATATCAGGTTCCTCTCTCCGTCATAACACTCGGGCGCATGCTTATGCACCTCCATCCTGCAGTCAAGCACTTTCACCTTCTGCGTCATTGCCTGTCCCATCATCCGCAGCGCGGTCACAGTGCCAAAACCAACCACAACGGCCATACAAACAAACATAATAAGCCATTGTTTCTGTTTCTTCCGTTCTGTCAACAATCTTGCAATCTGCTTCAAAATCGAAGTCTCCATAGTACCATCCCCCTTCTGCATGATACGCATCCATCAATGAACCGGGCCGATGCTCCTAATCGGCCACACCCTGAATATAATCTTTCCAACAACAGCGTCTTCCCCGACGCATCCAACCGATGAATTCCGGCTGTCTATACTCGTCTCGCGATGATCCCCCATCACAAAGCATTTGCCGTCCGGCACCTGATAAGGCAGTTCAATATTGCACTGCCCCAGCGATTTTTCACTAATATAAGGTTCGTCAAGCAGTTTATCATTCACATATACATTGCCATCCTCGTCAATTTCTACCCATTCTCCTGAAATGGCAATCACCCGTTTAATCAGAATGTTGTTATTATAGTAAAACGCAATCACATCGCCCTGCTTGTATTTGGAATTGCTGACCGCTGCGACAATATCTCCATCCTGCAGCGTATCTGTCATAGAAGTCCCGTTAATCTGCAGTACAGGCAGCAGCAGAACTGCTGTCAGCGCCGCCAGCGCCGCCACGACAAGAAGCGAGAATATCGTATTTCTCAGAATCCGGTTCGACCTGCTCTTGTACTGCTCTTTTTTGAGTTCCGCTTCAAGTAATTCCAGGCTGGGAATTTCAATTTCTCTCCTATTACCTGCATTCTTCCGCGCCATTCTCCTACATATCCTCCCTGCTGTTAGAATCCCAGCCGGATATCCAGTCAGATCCCTCCTCAGGATCCTGATAAAGCCGGTCCGCCAGCGCTTCGCACCTCTGTCTGATATTATATAAATACTGGTCTGCCGCACGCTGCACGGCGTCAAATACACCGTTTAACTGCAGTGCGGCGTCTGCAACAGAACCTGCTTCATCAATTACTTTATCTTTATGCGCAGTCCATAACTCCGACTCTGTCTCAAGTTCTATAATCCGCCTGTCCTTTTCTTCCAGCCTGCCTTTCAGTTTATGGTTCAGAACATCCTTTTCACTTAGACGCCTAGTCAGATGTTCATTATTCTTTTCTATTCTGAGCAGTTCCTCTTCCAGCTCCTGCTGCTCTTCCTGAAGCCTTGCAGCTTCTCTGCTCTGTGCCAACAATAACTGAAGAATATCCTGCCGACGCAGTTTTTGTAATTCCTTTCCAGTCATGCTATGCCTCTTTTCAATTATCAAATTTAGACAGGGTAACCCTATCTTTTATCGAAGTATAACAAATCCATAGTCAAAGGATGCGTCAAAAAAAAAAAGCAAAAAGGGGTTTGCGCTTTATTATTTTTGACCGCAAAAAATAAGACCGCCCCTCAGCTAAACTTTAACTGATACGACAGTCCTATTTTCTAATTTTACTATGTATGTCCGCTATTTTCTTCAAAAATCCCTATACTGCCTCTCTATATCCTCAATATCCTCCGCCGGCAGTCCTTCTCCGTATCCAAGATACCTTCTTTCGATATCTTCTATACTTTCTTCCATATCATCCAGAGCCCTCGTCTCCATCATCTCTCCTGACAGCCGGCGCCCCGGCTTTGTTCCGGCAGTTTCTTCTCCCGGACTTACCTCTTCCATCAGCTCCTTCAGATAAAATTCCGCATTCTTCTGTGCTTCTGCAAAAACAACGTCCAGATTCCGGGCAGCCTCTGCAATCGATCCCATCTCCTCTAAGGCAATCCATTGATCTGATTTTGATACCTCTATCTCCGTCTCTAATTCATGGATACGGGCGTCTCTCTCATTTAGCTTCTCCTTCAGGATCTCTGTTTCAGCGTCTCTATCGTTAAGACTGGCTTTGAGCATATCGTTACGATTTGTATAGGAAGACAATTCTTCCTTCCTTCTGTCCAATTCCCCCTGAAGGCGCAGAACCTCATCATTCTGCACCATCAGGATTTCAACCAGATCCTCCATTCCAAGCTTACGGAATTCCTTCTCTGTCATTATCCGGTCTCTCCTTTAACCGCTTACAATTTCTTAATTCTCTCCATTGCCGCCACTGTATTTTCATAAGAGCCAAAAGCCGTCAGCCTAAAGTACCCTTCCCCGCTTGGTCCGAAGCCGGAGCCCGGTGTTCCCACTAGGTTGGCCCGTTCAAGCAGATAGTCAAAGAACTCCCACGAAGTCATTTTCCCCGGCGTCTCCAGCCAGATATAAGGTGCGTTGACTCCGCCGGATACATGATATCCCGCTTCTTTGAGCCCTTCGTATATCACTTTGGCATTCTTCATATAGTATGAGACCTGTTCCTTTAACTGTGCCTTTCCGGCATCGGAATAAACCGCCTCTCCCGCTTTCTGCACAATATAAGGCGCCCCGTTATATTTGGTGCCATGACGTCTTGCCCACAGGGAATGGAGCGTTACCTGTCCCTGTTTAATATCCTTTGGAATCACAGTCGCTCCAAGACGCACGCCTGTAAATCCCGCATTTTTGGAAAAACTGCGAAGCTCAATCGCGCAGGTTCTTGCCCCTTCGCACTCATAAATACTGTGCGGCACATCTTCTTCTGATATATACGCTTCATACGCCGCGTCATAAATAATCACTGCCCCTGCCTTATTTGCATAATCTACCCATTCCTGAAGCTGCGTCTTGGTAATCGTCGAACCGGTAGGATTATTTGGATAACACAGATAGATAATATCCGGCGTCTCCTTTGGGAGCTCCGGTACAAAATTCGTCTCCTTTGTACATGGCATATAAATTATATCGCTCCATGTCTCCGTCCTCTTATCATAAGTTCCCGTACGGCCCGCCATTACGTTAGTATCCACATAAACCGGATATACCGGGTCGCACACTGCAATCTTATTATCCTTTGCAAATATCTCCTGAATATTGCCGGAATCTCCCTTTGCGCCGTCAGAGATAAATATCTCATCCGCGCTGATATCGCATCCTCTATCCTGATAGTCATTCTTTGCCATAGCGCTTCTTAGAAACTCATAACCAAGCTCCGGCGCATAGCCGCGGAAAGTCTCTGCATGCGCCATCTCATCCACAGCGCTGTGCAGGGAATCAATAATTACCGGCGCCAAGGGCTGCGTTACATCTCCGATTCCCAGACGGATAACCTTCTTATCCGGATTCGCCGCCGTAAATGCAGCCACCTTTTTTGCGATCGTCGAAAAGAGATAACTCCCCGGTAATTTCAAATAATCTTCATTTACTTTAAACATCCTATGTACGCTCCTCTTCTATAAAACATGGATCTCACCGTTATAGACAGTCTCCGCCGGGCCGGTCATATAAACCTTCCCATCCTCGTCACTCCACAAAACGGTCAGTTCTCCTCCTTTTAATTGTACCGAAACCTGACGTTCTGTCAAGTCATTTAATACACTTGCCACAACTGCCGCGCAGGCCCCGGTTCCGCAGGCCATGGTTTCTCCCGCTCCCCGCTCCCACACCCTCACCCGAAGGCTGTTCCGGCCAAGCACCTCGGCAAATTCTACATTTATGCGTCTGGGAAACCGCCCATGATACTCAAATTCCGGTCCCATCCGATTGATATCAATCCCTTTTACCCTGTTAACATAGATGACCGCATGAGGATTCCCCATAGAAACGCCGGTCATCTGATAATCGGTTTGATGGATAGTAATCTTTTCCATGATTACCCTGCTGTTTTCTGAGATAATCGGTATTTTATCCGCCTGAAGCACCGGATATCCCATATCTACCGTCACTTGGTCCACCAAATTTCCCGTCGTCTGAAGCCATAGTCTGCGGATTCCCGCCAAAGTCTCAATCTGAAGTTCCTTTTTCTTCGTCATTCCCTGCTCATAAACATATTTTGCAAGACAGCGGATTCCATTACCGCACATCTCTGCTCTTGAACCGTCCGCATTGAAAATCTCCATCCGGAAATCTGCTTTTTCAGAAGGGCATATCAGAATCAGTCCATCCGAACCAATACCAAAATGCCGGTCGCTGACAAATCTGGCGAGACTTCCCGGTTCTCTTACGTACTCCACAAAGCAATTCACATACACGTAATCATTTCCCAGTCCATGCATCTTTGTAAAATACATCTATTCATTTCCCTTTCGGCTGTCATTGATATTCCTGCATCCTTTATTCTTCTTATGTACCCTGTCTGCAATCCCTCATTCCGCCATAACGCTTAACACCATTTCCGCCGTTTCCACAAGGTTTGTACCGCTATCCATACTACATTTCTGCAGATATCTGTGCGCCTCCTCCTCCGACATACGGTTACGCTCCATCAGAAGTTCCTTCGCCTCACGGATTTTCTTCTGCTGGTCCGGATTCTTTGCTCTCTTTTCCTTCTTTCGTATCCGCCTTCTCCTGTCCATAGCCTGCTGCATCATTTCCATGGTACTCATCAAATCATAGACCTTAAGCGGCGCACTCAGACCTACAACGCCTTTTATATCCTCCTGCCACTTATCCGGCGATGCCACAAGAAGTATTTCAAATTCTAACGGGAGATATTCCCTGAGATGTGTATACAACATATCCGGAAGCTTATATCCGCACACCAAGATCCCTTCGTCCAGAAGCTCTGCATACTGCAATACCTGTGCGCCCGTTGTGCATACGCCAATCACAGAATAGCCTCCC
Source organism: uncultured Dorea sp. (assembly GCA_910589275.1). GTDB lineage: Bacteria > Bacillota > Clostridia > Lachnospirales > Lachnospiraceae > Claveliimonas. The sequence goes on from CAJUTH010000026.1 coordinate 30,130, forward strand.
CTGACCAGAATATTACGAATATTGGCTGCATTTGTTCTGTTTGGGAATGCGACAATTATCTTTGCCAAATTTACACCTCCCGCTTATCCCGCTGTACTTTCCCTCTGGCATCAATTCCGTTTCACATTGCATGGAGGTATTTCTTAAGCTCCCAATCGGTTATCTGTGCGCGGTACTTCCGGTATTCTTCTTTTTTCGCCTCAATATATTTCTCAGACAGGTCCCTTCCTAATACTCCTCTGATAAATTCATCCTTTTCAAATTCTCTCGCGGCCTCCAAAAGACTTCCCGGCAGAGATTCAATTCCCATCTGCTTCCGCTCTCTCGAACTCAGCGCATAAATATTTGTATCTACACTCTCAGGCGGCATAATTTCATTCCGCATTCCGTCCAGCCCCGCTGCCAGACACACTGCCAGCGCCAAATACGGATTTGCCGACGGATCCGGGCTTCTAAGCTCCACCCTGCTCTCCTCTGCCGCCGCCGGAATCCGGATCAAAGGCGACCGATTAATCTCCGACCATGCAATATATACCGGCGCCTCATACCCCGGTATCAAACGCTTATAGGAATTTACCGTTGGATTCGTAATGAAGGTAATCGCCTTCATATGTTTCATAATCCCGCCGATAAAATAATACGCCTCCCTGCTCAGCCCCTTCTCATCAGAGGTATCCGTAAAAATATTTATTCCGTCCCTGTGCATTGTCATATTCAAATGCATGCCGGAACCATTTGCCCCAAACTTTGGCTTCGGCATAAAGGTGGCATGCAGTCCGTGCCGTTTTGCAATCGTCTTTACCACCAGCTTGAAAGTCATAATATTATCCGCCGTCGTCAGCGCCTCGTCATATTTAAATACAATCTCGTGCTGGGCCGGAGAAGCCTCATGGTGGGACGCCTCTATCTCAAACCCCATATCCTCTAGTGTCAGCACCATGTCGCGCCTTGCATTCTCTCCGAAATCCATAGGACCCAGATCAAAATAACTGGCATTTTCATGAGTAATCGTAGTAGGCAGGCCGTTTTCATCTGTCTCAAAAAGGAAAAACTCACACTCTGGTCCCACGTCAAATTCATAGCCCTCCGCTTTGGCATCCGCCACAACCTTTTTCAGAATATACCTGGGATCGCTCTCAAATACAGTTCCGTCCGGTTTGTATATATCGCAGATCATCCTGGCAACTTTGCCCTGCTGGGGCCTCCACGGGAAAATCTCAAAAGTGTTCAAATCCGGATGCAGATACATATCCGACTGTTCAATCCTTGCAAATCCTTCGATAGACGACCCGTCAAACATACACTTGTTATCCAGCGCTTTTTCTAGCTGGCTTGTGGTAACCGCAACATTTTTAAGCATACCGTAAATATCTGTAAACTGAAGACGGATAAACCCTACGTCCTCTTCCTCTACCATGCGCAAAATATCTTTTCTTGTATAACTATTCACAACAAATTCCTCCTATTCCTGTTTTATAAATATAATTACAGATAATTTCTAAAAGACCTTCAGCCAGCCATAACTCTCCAGTCCTCCTCTTCCTTGAAATAACAGAAAAAGGCGCTCTTCACCTATGGAAAAACGCCTTTGTTTTTTCTTAATTATAGGGACTCCCCGTATATTTGTCAAGCGGATGTTTTGTTTTATTATTGTAAACTCTTTGAACTTGTGATAAAATAAAGTATAATGACGGGAGATGAATATGGCATGAATAATAAGAACGTTAAACTTTTATATGATTACGTAAAAGGTATCCGATTCAGCTCAGGAACCCCGTCTCTTGATGTGAATAAGCTTGACGCGCCTTACCAAGAGCTTGGCCGCGAGCTTACACATCTGCACCTTGCGGTTAATGAGCTGAACGAATACAAACAGAAAGAACAGCAGCTCAAAGAAGACAAACAAAAACTCCAAAGCCAGATTGAGAAGATTGAAGGCTATAACGAACTTCTTGTCGCCATGCTCAGTAAGCGTGACGAATGGCTTCTCGTGGTCGATACCGAGACCAAAGAGATTTTATACTGCAATAAGCGCAAGCATATTGGTACAACAGACAAGAGCTTCTGCCGCACCTGCAAGAGCCGCCTGACCTTCCATCCTGAGCTTCTGAAATGGAGCGGGGAAGAACAATACAGCGTATGGGAAATGAGCGGCGCAGACGATACCAACTATCGGATTACCTCTTTCCCAATTGAATTAAAGGAACGTTCCTCCTACGTACATATTATTGTCGATATTACCGAAGAGAAACGAATGGCGCATAACCTTACCAGCAAAGCATACCACGATCCCGGCACTGGAATTAAGAACCGCCTGTTCTTTGAAGAATATATGGATATCCTCCTGCGGGAAAAGCAGCAGGCCACGCTCTGCTATCTGGATCTGGACGGCCTCAAGTATGTCAACGACAAATACGGGCATCTCGAAGGCGATATGTATATCCAGAATTTTGTTGAGATTATCCGTAAGGATTTCCGGAGCGGGGACACGTTTGCCAGAATCGGCGGAGACGAATTCTGTCTGGTACTATCCGGCAATATGAAAGAACTGCTTGACAAGAAACTAGAAGAAATCCTGCGAGAATTTCAGGAAAGCGACTTTAGTGAATACCAGTGCAGCTTCAGCTTCGGCGTTGTAGAGATTCCCGGAATCAAGAACACTCTGACTCTGGATGAACTTCTGCAGAAGGCCGATGAACTGATGTATGAATGTAAGCGCAGGAATAAAGAAAAATATCCTGCACTAGTTCGGTAGAAGCCTCCGGGGAATTTATACTTATTAAATTACTAACGTTCAATACGATATACTTATTGAACTGCTAATGTTCAATAAGGTATAGGACTTTGCAATTATTGCAAAGTCCTATGTGCGTAATGGCTTTATTTTATTTTTGCCGTCAGCGTCTTTGCGCTGACTCCCGGCTGCATCCCCAGCTTCCCGGACAACGCGCTGGTTACATTTCCCGGTGCGTCAATGACTACGCTGATAATAGAGATGCCTTTTTCCCTATAGGGAATCCCCATTCTCCCAATGATATACTGCCGGTACTCATGCAGCAGCTCATTGATAACCGCTGCTGCTTTTTCATCTTTTATGATAATACTGATTACCGATACCCTTGTTTCCATTCCAGAGTTCTCCTCACTTGTCATTTATCCGTCTCCTTTCCCCAATCCGGAAGCAGCATTTTAAGATGCTTCTCAAATTCTGTTCCCTCAATAGCTTCCGCTCCGGCATGAACAGCATCCCGCATCGCCCTCTGGGTAAACTCCCCCGCAAGCCTGCATAATTCTTCGATGCGGTCTCCCCTTGCCAGCCCTCCGGCTATAATTGACGCAAATAAATCCCCCGTTCCCGAATAGCTTTTTCCAATATACGGAAATGAAACCATATGCGAATCCTCTTTCGTAAGTATTAAATTACCTATTTTCTGCCTGTTCTCGTCTACAAAACGAATTCCGGTCACAATCACGGTTTCCGGTCCTTTACGCAGAAGCTCTTCTGACAGCTTGCGCAGCTCGCCGATCAACAAACTGTCCGACAGCCCGCATATTTCCCCATAATCAGCCCCCGTCAGCAGACAGAATTCCGTAAGGTTTGGCGTTATCACGTCAGCCATAGAAACAAGCTCCTTCATCCTCTGCAAAAGCCCCGGAGTAAACATATCATATTTGTTCCCGTCATCTCCCATAACCGGGTCAACCAGAAGGAACCCCTCCTTTGCGCGAAACGTCTCTATAAATCTAAAAATATGCCCAATCTGTTCTTCACTGGCCACAAACCCTGTATAAATCCCGTCAAACTTTACATGAAGCCTCTCCCACTCCCTTCGAATGGACTCCATTTTTCCTGTAAAATCCTCCAGAAAATAACTGGGATAGGCAGTCTGGGCACTCAAAACCGCAGTAGGAAGCGGGCATGGCTGCACTCCCATTACCGATATCACCGGAATTGCCGCCGTCAGCGAACATTTCCCAAATCCGGATAAATCATTGATTACTGCTATTTTTTTCGCCATAGAATCAATCCTCCCTTTCCTTCCCTGTATTCAAAATAAAGCCGGTAGAAAGAACCAACACAAACCCGACAACGTCAACCGCCTCAAATGCAGTACCGAGAAATACCGCCGCCAAAACAGTTGCCGTAACCGGCTCTATGCTGGTCGTCAGCCCCGTATAGACCGCTCCAATCCTAATCAGCGCCCCTAAATAAAAGCAAAAAGGCAAAACAGTCCCTAAAATTACAATCGTAAGAAATGCAATTACCACTGTCTGGTCAACCGCTGCCTCCATCCGCCATGGCCTGCGTACTGCCGCAAGGGTCATGCCGCCGATTAACATTGCCCAAGCGCATACCGTCTCCGACGGATATTTCTTAAGCAGCGGTATCGGCAGCACCGCGTAAAAGCAGGTGGTAAGGGCAGTCAAAAGCCCCAGCGCAGTTCCTTTGGCCGATACGCCAAGGCTGTCCGCGGTTCCTTGGACTGCAATCAGGAAAATCCCCGATACTGCACAGAATACGGCTATCAATTCTTTTTTCTCCGGCATCTTCTTTCTCCTGACTGCATAATAAGCAATCAGCATAACAGGATTTAAATACTGGAAAAACGTAGCAGTTCCCGCATCCATTGCCTGCACCGCCGCAAAAAAAGAATACTGCATCCCCATCATTCCTGCAATTCCAAAAACCACCAGCCTTACGGCGTCCCTCTTTTCCCTCCACACACTAAAAACATCCTGCCTGCGTGCTGCCGCGCAGGCAAACAGCAGAGCGCCTGATACCAAAAGGCGGTAAGGCGCAAGCCAGGAGGATTCAATTCCTTTTGTCTCAAACAGATATTGCGCAACCGGGCTGGAAGCCCCCCATAATATCCCGGTACATATTGCATATACAAATCCAATTGTTCTATCTTTAGTCATAAATCAGCTTCCTTCTCCACACATTCGTCTTCATATAAATCATTCCCAGCGGCACAGACGCGCTAGGCGCAATCATACACGCCAGAAAAATTCCCTGAAGTCCCATCATGCCTTCCAGCATCACAACCAGCACCACCCTCACCAGAATACAATTCACAAATGAGCTCAGTAATACAAACCAAGTATGGCCCGCCCCAATTGCAAAACCATGATACATCATGAAAACCGCATAAAATATCTGACCGATAATCTCAATACGAAGATTCTGAGAAGCTATGAGAGCCGCATGAGAATCCTCGGTAAAGAACCCTGCAAACATTGGAGCACCAGCCTCCACAAAAAGAATCATCCCCAATGCCGTGATACAAGTAAGCTTCATCGCCGTATACAAAACTTCCTTAGGCCTGTCATACTTTTCCGCTCCTAGAGTCTGAGCAGTCATGGTGGATGCCGCGCTGCTGACTGCTGAGATAAATAGTTGGCAGAAATCCTTGATCTTCGCGCTCACCCCGGCGCCGGCAGAAGCCGCAACTCCATATCCGTTGACAAATTTCGTCACCGTCAGCCAGGAAATAGCCGCAAGGGACATCTGTACCGCACATGGAATCCCCAACGAAATAATCCGGCAGAAGCGTTTCGTATAGAATGCCGGATTGCTCAGCCGGATTCCAAAAATATCCGGATTTCCCAGCACATGCATAAGAATCATTACAAAAGAAATTCCCTGAGAAATAACTGTCGCGGCTGCGGCGCCTTTTGTCCCCATATGGAATCCGCCTACAAACAACAAATCCAATACAACATTCGTACAAGTAGCAATCATAATTATTTTCATCGGCCTCTTTGAATCGCCCACGCCGCGCACCGCCGCCACCAGCGCATTATAACCCGCTATAAAAATAATCCCGGCGCTGCAGATCCTAAGATAGCCAAGCGCCTCCTCGTAAGCCGGCGCGCCAAGAAGCCTTAAAATATTTCCCGCTGACAGGTAAATAACCGCAAAAAGAACCGCTGACATGGACATAAAGCTAAAAAACAGCGTATTCGTTGTTTCTTTTCGCTTCTCTTCTTCCTTTGCGCCAAAAAACTGCCCAATCAGAATATTGCCGCCCTGAGACAACCCGATTATAATCTTTGTCAAGAGTTCCATTACCTGACTGGAATTATTAATTCCTGAAATCCCCCCGGCTCCGATAAAATGTCCGGATATCATCAAATCCACCATACTGTACAGCGACTGCATCAGACTGATTGCCACCAGCGGAACCGCATACTGAATCAGCCGCTTTCTGACGCTGCCTTCCGTAAGATCCAGCATTATATCCGCTTTTTTCATTTGTATCTCCCCTTCTAAAGTATTTCATGCGCATTATTGTTTTTAATCTTATAGGAAAGACACTTTCACGCTTTAGCGTGACAAGGTCTTTCCTATAAGATTAAAAACTCCGGCATCTCTGCCGGAGTTTCCTTTCCTTTAGTTTACTAAATCTTAATAGGCTCTGTCAAGCACTTTGTGACTGGCTTATCTGTTCTTTCCGCTGGCTTCTGGCCGCGTCTCTGACGCGTTCCAGCTTCTGCACTTCTTGTTCTTCCAGACATGCAAGAATCGCTTCATTAAGCTGCAGCATCTTATCGTCCAGAGTCGCCACCATATCTGCACATTCCCGCAAATCTCTGCTGATATACTCCGGCGCCTGTCCTTCATACTTATAGTAGATCTTGTGCTCCAAACTAGCCCAGAAATCCATAGCAATCGTCCGAATCTGAATCTCTACCTTCGTATCCACCACGCTGTCTGACAAAAAAATCGGCACTGAAACCAGCATATGATAGCTCTTATACCCGCTTTCTTTTGGATTCTTTATATAATCCTTGATAGAAAGCACCTTTAGGTCTGTCTGATTCCCTATCATCTCTGCAAGCTTATAAATGTCGGAAGTAAATGAACAGATTAACCGCACCCCCGCAATATCGTTCACAAACTTCACCATATTCTCAATAGAAGTCTCATGTCCATGCCGTTTAAGCTTCTTAACAATACTTTCCGGCGCTTTAATCCGCGTCTTAATGTGCTCAATCGGATTATAGCTATGCACATGCTGAAATTCATCATTCAGAATCTCAAGCTTCGTGCCAACCTCCTTGAGTGCAGATGAATACAGAAACATAACCGTCTTCCAACTGTCCACATCCTCATAATTGCGAATCGCCATTTCCATATCCTTCTCTCCTCTTCGCCTTCTTCTCCCCCTGTGAAGAGTCTTTTGTATTTTTATAAATACAGTATACCACAATATGGAATCAAAGTCATAGATTTCAGAATTTTTTAATATTAAAACTCTATTCCTTCCCTTGCCCTCTTCCCGGAATCAAATGGATGTTTGACCTTCGTCATCTCTGTCACATAATCTGCCGCTTCAAACAAGGCGTCGCTCACATGGTGGCCTGTCATAATCACCTCAAGCCCTCTTGGTTTATGCTTTATGAAATTCACCAGTTTTTCCTCGCTGAGAAGTTCCAAATCTACGGCACATACCGCCTCATCCAAAACCAGCACGTCAAAATTAATACAGAACTTGGCAATCTCATCCAGCGCCTTTGTATTATAATGCCGGTATTCCGCCTTCTCCTCCGAGTTCATCTGATTAAAAAACTTGGCGTGGCGCTTTCCGGGAAGCAGCGTAACATTAGGAATCTGCTCTAATATTTTTCTCTCGCTGGAAGTGTTATCTTTCATGAACTGAAATATTAACACGTCCAGTCCGCTTCCTGCAGCGCGGACTGCCTGTCCCATAGCCGCCGTTGTCTTTCCTTTACCGTCTCCATAATATATATGTACCAGACCTGTTCCTATCATATCTCTCCCCCTGTTCTTTTACCCATACCTTATTGAACGTTAGTAGTTCAATAAGTATACTTTACGGACTGCTAACGTCCGTGCGGTATGGCATCTTCATTTTACCCGCAAAACGCCCGCGGTAATATAAGGGGGCTTGTCTATCTACAGATCAAGCTTCATATCGCCAAACTTAATCCATTCCTTCTTCCTCATAAATTCAGAAACCGCAAGTGTCACCACCGCCGGAAGGATCACCTGAATAACCAAAATCTTTACCAGAACAACCGTCGCGGCCTCCGTCTGGGTCATTACCTGCCATGTCATAATCTGGCCCACCAGTCCTGCCGTTCCCATGCCGGAACCGGTCGCATTGCTGGTCATATGAAGCGCCAAGGTGCCTACCGGCCCCAGAATGGCGCTGGATAAAATAGCCGGAATCCATATAATTGGCTTTCTGACAATATTTGGAACCTGAAGCATAGAAGTACCGATGCCCTGCGCTAGAAGTCCCCCTACTTTATTTTCACGATAACTTGCCACTGCAAAACCAACCATGTTGCAGCAGCATCCGACAGTTGCAGCGCCCGCCGCAAGTCCGGACAGGTTCAGAATAATCCCAAGGGCTGCCGAACTGATCGGTAGTGTAAGGATCATACCCATTAATACCGATACAACAATTCCCATAAGAAACGGCTGCTGTTCGGTTCCCCAGTTTATAATAGATCCCAGCCATGTCATAAATCCCGAAATCGGCGGGCCGAGAACCAATCCTACAGCAGAACCGCTGCCAATTGCAGCCAGCGGCGTCACCAAAATATCCACTTTTGTCCTACCTGTAACTAACTGTCCCAATTCAATCCCTACATATGCGGCAATAAACGCCCCCAGCGGTTCACCCGGACCGGCATACACAATACTGCCCTCTACAAGCACGGCGCCAGCCAGAAGCTTGCTTGCAAATGCTCCCACCATACCCGCCGTTGCTGCCGATACCACGACAAGCTGGCTGCACTTAAATTTATATGCCACACCAATGCCAATACCTGCTCCGGTAAGCGACGCCGCCACCTTGCCGATTACAAAAATCATATCTCCGGCCGTCCCGCCCATCAGCGTTCCGATCTGCTGAATGATTGTTCCGATAATCAAGGTCGCAAATAACCCCTGCGCCATACCGCTTAATCCGTCAATAAATATCCTGTCCAATACTTTTTTTAATTTTCCCATAACTCTCTCCTTTGTATAATTTCCGCAGTCAGGCTGCCCCGCCCTGTTAAGCAATCGGAAATACACAACATTTTACATATGTCTTGTCAACAGAGAAAGTCTATCACAAACAAACTATGAAATCAAGTATTGGTTTTTCTTTAGCTTCTGTTCCACCAAATCAAGCGTCTTCTCATCGCTAGCTTCCACAGTATGAAAATGGACGTCCATCGTAAGCTCCTTTAACGGCTTCACCTTATTGCTGAGTATCTTATCCATAAATTCATCCACGTCGCGCCTGCTGTTTATAAATAAATCCGCAGAAATCTGACCATATACGTCATGCTCTATGATCACATCCAGAACCTTTGCCCCGGAATCTACAATACAGTATAATTCCTCCCGCATCTCTTCGTCCGAATGCTTTACTGCAAATACCCGCTTGCAGGTAAGGCTTCCCTCCTGCTTCCCATATATGACATACCCCTTATTCGTGGACAAAATATTCTTATTTGTCGCGCGGAGCAGCGCGATATCCTGTACAATCACCTGCCTGCTGACACCCATGCGCTTTGCAAGGGCAGTTCCGGACAACGGCTCCTTTTCTGTATTCAAGAGCTCCAAAATCAGTATTCGTCTCTGTTCTCCGTCCATTCTCTTCTCACCTCTGTATTTATTGTTACACAACTTCATATAGAAATACAAGTCTTGACATTCATAAAATCTGAATTTATCATGAATTAAGTGTTACTGTTCACAGGGGCGTGCGGCCCTTGCAGAGAGCTTAGGCACAGGAGGCAAGGCATTTTAGAGACGCCCTTAATGAAAGTGAAACCAATACTTACGTAGTCTTAGGAACGAAGGCTTTCCTGAGTTTCTTAGACTACGTTGGTACTGGGTTCACTGGAATGTTGTCTCGCCCTGCCTCCTGCGCCTAAGCTCTCTGCAAGGGCCACACGCCCCTGTAAACTATAACTAAATTAAAGAAAGGAGAATCGCTCTATGTTCCGATTATGGGCAAAAGAATTTAAAGACAACCGAATGCTCCGAGATACCGTCGTCTCCAATGATACGGACGACACCCGCACACATAAAGTCTTTGACGCACTAGAAGAGATCTGCTATGAATTTGATCTAAGCAAGCCAATCTGGCTGGACAATACAATTAAGGAGTTTCAGAGACATTCCAAGACAAGATTTTATCAGGACAATTTTGTGGATTCCGTTGACTTTGACTACCTGGAAATCCAGATTATTGAGGAAGATTAGCCAGCTCTGCGCCCATGGCGCGCAAACAAGAAGAGAACTCTGCCATACCTGTTTTCAGGCGGCAGAGTCCTTCTTTCCTCCGGCAGGCGGAACCTGTTATTCTGTTTTGATCGCTGCAAGAGGGCTGAGCCGCATCGCCCGCAGCGCGGGGAAATATCCTGCCAGCGTCCCAACGAGCATCGCAAATCCCATTGCCGCAAGTACCAGCCATACCGGTATATAGGAAATGTTTCCTTCGATTCCCATAGCCGCCCCATGGCCGGTCAATATGTTGATAATTCCCGACAGCATAAAGCTTAGTATCATTCCCGTCACTCCGCCGATCAAACCGATAAATGCCGCCTCCATCAAGAACATCTGCTTGATATTCTTTAAGCTGCAGCCAAGAACCTTAATAACGCCGATTTCCTTTGTTCGCTCATAGATCGACATCATCATAGTATTCGCAATACCAATTGCCGCTACCAGCAGAGAAACCGCCCCGATTCCTCCAAGTACTGCCTGAATCACAGCAAGCTGTTTCTTCGCGCTCTCCAGAAGCTCTGCGTTGGTGCTGGCATTATAGCCCGCCCCGCGGATATCCGCTACAACCTTTTCCACCAAATCTGCATCGTCAACCTTCACCTGCGCAGATGAATAAGAAAATTCTTTATACGGTTTACCGCTTTTTGTGGTAGGCTGTCCCGGTATCGTCCTTCCGCTGAATTCCTTTTTTAACACCTGCTTTAAGGTCTCTAGATCGCAATATACATTGTAATATCCATTCTTATAGGTGTCTGGATCTCCGTCTACCACTCCGCTTGCTCTTACTGCATGCTTTTCCGCCTTCTTTACCGTCGGCTGCTGATTTTCCGGATTCTCCGCCGTCCCAAACGCCGGCCCCTCCTGCGCCGCATAGTAGCCTTCCTGGTCAAGGATCAAAAATATCGTATCTTTCTGCATATCGATATCCGGCAGCTCTCCCGTCTCATAATATCCATTGCCAGTACCTTTCTCATAGAAATTCGTGATAATTCCGTTCCCATAAACCAATTCCAGCGTACTGGTACCCGTTGCGGGAAGCCTTCCTCCCTTCGCCAGATCCAATTTCAACTCTTCCATCGCCTCCGGCGTCAGCGCCTCTAACTGAGCCCAGCCTTCATACCCGCCTTTTAACAGGATAATTGACATCTCATACTGAGGCCGCACGCTCGTCACATGCTCTAGCTTTGCAAGTTCTTTGATCGCGGCATCCGTAAGCCGTTTATCCGACTTCTCTTCATCGCCGCCGTCCCCATAATAGACCATGCTGTCGCCTGCGTCTGCGCCGGTCACGCTGATCGTATTAAGTCCCCCCATCATTTCCAGCTCTTCGTATATGGATGCCTGCAGTCCCAGGCCCAGGGAAATCATTACCACTATAGAAGTCGTTCCAATCATGACGCCCAATACAGTAAGGAAGGTACGGAGTTTCCTGCGCCTTAAATTACTGCTGCTCATCCTCAGAAGGTCCATCCAGCTCATCCAGCAATCCCTCCTCCTCTTCTAACAATCTGTGGGCTTTCCTCTTTTTCTTTATAATAATTACCGCTGCAATGACGATTACAACTGCTAAGGCAGCCACGATAGGTACAATCGGAAGTCCGCCCTTGGGTTCCTCCATCATGCCGCTCTCCATCATCATCTCGCTGCTTTCCGCCGCTTCCATTACCATAAGATTAAAGCTTTCCTCTGCCGTTGACACGGAACCTGCTTCATCCTCATAAGAAAGCGTCATTTTTACCTTGCCCTCTCCTTCCGAAGCCTTTGTTCCCTCCAGCATCGCATCAATAGCCGTACTAGAACCCGGTTCCAGATTACCTAAGAACACTTCTTCTTTTTTGATATCGCTTCCTTCAAATATTGCTTTTACATTATATAATTTAATCCGGCCAAGATTATACAAATTACAAGATACATTTGCCTCTGAGCCTACTTCCACACTCTCCGGCGTAATCTCAAAATCGCTAAATTCGAATCTAACATTCTGTTTTACCGGAATAGAGAGACTTGCTCCCGCTTCTATCTGCGCAGCGTCACTATCCTCATATTTCATAGACAGAGCAATCTCATAAGGCTTCTGCACCAAATCCGCCTTCGCGTTCAGCGAAATAGAAATATCCGCCGTACCGTTTGCCGGAATCCCTTCCTTATAAATGGAATTTGATCCGGAAGTCGGAAGAAATGCCGGCGCCGTTGTCTGTTCGTCATTGCCCTCCGTCGGCGCCTGTAGCTCAAAGAGCATATTGCTTACCTTTGTTTTTCTTGATGTATTCTTTAAATGAACCGTCAGGACAAAATCACTTCCCGCTTTTACTTCCGCGGGATTCGTGGTAAATCCGGTCACAATCACCCTAGGCACTGAACCGTTTCCGGAGGAACCGGAGCCGCCGCCCCCGCCCACATAAGCCGCCTCGCCCATATCAAAGCCTCCGGTAAGCGGCTCAGACTGAACCGGCTCTTCCTGCTTCGCCGAAGTATTTACATAAAAAGACTCTTCTGTCGCTATAGCCCGCTCACTTTCATTACCACTATCATCCTCCGTTTTTACCTTCGCCGTAACCTTGAACGTCAATTGGTACCGCTCCGCGCCCGCGTCGTCCCTCTGGGTGAAATTAAACTTAACGCTGCCAGTACTTCCCGCATCCAGTTCAGGCAATTCCTGCACATACTTCTGGTAGTCGGTCACAAAGGGCCAGTCAGACCCCCGGTCTTTTAAAATGGGGGATACCACAATATTTGTAACCTTCTCCGTACCGGTATTCGTGATATTCAGCACAAAATCCTGCGGCTCTCCGCATTGATACGTCTGTACTTTATTTTCCGGTGCTTCTATTTTTAACGGCGACGGTGCCTCTTCTGCAGCCTTCGCCGGAAGATTCTCCAGCCCTGCCGCTCCCAGCAAAACTGCCGCCATACATAACTTTGCCAGCCACCTATTTACTCTCTTCATGATTCCAAAACCTCCCTGCCTTCTGCCTGATCTTTTTTCTTAGCCAAATCCGTTTCCCGCTTCCGTCTATCCTCAATTCGGACAATTTTGCCGTCTATAATATGGAATACTCTGTCCGCATATTCCGCCAGATGGTTATCATGAGTTACCATTACCAGCGTCATATTCTGCTCTCTGACAATCTGCTTCATCAGCATCATAACCTCTTCCGACGTATGGGAATCCAGATTTCCCGTCGGCTCATCTGCAAATATAATATCCGGCTCCACCACCAAAGCCCTTGCCACGCCTACGCGCTGCTGCTGGCCGCCGGACATCTGTGTAGGCAGATGCTTTCCATGCTTTTCCAGCTTTACTAATTTTAAAAGCTTCTCCGCCCTTTTCATGCGGACGCTCTTCGGCACTCCCCGAAAGCTTAATGGAAGCGCAATATTCTCCAATGCATTCATCGTGCCAAGCAGATGAAATGATTGGAAGATAAATCCCACATGCTGCCGCCTGAAAGTAACTAACTGCTCTTCGTTCATCTTCTCAATATGCTGTCCGCTGATAATAACCTCTCCCTTTGTAGGATGCTCCAAGCCTGCCAGCATATTAAGAAGCGTAGACTTTCCTGAACCGGAGGTTCCCACAATCGCACAAAACTCTCCCTTATATATGGTAAAATCCACGCCGTCCAGAGCCCGGACGACTTCATCTCCCAAACGGTAGAGCTTATACAGATGCTTCACTTCTATGACTTTTCTCATTGCGCCCTCCTTCCCTCCTTTTCATTTTCCCAGTATAGTCCTCAAATCATAAGAAATCCGGTAGTAAATCCTTAAATTTTTCTTAAAAATCAGATACTGCACTACAGCGGCCGCAATGAGTCCCTGCAATGCAGTATCCCTAAACCTGATAGGTTTCCCTAATATAAACGCGCTGGTACGTTAACTTAGGTTTAACTTCTTCTTCATCAAAAGATAAGCCACCGCATAAAATCCAACTGCCGTAATCAGTGTAGTTGCCATTGAAACAAGATACGTCTTTACGTAAAACTGATATAGGAAAGTCTCATCCGCCGCTCCCACAAAAATTGAGAAACCAGTCGCCGCTCCGATCACGCCGGTGATAATGCTTACGATCATGTTAATGCTGAAATAGGCGACAATCGCTCCCAGCACCCTGTGATTAGAAAATAGCTGCCCGACTGCAATCGACACATACAGCATCACTACATTTGAAACGGCTGAAACTACCAATAACCAGATAACCGCCAAAAATATTTTACCATAGCCAAAGGAAGATGGGAAGCCCATTGCCGCCAGCATGTCATCCTTATACAGCATAAATTCCTGTATAACCGGCTGATACAACACCAAAATCAAAATGCTCAGCGTTATCAGCACGATGTCGGCAAACATCCATACGCTGCCGGTAATCGTTTTTGAAATTAATAGCTGTCCTTTTGTAACAGGAAGCGTATGGGTCAGATACCCCTCGTCGGAATATATATTTTTATAAAAATGAATGGCTATCATCATAAGCGTTCCAAATAGCGCGGTCATAAACAATATCACATATATCATAATCCCAATCGACATAATGATCAATCCGACATCCGATAACCCGCCCGGATTCTGCATCATCCTTTTTATAAATAAGAATCGTCCTATAGCCGCAGTAACCAGAAGCATGGCATGAATCGCAATCAGATAGCGGTTTAAAGCCTTAAAGTCATATTTTATTAATTTCCCTAACATCTGAATACCTCCCTGAATAACATATCTATTGATTTCTTCTGCTCCATACGGATCTCATCCACCGTAGCGTTTAATACTGCCTGCCCATTCTGCAGAAATATCACGCGGTCCAGAATTTTTTCAATATCCGATATCAAATGCGTAGATATGAGGATTGTCGCGTTTTCATTATAATTCGTCAGAATCGTATTTAATATATAATCCCTTGCCGCCGGATCGACGCCGCCGATCGGTTCATCCAGAATATAAAGCGATGCTTCTCTGCTCATAACCATAACAAGCTGTACCTTCTCTCTTGTTCCCTTCGACAGCGCCCGGAGTCTTGCATGCAGGCTGATGCCTAATGCCTCCAGCATCTGCTGGGCTCTTTCCCTCCTGAAATCTTCATAAAAATCTTCAAAATAGGAAACCAAATCCCGCACCTTCCAGGACGGCGCCAAATAAGTCCTCTCCGGCAGATATGAGATCATCTTCTTTGTTTCCACTCCCGGCAGGTTCCCGTCAATATGAATACTGCCTTCCGATGGCACCAACAGGTCGTTGATCAGCTTAATCAGCGTCGTCTTACCGCTTCCGTTTGGCCCCAGCAGTCCCACAATCTGTCCACGCTCCAAAGATAGATTCAAATTCGATAAAGCCCACTGCCCATTTCCATAGGTCTTCGATAAACCATAACATTCTAAAATTGGTTTCATTCTTTCTTCTCTCCCTTCATTGCCTCCTCAAATAATACCCGGATCTCTTCTTCTTTCAATCCAAGGCTTCGCATATTTTCAAAAAACTCCGCAAGATACTTTCCCGCCTGTTCTCTCTTAAGTTCTTTTATCAATTCCTCATCCTCCGTAATGAATCGTCCGCTGGTACGCTGGGAATATACCAAGCCTCCCCGCTCCAGCTCAGACAGCGCCTTCTGCATCGTATTAGGATTCACCGCCGCTTCAACCGCCAGTTCCCGTACCGACGGGAGTTTATCGCCCGGTCCATACTTTCCTGAAATAATATCCCTCTGAATCTGTTCCATCAGTTGTAAATATATCGGCATGTTATTATCCAAATTCCATGTCATTGTATCACCTCTCTTAAATTGTTTTACTGTATTAAGTTAATAATACAATAATGCATTAATACAGTTTTGTCAAGCGGTTTTGAAAAAAATTTTCTACCTGTGAGGTCTCGGTATGCGGCAGTTCCCTGAGACAGCCTAACCGAGGCCGCGCAGGTGGAAAATTATCCGGTAGGTAATTGTCCCTCCGCCCTTATATGTGATATGATATACGGTATAATAAGTATATATCGGAGTAGAATTATGAAAGACATTACTACAGCAGAAGCATATTTTTTATGTGCGGTACAAAGTAAGGGAAAGATATTCGGACATGACGACATCAAGATTGCGTGCCTCTTATCAGCCGTTTTCCATGAAATGAAAGATTCCGGCCTCATTGAACTGGCCGGAACAAAAATAGAACTTATTCAGAAAAAAGAACTGCCTGCGGACTGTGCCGCTTATCTGACTCCTATCCTAGAGCACTTACGGGAACTGGATTCACTGGAGCTTAGGATCATTATGCAGGATTATAACAGCGGATGGTCCGACCGGCGGCTGAATGCGCTTACCACCGCAATCGGAACCGGGCTGGCGGACCGCGGTCTCGCCACCAAAGCAAAACTTGGCCTTTTTAACGGACGGGTTTATTTCATGCCCCATCAGACGGCCATCCCCTCACTGGCCGCCGAGCTTCTAGTAAACATTCTTTATCAAACACCCATCGCATCCGAAGATGGCTTCTTGTGGCTTCTTCTGGAAAAAAGCTCCTGCATACCCAAAGATTTTTCAGAGCAGCAGAGGCAGGAAATTCACGAAAGGATCGCCGCCGCCATCTGGTCCGCACCGGAAGGGGAACTGGCCAGGCTGGATAAGTTCACCGATAAACTGCTGTCCATGGTTAAACATTATCCTATATAGCTCCCTCATCCGGCTCGCCAGAGCCTTGCGTCCCGCCGCTTCCCATTTGCCCGGAAAGCCGTTCTCTCAGCATGGTATTCCGCTTCGTAACCGTAAGATTTCTTACCGCATATGCCAGAGCTTTCTTCGTTCCCACCATGACGAGAATCTTTTTCGCCCTTGTAATTCCCGTATAGATCAGATTACGCTGCAGCATCACAAAATGCGTCATCAAAATCGGCATAACCACAATGGGATATTCACTTCCCTGTGCTTTATGTATCGTAGTAGCGTAAGCATGAACCAGCTCGTCCAGCTCTGTTACATCATATTCTGTCAAACGTGTATCAAACCGTACTGTAAGCGTCCGCGCCTCCAGATCCACCGCCTCAATTATACCAATATCCCCGTTAAACACTTCTTTGTCATAATTGTTTTTTATCTGCATGACTTTATCGTTCAGGCGGAAGATGGACCCGCTCCGGCGCAGCCCCTCTCTTCTGGGATTTAACGCCTCCTGCAGGGCAATATTCAAATTCGCGGCCCCCGCCACGCCCCTCTGCATCGGCGTCAATACCTGTATCTGCGAAGGCGGCGTCTGATAATATCTGGATAGTTTATTCTGCACCAGATTTACAATCTCTGACAGCGCCTGTTCCGGCTCTTCCCTTTCCAGAAAGAAAAAATCCGTATCCATGCCGTTTGAAATATCTGGAAGCATGCCTTTATTAATCCTGTGCGCATTCATAATAATCCTGCTGCTTTTGGCCTGCCGGAATATCTGCGTAAGCCGGATAACCGGGAAACGTCCGGAGTCAATAATATCCCGGAGAACATTCCCCGCTCCCACCGACGGAAGCTGGTCAATATCGCCCACCAGAATCAAACGCATACCCTCCGGAACCGCCTTCAAGAGCGCATTCATCAGAATAATGTCAATCATAGAGCATTCGTCCACAATCAGCACGTCGCCCTCCAGCGGATTGTCTTCATTTCTCTGGTATCCTTCCGGAGGCTTATATTCTAGCAGCCTGTGGATTGTCTTCGCCTCCATTCCCACCGCTTCCGACATTCTCTGAGCGGCACGTCCGGTAGGCGCCGCCAGAAGGATCTTAAGTCCATAGGCCCGAAAAGCCGCAATAATCCCCTGGGTCGTAGTAGTTTTGCCGGTTCCCGGTCCTCCGGTCAGCACCATTACCTTGGAAACCGCCGCTCTGCGGATCGCGTCCACCTGTACTTCGTCATATTTCATATGCACCATCCGTTCAATCCGGGCAACATCCACAGACAAATTCTCATTCCCTGTTTTGCTTCTTGCTTCCATCAGCCTGCGATAGAGCCGGTCGGAAGCAGGTGCTGCATGAAGCTTCTTTAATTTGCCGGCGGTCCCCATCTCAGCAAAGAAAAACGGCGGCAGATAAATAGCATCCACACGCACATCTTCTCCCGCTTCTTCACTGTAAGCAATTTTCATATCCTGAATCAAATCCTTGTCCCTTAGCATCTGATCCAAAGTCATAATAACAGAGCTTTCCTCCGCCTCTAAAAGCTCCGCCGCATGTCGGATTAACTGATATTTTTCACCATAGACATGTCCTTCCTCCGCAAGACTGCTTAAGGCATACATAATACCGCTTCTAAGGCGCACAAACGCTTCTTTGGAAACTCCCAGCTTCTGCGCAATCTGATCAGCGGTACGAAACCCAATCCCCCAGATATCGTCTGCCAGACGGAATGGATTCTCTCTCACAATTCCTATACTCTCATTGCCATACTCCTTATAGATTCTGGCGGCATAAGAAGTATTAACCCCATACTCCTGAAGAAACAGCATCACATTCTTAATCTCTTTCTGGCGCTCCCAGCTCTCGGCAATCTGATCCACCCTTTTTTTCCCGATCCCCTCTACCTCAAGAAGCCTCTGGATATCTGTTTCAATTATTTCCAGCGTATCTGTACCAAACTGCCGCACAATGCGTTTTGCAAATTTGGGTCCGACGCCCTTAATCAGGCCGGAGCCAAGATACTTTTCGATACCGTAAATCGTAGCGGGCATGGTCTCCTCCCATGAATCCGCCACAATCTGCCTTCCGTATCTAGCGTCCACCTTCCAGCTCCCCTCCACCAAAAGAACAGACCCCACATTCGCGTCGAAAAGGTTCCCGACCAGCGGAACCAGATCATCATATCCCTTGATACGCACCTTCAGAACCGAATATCCGTTATCCGGATTCTGATATGTAATTCTCTCTACTACACAGCGAACCTTCATGATATCTGCTTCTCCTGCTTTCTTCTCTATCCCGGCGGCTATTCCATGCTGCCTATTCCTTCTTCAGTCCGTCAAACATTTCTTTTACTGCCGGGGCATTCTTTGTCAGCTTCTTTATGCTCAAATCGTCTGCTTTATTATTTGCAAGACGAAGATTATTTTCTGATGACAGAAGCGCCTCTTTTGTCTTCTGGAGATGCGAAATCGTCTTATCGATCTCCTCAACTGCCTTTTTGAATCTCTCGCTGGCAATTCTGTAATTCCTCGCAAAGCCTTCTTTAAATGCATTCATATTCTCTTCAAAATGAAGGATATCCACCTGCTGATGTCTGGCCATCTCTAACTCCTGCCGGTACTTCAGGGAATTTAAAGCGGCGTTCCGCAGTAGTGTAATTATCGGAATAAAAAACTGCGGACGGATTACATACATTTTCTCATACCTGTAGGATACGTCTACAATCCCATTATTATATAATTCGTTGTCTATTTCCAGCAGAGAAACCAATACCGCATATTCACATTTTTTCTCCCGTCGGTCTTTATCAAGCTCCTTAAAAAAATCTTCATTCTTATGCTTTGCCGCAGTCTCCGCCATCTCATTTTTCATCTCAAACATAATGGAGATAAATTCTACTCCGTCCTTTGACTCCCGAAATATAAAGTCCCCTTTGCTGCCTGTCCGCGCATCATTATCTTTCTCAAAATAAGCTTCCGGAAAAGCGGTCATCCGAAGGGAATTAAATTGGTTGAAACAGTGCTGCTCTAAGCTCTCTCCTACCATCTTGGTAGACTGCTTTGCCTTGAAATCCTTATAATACTCAATCTGTTCGTCCTTCAGCTTCAGCTTGTCCTCATACTGTTCCCGCAGAGATTTCTCTTTTAATTGATTTTCCGTTTCCTTATTCGACAATCGGCTTTTTAGTTCTGTGATCTCCGTGGCTTTCTTCGCCATCTCTTTTTCAATTTCCTGAACCGCTTCTGACACCGCCAGCTTCTTCTCCGTTTCATTTCCGGAAATCTGCGCTTTCAGTCTCTCAATCATCCTATCTTTTTCAGACAGCTCTGCTTCCTTTGCAGAGAGCTCTTTATCAAACGCTTTCTTCTGTTCCATGCGCGCAAGCTTCAGATCGCTTTCCTTCATATCCATGAGATCCTTCTCCCGGCGCTGAACCTCCTTTTCAAATTCCCTATCCCGGATCTGCCGGACAATCTGCGCATATCCGCTCTCGTCAACCGCAAACACTTCTCCGCAGTTGGGACACTTAATTTCCCGCATACTATCTATCCTCTCGCATAAATTTTATCATTTCATCTGTCCAGCATCGGGCGGAATTTCCAAAAGCCAGATTACAGCCGTGTCCACCCTCCGGATATATGCATAGTTTATGCGATACCCCCGCCTCTTTTAATGCAGACGCCATCCGCGCCGCGTTAGACGGCGGTACGCAGTCGTCATCTCCGCAAGCCCATAAAAATGTCTTCGGACAATCCTTTGATACCCGCAGTTCTACAGAAAGCGCCGATCTTAAAGACTCCTCTCCCCCGGTAAGCATCTGGAAGCTTCCCTCATGGCATTCCTCACCAAAGGTAATGACCGGATAACCAAGGCACAATTTATCCGGCCGGACAGTTTCCGGTTCTAAATTGCTTCCTGTCTCTTCCTGCAGCGCTTCTGCAATCTCTCTGTAAAGGCATCCCAAGGACGCGCATAAATGTCCCCCGGCAGAAAATCCCATCAGCATTACATTCTGAGGGTCCACGCCATATTCCTCCGCATGCTCTCTTACATACTGAAGAGCCAGCGCCAGATCCTCCTGCGGCCCATGATACCGGTTCGGCGCCGTCCGGTACTTTAATACAAAGGATACATACCCTTTCGCTTCCATATAGTTCATCATGGGATTCCCTTCGCCGCTGAAACACACAACCTCATAACCGCCTCCGGGACAGATGATTACCGCAGGACGTTTCCTCTCTGTCCTGGTATCCGCACCCATAATTTTCTCATATTCCGGTGTCAGAAGAAATACGGAATCCTTTCCACCCCGCTTATTCCTTTCCGGGGTCCAATCCAAATTACAATCCCAAAGGGATACGCACCTTCTGGTATGTCCGTCCGTGATATCTAAAACCGTCTGAACCGCATCTAGCAGCTGATTGACCACCTCCGCAAAGGATCCTCCCCATGGGCTCCTTGCAACCTTCTCTGCCAGCGCCAATGGCAGGCGCCGCATCTTTTCCGGAAATAATTCCAGATTCTTCTCTGAAAAAAATACCTCCAAATATTCTCTCATATTTGGATATTCCATAATGTCGTTCAATGAATGGTATCTTGTAAACTTCACCGTCATAATCCTCCCCGAAACATTTGCTTTCATTGTACCAAACCGCTAGCGCGGTGGCTAGCCCTAGGTACGTGATTCCACT
>CAJUTH010000027.1 GCA_910589275.1 uncultured Dorea sp.
ACTTTTACCTACTACTTGCTCAAGGTAGGATTTATGCCGCCCTTACGGGCGCACTTGGTATAACATAAAATCTGTATTCTGCCATCTTCCAGCAGCTCTTTACAGAAATTCTTACCTCTTGCTGTAAAAAAATACAATGCATTTTCCTCATAATGAATCGCACTAATATTTCTTATTTGCGGCGCGCCTTCGCTATCGACGGTTGCAAAAGCAAGTACTCCCACCAGTTGCATTTTCTTTAAACATGTTTGTAAATCCATATGGTATTCCTCCAGTACAAGTCCTAGTTTTAATTATTTGCTATTTTATAATCTTAATTCTGCCCGGTTTTCTTGGCTTGGTCTGGGGCTGCTGTCCATCAAGGTACCCCAGTATTACAAATCCCTGACATGCATATCCTTCTGGTACGCCCCATTCCTGCATTAGCTTTCTGCCTTCTTCGGAATCAAAGGTCTCATATCCTCTTGAAACAATACAAGAAGCAATTCCAAGTTCCGTTGCCTGTAAAATCATATTTTCCATGATACAAAAAGCATCCGCTGTCTTAAAAAGGAAATTATTCTGACAAAATACACAGACTGCTGTTGGAGCATCATAAAATCCATTCTTGATTGTTGGATCATCAATGGTGCTTGGCTGTGCCTTTGATACATGACTGCCTGCGAGATGTGTGCGGTCAAAGTGTGCCATGTTTAATTTTCCCACGCGGGCTGTGAGCTCCTTATTATGGATGGCAACCATCATGCTTCGTTGTCCGCCGCCTGCGTTTGGCGCATAATTTCCGGCTTCAAGGATTTTTTCTAAATCGGCTCTGCTAATCTGTTTATCTGTATATTTACGGATAGAATGTCTTGCTTTTATAAGATCCATTAACATGATAATTCCTCTCCTGTGATATCATTTTTTGTTTTCCAGCACTGTGGGTCTGTGCCATAGAAACTGCCGCTTGTACCATTGGCCACGGCAGGACATCCCCTGCACCAGCTTTTCAGTTCACATTTACTGCATTTTACAAATTTGTCATATTCTCTGTATTTCTCCAACTGACAGATCCACACATCCGCCAGACGGTCCTCGAATATATTTGCTGCCTTGCTGTTTGTAACTCTTCTGCATGCCATCACATCACCATTAGAAGATATGGTAATATGACAGTTTCCACAGTTACATCCGCCATAGATCATTCCTTTCTCGGTATCCTTCGGCAGCCGAAACTGTCCTGTCTCATATTCATACAGAGTCCATAAATGGTCTTTTTTATTAAAAGAGGTCGTACATCCTGCCTTGTCATATGCCTTAAACTTTGCATCGCAGGTTTCCAGAAGCTTTCTATATTCTTCCGGTTTCATGCTGGCATCCACCTCTCCGCCGGTAGGTACATAGCGTGAAAATGCATAAACCTTTGCTTTCGCTTTTACTACTTCATCGATAATATCCGGTATCTCATTCATATTTGTCTTTGACACCGTACTCATAATTACACTTTTTATTCCTGCCCTGTTCAGGCATCCAATCTTTTCAATCGTCAGGTCAAAGCTTCCCGGCTTTCTGAACCAGTCATGCGTTTCCCTCATTCCATCTAAAGACATTTGATATTTATCGCAGCCGCATGCCTTTAGCATTCTGCAGATTTCATCGTCTAGATGGAACGGATTTCCCATTAAAGTAAAAGGTATATTTTTTACCTTTAGATATACCATTAATTTCCAGAAGTCAGGATGAAGGATAGGATCTCCGCCAGTAATATAGAAATATGGTATTCTGCCATATACTTTACAGAAATCTTCACAGTTTGCTATCACCTCTTTCATCTGGTTCCATGTCATATTTTTTAGCTCTTTACAACCTTCACTTGAAAAAATGTAGCAGTGTTTGCAACGCTGGTCACATTCATCTGTAATATGCCACTGAAAAGAAAAATATTGATTCATCCTATCCAACTCCTTTCTTCTAACTTTTTCTTACTTGTCAGATGCACCGCAAGCTGTACCGCAGGCTGCCGGCTATTCTTCCGGATTGTCAGATGCGCCGCAAGCTGTACCGCAGGCTGCCGGTTTCTCTTCCGGATTGTCAGATGCGCCGCAAGCGGCACCGCAGGCTGCCGGTTTCTCTTCCGGATTGTCAGACGCGCCGCAAGCTGTACCGCAAGCTGCGTTCATCTTAGATTCTTCCATCTTGTTCCATCCAAAAATGTTTGATAATGCCATTTTCGTTACCTCCTATAATGTAAATTGTTATGGGTTATGCCCTGTTTGCATTTGTATCATAACAATGAATCGTCCGCAAAAAAAGTACGCACTTTTTTATTACATAGTCATCTTTTTGTAACTCATGGACAGATACAAATGTTTATGTTACACTGATTTCGCTGTTTACATTATATTTTAAACTATTAGGAGGGTATGTATGTTAACAAAGGATGAATTACCGGAATGTCCGGTTGCTACCACTGTCAGTTTGATCGGAAGTAAATGGAAGTTACTTATTATACGAAATCTACTTGAAAGACCATGGAGATTTAATGAATTAAAGAAAAGTCTTGCCGGAATCAGTCAGAAAGTTTTGACAGACTCTTTAAGATCCATGGAAAATGACGGCATTATTACAAGAACCGTATATCCTGAAGTTCCGCCGCGCGTTGAATATGCGCTTAGCGAACTAGGTGAAACAATGCGTCCCATTCTTGATTCCATGAAAGAATGGGGGACAAATTACAAAAAAAATGCAACATTCCAGTGAACTAAAGTAACATCCCCCTTGAAGCTGGGGCAGTAGTGGAACCCTGATATTGACATAGTTTCCCCGGCTTGTTAGAATGGTAATATAAGTGGATTGTAAGTCTGGTTGAAGGGCTACAAGGAGGAAGGATAAATGTATCGTTGTCATATTCAGTTTTATTTGACGGGAGCTCATTGCAGAGTATACGAGGTGATTCGCGGGATGGCTCCGCTTGAGTATTTCACGCATGAATTTATAGAGAGTCAGAAGCTGGATGAAGAGCTGGCTGCTAAGGCAGATGTGATTTTGGCACATTTGGATAATATGGATGTGAGGGAGTCGGTACATATGCTTGCTTCGTGTAGAGGCAGAGAGACAGAGATTATCCTGATCGCATCTAAGGAGCAGACTATGCTTTTGACAGAAGAAGATTTGTCCGTGGTTAAGGATATATGGACTATGCCTATGTCGGAAGAGGAGATTCGGTTCCGGTTTTTAAGATGGCAGCAGGATTGTAAAACGCATAAGGATTACTGGCAGACCAGCCAGTACTTGGAAGCAACGATTAATAATGTTCCGAACCTTGTCTGGTACAAGGATAAAGACGGGGTACATGAGAAGGTAAACGACAGTTTCTGCAAGACAGTTAATAAAACAAAAGAACAGGTAGAGGGACAGAGACACGCTTATATCTGGGATGTTGAACAAGATGATCCTGCCTGTATCGAATCTGAGCGGGAGGTAATGAGCAGACAGAGAACCTGCGTATCGGAGGAAATGGTAAAGAGCGGGGATGATATGCGCCTCCTTACCACGTATAAATCCCC
Organism: uncultured Dorea sp.; assembly: GCA_910589275.1. Taxonomy (GTDB): domain Bacteria; phylum Bacillota; class Clostridia; order Lachnospirales; family Lachnospiraceae; genus Claveliimonas. Next base: position 3,546 of record CAJUTH010000027.1, read on the forward strand.
TCTGTATGATCTGGACGGAAGCGTGATGGGAACAGTGGGGGTTGCGATTGACGTAACGCAGGAACGGGCCTATGAACAGGAAATTGTGCAGAAAAATCGGACACTGGAAACTATATTTACGACCATGGACTGCGGAGTAATGTGCCATTCCATAGACGGATCGCGCATACTTAGTGTGAATCAGGCTGCGCTTAGGATTCTGGGGTATGAATCAAAGGAAGAACTGGTGTTAGACGGTTTTGATATGGTAGCAGAATCAGTCTTGGACGAGGATAAGGATAAGTTAAGAGGGTGTATCAGGGAGCTGAACAAGGAAGGCGACACGGTCAGCGTAGAATACCGCGTACAGCATAAGAACGGCGAGATGCGCCATGTTATGGGCAATGTAAAGCTTCTAAATGAAAACGGGGAGCTCTTTTATCAGAGATTTCTTTTGGATTGTACCGCTCAGAAGATGCAGGAGGAAGCGGATAGAAGGCATCAGATGGAATTGATTCATGCGCTTAGTATTGATTATAATCTGGCATGTTTTTTTGATTTGGATACCGGGGAGGGAGCGCTGCTTCAGATTGAAGATGCTGGGAATGAGTTATTTGGCGGTATTTTTACAGGGGATATTTTGCTGGAAGAGAGCATGGATTCATACATAAAGAAGTTTGTTTACGAGGAAGATCAGGCGGTGCTTTTGCAGGAAGTCTCCTGTGACAGCCTGAGAGAGAAGCTGGGGGACGGCAGGCAGTATCATGTGAATTACCGCGTCTGCGGAGAGGATGGAATGAAATATTTCCAGATCAAAGCAGTACGGGCGGGAGAATGGGATGAAAACCACGGCATAGTCATGGGAATCCGCAGTGTGGATGAAGAGATCCGCAATGAAATGGAGAAAAAGAATCTGTTGGAGGACGCTCTGCAGCAGGCAAATAGGGCGAATAAGGCTAAAAGTATATTTCTATCCAATATGTCCCATGATATCCGGACGCCGATGAATGCGATTGTGGGCTTTACGGCGCTTGCGATCACTCACATAGAGCGTAAGGAACAGGTGGAGGAGTATCTGAAGAAGATTATGACATCAGGGAATCACCTGTTGAGTCTGATTAATGATATTTTAGATATGAGCCGGATAGAGAGCGGGAAGATATATCTTGAGGAGAAGTCCTGCAGGCTGCCGGATATCCTGCACAGCCTGCGGAATATTGTTCAGGCAGACGTCCATGCAAAGCAGCAGGAATTGTATATTGATACGGTAGATGTGTTGGATGAGCAGATTTTTTGTGATAAGCTGCGGCTGAATCAGGTGCTTTTGAACTTGCTCAGCAATGCGATTAAGTATACGGGAATCGGCGGAATCATCAGTATGAGGCTTACTGAAAAACCCGGAGCGCCGACGGGCCATGCCAAGTATGAATTTAATATCAAAGATACAGGCATCGGCATGAGCGAAGAGTTTGTAGCACATATTTTCGAGCCCTTTGAGAGAGAGAATAATACAACAACCAGCGGCATTCAGGGAACCGGTCTCGGCATGGCGATTACCAAGAATATCGTAGATATGATGAATGGTACGATAGAAGTAAAGAGTGAGCAGGGAGTAGGGACGGAAGTTACATTATCCGTTACTTTCAGAGTGGATATGGAATCCAAAGAGCCGCTGGATATACCGCAGCTTAAGAATTGCAGGGCGCTGGTAGTAGACGATGACTTTAACACCTGCGACAGCGTGTCTTATATGCTGCAGCAGATCGGGCTGCGTGCGGAATGGACTTTGTCGGGTAAAGAAGCTGTGCTTAGAACTCATCAGGCAGTTGCATGGGGAGATCAGTTCAGTGTGTATATTATCGACTGGCTGCTGCCGGATATGAATGGGGTTGAAGTGGCCAAACGGATCCGCAAAGAGATTGGCGGGGACGTGCCGATTATCGTGCTTACTGCCTATGACTGGTCAGAGATTGAAGATGAAGCCAGAGAGGCCGGAGTGACAACTTTCTGCAGTAAACCGCTGTTTCTGTCAGAACTGAGGAGCTGTCTGTATTCCATCGTAAATGCAGGGGAAGAAGAAAATCGGGAAAAGCAGAAAGACGACGGTATTCGGGTAGAATTTACACCGGGAAATATCTTGCTGGCTGAGGACAATGAATTGAATCAGGAAATTGCAGAAGCAATTTTAGAGGAAGCCGGATTTTCAATTGAGATCGCAGAAAATGGTCAGATCGCCTTGGATATGCTCAAAGCTTCCGAACCGGGACATTACCAGTTGGTGTTGATGGATGTCCAGATGCCTGTTATGAACGGTTATGATGCAGTGAAGGCGATCCGCAGTTTGGAGAATAAAGAACTAGCATGCGTACCTGTGCTGGCAATGACAGCAAATGCTTTTGAGGAGGATAGGCAGCAGGCATTGAAGTGCGGAATGAACGGACATATAGCAAAACCGATTGATATAGAGAAATTATTTGAGACTCTGAGCAATGTACTAAATTAGAATTTGTATACGCGGTGTCAGAGTGGCTGCAGGAAAAGGAAGAGTATCAATTATAGCGGCGGATTCATCGTGTAATGTAAGAACCATTACAGATGATATCTGCCGTTATTTGTCCGGGATATCAGAAATGCAAGTAACGCTGGATGAAAGGCGGGCAGTATGGTAATGGAGGTACTAAAAAGATGAAAAACAAACATTATGTAGGGAAGATATTGCTGCGGCTGTTTATAATTCTATTTTGCTTTGGCATATTGTTTGGAGGTTTTTATGGAATAAAAGGATACCGGATGTATCGGGAAGCTACGGCAGAGAAGTCAATTGAAGAGACAATGGAGGAAATCCAAGGCGGGGAGCATTTTGTTAGATATTCGGAATTGCCGCAGTTTTATATTAACGCTGTAATTTCCGTGGAGGACCACAGGTTTATGGACCATCCGGGAATTGATTTTATTGCGATCTGCCGTGCCGCGCTGGCGGATATACGGGCTCTTTCTTTCAAAGAGGGCGGAAGCACCATCACGCAGCAGCTTGTGAAGAATCAGTTATTTACACAGGAAAAGATTCTAGAACGCAAGGCGGCGGAGGTTTTCGCCGTGTTTGATGTAGAAGGGAATTACAGCAAGGAAGAAATATTTGAATTGTATGTAAATACGATTTATTTTGGAGGTGGGTATTATGGAATATATGACGCAGCTCAAGGGTATTTTGGGAAAACGCCGTTGGAGCTTACAGATTATGAAGCAGTGATACTGGCAGGTCTGCCTAATGCCCCGTCGGCATATTCCCCGGATATCAATATGGAACTGGCCTCTAAGCGCATGGAGCAGGTGCTTGACAGTATGGTGAGAAATAAGCTTCTCACGCAGGAGGAGGCGGATGGCCTGCGCAGCCAGAATGAGTAGGCCGGCAGGTTTTGCGGAATCATTTCGGCAGGTCCAGCACAGCCTGCATATCTTCCGGGAGCGGCGTCCTAAAATCCATCGCTGTCCCGGTTATCGGGTGCGGGAAGGAAAGCCGGCAGGAGTGTAGAGCCTGTCTTCCGATACAGGACATGTCCGGATGGTATAGGTAATCGCCGATCAAAGGATAACCAAGGTATTTCATGTGAATGCGGATTTGGTGGGTGCGTCCGGTCTCCAGCTTCAAAGAAACGAGACTGTGGCGGTCGTCGGAGGTTATCAGCCGATAGTGGGTAACGGCAGGTTCGCCCCGTTCCCAGTCTATGGTCCGTTCTATGATGGTTCCCGGTTTTCTTGCCAGCGGCGCAGTGATGGTTCCGGATTCCGGCATAACATGCCCTGATGTAATAGCAAGATATTCCCGGTTCACTTCCCTTCTTCCGGTCATGGCTGAGAGAATGCCTGCGCTGACCAGATGCTTTGCCACGACTGTCAGACCGGAGGTATCCCGGTCTAGACGGTTGCAGCAGCGGAAGATAAAAGGCTTTCCCTGTTCCTTGTAATACCATGCAAGCGCATTTGCCATGGTATTGTAATAGTTATTCAGAGAAGGATGTATGGGCATTCCCGCGGGCTTATTAATCACAATAATATCTTCATCCTCATATACAATCTCCAGAGGAATTTCTACCGGCGGAATCTTTTCTGAGCACCGCGTCTCGGTGATCTGAACCGTCAAATGGTCGGAGGCGGCAAGAGTCTGGCGCATGTAAGAATGGATGCCGTTTATCAGAATGCTCTCCGGCATCCGCTTGATGGAGGCCAGGTTCTGGGAAGAGTAGCCCTTCCGTTTCAGATATTGTTCTACGCGAAGTCCTGCGTGGGCTTCGGATATTTCATAATGAATGGTTCGGTTCATTGCATTTCTCCTATAAATTCGATAAAATATAATAGGTGTTCGGCTTGCTGGTACACAACATTCGGCCGCGTAAGCTATCATACCATATTTGGAAATGTTCAGAAAGACAAATTTGTATAACAAAGGAGAGAAAAAAGATGTCGGAATTAAGTACGCTCTGTTATATAGAAAAGGATGGAAAATATCTGATGCTTCACAGGAATGTGAAGGAAAATGATGTGAATGAGGGCAAGTGGATTGGAGTAGGAGGGCATTTTGAAGAAGATGAAAGCCCGGAGGAGTGCCTGCTTCGGGAAGTGAAGGAAGAAACAGGGCTTACGCTGACCTCCTATCAGTACCGTGCTATGGTTACTTTTGTGTCGGGAAGCGGAGTCACAGAATATATGTCGCTGTTTACGGCGGATGGATTTGAAGGGGAACAGATTCCCTGTAATGAGGGGGATCTGGAGTGGGTAGAGATCTCCCTCATAGATAAACTGAATCTATGGGAGGGGGACTTGATCTTCCATAGGCTTCTTCTGGAGAGGGATACCTTCTTTTCGCTGAAGCTTGTGTATGACGGACATGATAAGCTGGTCTATGCGGCGCTGGACGGAAAGCCGATAGGACTCCAAGGGCAAAGATTGTAAATAGCGGGGGTATTTCTAATGGAAGATATTACATTGGAAAATAAGTCGGTAAATACACAGGGAAAGCATCTCTGTATAGGTGTTCTTGCCCATGTAGATTCGGGAAAGACAACGCTTTCGGAGAGTATTCTCTATGAGACCGGAAGAATCAGGAAGCTGGGCAGGGTAGATCATGGGGACGCTTGTCTGGATACCCATGATTTGGAAAGGCTCAGGGGGATCACTATTTTTTCCAGTCAGGCGGAATTTGTGCTTGGGGATAAGGCCGTGACGCTTTTAGACACGCCGGGGCATGTGGATTTTTCTGCGGAGATGGAGCGTACGCTTCAGGTGCTGGATTATGGGATTCTGGTGATCAATGGGGCGGACGGTGTACAGGGTCATACCCGGACTTTGTGGCGGCTGCTTGAGAGATATGGGATTCCTGTGTTCCTATTTATTAATAAAATGGATCAGGACGGAACAGACAGGCAGAAGCTGATGACGGAGCTTCGGCAGCAGCTCTCGGAGAGCTGCGTTTTGTTTCAGCAGGAATTATCCGGCGAAACGCTGGAGAGTATGGCAGTAACCGAGGAGGCCGCGCTGGAAGAGTATTTGGAGACGGATACTCTTTCAGAACAGACAGTGCGCGGTTTAATGAAGCGCCGGAGAATCTTTCCCTGCTATTTTGGCTCGGCGTTGAAAATGCAGGGCGTCAGGGAGTTTCTTGCGGGAGTGGAGCGCTATACGGAAACGCCAGCATACCCGGAAAGGTTTGGGGCAAGGGTATATAAGATTTCCAGAGACGATTCGGGGATGCGGCTGACTCATCTGAAGATCACAGGCGGAAGCCTTAAGGTCAAGGAACCGGTGACGAACCGGAAACCGGGCATGGGGACCGGAGAAGAGAGCTGGGAGGAGAAGGTTAATCAGATCCGCATTTATTCCGGAGAGAGGTACGAAACGGTGCAGGAGGCGTCCGCGGGAATGGTTTGCGCGGTGACAGGCCTTAGCCGGACTTATCCGGGAGAAGGTCTGGGATGGGAGGGAGAGCCTGCGCCGCCTATGCTGGAGCCGGTGCTCAGCTACCGCATTATCTGGCCGGAGGGGACGGATGAGCACAGCATGCTTTTGAATCTGCGCAGGCTGGAAGAGGAAGAGCCTATGCTGCGAATCCTGTGGAATGAAGAACTGGCTGAGATCCATGTGCAGGTGATGGGAGAGATTCAGTTAGAGATATTAAAGAGTCTGATAGAAGAGAGGTTTCATATCAAGGTGTCCTTTGATACGGGAAATATTGTGTACAAAGAGACCATTCGGAATCAGGCGGAAGGGGTGGGGCATTTTGAGCCGCTGCGCCACTATGCGGAGGTGCATCTGATTCTGGAGCCGGGAGAGCCGGGGAGCGGGCTTGTATTTTCCTCTGAATGCAGCGAGGATGCGCTGGATAGAAACTGGCAGCATTTGATATTGTCCAGCCTTCAGGCTACGGAGCACAAAGGAGTCCTGACCGGTTCGGCAGTTACCGACATGCGGATTACGCTGGCGGTGGGCCGGGCCCATTTGAAGCACACAGAGGGAGGAGATTTCCGTCAGGCAGCCTGCCGCGCGCTCCGTCAGGGGCTGATGCAGGCGGAGAGTGTATTGTTAGAGCCTTATTATGCTTTCAGTCTGGAGCTGCCCGGCGAAAATGTCGGACGTGCCCTGAACGATATACAGAAGATGCATGGAGAATTTGAAAATCCGGAAACTGACGGAGAGTTTACGGTGATAAGGGGGTGCGCGCCGGTTTCCGGAATGAGGGATTACCAGTTGGAGGTGGCGGCCTATACAAAGGGCAGGGGACGGCTCTTCTGTACCTTGAAGGGCTATGAGCCCTGCGCGGAGGCGGAGAAAATCATAGAGGCGGCCGGTTATGATCCGGAGGCCGATACAGATCATCCGCCGGGTTCGATATTTTGCTCCCATGGCGCGGGCTTTTATGTGCCTTGGAATGAAGTGTTCCAGTATATGCATATAGAAAGCCAGCTTAAAAAAAGAAGGGAGCAGGAAGAAAAGGAGGCTCGCCGGAATGTGGGAAAAAGCAGCCGGTCCGGCAAGCGGGCGCCTTCCATGGCAGCGGCAAGGCGGGACGCCGCAGAAGAGAAGGAGCTGGAGGAAATATTTATCCGCACTTATGGAAAGATTGAGCGCAGAAAACCGCCGGCTAGGCAGACGGTAGACGCCTCCCATGAGAAAAAGCTGTCGGAGAAACAGGCAGATCAGAAGGAGTATCTGCTGGTAGACGGATATAATATCATATTTGCATGGGAAGAATTAAAGGAGCTGGCAAAGAACAATATTGAAGCTGCGAGAAATAAGCTGATGGATATCCTGAGCAATTATCAGGGATTTAAAAAATGTACGCTGATTCTTGTGTTCGACGCCTATAAGGTAGAGGGAGAAGCGCTGGAAATCCAGCGGTATCATAATATCTATGTGGTATACACCAAGGAAGCGGAAACCGCCGACCAGTATATTGAGAAGGTAGTGCATGAGATCGGACGGAAATACCACGTTACCGTTGCAACCTCAGACGGAGTAGAGCAGGTGATCACGGCCGGGCAGGGTGCGAGTCTGATTTCCGCGAGAGAATTTGAGGAAGAAGTGCGGATGGCGGAACGTGAGATCAGGGAAGAGTGGAAGCGGCGCAGGCAGAGCGGCAAGAATTATTTGTTTGACCATATGGATGAAGAATTGGCAAGACAGATGGAAGAGATACGGCTTGGAAAAAGAGAGTGAGTTTTTTCGCCGAATGGTGTATAATATGGACAGGAAGCAAACAGACTAATTTGAGAACAAGGAGAAAAGGAGAGAACTATGGCAGCAATACATGTGAAGTCAGAGGATTTTAAAGAGGTTGTTTTGAATGCGGACAAGCCGGTTTTGGTAGATTTTTGGGCAAAATGGTGCGGGCCCTGCCAGACGATGGGGCCGATAGTGGAGGAGCTTGCAGAAGAGCTTCCGGATATCAAGGTATGTAAGCTTGATATTGACGATGCGATGGAGACTGCAAGACAGTACCGGGTAATGTCTATTCCTACCTTTGTACTTTTTAAAGACGGGGAGGCAGTATCAAGAACCGTCGGCGAGCAGACAAAAGCGGAACTAATGGCATTCATTGGCCGTTAATATAGGGAGAAGTTACAAAAAATCAGGATAATTACCTATAAATACAGTATAAACTACAATTGAAATATATAACATATGTGCTATAATTATTTCCGATACTAGGTAAACAAGAACAAATGATATAGAATCAAAGTTATCAGGAGGAAGTATTATGGCAACAAAGAAAACAGGAAGGACGGCGGCTGCAAAGACTGCGGAAGTAAAAGTAACAGAAACGCAGAAAGCAGATACAAAGGCAGCAGATACAAAAGCAACGGCTGCGGCTGTAAAGAAGGCGGAGACGAAAACTGCGGAAGCGAAAAAAGCAGAGAAGAAACCCGCTGCAAAGAAAGCTTCTAAGCCGGCAAGAAAGCCTGCCGCAAAGAAAGAAATGAAAGTGAACGCATATGTGGAGTACCGCGAGAAACAGGTAGAGGACAAGACGATCATTGCCGACGTTAAGAAGGCATGGACCAAGTCCGGCGGCAAGATCGGGGACATTAAGACTATGGATCTTTATATCAAACCGGAAGAGGATGCGGTATATTATGTGATTAACGGAACAGAGAAAGGCTCTGTTGCATTTTAAGCTGATCTGTAGAATCATTTGCGGATGCGGCTGGATGAAAGAGACGAAGGAGAAGGATAATGAATGATGTAATAACACGAATTGATCAGATAACCGGAACAGGAATGCTCTTCCTGCAGAACATGACCGTGCTGATTATTACAATCGTGATCGGTCTGATCGTAGGGTTGTTTGGGCTGAAGCTGGTAAGAGTGTGGGCAGCATTTATGGGATTTCTTCTGGGAGCGGCGGCAGGCGGCGGAATTGCCGCTGCGGCAGAACTGCCGGAGATGGCTTCTGTGGGAGTTATGTTAGGAGCGGCGCTTCTTATGGCAGTGCTTGCCTGTATCTTTTATAAGGTCGGGATTTTCTTCTATATGATATTTCTTGTTACCGGGCTCTGTGTGCTGATCACAAAGATGAGCACCTTGCCAGTGCTTGGAATCAGCCTTGTGCTTGGACTGGTTGTGGCGGTTGTTACGGTGAAGGTATTTGACCCGCTTGTGATCATTGTCACATCGATCAGCGGAGGTTTTATGGCGGGCAGCGCCATCGTATCGATGGTGGGGCTTGGGGAGAATCTCATCGCAGTGATTGCCGTACCGCTTGTGCTGATTATTCTGTGTATGGCCGTGCAGTTTATTATGCGCTCTAGACAGGTAGGCAGAAGGCAGGAAGAAAAGGCCGATGAGAAGAAACTGCAGATATCTAGAGAGACAGAGGTCGAAAAGGCGAGGATGCTCTTAGATGACGATCTGGATGAGGAGATCATAGACGACGACTATGACTCTTATGACGACGAGTTTGCGGAGGATGATCTGGAGGATGAGCCGGAGTTTGATACGGATGAAGATTTAGAAGCAGATGACGATTTTAGAATCATTGAATAGTGTACGGATTAAGGGACACCTTATTTGCTATAGTCTGACTATGGGAAGTGAGGTGTTTTTTATGTGTAAAGCAGGAAGAATTGTATTGATGGCAGCAGGAACGGCTGCAATGGGCGTAATCTTGGTAATGTTTGGATTCGTGGAGACTAATATACCGCCTGCCGGGTATCTTGGCATGTGGGTGATATGCGCCGGGATTATCGATTATGGAGCAGAGGCGGGAGTTTTCTTAACAGGGAAAGGCAGCGGGAACAAAGAGAATATTGTAAAAGGAAAGGAATGGTGAGAGCATATGAGACAGGAGCGGTTTAAGATGGAACGGCCGGGACAGGTAGAGGAAGGGCAGGAGGTAACGATCAGTGAGCGAAGTCCCAGCGCTGGAAGATATACCTATCTGGTAGAGCCCTCTGTGGCTATGTCAGGGATTTATAGGACAACAGAGAGGATTAAGGCCAGAACAGGTATTATTCGGAAAATCGAGGAGACAGACAGAGGCTTTTATTTACTTGTGGAGTTGGAGAATTAGCTGTTTTTTGCGGTATTATGTAATTTGTAGCAGACAGCGGAGTGTGATGCCTGACATAGTGAAAAAACTAACGGGACTGTGTGAAAAATAACGGGAGTGCGCGAAAAATAACAGGAATGGGTGAAAATTAACAATAATTTATGCAAATTTTTGTAGAATTTAGACAATTAATGTGTTAAGATACTTTATAGGTTAAGCGTGAACTAAATAATATAGAGAGGGAGGTAATCACATGCTTTCTAAAAAGTCTACGGTTCCATTTCGCGGAACTGAAGAACAGGAAAAAGCACTGCTGGCGGTAATAGAAGAGCTGAAAGATGAAAAAGGCGCGTTAATGCCGATTATGCAGAAAGCGCAGGATATCTATGGATATCTTCCAATTGAGGTGCAGACTATGATTTCCGATCATACCGGTATACCTTTGGAGAAGATTTACGGAGTAGCTACATTTTACTCCCAGTTTAACTTAAGCCCCAAGGGCAGGTATCAGATTTCTGTTTGCCTTGGCACGGCGTGCTATGTTAAGGGCTCCGGCGACATTTACAACAAGCTGATGGAGAAGCTTGGCATTGTGGGCGGAGAGTGTACGGCCGACGGAAGATTTTCGCTGGATGCATGCCGCTGTATCGGCGCCTGCGGACTTGCGCCTGTTATGACCATTAACGACGAGGTGTATGGACGGCTGAAGGTTGAGGATATCGACGATATCCTTGCAAAATATGAGTAGCGATTAGTCAGAATTTGGGAGAAATGGAGGAACAGTATGAAATCTCTGGAAGAATTACGTGTAATAAGAGAAAAGATGCAGGGAACTGTAGAGTATCGTTCTGAACATGAATCTCTGGCAGACGCCCTAGCGTCAGAACATGGCAAGTATCGCGCTCATGTGCTGGTATGCGGCGGTACTGGATGTACGTCATCCGGAAGCCAGAAGATCAGAGAGAGACTGGATGAAGAGATTAAGAAGAACGGTCTGGAAGAGGAAGTATGTGTGATTAAGACGGGCTGCTTTGGCCTGTGCGCATTGGGACCGATCATGATTGTGTATCCGGAAGGAGCTTTTTATTCCATGGTGAAGGAAGAGGATATTCCGGAGATCGTGGAGGAGCATCTTGCCAAGGGCAACGTGGTAAAAAGGCTCTTGTACGACGAGACTGTAAAGGGGGACGAGGTGCTTCCTCTGCAGGAGACGAATTTCTATAAGAAGCAGCACAGGGTTGCGCTCCGCAACTGCGGCGTGATCAGCCCGGAGGATATTGAGGAATACATAGGAACCCATGGATATGAGGCGCTGGGGAAGGTCCTGACTGAGATGGAGCCGAAGGATGTGATCCAGACATTGTTAGACAGCGGTCTTAGGGGACGCGGCGGAGCGGGATTCCCAACTGGCATGAAGTGGAAATTTGCCGCGGCAAATGAGGCGGACCAGAAGTATGTCTGCTGTAACGCAGACGAGGGCGACCCGGGCGCGTTTATGGACCGTTCCGTGCTGGAAGGCGATCCCCATGTGGTATTGGAGGCGATGGCGATCGCGGGCTATGCGATCGGGGCTTCCCAAGGATATATCTATGTGCGTGCCGAGTATCCGATCGCGGTAGAACGTTTGAATATTGCGATTAAGCAGGCTAGGGAATACGGCATGCTTGGCGAGGATATTTTTGGAACAGGATTTAAATTTGATATAGAGCTGAGGCTTGGAGCAGGCGCTTTTGTATGCGGCGAGGAGACGGCGCTGATGACTTCCATCGAAGGAAACAGAGGCGAGCCGAGACCGCGTCCGCCGTTCCCGGCGCTCAAAGGTCTGTTCCAGAAACCGACGATCCTGAACAATGTAGAGACGCTGGCGAATATTCCGCAGATCATCTTAAACGGAGCGGAGTGGTTCGCAGCTATGGGTACCGAGAAGTCCAAGGGAACTAAGGTATTTGCTCTTGGCGGCAAGGTAAATAATACAGGGCTTGTGGAGATTCCGATGGGAACCACGCTCCGCGAGATCGTAGAGGAAATCGGCGGAGGCATCCCGAAAGGCAAGAAGTTCAAGGCTGCCCAGACTGGAGGACCGTCCGGCGGATGTATCCCGGCGGAGAAGTTTGATACGCCGATCGACTATGATAACCTGATCGCAATCGGTTCCATGATGGGTTCCGGCGGTCTGATCGTTATGGACGAGGATACCTGTATGGTAGATATCGCCAAGTTCTTCTTGGAATTTACTGTAGACGAGTCCTGCGGCAAATGTACTCCGTGCCGGATCGGAACCAGACGTATGCTTGAGATCTTAGATAAGATTACGAAGGGTCAGGGAACCATGGAGGATTTAGACAGACTGGAAGAGCTGGCTGCCCACTTGAAGTCCAATTCCTTGTGCGCGCTGGGACAGACGGCGCCGAATCCGGTACTTTCTACCCTGCGTTATTTCAAGGACGAGTATATCGCCCATATTGTAGATAAAAAATGTCCGGCAGGCGTATGTAAGGATCTCCTGCAGTACAAGATTGACGCCGATAAGTGTAAGGGCTGTACGCTTTGCGCAAGGATCTGTCCGAATGAAGCGATTGTCGGCAAGGTAAAAGAACCTCATGCGATTAATCCGGATAAGTGCGTGAAGTGTGGGGCTTGTATGGAAAAATGCCGCTTTGGCGCTATTTACAAAGAGTAAGGGAGGATGGAGAATATGGAAAATATTAATCTTACAATTAATGGCCTTAAAGTATCCGCGCCGGCCGGTTCTACTATCCTTGAGGCGGCACATTTGGCGGGAATCAGGATTCCTACTTTATGCTATTTGAAAGAAATCAATGAAATCGGCGCGTGCCGTATGTGTATTGTTGAGGTGAAGGGGGCAAGGAACCTTGTAGCGGCCTGCGTCCATCCGGTAAACGAGGGCATGGAGGTGTATACCAATACGCCGAAATTGATTCAGGCCCGCAAGAAGACGCTGCAGCTTATTCTGTCAAACCATGATAAGAAATGCCTTTCCTGCGTACGGAGCGGCAACTGTGAACTGCAGCAGCTCTGCCATGAGTACGGAGTAGACGACGAGAACTATTTCGAGGGCGAGACCAACCATTATGAGCTGGATACTTCCGCAGCTCATATGGTCCGTGACAATAATAAATGTATCCTCTGCCGCCGCTGTGTGGCTACCTGCGAGAAGGTGCAGGGCATCGGTGTGATCGGAGCAAATAACAGAGGCTTTGATACCTTTATCGGCTCTGCATTCGACATGGGCCTTGGCGAGACAAGCTGCGTATCCTGCGGACAGTGTATTGCAGTCTGTCCGACCGGAGCGCTGTATGAGAAGGATTACACGGATCAGATCATAGAAGCAATCGCCGATCCGGAGAAGTATGTAGTGGTTCAGACCGCTCCTTCCGTGCGTGCGGGACTTGGCGAGGAATTTGGATATCCGATGGGAACCGACGTGGAAGGAAAGATGGCGGCGGCCTTAAGGAGACTTGGCTTTGATAAAGTATTTGATACGGACTGGGCGGCGGATCTTACCATTATGGAAGAGGCCCACGAGCTTCTTGACCGGGTGCAGAACGGCGGCGTGCTTCCGCTTATTACCTCCTGTTCGCCGGGATGGATCAAGTACTGCGAGCACTACTTCCCGGATATGACAGAGCATCTGTCAAGCTGTAAGTCGCCTCAGCAGATGTTCGGCGCGATGCTAAAGACCTACTTTGCAGAGAAGGAAGGCATCGATCCGGCAAAGATCGTATCCGTCAGCGTAATGCCGTGTACGGCGAAGAAGTTCGAGATCGGCCGCGACGACCAGAGTGCGGCGGGCGTTCCGGATGTGGATATCGCGATTACCACCAGAGAGCTTGCAAGGCTGATCAAACGCTGCGGTATTGAATTTACAGCCCTTCCGGATGAAGATTTTGACGATCCGATGGGAGAATCCACCGGCGCGGGCGTCATCTTCGGCGCAACCGGCGGCGTTATGGAGGCAGCCTTACGTACAGCCGTTGAGACGCTGACAGGAGAAGAGCTTGCCACACTGGAATTTTCAGAAGTCCGCGGAACTAAGGGAGTCAAGGAAGCGTCCTACCACGTTGCGGGCATGGATGTTAAGGTAGCGGTTGCATCCGGGCTTAACAATGCAAGAACCCTCCTGAATAAAGTGAAATCCGGCGAGGCAGATTACCATTTCATCGAGATTATGGGATGTCCGGGCGGATGTGTAAACGGCGGAGGACAGCCGCAGGTATCCGGCGACGTCCGCAACTTTACCGATGTGAAGGGAATCCGCGCAAGCGTTCTCTATAAGAACGACGAAGCGAAAAAGATTCGCAAGTCCCATGAGAATCCGGCTATCAAGAAACTCTACGACGAGTATCTGGGTGAGCCGGGAAGCCATAAGGCGCATGAGACCTTACATACCTCATACGTAAAACGTACCATCAACTAAAGAATGACTTTCCAGAGCGGGGTGGAAATGCGGGAGCATTTTCACCCCGCTCTGCGTTTACTGGGGGGACTTACGCTGTGTGCGGGAGGACGTGGATGCAATCAGACGCTGCTCGCCAAAAAACAGAAAATATCAGCATTTCCCTTTAAAAAAAGCGGGTGTGTATGATACAATAGGTATAGGCAAATGGAAAGGCAAAGAAACTAAATGAAAAATAAGTTAAATACGATAGATTTATTTTGCGGCTGCGGAGGACTGTCTTACGGGTTTGAGAAAGCCGGATATAAAATTTTATTAGGAATAGATAATGATTCAAAAGCATTAGAGACATTCGAATTAAATCATTATGGCGCTAAATCAATCTGTGGAGATATAACAAAAATATCATATGAAAAAGATATGAAACCATTGATCGGTGATGAGAAAATCGATGTAATTATCGGCGGGCCGCCGTGTCAGGGGATGTCTCTTTCCGGGCCTAGAAAGTTTGATGATCCTAGAAATAAATTGTATTTATCATATATCCGCTTAGTACAGGAAATACAGCCCAAAGCATTTGTGATCGAAAATGTACCGGGACTGGTAGGATTATTTGGAGGCCGGATTAAAGATAACATTATAGAAAAGTTTACAGAGATGGGATATCGGATTCAATATAAAATATTATGCGCTGCTGATTATGGAGTTCCGCAAAGCAGAAAGAGAGTAGTTTTTGTAGGAACCAAAACTGGAGAATTTGTATATCCCGAGATAAATGAGAATAAAGTGAGTTGTAATATGGCATTATCGGATCTGCCAGCATTAGAAAATGAACTTGGAGAAGAAGTTTTAGAATATTTGACGCCGCCGCAAAACGAATATCAGAAAATAATGCGTAAGAATTCTAAAGTGGTTAAAAATCATATCGCGGCTAAGCATTCCGAGCGGGTGAAAAAAATAATTTCTTTAGTTCCAGATGGAGGGAATTATAAAGATTTACCAGATGAGTATATAAATAGCAGAAACTTTCATGTTGCATGGACAAGGTTTGCAAGCGATAAACCGGCGCCGACGATTGATACAGGGCATCGGCATCATTTTCATTATAAGTATAACCGTGTACCTACGGTTAGGGAATGTGCAAGACTGCAGTCGTTTCCAGATGATTTTATTTTCTTAGGAAATAAGACCCAGCAATTTAGACAGGTAGGCAATGCAGTGCCGCCGCTTATGGCACAGTGTATTGCAGAACAGTTGAAAAAAGTATTAGGAGATGAAAAATAGTGGCAGAGTATAAAGTTCCAGAAGAATACTTTTTTAGAGTACATCATATCCGGCCCAGATTTAAAAGTGATATAGAAAATGTGCTGATTTATGTTGCGGAAGAAATTTCCCGTGTTGGTGAAAAAGAAACAGACAAGTTTGTTGAGGAAGTAAATGCAGCGTTATTTCGTTATCCGGGAAATGCACATAGAGAATTAAAGACAATAAATAATTGGAGAACAGAGATATCAGCATTGTTTGGTTTTATAGAGCATACAGCGGCAACGGATAAACCGGGAAGGCGTGCGGCAGAGCTTGCCAAGAGCGGAGACTTAGTGGAGTGTTTTAAAACATTTCTTTATAATTTTCAGTATCCGGGAGCACATATAAAACCGAATCGAGTTTTAGAACAAATTGAAGAAGGAATTCATTTTAAACCGGCGCAATACATTTTAAAGCTGCTGAGATATGCTAATCGTGATGGTGGAAATTCGGTTGGAATTACGAAATTTGAAATATGTCATTGTGTATTCAATGATCTGCGGGTTACAAGAGACTGTGAAGGGGCAGAGAAAACTTGGAAAAGAATTTCTCAGAATAGGAAAGATGGATTCACATATGATCAGACTGGCGATGTGATAAGATATGCCGGTGATATTATTGATTATATGGAGACAGCGAATCTTTTGAAAACTTATGACAGCAGGACTTATTACTTAAATACTTTGGAAGAGGAATCTATCGTAAAATTCTGCGAATCTAAGGAATGGTTTGGCGAGTATGATACAATGATCAGCAAAAAAAGCGGGAGTATGGAAGCTGTCAAAGCATGTGTCAGCGGCTGGTTTTCTTATGTAAATAGAGATATGCAGGATACAGATTTCTCTACTGATATTTTGGCATATATTGCAAGCGATGAAGAAGAATTAAAACAATTGAAGGAAAATACAGCGAATGTAGAAACCAGTGGTTTGGATGAACTTGTTCAAAGGGACGATATATTAGAAAAACGTATTTCTACATATTTTGATAAGTTTACGACAAAGGATATCGGGGATATTGGAGAAAATTTGGTACACGGTCACGAGTGTATGCGGATCAAGCTGGGCGGACGCGAAGATTTAATACATCTAATTAAAAGAATACCGACACAATTTGCAGTTGGATACGACATTAGTTCAGTGGAATTGGACGAACGGAAGCGGTATATAGAAGTAAAGACAACCATTAGTTCAAAACCGCTGCATTTCAATCGGATCCATCTTACAAAAAATGAATGGAATACGGCAAGCAGTACGCATGACAGATATTATGTATATCGCTTGATGTTAAGTAAGAACGAGCGAAAACTGTTTTTGCTGCAGGATCCGGTTGGACTTTACAAAAAGGACAAGATAAATATGATCCCTTCTGATGGTGCGGATATAACATTCGATCCGAAAGAAGCGGGAGAATTTGAGGAGTTGTTGACATGGAAAAATTGAAAGTTGCGTCGTTATTTTGCGGATGCGGCGGAACCGATGTTGGCTTAATAGGAAATTTTGATTTTTTAGGAAAGCATTATAATTCTAACAGTATGGAAATTGTGTATGCGAATGATATAGATGATAATGCATGTAATATTTTTAAAGAGAATTTTGGAATTATGCCAGACAATCGGGATATTAGAGAAGTTAAGACAGAAGAACTGCCAGAATTTGATATTTTGACCGGAGGATTTCCGTGTCAGTCGTTCTCCATCGTTGCGCAGAATCCGAAGCGATTAGGCGTAAAAGATGAAAGAGGAAAACTTTTCTTTGAAATGTGCAGGATTTTAAGAGAACGGCAGCCGAAATGCTTTATTGCGGAAAATGTAAAGGGAATACTTACAGCAAATAAAAGAAGTGCATTTCCGCTGATTTTGAAAGAGTTTGAAGAAAGCGGTTATGATGTACAATATGAAATTTTGAATTCGGCAGATTATGGAGTCCCACAGAAAAGAGAGCGTGTTATTATCGTGGGATTCAGAAAAGACTTAAACATATCATTTTCATTTCCTAAAGCAGAAATAGAAGATGAAACGAAACATATACCATTAAAAACTGTTATTGAAAAGCATGTGGATGAAAAGTATTTTTTTAGTGAAAAAGCTGTTGCTGGAATGATGAAAAAGCGTGAAAGCATGAATAAAGGAAGGGCGCAGGATATCAATAGACCTTGTAATACAGTAGGAGCGCATCTGGCAAAAGTGTCTCTAAATAGTACGGATCCAGTACTTATGGAAGGTGAAAGATATCGACGGTTTACACCGAGAGAGGTTGCAAGAATCCAGTCTTTTCCAGACGATTTTGAATTGGTTGGAAGTGAGTCTGCGCAGTACAAAGCATTGGGAAATGCGATTCCGCCAGTCATGTTTTGGCATGTTGCAAAAGCAGTAAGCAAGGAATTGAAAAAGGATTAAAATGGATAACTTGACGAAAGAGCAGCGTAGAAAAAATATGCAGAATATCCGGGCAAAAGATACAGGCATAGAGTTGAGATTGAGGAAGGCTTTGTGGCATAAGGGGTATCGTTATCGGAAAAACGATAAAAGTCTTCCCGGAAAGCCGGATATTGTTTTGACAAAATATAAGATTGTTATTTTTTGTGATAGTGAATTTTTTCATGGTAAGGATTGGGAAATTTTGAAGCCTAGAATTGAGAGAGGAACAAATAGTGACTATTGGCTTAAGAAAATTTCCAATAATAGAAAACGAGATGATGAAGTAAATAAACAGCTTTTATTTAGAGGATGGACTGTAATTCGGTTTTGGGGAAAAGATATTCAGAAAAATCTTGATGAATGTTTAAAAGTTGTTGAAGAGACTATTTTTGAGACTATTATTGGAGAAGAAATAAATGAAGATATGGAGTAGAAGAAATGGCAAAGTATCAATATTATTTTTTTGACCTAGATGGGACGCTTATAGACTCCGAGAGGGGAATTACCAATTCAGTCAAATATGTTCTGGAGAAATATCATATGAAAGAATATGACATGGGGACATTGCGGAAATTCATCGGGCCGCCCCTTGGAGAATCGTTCCAGAAGTATTTTGGATTTGCTGCGGAAGAGACGGGGGAGCTGATCGCATGTTACAGAGAGTATTATTCTGCCGGGGGAATGTATGAGGCGGAGGTATACGGAGGTATAGAGGCTCTGTTAAAGGGGCTGAAGGCAGAAGGGAAGATACTGGCTGTGGCGACCTCCAAGCCGGAGTATTTTGCCAGGAAAATTCTGGAGCGTTTCGGGCTGGCAAAGTATTTTGACTGTATCGCGGGAGCGACTATGGATGGAGCCAGAAGCAGCAAGAGCGACGTGCTCGCCTATGCGCTGGCCCAGTGCAAGGCAGAGGAGAAAGCCAGAGCTGTCATGATCGGGGACAGGGAGCAGGATGTTTTCGGGGCAAGGAAGAACGGATTGGAGAGCATCGGCGTTTTGTTCGGCTTCGGAAGCCGGGCGGAGCTTGAGGCGGCCGGCGCCGAATACATTGTAAATACGCCGGAAGAGATTAGAAAGATATAAGGAGGAGACGGCAAGTGAAGGTAATTGATTTTAAGGATGCAAGCTGCAGGCACTGTTATAAGTGCGTGAGGTATTGTGAGGTGAAAGCAATTTCGGTTCAGAATGAACAGGCGCATATTATGGAGGACCACTGTATCCACTGCGGACAGTGTTTAGAGATCTGTCCGCAGAATGCCAAGACCTTCGCCAGTGACATGGAACGGGTAAAGGGATATCTGAAGCAGGGGATTAAGACGGTGGTTTCTATTGCGCCTTCTTACTTAAGCGTACTGGAGTTTGACCAGCCGGGGCAGGTGGTGGACGCTCTTATGAAGCTGGGCTTTTCGGAGGTCCGGGAGACGGCGGAGGGAGCGGCTCTGGTGACGAACGAATACCGCAGGCTCTTAAGGGAGGGAACGATGAAGAATATCATTTCCACCTGCTGTCCTAGTATCAATGACCTGATTGAGAAATACTACCCATCCCTGACGCCCCAGATGGCTCCGGTGGTTTCCCCGATGATCGCCCACGGAAGGCTGATCAAGAGTATTTACGGGCCGGATGTGAAGGTGGTGTTCTTAGGCCCCTGCATTGCCAAGAAGGAGGAAGCCGTAGGCGACGAGCGGGTGGCGGGAGCCATCAACGCGATCCTGACCTTTGAGGAGATCATCAAATGGTGGAAATCTGCCGGGATTGACGTTTGTAAATGCGAGGAAAAGCCTATGGGCAATCCGGATCCGGGCGTGAACCAGCTCTATCCTTCCAGCGGCGG
Organism: uncultured Dorea sp.; assembly: GCA_910589275.1. Classification (GTDB taxonomy): domain Bacteria; phylum Bacillota; class Clostridia; order Lachnospirales; family Lachnospiraceae; genus Claveliimonas. Next base: position 23,542 of record CAJUTH010000027.1, read on the forward strand.
CGTCATTACCTCTGTGCTGGCGGATGCACAGGAAGATCAGTACCACAAGATCCATGCGGACGGAATCAAGAACTGTATGGAGCTTCTGGGGGAACTGACCAGAGGCGAGATCGAGGGGTGCTTTTTTGAGCTGAATATCTGCGAGAGCGGATGCATCAAGGGGCCGGCCTCTAACCGGTGGCAGCGTTCCATGCTGAAAGCGAAGATGGATCTGGAGGGAAGGATCCGGCACAGGGAGGACGCGAAAGGAATTGACGGCAGCGCTGTTTCCATGGAAAAGGTATTTAAGAACCGGAGCGTCCACGATCAGATTCCGACGGATGAGCAGCTTACGGAGATCCTTCACGCTATGGGCAAATATACAAGGGCGGACGAGTTAAACTGCGGAGCCTGCGGCTATTCTACCTGCAGGAATAAGGCCGTCGCGGTATTCCAAGGCAAGGCGGAGGTGAGCATGTGTCTGCCTCACGCGGTGGCTCAGGCGGAATCCATGTCCAACGTGGTCATGGATGTGACGCCGAACATGATTCTTGTGGTGGATAAGGAGCTGCGCATCCGAGAGTGCAACAAGCGGGCGCTGGATAAGCTGGGCGTGTCTAGAGAAGAGGCACTGGAGCGGTACATATTTGAATTTATCGAGGTGGAGGATATCGAGGAAGTGCTTGCCACGAAGGAATCCATTATGCGGAAGAAGATTAATCTGGAGACGCTGGATATGGTGGCGAAGGAGACAATCATTTATATTGATTCCAAGGAATCTGTGCTGGTGCTTTACTGGGATATCAGCAAAGAGGAGAAGGCGAAGGAGCAGCATATGAACCTGAAGATGGAGACGGTTGAGATCGCGCAGAGGGTTATCGATAAGCAGATGATGGTAGCGCAGGAAATAGCGGGGCTTTTAGGAGAGACTACGGCGGAGACCAAGGTAACGCTTTCGAAGCTTAGGGATTCAATTCTGGATGATGGAGAAGAGTAAAATGAGTGTAAGTGTAGATATCTGTTGGAAAAGCTTCAATAAAAACCATGAGGAGCTGTGCGGCGATAAGGTAGAGGTATTAAAGACGGCAGACTCGGATATTGTGATTCTGGCAGACGGAATGGGGAGCGGCGTAAAGGCCAACATTTTAGCGACGCTGACCTCTAGGATTCTGGGAACCATGTTCCGGGAAGGGGCGGAAATCGATTCCTGCGTGGAGACCATTGCCAAGACGCTTCCGATCTGTAAGGAAAGAGAGGTTGCCTACGCGACGTTCAGTATCCTTCAGGTTTTCCGAAACGGAGAGGCGTATCTGGTGGAATACGACAATCCCAAATGCATTTTTATCCGCAATAAGGAAATTGTGGATTACCCTTATGTGGAGCGCGTGATTGAAGGGAAGAGCATCCGGGAATACCGGTTTCAGGTAGAGTTAAACGACTGTTTTGTGCTGATGAGCGACGGCGCGATCTGGGCTGGGACGGAAGAGACCATGAATTATAACTGGGAGTGGGAGGATATGTCCCAGTATGCCCTTAAGTGTACCAAGGAGACCCTTTCGGCGGCAAGGCTTGCGGCTATGTTAAGTCAGGTATGCTTCGACCTGTACGGCCAGAAGCCGGGGGACGATACAACGGTGGCGGTCACCCGGATTATCCGGAGGCGCACGATCAATATCTTTACCGGGCCTCCTTCAAGGAAGGAGGACGACGAACGGCTGATGCATGACTTTATGAAGCAGGAGGGCAAGAAGATCGTCTGCGGCGGTACCAGCGCCAACATAGCGGCCCGGGTTCTGAAAAGGGAAATCGTTACGCTGGTGGAGCATGCAGATCCGACGGTTCCGCCGATGGCAGTAATCGAGGGACTGGATTTGGTGACGGAGGGCGTACTGACCATCGGAAAGGCGCTGGATCTTCTGAGGCGTTATGAGAACGATGATTTTGACGAGGCATTTTTTGATGAGCTGGATGCGGATAACGGCGCGGCCAGACTGGCGAAGGTCATCATAGAAGAGTGCACGGACCTGAATCTGTTTGTAGGGAAAGCCATGAATGTGGCCCATCAGAATTCCAACCTGCCCTTTAACTTAAGCGTTAGGATGAATCTGGTAGATCAGATGAAGGAATGCGCGGAGCATCTGGGAAAACATGTGTCGGTAAAATATTATTAAAGGGGAGCTCTTTCTTTGCGCCGGGGAATCTGCTGGACAGCAAAATATATAAAAATATCAGCAAGAAACCGATAGACGTTACAGAACAAAAACCGTATGCTGAGAATAGGATTATGGAAGGATTCTTCCGCAGAGGATATATGATAAAAGGAAAAGGAGCAGATGGTATGGAAGAACAGAAAACAGGAAGGGTGACAATCCCGACAGATATGGATGTAATACCGGAGACTCTGGAACTTTTAAAACGCTGGGGAGCGGATGCGATCAGGGACTGCGACGGAACTGATTACCCGGAGGAGCTCCGGGATGTGGGGGCGAAGGTATATGCTACCTATTATACCACAAGGAAGGACAACGCATGGGCAAAGGCGAATCCGGACGAGATACAGCAGATGTATATTATGACGTCCTTTCATACGGCAGAAGGGAAGGAGCTGCGGATTCATCTGATGGATCATCTGTACCCGGATATGCTGGCGGTAAATGCGGACTGCGATATCAGCCGCTGGTGGGAGGTTATGGATCGGACAGCGGGGGAGGCAGTCCCGGCCGCGGCGTGGGATTACGACAGGGCGGCAGGCGACGTGGTGCTTCATGAAGCGGAAGCGTTCCACGAGTATACGGTCAGCTTTCTGGCCTATATTATGTGGGATCCGGTCCATATGTACAACGCGGTGACGAACGACTGGAAGGACGTGGAGAAGCAGATCACCTTTGACGTGCGCCAGCCCAAGACCAGAGCCTATTCTATGCAGAGGCTTAAGAAGTATATTCAGGAGAACCCCCACGTGGATGTAATCCGTTATACGACATTTTTTCATCAGTTTACACTGATCTTTGACGAGCTTGCCAGAGAAAAATATGTGGACTGGTACGGATATTCCGCGTCGGTGAGCCCTTATATTCTGGAACAGTTTGAAAGGGAGGCCGGATATCCGTTCCGGCCGGAATACATCATTGATCAGGGCTATATGAACAACGGATACCGCGTTCCTTCTAAGGAATATCAGGATTTTATGGCATTTCAGAGGCGGGAGGTGGCCCGCCTTGCCAGACAGATGGTAGAGATCACCCATGAAGGCGGCAAAGAGGCCATGATGTTTCTGGGCGACCACTGGATCGGCATGGAGCCGTTTATGGAGGAATTTAAGGAGATCGGTCTGGACGCGGTGGTGGGAAGCGTGGGAAACGGAGCTACCCTTAGGCTGATCAGCGACATTGAGGGCGTGAAGTATACCGAGGGGCGTTTCCTGCCTTATTTCTTCCCGGACACCTTCCACGAAGGGGGCGACCCGGTGAAGGAGGCCAAGGTAAACTGGGTGACGGCCAGAAGGGCGATCTTAAGGAAGCCCATTGACCGGATCGGCTACGGCGGATATCTGAAGCTGGCTATGCAGTTTCCGGAGTTTATCAGCTATGTGGAGAGCGTCTGCAAAGAATTCCGTACGCTGTATGAGAATATTAAGGGGACTACGCCTTACTGTATTAAGAAAGCTGCTGTCTTAAACTGCTGGGGAAAAATGCGGGCATGGGGAAACCACATGGTACACCATGCGATTTACCATAAGCAGAATTATTCCTACGCGGGCATTATCGAGGCGTTAAGCGGCGCGCCCTTTGACGTAAGTTTCATTAGTTTTGACGATATCCGGGAGAACCCGGGGCTTCTGTCTGAGATTGATGTAATCCTGAATGTGGGCGACGCTTACACGGCGTATACCGGCGGAGCGGAATGGAAGGACGTAAGGATCATAACGGCCATCCGGCGGTTTATCAGCCGGGGCGGCGGTTTTATCGGCGTAGGAGAGCCGTCCGCATACCAGTGGCAGGGAAGATTTTTCCAGCTTGCGAAAGCCTTGGGAGTGGAAGAAGAGACGGGATATACCCTGAATGTGGACAAATATAACTGGCACGAGCGGGAGCATTTTATCACGGAAGACTGTAAGGGAGAACTTGACTTCGGAGAGGGCAAGAAGAATATCTATGCCTTGGAAGGCACTCATGTAATTCGTGCGGTAGACGGGGGCGTACAGCTTGCCGTTCATTCTTTTGGAGAGGGAAGGTGCGTTTATATCAGCGGCCTGCCGTATAGTTTTGCAAACAGCAGGCTTTTGTACCGGGCGATTCTCTGGTCGGCGGGGGCGGAAGAAGAACTTCATCGGTGGTTTAGTACAAATTATAATGTGGAAGTCCACGCCTATGTAGAGAATAAGAAGTACTGCGTTGTAAACAATACCTACGAACCGCAGGAGACCGTTGTATATAAGGGAAATGGAGAAAGCTTTTCCGTGTCCATGGAAGCCAATGAGATCCGCTGGTATGAGATAGATTAAGGGGGCATATTCATTGGTTAACTTCTCCCATCCGCCTGCTTCCGGTACTGTGCCGGCGTAATGTTCAGCTCCTTGCGGAAAACCTGCGAGAAATAGGACTGGGAGGAGAACCCGGCTGCCTGCGCGATCTTTGCGATGGGATAGTCCGTAGTTTCAAGGAGATGTCTGGCTTCGCTCAGCCTGCGGCTGATCAGGTAATTGATCGGCGAGATTCCCTTATATTTTTTAAAAGCGTGAACCATATAATATTTATTCATATAGGTCAGTCCGCTCAGCATCTCTAGAGTAATATTCTCCGTAAAATGTTCATCTAGGTACTGTTCAATAAAACGGCATTCTCTGGAGGCCTTGTCAATAGAAGCGCAGTCCAGCGTGGACTTTGTGTCCCGCATCAGCAGAAGCAGCAAAATTTCCAGAAGATCCTGACAGACTTCCGTATAATGGTCCTTTTTCTGCTGCAGCTCCTGAAGGATGGATTTCAGATAGAACAGGATCTCCGTGCGGTGGTCCGGGAGATTATAAATGCGGTAGTCGCTCTGCGCCTGCCCGGAATGCAGGAACAGCAGGCCGTCGAGCCCTAAGATAATATATTCTAGGGCTTCTTTGCCGTGGTTAAATTCCGTGTGCATGATATTGGGATTGATGATGATCAGGTCATCCTTTCCCACAAAAAAGGTTTTGTCCTCTACCTGAAATTTGCCGGTTCCGTTTACCACAAAGAAAACCTCCGTAAACGGATGGGCGTGCATTACGCTCTGCCATTTTTTATCATAGCAGGAGTGGGTTATATAAAGTAACTGTGTGTTCAGGGAACGGGTCAGTCTGGAATCTGGTTTTGGGAAGTCCGGTTTATATCTCTGGTAAGGCATGTAAACTCCAATCTTTTTAAATATTGAGATGGTTGTGTATAAAATATACGAAAGAAACAAGTCTATTATACTTGAAATTGATAATTGTTACAATAATTTTGCGGAAAATAGTTGATATGTGCAGACAAAAAAGCAATATCTATAAAAAAGTGAACAAGATACGTATAGGAATTAATTGGGATTTAGGTTATGATAAAACTAATCAGTCACTTGAAATGTCAAAGAGATTAGGAGGAAAAAAATGAAAAAGGAAAAGTTGAAAAGATGGCTGGCGGCCGGACTTGTAGCTGCTATGACGATGACCTGTCTGGCAGGCTGCGGCGGCAGCTCTGACGGAGACGGCGGGGGTGGAGAAGCCGACGGCGACGGACAGGTTCTCAAGGTTGCGGCTCTTGAGAGCGCATACGGCGCAGACATGTGGACAGAGGTTGCGGCTGCTTTTGAGGAGACGCATGAGGGCGTTACGGTTGAGGTTACCACAGACAAGAAGATCGAGGACAAGATTACTCCGGCTATGAAGAGCGGGGATTATCCGGATGTTGTACACTGTGCGACCGGACGTGACGCAGCCCTTACCGAGACGCTGACAAAGGAAAAAGGACTGGCATGTCTGGATGAAGTGCTGGATATGACGGTTCCGGGCGAAGACGTAACAGTAAAGGATAAGATCCTTCCGGGCTTCCTTGATACACTGGGAACCATGCCTTACAATGACGGCAAGACCTATTATGCACCGATGTTCTACAGCCCATGCGGATTATTCTACAACGCAAAGCTGTTAGAGGATAAGAAGTGGGAAGTTCCAACTACATGGGATGAGATGTGGGAACTTGGCGACAAGGCGAAGGAAGAGGGGATCGCGCTCTTTACCTATCCGACTACCGGATATTTTGACGCATTTACCTATGCGCTGTTAGAGTCGTCAGGCGGAGCAGATTTCTATAACAAGTGTATGACTTATGAGGACGGGATCTGGGAGTCTTACGAGGCAACGGCAGTATTTGAACTGATCGGCAAGCTTGCCCAGTATGTAGAGCCTACCACAGTGGGCAATGCCAATGACGAAGGATTTACCAAGAACCAGCAGTTAATCCTTGATAACAAGGCGATCTTCTGCCCGAACGGCACATGGCTTCCGGGCGAGATGGCGGACGCTCCGAGAGCAGAAGGATTCGAGTGGGGATTCACGGCGGTTCCAGCGGTAGCGGCAGGCGAAAAGCCGTCATCCTTCACCTTCTTTGAGCAGCTCTGGGTACCGGCAGAGGCGAAGAATCCGGATCTTGCGATGGAGTGGGTTGCATTTATGTATTCCGATAAGGCGGCAGAGATTTTTGCAGAAGCGGGAGCAATCCAGCCGATCAATGGAATCTCTGAGAAGCTGAGTGATGAGAATAAACTTTACTATCAGGTTTATGATAATGACGCGGCTGTGGCAGTAATGGGCGGATTTGCAGCTACGGAGCCGGTAGAGGGCGTATCCATGGCAGATTCTCTCTTCAAGGCTGTTGACAGTATCGTAAGCGGCGACAAGACTGTAGACGAGTGGCAGGCCGGAGTAGAAGAGGCAAGCGACAAGTTAAGAGACGCAATGTAGTGACAGGCGGCATCAGGGCGGGGGGACAGTTGTATGTCCCCCTGTCTTATCTTACAGGAAAATCAACGCAGGAGTGCGTAAAAGGCGCTCCCGCTATCCGGCATGAAGGGGTATCCGGCCGGATTTTTAAGAGGAGGGCGGAGAATGAAGAGTAAACGGGGCAGAAATGGCTTTATCGCAGTGTGCATACTGCCTTCCGTCATTTTGTTTATTATATTTATGCTTATTCCTACGATCAATGTATTTAAAATGTCCCTGTATAAATGGGGCGGATTTTCGAATCATAAGACTTTTGTGGGGATGAATAATTTTAAGATCCTGTTTCAGGATGATAAGTTCTACCGGTCGTTCCAGAACTCGATTCTTCTGATCGTACTGGTGACCATTATCACGATGGCATTTGCGCTGATTTTTGCGGCAATTCTGTCAAGGGAAAAGATTAAGGGGCAGAATTTTTTCCGGATTATATTCTATATACCGAATATACTTTCGGTTGTTGTAATATCGGCGATCTTTTCGGCAATTTACGATCCGAACCAAGGGCTGCTGAATAGTATCCTGTCGGTATTTCGGGCGAAGGACGCGGCGCCTATTTTGTGGCTGGGCAATCAGCGGCTGGTGGTGTACAGTCTTGTGATCGCGATGGTGTGGCAGGCGATCGGGTATTATATGGTCATGTATATGGCAAGTATGGCCGGAGTGCCGGAGAGTTTGTATGAGTCGGCTAATCTGGAAGGCGCGGGGAAAATCTATCAGTTTTTCCACATTACGCTGCCGCTGATCTGGACCAATGTGCGCACTACGCTGACATTTTTCATTATCAGTACCATTAACTTAAGCTTCCTGTTTGTTCAGGCTATGACAAGCGGCAAGCCGGACGGCGCCAGCGAGGTATTCTTAAGCTATATGTACGCACAGGCGTATACCAATTCCTCTTACGGATACGGTATGGCGATCGGCGTTGTAGTATTCCTGTTCTCCTTCGGGCTTGCAGGACTGGTGAATTTTGTGACCAAGCGGGAACCGCTGGAGTTTTAGGAGGGAGAAAGTATGGACAAGACAAGCAGACGGTTGTACAAATTGTTTATCTACGCGGTGCTGCTGGCTCTGGCAGTCAGTATCGTTGTTCCGGTCGGCTGGGTATTTCTCGCTTCGATTAAGGAAAATTCCGAGTTTTACGGCAATCCGTGGGCGATGCCTAAGGGCGTTTATATCCAGAACTTTATTGACGCGTTCGCAGAGGCGCGGATGGGCGATTATTTTATGAATTCCGTCATCGTGACGGCGCTGGCTCTTCTTCTTCTGCTGGTGCTGGCCCTTCCGGCCGCGTATGTGCTGGCGCGCTACCGGTTTCCGGGCAGCAAGCTTTGTAATGTAATGTTTATGGGCGGATTGTTTATCAATGTAAACTATATTGTAGTTCCTATTTTCCTGATGTTCGTGGACGGGGACAGATGGCTGAATCAGGTGATCGGCAGAGGGTTCTTCTTAAACAACCTGTTTATTGTGGCGCTGGTGTATGCATCGACGGCTCTGCCCTTTACCATCTATCTGCTGTCAGGCTTTTTTATAACTATACCAAAGGATTATGAGGAGGCGGCGTTTGTGGACGGCTGCGGATACTGGAGGACTATGATACAGATTATGATGCCGATGGCAAGGCCTAGTATTATTACTGTGATTCTGTTTAACTTCCTTTCCTTCTGGAATGAGTATATTATTTCCATGACGTTGCTCACAGGAGAAGAGCAGACCCTGCCGGTAGGCTTGATGCGCCTGATGCAGGCACAGCAGGCGGCGGCAAATTACGGAAGGCTCTATGCGGGTCTGGTAATTGTAATGCTTCCGGTGCTGATTTTGTATATCTGCGTACAGAAGAAGCTGACGGAAGGGATGAGCTTAGGCGGACTGAAAGGATAACGGGTACGGCAGACAGGAGGGAAATGGGTTATGAATAAATGGCTGGTCAGACTGGCCGCGCTGATTGCTTTTGCGATATGCATCGCCCTGATCGTAATCGGACAGAGGACAGTAGGGGTGTCTCATCTGATGAAGATGATGGCGGGACTTCTGGGGCTTTTGGCGCTGCTGTTTGCGTATAATAAGACGCATCAGTGAGAAAGAATGGAATTTTTATTCCGAATATGTTGGGAAAGATAAAAGATTTGTTGTATACTCCCTTGAGAAAAGGGAGGGAGAATGTTATACTAACCTGAGAAGTCGGCTGATGTTTTAGCCGGCTTACTCTTATTTTGAATCGTTTCGGCGTTCGCGGCCTAAATATATGCTGTTCGCAGATAAGTTGTCTATTTCTTTGTAAAAGGTGATATAATCTATTTTAAATATATAGCGAAAGCAGAAAGGGAAAACGATGTATTATAATTTAGTTCAAATTGAGGCGATTAAATTAGCTGTATGGAATGCAGAGAGCAGGAAGCGCTTTTCAAAGGAGATATTGAAGGAAAGTATCACATGGCTGATAGAAGCGTATCAGCATAGCAGTGATGAGTTTTTTCTCGAAAAAGCATTCAGCCATATCTACGCATATTTGGACTTAGGTTTTTCGTATGAAGAGATAAGCGGGCAGATTGCGTATATAACAGAAAACCTGGCTGTGGATGATGAAGATTTGGAAGCGCTGAAAAAGAGACGCTATCCTCGGATCAAGCTAAGCAAGAGTAATATTCGCAGCCTGATGGGAAGATGGAATCCGGTATTGCATTCTATGACAATAACAGAGGTGGTAGATGATATTTATGAGAAGACAGTTGAAAAACTGGAAGGAGAATATCTATATCATTGTGGAAAAATAATTAGCAGCCAGGACGAAGAATGTCTGTGGCAGCATACGTACAAGTTATACATAAACGATGGAGATGCATTGTTTCAGGATGTGAATAGATATAAATATTATCAGTTAGTGTAGAAGTTCATTTCGGCATCTTGTCAGGGAAAGCTGGGGATATGTGCCGGGTAATGGAGGCTGTCCGAACAGTTACCGTCTTAACGGAGTTTTCTATTTGATTTACAATTCCGGGAAGGCGTTTTTTTATTATTTGAGAATGGGGGATGAACTGTATTAGCTGTTAAGAGTTAGGAAATATTTGCATTCGAGGACAAAATACTGTCGATTGGCGGCCAATTTTACACATGTATGGAAAAATATGTTATAATTTGTCCATATTATCCAAGGCTAATTTCAGGAAATTCAAGATACGTAACTGCCATTCAGCAGGGAACTTTTCCACTGTGATCTTAATTTCTTCCGACACAGAAACAGCGCCGGACTGGTCTGTGATGAGCAGATCGCACAGAATATCCTGAGGAGGTACGCCAAGCGCTTTGGATAATGCAGGTATATAGGATAGAGAAGGAATCTGAGAACCTTGCTCAAAATGGTTCATTTGGCTGTTTGAAATATTGAGCGCAAGAGCCAGTTCCTTTTGGGTCATTCCTTTGGATTCACGAATAGACCTTATGCGTTCTCCTATTTCCATCGCTGTGCACCTCCTAACTAATATCTATTTTACCAGTGATAACATAAAAACGATATTTCGTATAAGTGTATCGATTCATAAATAATAAATTTGCGTACTGCAAAAAAGCATAGAAGCAGGTTTTAATGTTCTGTAAGATAGTATTTCATGGTGTGCTTAGAAATATAAGCAATGAATTGTGTGTTTACGGAGGGAAAGTAATGATCAGCATAGCGGTCGTAGATGATGAAAAGCAGATATTAGAGGAAGCGAAAAAAATACTTTGGGATATATCAGACGGATATGAAGATGTTCGGATAGACACTTTTGAGAAAGCAGAGGATTTTTTAAATGCGCTGTCAGCGTATAAATATCAAATTTTAATATCAGATATTGATATGCCGGAGGTAAATGGAATTGAACTGTGCGAGAAGACGCGCGAAGTTTGCCCAGGGATATACGTTGTTTTTCTGACGGCTTATGTGGAATATGCAATTGACAGCTATCGGATGGACGCGTACCAGTATATTTTGAAAACAGAAATGTACAGCAGATTTCCGGAAGTATTGGGGAAACTGTTGGCGCTGGTCTCTAAAAGCCAGAAAAACTATTGTTATGTAGGTACAGACAATCAGAAACAGAGGGTATTGTATTGCGATATAATATGTATTACAAAAGGGAAGAGAAGCAAGTATGTAGTCTATGTAATGACGAACGGCGAGCTGAGCGAACGAAACAGCATGGAAAAGATTTTGAAGAAATTAGATCACAATGAATTTTTAATGGTGGAGCGAGGCTGCATAGTTAACCTGCGGCATGTGGTAAATATTCAGGAAAATACGCTTATTCTCAGTAATAAACAAACGGTTGACGTCAGCAGCAGGCGTGTGAAGCATGTGAAAGAAGGGATGAGCAGATATTGGAGGGATGAGTAAGGATGCAGCAGCTATACTATATACTGTTGTTTTGTGTTTCGGCTTCCGAATTTGTAATTGGCTACTATCTGTTATTCCATACGATTTTGGATTGGGGAAGTCTGACGCTGTTTGATAAGTCAGCAGTCTTGATGGGAGTTGTTCTGCCAAGTCTGCTGTTGACGATAAACAGAGGATTGACATTCTTTTCAGATTTGATTTTTTTGTTTGTTGTAGTGATAGATTGTCTGCTGGTTTACTTTATAAAAAAGAAAGAGTTTTGGTTTATAGCCAGTTATGTTTGGTTATTTTTTACGGTGGTTGCTTTAACAGATATTTGCATAGCTTTTTTAAGTATGGCAATATTTGAAAAGAACTTCATAGAATTAATATATTATAGATCGGCTTCATTATGGCAGATTATTGTATATATTGCATCCAGAGCTGTAGTTTTAATTTCATGTAAATATTTTATAAAGAATGGATGGGAGATTAATGAGGAATATACAGGCGCTTTTTTGATGATTGATGTGATTCTTTTTTTGGTTTTAAAAAGATATCAACGCCTTATAGTTAAAATGTCTCTTGGAGAAATATACATGGATGGGTTGAATGGTGGTTTTTCTCTATTGACGGCAGTGGTAGTGGTCATGTTGTTTATGGTACTTGTTATGAAGAACCAGATTATGCAAAAAGAGAAAAGATTTTTAGAATTGCATGTTCAGATGACAGAACAAAGCTATTTGATTCAACATCAAAATCTCGAAGTTAATCATCAGTTAGTGCATGATATGAAGCACCATTTGCTATTTTTGAGAAAGCTTGTTGAAGAAAAAGATATAGAACAAATAGAGGATTATTTAGATGAAATTGAGAAGGAGTACGTAGAAACAGATGAGGTTACATGGACTGGCAATCGGTTCCTTGATTTTATACTAAACCAGAAAAAGAAAAAAGCAGAGGATAACGGGATTCAGATGTCTATAAAAGCAGAAATTGTACCAAAATGGAATCTCACAGAAAATGAAATGAGTGTTATGTTTGGGAATTTGCTGGATAATGCAATTGAAGCATGTGAAAAAGTTAACAAGGGAAATAAGTGGATTTGTTTATCGGTAAAAAAGCGAGCAGGCATTATCCTTATAGAGATTGGAAATAGTTGTGGAATTTTTCCGGATGTCCAGCAAGATAGGATTATTTCCAGTAAGCAGAATCGGCAACTACATGGTTACGGACTAAAAAGTGTAAAGAGAATTGTAGAAAGACAAAAAGGATGTATAGAATGGCGTGTTCTACAACATGAATTCTATATAAATATTAGCTTTTTTGACAGCGACAGATGGAAGGAGGGAGAAGAATGCGTGAACAGGAAGCTATGATTTATGGTGGCAATATCTTTGAAGAAATCGAAGAAAGTGATAAGCTGGTTGTGGACTCAGAACAGTTTACTATTGAGGCTACTAAAACAGCAATTTGCCATGCATTTCTGACAATTTATTGCTGTTAAGCGAAGGGGGACTGCCGCAAAATAACGGATTCTTTTATTATGGCGAGGATTTTACAGCCATATACTATAGAATTGCCGTGTTTTGCGGCAGTCTTTTTCATTAATCAGTTCTTCAGCCTGTCCGGGCAGGCTGATTTATATAAAATTGAGAAACAGATCGAAAAGATCGTATGGTACAACAGCATAAGATACAATCAGGGAGATGAGGGATATGATAACAAAGCAAGGAACATATTTATATGAGAGAATTTATCCGAAGGCGGATTCAAAAGAAGAGGTTAACGGAGAAACAGCAGAATACTGGGAATCTATACTAGGAAGAGATATTTTACAAATGCTCATCAGTGAAGAGGGAAACGCTTTTCAATATTTGTGCGGCAAAGAATTCCATGCAAAAATACAAAAAGAGGGCAGGCTGGAACGATATCTGGGAGAATCTGCAGATTTTAACAAAAGCAGGGCTGGCAGCGGGCAGCCTGAGGATGAGGAACTTTTCTTTCCGGAATTCTACATACCCTTTTGTGATTATGCTGTTTTGAGATTAAGGGAAAAACTTTGCGGCGAGACAAGTTATTTGTCTGAAAAAGCGATGCACCGGTTTGAGGATCAAATTGCGATCCATCTGCAGGCGATTTGTATGCGTACGCTTATTGTGGAGATGCATGCATATAAGGCAGACGGAAGGCTTGGGGATGGTACGCCGGAACAGGAATATAAATATTTTTGTCAGGTTTGTTTGAGAGACAGGGCGTTTTTTCAAAAGATCTTAAATTTTTATCCGGTGCTTTTGCGGTGCATGGAGGAAAGAATTGAAAGTTCCGTTGAATTTTATGCAGAGATGGTCAGTCATTTTAAGGAAGATCTGCTGCAAATTAGAGAACTAATTGGTTCGAAAGAGATAATCAATGAAATAAGCGACATTCAAACTACGGCTTCTGATTTGCATAATAATGGAAAGCAGGTATTAAAGCTTGTGTTAAATCAGGGGACTGTGTTGTTGTACAAGCCGCGTTCGATGGAGAATGAAAGCAGATATAGAGAACTTCTGCATTGGATTACAGAAAAAACAGGGATCCGGCAATATGAGTATCCATTTTTGTCATTCGGCGGGCATAGCTGGTGTATGGTGGTATCTTATGACAGCTGCAAGACAGAGGAAGAGCTGCGCCGCTATTACCAAAGGCTTGGAAGTCAGTTGTTTTTGCTTTACCTGCTGGGAACAAAAGATCTTCATTCAGAAAATGTGATTGCACATGGAGAATATTCGGTTTTGATTGATCTTGAGACTTTGGTAAATATTCAATATAACCAGCAAAGGAAAACAGCGTTTCAGGAGATCTGTTATCAATTGACGAATTCGGCTTTGTGTACAGGTTTATTGCCGTTTTACTATTTTAACAAGGGCGGGGAAGGCGTGAACTCCAGTGGGATAAGCGGTGGAGAAGGACAGAAGTACCCGTTTAAAATTCCGGCGGTTATTCATCCGAAAACTTCGGATATGAAGATTGCGTATCGGTATCCGATGAGTAAAAAGGCTCAGAATCTGGCAATGTTAAGGGATGAATTTGTTTCGCCATCCGGATTTGAAGAGGAGTTAGTGAGAGGATTTCAGGATACTTATCTGGCGGTTGTGGAGGACAGGGAGGCGTTCAGAAAGAAATTGGAAAGTCTGGTACACTGTTCCAGCCGTTTTCTGCTGTTAGATACACAACGTTACAGTATGCTGTCGTCCACGTCATATCATCCAGGCTTTTTGACAGACGGGGCAAAGAGAGAGCTGTTTTTATATTCTTTGCGGAAAGGACGGATGCAGGAAAGGTGGGAAGTGATTGACTGTGAAATAAAGTCAATGCTTTCGGGAGATATTCCATATTTTTATTATTATTTGGATGACAGGGGACTGATGCTGCCGGATGGGACGCGTGTCAGGGATTATTTTGATATGCCGCCGCTAGAGATTGTATTTGATAAATTAGATGCGCTCTGCGCCCGTGATATGGAAAAGCAATGTGAATATATTACGATGTCTTTGAAATTGATGCCGGAGTGTGCGAAAGAATTTGAGAACCGCTGTTATAAGGTGGAAAGACTGACCGCTGAAGGCAGAGATATGGTTACTGCCGGTGGGAAGAGCGGAAAGGCGAAAAATCTTGCAAAATGGATTGATGGGGAGGTAAAGCGCCTTGCCGGACGGATGCTGCACGATGCGGTATGGAATAAGGAAGGTACGGAGGTGGGATGGTTCACCGTACAGTTAGCAGCGTTTGGAAATCCGACATGGGAAGCAAAACCGATGAATATGTACCTTTATGATGGGCTTGCGGGGATGCTGCTTATAATTTATGAATTGAAAAAAAGGGAACCTGCGGCGGAAGTTTATTTTGATACAATCAGAGGTATGCTGTTTGAATATACAGATTTTATGAATGGCGAAACTGGCAGAAAAGTTATTAGGGATACCGGAATGTATGACGGAGAGGCATCCGTATTATATACGTATTACCTGATGTACCAGAATGGAGGGGGAGAGGAGTATTTAGAATATGCGAGGAGGCATGCCGCCGTTGTGGAACGCTTACTGGAACATGACAAGAGATATGACCTGATGGCGGGAAATGCGGGGGCAGCGCTTGCGCTTGTTTATTTGTATGAAATTACAGGGGACGGCGCTTATCTGCAGCATGCAGAGAGGGGAATGGAACTTTTAATACGGCATGCGGTTCGGATGGAGCATGGGATTGGCTGGCTGATTGAGCGAGGATTTCCGCCGTTTGCCGGAATGGCGCACGGCGGCAGCGGGATCATGATGCCGGCGGCGGCTCTATGGAAGCATACCGGAAAGGAAAAATACAGGTTGCTCATGGAACAGATACTGGAATATGATGAGTCGCTATTTGATGAAACGATTCAGAACTGGACAGATATCAGGGGCAGTATTCCGGGAGATGAGTATGGGGCGGTAGCCTGGTGCCATGGGGCTGGCGGTATTCTGCTATCGAGGGTATTCTGCTGGGAAAGAACCGGGGAGGGTGAACTCAAAAAGCGGTTGGAGAGAGATATGATAAGGGCGTACCGTAAGCTTGCAGATTATTGGAAGAGGGATAGCTGGGGGTTATGCCATGGAAGCTGTGGAAATGTGTGGATTCTGCAACGGACGAAAAAGGCTGTGGAAGAGCTGATAGGGGAAGTGGAGATTCCAAAGGTCTTGAATGACGGGGAAGAGATCGCATTTTTACCGCAGGAAAAGCTGAATCCTGGATTGATGAATGGATATGGCGGGGTGTTGATGTATTTACTGAAAATTTTCTGAGTTTCTTCGCCAAAGGAAATTGGTTCTTTGGTTCTGGCAAGCGCCTCCGAATTTCGTCAAAATCTTACGCTCAAGGACAAATTTCTGTCTGTTGGTAGCCAAATTATTTCAATTATATTTTTTTGTAGTATGATGATTTTTAGATAGGCATTCTGCTGTGAAAGCTTTTTTGCAGTCACAGGCAGGATGCTTTTCAAGAAATCGTTTATACAGGATGTGAAGTAAAAAATGAGGGCGAGGATAATCAAGATAAGCGCAATAATCCTGACATTAATGTTTGTGATGGCGGGAGGATATTTTCTGGGAGTCCATATGGAACGCCGGGAGAATCAAAAGCAGGCGGAGGAGTCGGCGCAGATAGATGCGTCGGACAGAGGAACGAAGATCGCAGTTGTCAATCTGGACGAAGGGACGGATACCGGCGGCGAAATCGTGCAGTACGCGGCTCAGCTCCTTCCTTATGCTAATGTTGATTATACGGTGACCGGCCTTCAGGATGCGCGGCTTGGCGTACAATCAGGTCTCTACTCTTCTTATGTTATTATCCCGTCGGATTTTTCGCGGATCGTTTACAGCATCAATGCGGAGCCGCTGGCAGGCAGGCTGCCATTTACGGTCAGTCCGGCGCTTGACCAGGAGAAACGTGAGGAGGCTTTCCATAATATCAATACGCTGGGGGAATATCTGAACAATAGTCTTACGGAGATCTACCTTTCTTCTGTTATGAAAGAATTTCATCGGGCGCAGGATGCTTCGGATGAGATTATGGCAAATGATAAAAAGGATGCGGAGCTTTTGGAAGCGGTGAATGCGGGAAGCATGATCGAGATGGTAGAGTACCCGGAACTGGTACAGGCGGAGAATACGGCGGCAGAGCTTGATTTAACAGAGAGGTATTCCAATAATGAGAACTTTGCCGCTGGTTTTGGCGCGAGTTATCAGGGATTTTTGAATCGGGCACAGGAGGATATTTCGCAGACTAAGGGAAGGTCGGAAGCAGTTTACAGCCTTATGGGGACTGCAGGCGGGACGCTGGCGGATGCGAATCAGGCATTGGAAGAAATTACATTCGATGATGAATTAGGGATGATCCTAGAGAAAGGCGAAGAAGCCAGGGCAGAGGCGGAGAATACATTAAAAAAATACGATGCGTATATTGAGCAATATAATAGCGAGGTGACAGCTTCTAATGGGCAGAGGGAGCCGCTTCTGCAGGCGCTGTCGGAATACGAACGGATTGAGACGGCGTATCAGCAGATGCTGTCAGGTTATATTTCAAAGACAGAGGAAGATCAGTATGCATTTGCAGATATAGATGCATATATGATGAAGCTGGCAGAGTCATTGCAGGCAGAAGCCGCAGATGCGGTGCCCGCGCCTTATACGTTGTGGGAAGATTATTTTGCAGAGAAGACGGAGCAGATGGCAGAGGGTGAATACTGCCGGATGGCGCCGGTTATCAAGGACTATGTGCCTGACCAAGATACTCCAGGGGAGGACACATCTTGGACAGAAGTAAAACCGGCTCAGAAACTGTCAGAAATGACCGGAGATGACGGGACGGATCTAGAAACATCCGTGCTCAAACAGATCGATGATATAGCGGCGTTTGTCAGAGAAGAAGTAACGGGAATCTTTGGAAAGAAGACAGAAGAGATTGGGGAGAATTACCGGCAGGCGGCGATACAGTACACGGAAGCGGGGACGCGTGCAGGGGAATTGGATGCGGAACTTGGCGGCTATGATATGGCCTCTTATGTGGATGAACAAGAAGTGTCGTCGATTGAGAGAGACATGGATACGAATCTGAGAGAAATCGAGACAGAAGTGTCGGAATATACAGGGGCATATGATCAATATGTAAACGACGTATATCAAGCGGCGGGGGATAATACGGCTGCCGTGCGGGAAAAAGTGGCGGAGGCTCAGGAGAGTTCGGAAAAGCTGCTGGAAGAGAGCCTGGAGGAGGCCAAAATATCCAGAAGAATAAATAATGAAGTAAACAGCCTGCTCTTAGGGGAACTTTCAGAGAAACTTCCCTATACAAGGATCGGAGGCGTAGAAAATAAAGAAGTCTATGGTTTTATGGCATCGCCGTTCCTGTTGAGAGAGGAAGAGCCGGATACAAAACAGAGCGGGATTGCTGTGGAGAGTACAGAATCGGAACAAGAGGAAAGCAAGAGGAAAGTTCTGGCTGTGCTGGCTGCTCTGGCGTGTGCGATGATTATCATGAGGCTGGCTGCCCGGTTTGTATCAGCAGGCAGGAGGAGACGTGCGATGCACGAATTTTAATCTGCTGTTTTGCTGGATACGGTCAGATAGCTTTCACAAAAGTATTTATACAGCTTTTGTGTAGTTATATAACAACATCATTTTAGAAGGAGGAAAGAAACATGTTAAGAGTGGATTATGAGGTGCTGGCATCGTCGTCATCAACGTTATTACAGCAGAGCGAAGCTTTTGGGGACTGTATTGATATCATGACAAGCGTGATCCGCGATCTTCCGGATGCATGGGAGGCAGAGACCTGTGACAGGTTCGTAGAGCAATACTTTGACGCAGAGCCGAAGCTGAAGGACGTTAAGCAGATGATCGAAGATATGGCAATGCAGATGCGCCAGATTTCCGAGAATTTCGAGAAGGCGGATCAGGATATGAAGAGCCAGATGTAAGCAGCCTGCCGGCCTTTCTGACGCGGAAATTGATTTGCGCGGCTTGAAGGAAGCATTTGCTTCGGGAGCGGATTTGCCAAATCTGCGGAAAGGCCGGAGGGTAAAATGAGTGTATAGGTGAGAAGGATGGCAGAGATTAGACAGGATGGGCCGGCGGCCGGCCGGCCGGATATTCAGATTGATACAAGTATTCTTATACAGCAGGAAAAGACAACCACGTCTCTCTGTGATAAGTATGACGTGCATATATTCAGCGGGGATATCGAAGCGCTGGAGATGAAACAGGAAAAAGAAGAAGAACTTCAGAAGGAGCAGATTTTGGAAGACGTACTGACCAGAAGGCCGAAGGCAGACAGGCGGGAGGCGCTTCGAACCGTTATGGAAGCGGAAACTTCGGCAGTTGTGAAAAAAGAATATCACACAGAGGCGGAGACGGGTATGGAGCTTTCCATGTATGCGTATCTGCTGGCGGGGGCGCTGCTGGCGGGAACCGTTCTTTTTTATATAGAGAAAAAACGAAAGGACAGGAAAAGGCATGAAGCTGACGATTACAATTACCGACAGGACGGGGAAACAGCCGTATGACATTCAGGTGGATTCCGGCCAGAGGATAGGGACGACCTTCCGGGTGCTGAAGGAAAATATTCCGGGATTTGCATGGGATGAGAATAGCCTGGTTCAGTCGGAACGGACGAGAAGAAAAATACACCCGGAACAGACATATGAAGAGGCTGGGATATATACAGGAGATAAATTATGGATGATAGAAAAATTCTGAAAAAGTCACAATTACATGCGAAGGATTATTTTGACTATGAGAAATTAAAAGCGGCGGGGGAGCATTTTCTGGAATGTGAGTATGAGACGGAGGGCGAGGATATCGGCTTCTGTTATGACATAACCGGAAAGAAGCCGCTGGAAGAGATCCTGCAGGAAGAAAAATCAGCGAAGTATCGGTTCCTGATTAATTTTGCCGAACTGGAGGAAGCATATATGCGGTACCAGATCCCTTTCGGCATGAAGGAGCTGTACTATGATGATAACTATCTGCCCTATGTACGGGAACGGGATTTATACGAGCCGGGAAAGGGCGGAAGCAGGGAAGGATTTTTGAATCTATACAAGGCGTTTGCAGGAGGGATCTTAAGCAGGCGCTACAGTGTGGAGAAGCTTCTTGAAAGCGGCATAGAGATTCTGAAAGGAGAGAAGGGATTCCAGAAAATCTATGAGTGCGGATCGGTACAGGAAGTAAAAGAGGAGCTGCAGAAAAGGGAGCGGGAGCTTGCAGAGAACACGAAGAAGAGGTTCAGGCTGGTATCAAAGAAGGGATTTCTTATCTGGAGGGCGACTGCGGCGGCAGCAGTTATCCTGACCCTTGGGCTTGGGGCGTCGGCAGTCTGGTTCGGGTATTTTGTGATTCCGAAACAGAGGGCGGTGATCGGCGCAAACCAGAATTATATTGCAAATGATTATGTGGGCTGCATTGACAGCCTTGCAAGCCTGACGCCGGAGGAGATGGATCCGGAGACGAAGTATATTCTGGCGGCGTCCTATGCCCGAAGCGAGAGCTTAAAGCAGGAGGAGATCAAGGTGATCGTGGAAAAACTGTCGCCGGAGAGCAATGAGAAGGAACTGGATTACTGGATCCGCCTAGGGCGCAGGGAGCTTAAGGAAGCCGAGAACCTGGCCATGGCGCTGTCGGATGATAAGCTGCTGGTGTACGCTTACATGAAGGAGGCCGATATCTTGGAGGGGGATACGGCGATGGACGGCGGGGAGAAGAAAGACCGGCTTGATATGTTGGAGCAGGAGATCGGGAAGCTTGGGGAGAAATACAAGCCGGAGGAGACAGAATAAGAGTTTTCACAAACGAGGAGTAAAAAGATCATGGAAGCAATGAAGGTACAGTGTTTTGAGAGAAAACCCAGAGTGTGGATCGGATCGGGAGCAGAGGCCGAGGATATCACAATCCCGGAGATGGCGTGCTCACTGCTGATCCTGCGGGAACAGTTCCTGCTGAAATGGAAGGAGGACGGAGGAAACGATACGGCCGGAGAAGTCCTCCTGAACGGCAGGAGGGTCAGGGATACACAGGGCAGTTTATCCGAAGGGGATGAGCTGCAGATCTACACGGAAACCAGCGGGGTTCCGGTGAAGATCTGCCTGTTCAGGGAGTCTCTGGAGATTGAAGCCCCGAAAGGACTGTATCGCTCCGGCCTTCTGCCAGTGCGTCCGAAAGGAGAGTATTTCCCCGGGTTTCCCCGCTATAAACGTTCGCCCAGGGTAAATTACCACATTGAGGATCAGAAGATTACTATCGAAGCGCCGCCTCAGAAGAAGGAGATGGCAAAAGGCGGACTGATACAGGTGATTGTACCGCCCCTGTGTATGCTGACGCTGACCGTCGCTATGGGGATCCTGATGAACCGGGGGCCATATGTATTCATGAGCGCCGGGATGACGCTGATCACGACGATATTTTCCGTGCAGAAGTTTTTTGTCGACCGGAAAGAGCGAAAGTTTCAGAATGCGGAGCGGGAACGGATCTATGAGGAATATCTGCTGCGCATGAGAAAGCGTATCCGCAGGGCAAGAGCGGAGGAACGGGAGGCTTTGGCATATCAGAACCCAAAGTTTTCAGAGATTGCCGAGATGATAAACCGTTACAGCAGCAGGCTGTATGAGCGGTCGGCGCTGGATGATGACTTTCTGGTGGTAAACCTTGGGTTCTGTCAGGGAAAGTCAAGAATCGAGGTAAGCTTCGCCGGAAAAGAACTGGAGATCAAGAAAGACGAGCTGACAGAGAAGGCTGAGGAGATCGTAAAGGAATTCAGACGGATACCGGACGTTCCGGTTACCGTGGATCTGAAGCGGTCGCATCTGGGTCTGGTAGGGACAAAAAGCGACGTCCATGAACAGATCAAGTATCTGCTGGCACAGATTACATTTTTTCAGAGCTACCACGATGTGCAGATCATACATATCCATGAAGCAAGGTACCGGGAAGAGTTCAGCTATACCAGATGGTATCCCCATCTTTGCATCCGTTCCATCAATGTGACGGGGAATATTACGGACGAGCAGGCGAGGGATCAGATCTTAGGAAGTATCCAGCAGATCTTAAAGGAGCGGAAGATGAAGCTGGAGGAGGAGCGGCAGGAGACGGTATTCTTACCTCATCTGCTGTTTGTGATTGATGAGCCGAAGCTGATCCTTAACCATGCGGTTATGGAATACTTACAGAAAAAGAGCATGAACTTAGGTTTCAGCATCATCTATACTTCCGAGCGGACAGCCAGCCTGCCGGAGAATATCCGCACCGTGTGCATGATTAAAAATTCCAAACAGGGGGAGCTGCTCTTAAAGGAAGGAAAGAAAGCAAGCCTTTTGTTTGACACTCAGCATACGGAAGGCATCGGTCTGGAATGGTCGGCTAGGACTTTGAGCGCGCTGATCCATGAGCAAGGGGTCAGCAGCCGGATACCGGAGAGTATCACATTTTTTGAAATGTACGGCATAGAGCGCCCGGAAGATTTGAATGTAAAGGAGCGGTGGAGGAAGAACGAATCCCACAAATCCCTTGCGGTGCCCTTAGGGGTACGGGCGGAGGAAGATTATGTGGAATTGAACCTCCACGAGAAGGCCCATGGCCCCCATGGGCTGGTGGCGGGAACCACCGGCTCTGGCAAATCAGAGATCGTTCAGTCCTATATCTTGTCTCTGGCAGTGAATTTTCATCCCCACGAGGCGGGGTTCCTGCTGATCGATTATAAGGGCGGAGGAATGGCGAATCTGTTTGCAAATCTGCCCCATCTCTTGGGGACGATCACGAATCTGGACAAGGCAGAAAGCATGCGAGCCATGGCTTCCATTAAGAGCGAGATGGCAAGGCGGCAGAGGATCTTCGGGGAGCACGGTGTGAACCACATCAACGGCTATAACAAACTGTTTAAGCTTGGCAGGGTGGAGGAACCGCTGCCCCACCTGTTCCTGATCAGCGATGAGTTTGCAGAGCTTAAGAAGGAGCAGCCGGAGTTTATGACGGAGCTGGTATCGGCGGCCCGCATTGGGCG
Organism: uncultured Dorea sp.; assembly: GCA_910589275.1. GTDB lineage: Bacteria > Bacillota > Clostridia > Lachnospirales > Lachnospiraceae > Claveliimonas. The sequence goes on from CAJUTH010000027.1 coordinate 46,440, forward strand.
AAGCCTTGGAATCCATCTGATCATGGCCACCCAGAAGCCCACCGGCGTGGTGGACGACCAGATCTGGACCAACAGTAAGTTCAAATTGTGCCTGAAGGTACAGAACGAGGGAGACAGCAAAGAGATGTTAAAGACTCCGGACGCGGCCAATATCACTCAGGCCGGGCGGGCATATCTCCAGGTGGGGAATAACGAGATCTATGAATTGTTCCAGTCGGCATGGAGCGGCGCTTCCTACAGCGAAGGCCAGACGGCGGAGGAAAAGGAGGACGACCGGGTATACCTGGTAAATGCTTTGGGGCAGGGGGAATTGGTGAACCAGGACCTAAGCGGAAGCGCGGACAGTAACCAGATCAAGAAGACCCAATTGGATGTGACGGTGGAGCATCTGAAGGCGGTGTATGAGGAAGAAGGGGCGAAGGAAGTGAAAAAGCCATGGCTTCCGCCGCTGCAGGAGCTGCTGGAATCACCCTATACAAGGGAAATAAAGGACAGCGCGGGATTTACCAAAGGAGACTATACACTAGGTATCGGTATGATCGATATACCGGAGGAGCAGACACAGGAGGAATATACTCTGGATCTGATCAGGAACGGGCATCTCCTCTATATGGCGTCCAGCGGTTATGGGAAATCTGTATTCCTGACAAATATTGTGATGGGGCTTGCCATGAAGAACTCGGTGAAAAACTTGAATTTCTATATCTGGGACTTAGGGAACAGCGCGCTGATCACGCTGAGCGGCCTGCCTCATACGGCGGACTATATCGGATTGGATGACACAGAAAAGATCGTGAAATTCCAGAAGATGATCCAAAATGAGATTACCGACAGGAAGAGACGGTTTGCCCGGGTAATGGCGCAGAACTTCCATGTCTATAACGAGAGCCAGGAGGATAAATTAAAGGCGATCGTGATTGTGATCGATAATTACGACGCTATCCGCGAAGTCAGCGACACGGTGGAGAGCTTCATACAGAAGGTAGCCCGGGACGGAGCCGGGCTTGGCATCTATCTGCTGGTAACCATGACCCGGATTAACGCAATGCGGGGAGCCGTCATGAATAATTTCAAGGAGAAGATCGGCGGATTTAACTTTGAGCCGGGGGAGAACCGGACATTCATAGGAAAGAGTGATTACAGCCTGCCGGAGGATAAGAAGGGCAGGGCGTTAGTGAAACGTGAGAATGTGAACGTGATGCAGCTATATATGCCGGTTTCCGGGAAGACGGAGCTGGAATACAGCCGCAATATCAAAGCGCTGACGGCGGCCATCGCCAAGGCAAGCAGCGAGAAGCGGGCGGAAGGGATCCCAGTCCTTCCGGAGACCTTTGTATCCACGCAGATGGGAGATTACGACAGCATAGTTCCGGGAAGCATAGCGCTGGGGCTGGAAGTGGAGAGCGTAAAGCTTGCGGGAATGTCAGAACAGGAAAGCCCGTTCTTGATCATCGGTCCGGGGCGGAGCGGAAAAACGAACGCGCTGTACCTTATGCTGGAACAGTTTACAAAGGACGGCGAGGTATATCTGTTTGAATCTAAGAAAAAGGACTGCCTTTACTGGAAAGGGAATGCGGCGGTACATTATTTGGATCATGAAGATGTCATTGAAGACGCGCTGGAGGATCTGGAAGATGAAATAACGGCAAGGAAAAAAGAGGAAGAGACCGGCGCTTTGAACAAGAAAAAAAGGATTGTGCTGGTAATAAACGAAGTAGAGGACTTAGTGGAACAATCTGACGAGAAGAAGTGTATGGAGCTATTCCATGGCGCACAGGAGACGGGGATGGAGATCGTATTCCTTGGGGAAAGCAGCAGGCTGAAAGGAAGAGATGTACTGAGCAAATATGTCAAAAGCAGCGTTTACGGGTTAGTGCTCGGAGAACAGGGGATGGCGGAAGTGTTCCCGGTAGGAAGGAGCCGCGAAGTACCCAAGCGGATAGAGGAAGGCTTGCTGTTCAGGCAAGGCGAGTATATCCGGCTGATGCTGCCGAAATGGGAACAGGAGGGATAGAAGATGGGATTAGACGATATATGGGGAGAGATTTGCCGTTTTTTTATCGACGTATCCGCGTATCTCGACGCGGGGCAGAAGGCGGCAAAATATGAGAGAACTGCGGAAAAGCTGGAAAGAAAAATAAAATCCTGCCAGGAAAAGCTGGATGATCTTCATACAAGCCAGTCCCGGCAATCCGAACAATACAAGGTAAACGGAGGCTCAGCAGGAAATGAACTGGGAGCCGTATATGAAGAAAAGGTTCTGCTGTGGGACAAAAAGTATTATGGAGCAAAGAAGAAGACAGAGAAGATGCTTAACACTGCCCGGAAAAAGGCAGGAGAGGCAAGGGAAAAGGCGGCGGAGTGGAAAGACAGGCAGGCGCAGGAGGAAGCCGATATCCGCAGGAATCTGTGGGGAAAACAGGAAAACGAGAGGCAGGAAAAAGAGAGGGAAAAAAAGAAGAACAAGAAGTAGGGGGAACCATATGGGAGTCGTATTTAAATGCAACGGCAATGTTATGAAGATTATTCAGGGAAAGATGGAGCAGATCCAGGACATTCTCCAGGAAACATACCGGGAAGGGGAAGGAGTCCTGGGGGACATACAGTCCAAAACCGCATGGACAGGAGACGCACAAAAGACCATGGAGGCATTCCTAGATCTGGTAGTACAGTATCACAGGGACTTAGGGAACGGCGGCAGCACGCCGGTGGCCGAAGCAGCTAAGGCGTTGTGCGAATTGCAGGATAACCTTGGAGGATTTTATGAGGAATGGGAAGAATGGAAAGATTTGAACAAAATATGCTGAAATTAACAGAGGAGGAACTGATTTTCATCAACAATGTAACGAAAGGGCCGGCTCCCTTCGGGGTATTTTTAAAATATCCGGCATGGAAGGATACGGGGAAATTGGAAGAAGAACTGCTGGGATCCCTCATGGAAAAAGAGATCTTGGATGAGGGAAAGAAGATTACAGAGTACGGCATGATCCCGCTTCTTTTGTGGGAGGAATATCGGAATGCAGACCGCCACTTAGTGCTGAACCAGGCGGTTTTTGCCGTGCTGCCGGATGGAAGGCTGACAGGAGTCCGGAAGATAGGGAAAGATTATTACCTGACCACAGGCAGGGGAGGGGAGCTGGTTTTCGAGCTCTTAAAACAGAGCCCCTTTCTGCGGGGCGGAGAGAAAGAGGGGGAGCATTATGCTTCCCGGAGGCTGTCTTATGATGAGTGGGGCAGGCGGATGCGTGAGGAGGATTATCAGGTGCTGGTCGCAGGGAGCTATGCGGGATACAGCCCGGAAAAGGAAACCGCTTACTACTGGAATCAGGAGGAAGGCTGGCAGTACGACCTGAACAAAGGGAGAGAACGGAGGCTTAAGCCCCGGCAGATGCGCATGCGGCTGCTGGAGCTGTTCAACGTCAGGGAAGGAGGGACTAAGGATGAATGAGCCGTTGATCGTAGGGGAGGAAGTGCTGGATTACGCAGTGCGCCTCTGCAGCGTATCCCAGAAGCTGGGGGAAGCGCTTGAACTGGCGGAAAATATAAAGCTGTTACTCAGCGCGGAATGTTATGAAGGAGAGGCAAGGGGGGAACTGGAACTGTTCGCGGAGAGCTTAAGCGGCCATATCAGCCGCCTGATGCAGTTCTATATGAAGGGCGGCCAGTATGCCAGCGGGGCATTCTCCGCGATGATGGAAAACGACAGGATGATGAGCCAGGTGATGCTTAGCTGGCTGGAAAAGAACCAGGGGGTGTAGGATGGGCGCGTCAGAGATTAAATATGTGTACGGCGAATGGGAAGAAAAGGGGCAGACAGTGCTGA